>DATEMS010000036.1:0-279638 GCA_035275465.1 Rhizomicrobium sp. | reverse complement strand
AGGGGGCGTTTTGGGGGCGGGGCTGGCTTGGATATTCTTCGACGGAAACGGCGTCAACGCGCTCGGCGCGGGCTTTACGCAACTTGTTTTTCATCTCGCCGTCACGCCAGCCCTCATGGTTCAAGGCGTTGTCTGGGCTGTCCTGATCGGGCTGTTTGGGGGCCTGTTGCCGGCGCTACGGGCCGCACGTCTTCCCATCATAGATGTCCTGCGAAGCATTTGAGACCATCATCACGACCCGTTCTGCCTTCCCGATTTCGGCCGCGCTCTGAAGCGGTGTTTCCATTGCAAAATGACGCCCCATTTCTTGGTGGGCGAGCAACGCCGAGGGCGACGGGAAAGTGGGTTACCAGTTCGTCGAGATGTATTTGATCTCGCAAAACTCGATCAGGCCATGGTGGGAACCTTCGCGGCCCAGGCCCGATTGCTTGACGCCGCCAAACGGCGCCGCCGGGTCCGACATCAGGCCGCGATTGAGCCCCAGCATGCCGGCTTCGAGCTTTTCGCAGATCTGCATGCCGCGCTTGAGGTCCTGGGTATAGACATAGGCGGCCAGACCGTACTCGGTATCGTTGGCCTTGCGGATAGCTTCGGCCTCGTCGGTGAAGGATTGCAGCGAAACCACCGGCCCGAAGATTTCTTCCTTGATCATGTCGGCATTGTCGGGCACGTCCGCCAGCACGGTCGGCGGATAGTAATAACCGGGCCGGTTGAGGCGCTGGCCGCCCAAGAGCAGCTTGGCGCCCTTGGCCACGGCATCGTCCACCAGTTCGGCGATCTTGGCGACGGACTTCTCATTCACCATCGGGCCCAGAGTGGATTGCGGATCGGTGGCTTCGCCCAGCTTGATCTCTGACATCCGCTTCACAATGCCGTCGGTGAAGGGTTTGTAGATATCCTTGTGGACATAGAAGCGGTTGGCGGCGGTACAGGCCTCGCCGCTGTTGCGCATCTTGGCCAGCATGGCGCCGTCCAACGCGTCGCCCAGGCTGGCATCCTTGCAGACGATGAAGGGGGCATTGCCGCCCAGCTCCATGGCGCAGGAAATCACCTGGTCGGCGGCTTCGTGCAGCAGGGCGCGGCCCACCTGGGTCGAGCCGGTGAAGGAAACTTTGCGCACCCGCGGATCGTGCAGCACCGCCTTGGACAAGACGCTGGCCTTGGACGTGGTGACGACATTGACGACGCCCGCCGGCACGCCGCAGTCGTGCATGATCTGGGCGACGGCAAAGGCGGTGAGTGGGGTTTCGGTGGCGGGTTTCAACACCACGGTGCATCCGGCCGCCAGCGCAGGCGCGATCTTGCGGGTGGCCATCGCCGCCGGATAATTCCAAGGCGTGATCAGCAGTGCGATGCCCATCGGCTGGTATTGCACCACAATGCGCGCGCCGCTGGCGGGCGCCATGGCGACTTCGCCCAGCACATGGCAGCATCCTTCCGCATACCAGCGGTAGAATTCGGCGGCATAGAGCACTTCGCTGCGCGCGTCGGGCAGCGCCTTGCCGTTCTCCAGGCTGATCAGATAGGCCAGCCATTCGGTATTCTCGACGATCTTCTCATAGCATTTGCGCAGGATCTCGGCGCGCTGACGCGGCGTGGTGGCAGCCCAGCCGGCGGCGGCCTTGTCGGCGGCGTCGACCGCGGCCAGGGCGTCATTGGCATCGCCGTCGGCGACGTCGGTGATCTTTTTGCCGGTGGAAGGATCGAACACATCGACGCGCTTCTTGGCCGAGCCTTCCACCCATTTGCCGCCGATCCAAAGGTCGGTGGGAATCGGGAAAGGCGCGGGACCGGTTTTGGGGGCGGGGATTATAACAGTGTTGGTCATTTGTCTCTCTGCTAACGAAATCAGGAAGCAAGCGCCGAGCGGTCGCCGGAGAAAGCGGCGCGGGTGATCGCCTTCATGGCGTCCACATCCAGCGGCCTCGGATTGTTGTTGACCAGGCGGGTGGCGCCGATGGCGCTTTGCGCCGTCCAGTCCTGCTTGTCTTCCGGCAGGCCCAATTCCTTCAGCGTCACCGGAATGCCGATGTCCTTGAGCAGCCGGGCCACTTCATCAATGACCATGTGCGACAATTCCTCGTCCGTGCCGGTCAGGCCGATGGCATGGCCGATCTGAGCAAAGGTGGCCACACAGTTGGGGCGATTGAACTCCATCACATAGGGCATCAACAGCGCCACACCCATGCCATGCGGGGTGTGGGTCTCATTGCCCACCGGATACTGGATGGCATGCGCCGCCGCGGTGCCCGCCGTACCGAAGGCGCAACCGGCAGCCAGCGAAGCCAGCATCATCTGCTCGCGGGCTTGGATATTCTTGCCGTCTTTCACGGCGGTGCGCAGGGCCTTGAAGATGTTGGTGAGCGCCAAGAGGCCGAACGTGTCGCTGAGCACATTCTTGCCCACGAACACATTCTTGACGGTCAGGTCGGGCGTCACCGCGCGATTGGCGGCAGTGAAGCTTTCGATGGCGTGGGTGAGCGCGTCCGCGCCGCTGACGGCGGTCAGGCTGGGCGGACAGCTGACGGTCATTTCTGGATCGCACACTGCTACGCGCGGGATCAGATAGGGGCTGGAAATGCCCACCTTGGTGCCGCGTTCGGTGTCGGCGACCACCGCCACGGGCGTCACTTCCGACCCTGTCCCCGAGGTGGTGGGCACCGCAATCACCGGCGCTACGGGCCCGGGAATTTTGTTCTCGCCATAATAGTCGCGCAACGAACCGCCATGGGTCAGCAACACCGCCACGCATTTGGCCATGTCCATGCAGGAGCCGCCGCCGATCCCCAGCACGACATCGGGCTTGAAATCGGCGCATTCGGCGACGCAGCCGGAAATGCCATCGATCGGCAGGTCGGCTTCCGTGCGGTCATAGATTTTGACCTCCACGCCATTGGCCTTTATGTCGGCGACAATCGCCTTGAACTGGGTGTCGCCGCTCAGCCGCGCATCGGTGCAGATCAGGGCGCGTTTGCCTATACCGGCGGTCATCATGCCGATGGCGGCGCGCTGGCCGGAACCGAAAATCACCGAAGCGGGCAGGCGCAGGGCACCGAAGATGGGACTCATGAGATTTTTTCCTTAGATTCCGCCGCCAGCTTTTGCAGATCGTTCCACAACCCGTCATCGAGATAGACGCCGCGCTTTTGCGCTTGTGCGCGCACCTTGTGGGCGCGATCGCCCGGCGCCAGCACGGGATGCTCCGGATCGGCGGGGGCGGCGGCGCGGATGCTGTCGAGATACGCCGTCACCAAGGTCTTGGCGGCTTCGGCATGGGGCGGGGCGATGACGATGAAGATGTCGCCCTTGTTGGAGACGTTCACCGAATCCAGCGTGCCTTTGACATCGGTGCCGATGGCCGATGACGCCAGACTCGCCACCAGCACTTCGAACGCAATGCCCAGTGCATAGCCCTTGGCGCCGCCAAAAGGCGCGATGGCGCCTTTCTTGGCGGCGGATGCATCGGTGGTGGGATCGCCATCTTCGTCCAGCGCCCAGCCCAAAGGGATGGGCGCGCCGCGATTGGCGTGATCGTGAATCTTGCCCATCGAAACCAGGCCGGTCGCCATGTCCAGCACCATGGGATGGGGCGAGGCGGGTACGCCGATGGCGATGGGATTGGTGCCGATCATCGCCTTGCGCCCGCCAAAGGGATGCACCAGCGCTTCGGATATGGTGAGCGCCATGCATGTCAGGCCGCGTGTGGCGACGTGTTCGGCATAGTAAGCCATCGCGCCAAGATGATTGGTGTTGCGGATGGCGGCGATGGCGATGCCGTCCTCGCGGGCGCGCGGGATGATGGCATCCAGCGCCGCCATCGCGACCACGGGCCCCAAGCCGCGCATCCCATCCACCGCCAGAAAACTGCGCGCGGTCCAAACATGTTTGCCGGTGGCGCTTGGCACCGACAGGCCGGCATGGATGCGCTCGATCACCCGGCGCAGACGCAGCAGCCCATGCGAAGGAATGGCGCGCATTTCCGCTTCGATGAATAGGCCCGCCTGGGTCCGGGCATGCGCCGCCGGCACGCCATTGGCGAGCAGAATTCCCTCCGCCAGTGTTCGGACGTCCTCGACGGAAACCAGCACGGATCAAATATCCTATAGGATTTTGGGAAGGTATGGATTAGGCTCTGCCGGGTCAATGGCAAAAAGCGCTCAGTCTGTGGGAAAGTTGCCTTCCAATCCGGTTTCCGCCCAACCGGCGGACCGGACGATCACCCGCCCCTCCGGTCTGGCGGAGGAGGTCTATCGCCGGATCCGCGCCGATATCCTGTCGCTCCGGCTGCCGCCCGAAACGCGGGTGTCGGTTGACAGTCTGGCCCGGGAATTGGGGGTGTCGCAGACCCCGATCCGCGAAGCCCTGTCCATGCTGGAAGCCAATGGCTTGGTCAGCAAACGCCATTTTGCCGGTTACATGACCTCGGCCCGCATGGATCGGGCGCAGTTGGACGAATTGTTCGAGTTTCGCTTGTTGGTGGAGCCTTATGCGGCGCGCAAGGCCGCCCAAGGCATGGGTGAAAGCGATATGGCGGCGTTGGCCAGCGGCGCAGAGGCCGGCTCGCACGATGCCTTTGCCGACATGGATACCGCGTTTCACCGCTTGATCGCGCAAGGCGCGGGCAATCATCTGATCGCGGACTCGCTGGCGCGTTTGCATATCCATGTGCATATTTTCCGCTCCTGTTTTCGCCGCGAGATCACGGAAGAAGCGGTGCATGAGCATGACACGATCATCGCGGCCATTCGCGCGCGGAACGGCGCAAAGGCCGAGGCCGCGATGCGCAGCCATATCGAGCGCAGCTATGGAAGGCTCAGGGATTTTATAAAAGAGTGATCATCCGGCCGGTCGGCCAGCCGTCGTTCCTCACCCTTCGACAAGCTCAGGGTGAAGGAGAATTTCAGGGTGAAGGAGAATTAGGGAATCATCTGCTGTTTTCCCAATGCGCGCAGGCAAAATCGAATCCCCGATTCGTTGGAAGCTCTGTTCGGCGCCCGATTAATGCGTCGGAGCGGTGCAATTTAACGCATGGGCATTTTCTGTGGCGGTCGCGGACCCGTTTGTCATGAATCGTTCAAAAACCATGATATTGGACGGTATTACCGAGATCATGTTGCATCGCACAAAATCCCCACATCTCTTTTCGGCGTGGCAATAATGTGACGTTCGGCTTTTTCCGAGCGGTGGCGGGCCGATTCTATGGAATATTCTCTCGCGTGGCGGCGCGAACGTCTGCTATCCAACCCCGCGAAGCCCGGCATTACGCCGGTAGAACAACGTCCAGGGGGACTATCCTATGATTTACGGTTTGACCAAGACCCGCGTGCGTCTGGCTGGCGGTGCCGCCATTTTGGCGTTGAGCGCCGGCGCCGCTCTGGCGCAGCAACCGGTCGAGAATGTGGAGTCGGTCGTCGTCAGCGGATCGCGCATTTCGATCGGTGGTTTTGAAGCGCCGACCCCGGTGACGGTGGTGGATACCGAGAAGCTGCAGAGCAACGCTTACGGCCACATCGCCGAATCGGTACGCCAATTGCCCATGGTCAATGGTAATCCGACCTCCTTCGGCGCCTCGCAGGGCGGGGCCGCGCCGGGCAATGCGGGCGCGAACATCCTCGGTCTGCGCAATCTCGGCGGCAACCGTACGCTGACTCTGTTCGACGGCCAGCGCGTCGTGAACTCCAACCTGACCGGTGGCGTGGACACCACGACTTTGCCCAGCGCCATCATCTCCCGCGTGGATGTGGTTACCGGCGGCGCTTCGGCGGCCTGGGGCTCCGACGCGGTGGCCGGCGTCATCAATTTCGTGATCGACAAGAATTTCGTCGGCTTCAAAGGATCGGTGCAGGGCGGCGAGACCACCAGCGGCCTTGTCCGCTCTATTTCCGCGGACGCGGTCTGGGGCAGCAATTTCTTCGGCGACCGCGGCCATCTGGAGTTGGCGTTCAGCTATAACAAGCGTCCCGACACCGTCCTGCTGACGGAGCAAAAATGGTATCGCGGCACCTATGCGGTCACGAACACGGCCCCGGGTGCCGGCACAAGCAGCGCCAACCCCCAATTCGTCCTCGCCGACCATGTCGGTCTGGCGCATAGGACCCAGGGAGGCCTGATCCTTTCCAGCACCGCCGGCACCGGAACGGTCGGCGTCGGCGGCGTCACGGCTCTTGCTCCAGCCAATGCCCTGCGTGGCATCAGATTCGTTGAAAACGGCAGGGTGGAGCAGGTGAATTTCGGCAATATCACCGGCGGTAACATTTCCAATGGCGGGACACTGACCGACGCTGACAGCGAAGCACGCTGGCAGACCATCGGCGGGCCCAACACCACCTACACCCTGTTCGCCCACGGCTCGTACAAGCTGACCGATACGATCAAGGCTTCCGTGCAGCTGAACTACGGCTATTTCACCGGCAAGGGCGACGCCCAGGCACGGGATCAGGCCGTGACCATCAAGACGGACAATGCCTTCCTTCCGGCCCAGGTCCGTGACCAAATGATCGCCGGCGGGATCACGTCCTTCAGCATGGGCATACTCAACGGCAACAACTTCAATAACAATACCGTCACCGGCGAAAACTATACCAAGCAGGCCGCGGGTGCGCTGGCGCCGGCGACGACCTTCAACCGCCGCCAGATGATGCGTGGCGTCTTCACCCTGGAAGGCTCGCTGGGTGAAGACTGGCTTTGGAACAGCTATGTCTCGCATTCCCAGACGCGCTTTTCGGTCCGCACGCTGGGCGTTGCGATCAAAGCCAACCTGACCGCCGCCCAGGACGCGGTGCTTGTCACCCCCGCCAATCGCGGCACGTCCGGCTTCGCCCTGGGCAGCATCGTCTGCCGCTCGTCGCTGACGGGCGCGGTCGTCACCGATGGGAGTCTCGTCAACCGAGTGTCGGCGTCACCGGGCTGCGTTCCTTTGAATATCTTCGGGGAAGGTGTCGCCAGCGCGGCGGCCATCCGCTATGTGACCGGAAACGTCCCCGGAAGGGACCAGCGGAGCTTCGAGAATATGACGCTCACCATGGACGTGTTCGAGGCGTCCATGCAGGGCAAGCTGCCCTGGGCGTTGCCCGCCGGCGACATCACTACCGCCTTCGGTTTCCATTACCGCAAGGAAGCCGGCAAGAATGTGGCCCCCGTAGAAACTGGCAACAATGTGAACCCGCTTTTTCCAACCTCTACAGCCGGGCTTGGCGATAGAGCCGGCTATGCGGTTGGCAACTACGTCAACTTCCCCTCCAGGAACGTGAATGTGCGGGAAGCCTTCCTGGAAGTTGACGTCCCGATCCTGAAGGACACCTTCGTGCAGTCGTTGGACTTCAACGCCGCCGGTCGCATAACCGACTATTCCACCTCCGGCCTGGTCGAGACCTGGAAGCTGGGCTTCACCAGCCAGGTCATCGAAGACATCAAGCTGCGCGCCACCTGGTCGGTGGATATCCGCGCCCCTACGATCAATGAACTGTTCGGGGTCTCCAACAATACCGGGGCATTCAGAGATCCCAGAACTCCCACCGCAGCAACCGTCACCGTGGTCCGCCAAGACCGTGGTAATCCCACGCTTTCGCCTGAAACCGCGCGCACCATCACCGGCGGCATCGTGCTGACGCCGCGCTGGATTCCAGGATTCACCTTCTCCCTGGACTGGTACGATATCACCCTCACGGGCCAGGTCGGCCTCCTCGATATCAACAATTTTTACTTCCCAGCCTGCAGGGTCGATACGGGGAATCTCAGCAACCCAGTGTGTTCCGTATATGACTTCGTCGGGGCTGGCGGGGGCCCGTTCGGCCAAATCACGCGCGTCAATCTCAATCTCAACTCGACCTACACCAACGGCATGGATCTCCAGGCCAACTATGTCACGGAGGTGTGGGACAACGATACATTGACGCTGTCCTTCGCTGCCACCTTTATGAACGAGATCACGGCGAGAGACTTTGGCTCGTCCACCCCCGACAGCTATGCCGGCACGCTGGGCGGCTTGGACGCGGATAACTCCACAGGCAGGCCGAAATGGAATGGAACGGTGTCGGCGAACTACAAAACCGGCCCCATCTCCCTCACAACCCAGGTGCGCTGGTTCGGCAGCGCCATTCTCAACAATGCCATCAACACCGGCAACCGGGCGCCCGCGGCGGACCGGTTCCTGGTCTCGGACGACGTGGCCCAGATCGATCCGACCGCCTATCTGGATCTGCGCGCGTCCTATGACTTGGACGATAACTGGCAATTCTTCGCTGCCGTGGACAATGTTCTGAACATACCTCCGGTGATGGTGCCGGCCCATAACAGTGACGTCCAGAACAATGGTGGTCCCATCCACTCGGTCAACCGATACGACTATCTGGGCCGCGAAGTACGCGTCGGCGTCCGCGTCAACTTCTAGAGGCGCGCAGAAGCAATTGTCGGATAAACAAGGGCTCCCGGAAACGGGGGCCCTTGTGTTATTTGACCTTAGAGCCGTTTCGGATTGAGATGATGCGGATGCCTCCCTCATTCTCACCATGGCCGGCCCGCGAGCCGGCCATCCAGAGCCGCAAACACGGTATTTGTTGCCCTGGGTGGGCGGGTCGTGAAGTTTACCCTCCGGCCGCGCTTCACGCGGGCCGGGGGGCTCGCCCATGGTGAGCGTAGAGGTTCATTTCAATTCAAAAAGGCTCTCGTTTTATGACCGCCGCCGCGCCGGCGCAAAGCCGCAATGACCGATAGGCTGGACATGCGCCGCCTGCTGTCGCCCATCGGCGCGGAGCGGTTCTTTGCCGAACACTGGCAGTCGCGCATGGCGCTGCTGCCGCTGGCGGCGGACGACTTGGCGTTCGTCCGCGAGACCGTCGGGCCGCTCGATCCGGCGCGGTTGGCGGGTGCGGTGCGGGAAGGGGCGCAGGCCTGGCTGGCCAATGATTTTGTGGCGCACAGCGTCTTTCCGGTCGATCCCACCAACGCGGCGCAATTCCATGACATCGGCGCCACGCTTTATTTCGTCAATGTGCCGTTGCCCGCGCTGACCGACAGCCTGGCGGATTTTCTCGGCGCGCCGCGCCAAAAAGTGCTCGCCAGTCTGTTCTTCACCCCCGCCGGGGGGGGCGCGGTGCCGCATTTCGACAAGAACGAGAATTTCACCATCCAGCTCACCGGCGCCAAGCGCTGGCAGGTGGGTGAGATGCCGATGGTGCCCACTCCGCCCGACAGCTATACGCTGGGTTCGTCCGCCATCACGCCCGCGCTCGCGCCGTTGCTGGCTGGGGCGCGGCGGCCGCCAGAGCAGACTGTCGATCTGGAACCCGGCACGCTGCTGTATGTGCCGCGCGGTACGGTGCATCACACCGGGGCGGGGGAACCGAGCTGGTCGCTCAATCTGTCCTACTGCCCAGCCATGTGGCTGGACGTGCTGCGGGTGGGGCTAAAGGAGCAGCTGGCCGCTTCGCCGCGCTGGCGCGGCACCGTGACCGGCGCGGGCGGCGATCCCGCCGCGCGGGACGCCAACCCCTTGCCGGAGCTGCTGGCGGAATTGCGTGCGCTGCTGGACGACCCCGGGGAAGCCGAGGCGCTCACCCGCGTGTTCCTCGACCGGCCGAACGGGTGAGAGGGCGGGTGAGACGATGCGGATGCTGATGAGGATCACGCTCCCCGCCGAGACGGCAAATGCCGTCCTGGCCACGCCGGGTCTTCCAGCCCAATGGGGAGCCCTGCTCAAGCGCATCGGTGCGCTGGCCACCCGTCCGCAGGAGCAGGGGCGTATCCAGCATGTGCTGCTCGATACCGATCCCAGTCAGATCACGCCCATCGCCGAAGCGGTGTTCCGCCTTTGGGGCGTCAAGCCGGAATTCCTGCCGGAGATCGTGCCGCCGCCCTATTACGGCTGGAGGGGTTATTAGAGTCTCAACACTTAGTTCGAATGGACGGCATAGGTGTATGTGTATGTCCATTTTTGCTCGGCCCCAGGCGCGACATTGATGGCGATAAAAGGTTCCACCGACTGCACGCGATCGAGCGAAAAGATACCCAAGCGGGTTATGGGACGATCGCCCTGGACCCGGACGCTCGCTCCGCCGCCCGCGACGGTGAAATCATAATCTGCGGCGCTGTTGCCGAAGCCGGTAACTCGGAAGGAGATGCGCTCCTTGTTCGCCATGGGCCTGAGATAGGTCAGAGCGTTGGCTTGAATGCGCAAAAGGTCGGCGGGCGGCGGCTGGGCGGCGGCGGGCGCAAAGGGGAACGTCACGGTCACGCCGCCATTGCCCGATACGAGCCGCAAGAAATTATGGTCATAAACGGATGTGATGATGACTTTTTTTCCGGTATTGCGCAGCCGGTGGGTGATCGATAGCTGCGGCTTTCCCGGCACGAGGCGGAGGGTTTTTTCATAGACATAGCCGTAACCGACGCCGGCCAAACTTTGGGTGAAGGTCACGCCGGTCTTGGTGACGCGCGTTGTGCGCTCGCCTGCATCCAAAATGCGGTAATGCCGGTAATGGTCGTACGGCTGGGTGTCGGGCTGGTATAGCACGCCGACGCCGGGCTTGATGAACGGGCCGGGCTTGGCCTCAAAGTCCAGCGGCGCGAATTCCTCCACCGGCCCGCTGATGGCGCTGTCGGGACCGGCAACGATATCCTCGCCAACATAGGTGTAGTCCAGAACCTCGGGGGCTGTTTTCTCAAACCAAGGCCCATAAAATTCGCGCCCGTTTAACGTCAAACTGGTGACCACGCCCGCCTGGTCGAAACGCGTGCCGTTATAAAAGCCGCGCGCCGCATCGATGCGCGCGATATGGGCGACGATCGGCCCATTGCCGATCACGATATCCGGCGCCGAGGCCAGCAGGTCGCTCACCGGCGCGGTGGTGGCCGGCGGCGGTTGTACAGGCTGGGCCAGCGCCGATGGAGATGCCAAAGGAAAAGAAATGCTTAGCGAGCAAATCAAGCACCATGCGGCAATAGCTGGTTTCATCGCCTGTTCCCTTCAATGCTATTTTTGCGGACCTGTTTTAGACCGCTTTCCCGCCGTTACAAAAATCCGTTTCTTTGACTCTATTCCCCGATCCGGCACCGCCGCGCATAAAAAAACGCCGCCGGCGATGAACCGGCGGCGTTTCTCTTTGTCTTGCGGACGCGGTTAGCGCGCGTGCGCCGGCAGCAGGATACCGCGGCCGTGCAGATGGCCGTGATGCAGATCGTCCATCGCCTGGTTGAAGTCTTCCAGCGCATAGGTCTGGGTATGCAGCTTGACCTTGCCTTGCGCCGTCAGCGTCATCAGCTCGGCCAGGTCGTTGTAGGTACCGACCAGGTTGCCGACAAAATTGATCTCGGTGGAGATCATGTCGATCGCCGGCGCCGTGATGGTACCGCCATAGCCGATGACATAGTAAGTGCCCGCGCGGCGCAGCATGGCGACGCCGTCCGCGATGGCGGTGCCTTCACCCACAAAGTCGATCACCGCCTCGCAGCCAAAGCCGTTGGTGATGTCCTTGACCTTCTGGATATGCTTGCCGTCGGCCAGTACGGTGATGTCCGCGCCGCTTTCCTTGGCCACCTTCAGGGCGCCTTCGGAGCGGTCCACCACGATGATGGTGGCCGCGGTCAGGCACTTGAGCGACTGGATGCCGATATGACCCAGGCCGCCCGCGCCGATCACCACGGCAAAGGTACCGGGGTAGAGCAGGGGAACGGCCTTTTTGACGGCGTGGTAGGCGGTCAGGCCCGCATCCGCCAGCGCAGCCACGTCACGCGGCTTGATGATCGGATCGAGCTTGACCACCGCGCGCGCGCCGGTCTTGAGGAAGTCGGCCATGCCGCCATCGACATTGATGCCGGGGAACGCACCCTGGAAGCAATGCATGTCGTCGCCGGCACGGCACGGGCGGCACAACCCGCAGGTGACGAGCGGATGGACCATGACCGTGTCGCCCAGGGCGACATGGCTGACGGCGGAACCGATCGCATGCACCCAGCCGCAATTCTCATGGCCGAGCGTATAGGGCAGCGGAACGTTGGTCTTTTCCTTCCACTGGCCTTCGATGATGTGCAGGTCGGTGCGGCAAAGGCCCGCGCCGCCGATCTTAATGATCACATCATGCGGGTCGGTGATCTTGGGGTCGTCAACCTCATCCAGCGTCGGACGCTGGTCATAGGCATGCAGGCGTACTGCTTTCATGACTACTTCTTCTCCAGCGTGTAGCGCACGGTCTGCAGACGGATCAGGCCGTCGCGGAACACGAAGGTGTCAATGCCGTCACGAACGCGGGTGTTGGCGGATTCCGCTTCCCATTCCAGGAACAGGGTGTCGCCCTCGAACATGGTGTCCAGCTTCCACTTGGCATTCGGGACATCGGCAAGCAGCTTGGTGAAAGCCTTGCGGATGCCGTCATGGCCCTTGAGGACGCCATCGGGGCTGATGAACACCGCGTCGGTGGTGTAGTCGGTGACTATGCCTTCCAGGTCGCCGGCGCCGAGAACCGAACCGTGATGAGCGAAGATTTCTTGGGGTGTGCGTGCCATTACCGTATCCTCCAGATGTTGTCGTGGTGCGCGTTTTTCAGGTGACGGCAGCCAATATGGATGCCACCGGTCGTTGTGTCCGGTGTGTCAGCGTGGCCGCACCATAATAGGCCTTTTTGCCCACATCAAGGGCGCAAAACGGGGATTTCCGCGCACATTGCGCGTCCAAAAATCCTTATTGGAAACGGCCCTCACGCTGCAATACCTCGATCCGGTAGCCGTCGGGATCGGTGAGAAAAAAGAACTGGGCGAAGGGCTTGCCATCGTGCTGCATCGCCTTCAGGTCGGTCGGCTTGAGACCGGCTGCGACGAGGCGCTTATGCTCGGCCGCCAGATCGTCCACCGCCACGGCGAGATGGCCATAGGCGTTGCCCAGATCGTAGGGCTCGACCCGGCCCTTGTTGACGGTCAGTTCCAGCTCGAAGGGTCCGTCCTCGCTGCGCAGATACAGCAACGTGAAACTTTCATAATCCCTGCGTTCCACCACCTTCATGCCCAGCGCGGTTTCGTAGAAAGCGACGGCGCGGGTTTCGTCCAGGACGCGGATCATGCTGTGAATGGCTTTGGCCATGGCGATGCTCAACTCTAAGATTTTCGAGTGCGCAGGAAATATAGCATCGCCCCCGCCGGAGCAATTCAGCACTGTATCAGTCTGACGGGATTTGATTCCTAATGATAAATCAAAGGCTTCAAGGACAGGCAGGGATCGGGCCCGCGTCTGCGAAGCGGCGGAAGGAAGATACCTCAATCCAAATCAAAAGCCGCCCGGCGGATGCCGGGCGGCTTTTTTGTTTGCACACTTGGCCGCCAAAGGCGGCGGCTCCCGGCTTACCGGAAGATGCGCTTTTCGTTTGCCTTGGCCCAGGTCTTGGATTCCGGCGAGGCCGCCCAGCGGATGGCATTGAGCATCAGCTTGCGCCAGGAGGGGTTTTCCCAAGCCCGTGCGTCATGGCCGTGTTGGATATAGACCACCGGCGAACGCTCCGCGACCTTCACCCAGCCGGTAAGGTTGCTGCCGGGGGGGTGGCCTTGCGTCCGCTCACGGCCCACGAAGGCCGTATCTACGGGCTTGAAGTCGGTGCGCAGCAGCGGATGCACGGAGTCTTCAAAGATCGGACACAGATAGGTTTCGTCCACGAGGTCGAAGTCCTCGAGGCCCTGGGTCACGGGGTGGTTCTTGTCCACCACCGTTATGCGCTGTTTCGTTCCGCCCAACGCGCCGGAAGCCTGATAGTCGCGGCCTCGCACATTGTGGATTGTCTTGCCCCAGTCGGCAGCGCCCCCCATCACTTCGGAATAGGCATTGGAGCCGTTGAGACCGGCGGGCCAGGTATGCGCCCATGATGACAGCGCGTGATGGAAGAAGACGAAGCCCTTGTTGCCTGCCTGCAGCAGCGCCTTGAGATTGGCCTGGGTCTGGGCGGAAGGTGGTGTGTCCACATTGCTGACGGTGCCGTCGGGATTCAGGGTGAACTTACGACCGGCAAACGCATCATAGAACAGCAGGACGTCATAGGGCTCTGCCAGGCGCGGATCGTAGAAGGCTTCCGCTGCCGGTTGCTCGACATGGGTCCAGGTGATGGTGGTCCCCATGGAGTCCAAGGCGAGAAAAAGATTCTCACGATCAAAGGAATGGTGCTTGCTGATAAACAACACATTGAGGGGGCCAGCGCCGCCCTGCCTGTCGCGCCTGGCGGGGGCCGGCTTTGGCGGATCTTGCGCTGGCGGAGTTTGTGCCGGCTGACCTTGCGCCGTCAGCGGCAGGCTGGCCGCCGCACCGGCTGCTATCGTGAACATGCCGCGGCGCGAGAGATTGAGCTTCTTGCCGTCCTTGCCTTTTTTGTCGGTCATTTTCTTCCCCTGATTTCGGGACCCGCGGGTCCTGCTGGGTGCAAGCTAGATCATCCCCGCAAAGGCTGCAATGGAGTGCGGCCAAGGCGATGGCGCGGCGGTAACACGCGCGTCCTTGTCGCGGTGGAGGTTGCCCCGATTATCTGGCGGCCGCGGAATTACAGTTTTTCACAGTAGATTTCCCGGGCTGGGAGGCGTGCAGAATGGCCGCGAAAGCCGATGCTTTGCAGCAACGAAACGGCGTCGCGTGATTTCAGGATGCTGCGTTGCACTATGTGAGAGCGCTCAGAAAACAGGCGGCTCGAAGCGGCCTACACGCATTGTCCGCGTCGTAACGGATCTACAACACCAAGTGCCCCATGCAGGCGAAAACCGCCATTAGGGCGAGGGCAAAGTCTGAGGCCTGCTACGTCCCGCCCACCGCGCGCTGTTGCGCCGGCGGCGTATCGCCATGCACCGCGGCAGCGCAGGCCGCCAGCTTGCTCAGGAGCAGCGCCGGCTGGATCGGCTTGGCGATGTAATCGTCCATGCCGACGCTAAGATATTCTTCTTTCGCCCCGCTCATGGCATGGGCGGTCATGGCGATGATGCGGATGCCGCTTTTCGGCTTGGGAAGGGCCCGGATCGCCCGCGTCGCCGCGGGGCCGTCCATTTCGGGCATCTGTACGTCCATCAGCACCACATCGAAGGTGCCGTCCCGTACCGCTTCCACAGCCTCACGCCCGTTCTCCACGATGGTGACATTGCAGCCTGCCTTGCACAGGAAAAGCGAGGCGAATTGCTGGTTGACCTTGTTGTCCTCGGCCAACAGCACCTTTAGCCCGCCGCAATCCGGCAAAGTAGCTGGCGCGCGTATGGGCGCTTGGGCGGCCGGTACGGGCGCCTGGCCACGGAAGATGCCGGTCAGCGTGTCGCGCAGGTCCGCGTGGCGGATGGGTTTTTCCAGCAGGGCGTCGATTTGCAGCCCGGGCGGGGTGAGCCGCCCGGCCGAGGAGGCAATCACCAGCCGGGTGCGCGCCAACAGCGGATGGGCGCGAATGCGCTGCGCCAGCTCATCGCCGGACAGGCCGGGCATCATATAGTCGATCACTGCCAGGGCGAAAGCCTGGCCGCCATGCTCGGCGCGTTCCAGCATCGCCATGCCGGCAAAACCATCCTTGGCGCTTTCAACAGCGAAGCCGAAGGATTCCAGATAGCGGCGCATGATTTCGACATTGATCGGGATATCGTCCACCACCAGCGCCTTCAGGCCCGAGAAGCTTGGGGGCGCGACCGGGCGTTCCGTCTGGCGGCGCTCGATCCTTGTGAAGGGGACGGTGAACCAGAAGGTCGAGCCCTCACCCGGGTTGCTGCGCACGCCGATCTCGCCGCCCATGCGCTCCACCAGCTGCCTGCTGATGGCGAGCCCCAGGCCCGTGCCGCCGAACTTGCGGGTGATGGAGGTGTCAGCCTGGACGAACTTCTGAAACATGCGCGAGGTTGCGCTTTCATCCATGCCGATGCCGGTGTCGGTGACTTCGAAATGGATAGCGCCGCCTTGCGGCCGCACCGTGACCTCGAGCGCCACGGCGCCTGCTTCCGTGAACTTCACCGCATTGCCGAGGAGATTGAGCAGGACTTGGCGCAGCCGGGTAGGATCGCCGCGATAAAGGCCGCACACCGTGGGTTCGATGAACAGCGCCAGGTCGATGCCCTTTTCCCGCGCCTTGGGCAGCATCAGGTCGGCGGCGCCTTCCACGGTGGCGCCTAAGTCGAACTCGATGCTCTCAATCTCAAGCTTGCCGGCTTCGAGCTTGGAGATATCCAATATGTCGTTGAGCACCGTCAGCAGGGCTTCGCCCGATTCCTGGATAATGTGCAAATAGCGGCGCTGTTCGTCGGTTTCGAGCGTGTCTTCCAAAAGATGCGCCATGCCCAGAACGCCGTTCATGGGCGTGCGGATCTCGTGGCTCATATTGGCCAGGAATTCGGACTTGACCCGGTTGGAGGCTTCTGCGGCTTCTTTGGCCACTTGGTTCGCCATCAGCTCGGAAGCCAAGCGCTGCCGCTCCAAAGCGCCGTCGCGGAAGAGGCGTAGCGCCTGCGCGAAGCGGCCGATCTCGTCGCGGCGGTCTTCATAGGGAATCTCCAGCTCCAGATGGCCGCCCACCACGCTTTCCATCCGGCGCGTGATCAGAGTGAGGGGGCGCACCACGCGCCAGATGATGATGGCGGTGGTGACCGACGCCAGGCAGAGCGACAGCAGCATCAGCGCAAGAGCGATATAGAGATTGCGTTCGGCCTGTGCCGCTTGCTCCGACGCGCGACGCTCCGCCAGGTCCAGCGCCACGTGCGACACGGCTATGATGTCGTTCAGCGCCGGGGTGGAACGGTCGAACCATTGCTTGTGGGTCTGGTCCGGCGGCAGTCCCTTCAGCCAGCGGTCGATGGCCGCCTGCCGTCGTGCCGTATGCTCCTTGAAATAAGTCTGGTCCGCCCTGCTGATGGCTTGGCGCAGGCGCGCCGGCAGGTTATGGACTTCGACATCGGCCTTGACGCCCTCCCAATAGGCGTTCATCCGCCCGGCATATTCCGCGAGCGGCGCGTGTTTCTCCGTCGTGGGTTTGGTGTCGCCATAGATCGCCCAGGACACCCGCAGCCGGTCGGAGCTGCCGCCCTCGCGCGCCCGCCAGGCCAGGTCGCTGATTTTCATCATCTCATTGACGAAGGCGTCCGAATTGGTGACGCGCGAACTCACGGTCTCGCCTTGGGTGGCGATAGCCGCCAGAAGCGGGCGGGAAGCTACGCGCCGGCGTTCTAAGAGGTCGGAGGGACGCTGCGCCCGGGGGTGCCGCAGGGCGCGTACGATCTGCGGCATGAATTTTTCATAGGCCGCCGCCAATTTGACGATCTTAGCCACCTTCTGCGCCTCGCCGTCCGCTCTGTGGCGCAGTTGGGCCGCGATGGCATGGATTTCATTTTGCAGCCGGCGCTGGTTTGCCAGCAAGGCGTCCGCTTTGGCTTGCGGGAAAATCTCTTCCGACTCGTAATTGGCGGTAATGATTGAGGACGCTTCGCGTATGATGGCGCGCACCGATAGAAGCTGGCGCGCCATGTCGACATTCTCGGCAACGCTTTGCGCGGCCTTGCGCTCGTCATAAGCGCGTTTGGCCAAAACGGCGAAGACAGAAACCAGCAGCACCACCAGAATGCAGGTGGTGGCCGACAGCAGTACGCTGATTGACTGGGTGCGTTTCATGGCGTCCGGCGCAAAAGGCGGTCTTAACGCTAGGCTTTAAGGTTTACGATCTGCTTAAGAAACGGGCATGGATTGGTATGCGCGTTAAGTATGTTCCCCGGTTCCATGCCCCGGAAAGTCAGAGATTTCCGGCCTAAATCACTGAAGCCCAATATCGGCACGCGCCAAAGCGCAAGGAAATGCGTTGGCGTGAGCCGCCATCTGACCGGTTCTTTCGTTCGCAGGTTTTTGGATGAGGCATCTACATCAAGCGAATTTGGCGGCTCTCGTGTTGAACGCGATGCTGATGCGCGCTTCTTCCGACTGGCTCATGTTGACGCGATGCAACAGCCATGACGGGAAGATCAGCAGATCGCCGGTGACAGGCGGGATCACCATGGCGTGGCCGGTGAAGGCGTTAAAGCCGCCGACCATTTCGTTCGAGATCGTGTAGGTGTGGCCGGCGATGGGGGTCTTGAATTCGAGCGTGCCTTTGTCCGCGCCGCCTTTCACGTAGTACACGGCAGAAAACAGGCTGCCGGGATGGTCGTGTGAATTGTTGTAGTGCCCCTTCTGGTTGATGTTGATCCAGGCTTCCGTGATCACCTGGCGAAAGGATGGGTTGAACTCGAAGGAACGGTGCACCTCATCCAATCTTTTGCGGACTTCTTCAAAGAGCTCCGCCAGTTCCGGCGTGGCCAGGTCGAGATTGTCGCTCTGCCAGCCGCCGCAGTTGGAGATCACCCGTCCGGTGTCCTTCTGCTTGCTTTCCAGGCAGAATTTCTCGATCCTGTCATTGTCCAGGCGCAGGGAATCCACCGCCAGGAAATTGATGAAGATTGGCATGATATTGATCATCGATTCCTCCGGCACGGCCCCCAATAGCGAGCCATAAAGTGGCGGACTGTAAAAGCGCCCGATCCGAATATTAGCATCAAATGTTTGCTCCGCCGGATGGCTTCTGAACACAGAAGATATACATGCCGCCGAACAGGCCCGGATGCTCCGTCTCGAATGCCTCCCAGCAGGCCAGGTCAGTGGCGGCCCTATCCTGCGGGAAGCGCTTGCGGTATGCGGCCAGCACCGCGTCGTCCAGCTCGAAGCCGAGAAGGCGCAGATTGTGGCTTTGGGTGAAATGGGCGATCTGCGGCAAGGTTATGTGCTGCTCCTGAACATGGAAAAGCAGATCGCGGCAGGCGCTGAGGCTGAAGAAATCCTCCGCTTCCAGAATGGAGGCGTAAGGACTGGGATCGCCGCTCCGGATCAGTTCCTGGCGAAAGCTGCGAATGTCTTCGGCGCTGCCGCTGAGCCCCAGCTCCGCGATGCGCGTCCGCGCCGTCAGGACTGGGCGCCGCGCCATCTCGCTATAAAGGCCCAGCAGCATGAACCCGCCCGGCCGCAGCAGCGACAACAGCGCGCGCCAGCCGGCCCAGGGATCGGCAAGATGATGCAGCACGCCCAGGCTTTCAATGAGGTCGAACTGGCGTCCGCCCGTACCACGCTCGAGCTCGAGAATGTCCGCCTGCGCGTAAGCAATCGTCAGTCCCAACTCTTCCGACTTGCGCCGGGCATAGCCAAGGCTGGCAAGGCTGAGATCCACCGCCAGCATATTCGGCGCGCCGAATTTTCGGGCCATGGCGATGGAGCGCTGACCGGTGCCGCATCCCGCGATCAGGATATCCGGCAAGGCGCGTCCCGCGGGACGTTCAAACTGGGCGAAGGGAAACTTGCTGCCGAGAAAATTTCCGATAGTGTCCTGTGTCTCTGGCGCCGGCCGCACCCAGCGCGGATAGGGACTTTCCTCATATTGATTTTGCACCAGCCGCGATACCGGGTTTTCGATTCCCGTCAGGCGCGGAATCTCCGCGCGTAAGCGCAGTTCGGCCAAGGGTTCGCGCACCTGTTGGGTCAGCACCGCTTCCACCGGCGCCGGCCATGACCGTTGCAACAGTCTTTCCGCATTGACCAGGCGGTGGAGCGGGAAATAAGCCGCCGCCAGCAGAAGCTGCATCGGCGTCACGCTGTCCGCCATTTCCTCAATCACGCGTGCTGCCACGGCCGCCGCCGCAAGTTCATCCGCGTCGGACGCAAAGACATAGTCATTGATGAAGCATTGTTGCGCCAGCGCGGCGGCGAAAGCTTGCGCCTGCGCGCTCGCCTCGGGGTTGTGCGCCAGCTCCCGCATCATGGCGCCGCGCAGCATGGTCAAAAAACGTTCCAGCGGAATGTCGGTGTTGGGCGCCGAAACCAGGAGCGCGTTCAGAAGCGAGTCATCTGCCAGCGGCGTGAACCCCGCCTCTCCCAGTAATTGTGCCAGAGTGGGTGTCAGCGAAAGCCGGCTATTGCCATCAGACGACCATGCCGTATCGGCGCGCATCACCAAAGGCCCGATTGCGGGATGGGATCGGATCAGCTTGGCGCATGCATGGGCGAGCGCGCCGGGCCTGTCCCACGGTTCGGTGAGGGCGCGCACCATGATGCGGCGTATTTCGTCATTGCCGCCGCCGCGCCAATCGAAGCGCCGCGCAAGTTCGACAAACAGTTTCTTGGCCCAGGGGGTTTCCTGAATGCTCAGCGAACGGCGGAGCGCATCTATCGCGCCGGCGCCATCGCCCCGCGCCAGCCGCACCGATGTGAGATGATTGAGCATGTCGGGATTTTGGGGCTGCACGGCCAAGGCGCGGGCATAGAGGGCTTCGGCTTCTGCCAGCGCACCTTGCTCTTCCCGCGCAATCCCCAGATTGACCAGCGTTTGGGCGTGATCGGGATCGACGCTCAAGGCCGCCCGGTAACTGGCCAGGGCTTCATCGTGACGGCCCAGTTGCCACAGGGTTGCACCCAGGCCGCAATGGGCGGCTGTTTCGCGCGGCGCCAGAGTGACGGCTTTGCGAAAACTCGCCTCGGCGTCATCCCACAGCCCCATGCTTTTTTGCACATTGCCCAGATTGTTGTGCGCCACCGCGTCGCCGGGCTGGAGGGCGAGCGCGCGGCGGAATGCAGCCACCGCATCCTCCGGCCTATCCAGAGCCGCCAGCGCGTTGCCCATATTGTTGTAGCTGTCGGGACTGTTCGGCTTCAAAGCCAGAGCCCGGCGATAACTGGCCACCGCGCCTTGCATGTCGTTCAGGGTCTGCAGGGCAAGGGCGAGATGGAAATGATAGGGCTCCTCGCGATCGTTCCGGGCGATGGCCTTGCGGATCAGCTCCGCGGCGGTTTTGGCCTGACCTTGTTGCAGTGCAATCATGCCCAACAGATGTAATGCGTCCGCGCTATTGGGATCGACGGTCAGGACTTTGCGGTAAAGCGCGGCAGCCTGCTCCACCTGTCCGCCTCTGTGCAGGCGCACCGCTTCGGTAAGCACGCTTCGCATATCGAGACCCGCCAATATCGTGCCTTTCTCGGCCTTCTGCTGCAAACATGTTCTGCGCTGCAGCGCAGCGGTCGCGCGATGTTGACAAACCTTACCGCGGCGCAGGCCATCCTGCGTACATTGACATTTTCTCAATCACGCCACAGATTGTTTCATAGTTGGTACGCGCTGTTCATATCATTCTAACACTATGAACAGGGCGGGAAAAACAGAACAACAGAATCCAGGGGGAATGCATGAATAATCTGGTGCAGAAGCTTATGCTTGGCTGTTCGTCAGCCGCTATTTTCACCGCATTGGCGGTAAGCGCGCAGGCGCAGCAACCGGCCGAGAATGTGGAATCGGTCGTCGTCAGCGGATCGCGCATCTCGATCGGCGGTTTTGAAGCGCCAACGCCGGTGACGGTGGTTGATACCGAAAAGCTGCAGAGCAACGCTTACGGTCACATCGCCGATTCGATACGGCAATTGCCCCAGGTCAATTCCAATCCGACCTCCTTCGGCGCTTCTCAGGGATCGGCCAATACAGGCAATGCGGGCGCAAACCTGCTCAATCTGCGCAATCTCGGTAACAACCGCACCCTGATTCTGTTCGACGGCCAGCGTATCGTGAACTCCAACCTGACGGGCGGCGTGGACACCACGACGTTGCCCAGTGCCATCGTCTCCCGCGTGGATGTGGTCACCGGCGGCGCTTCGGCCGCCTGGGGCTCCGACGCGGTGGCCGGTGTCGTCAATTTCGTGATCGACAAGAATTTTGTCGGCTTCAAAGGAAAGATACAGGGCGGCGAGACCACCAGCGGCCTTGTCCGCTCTATTTCCGCGGACGCGGTCTGGGGCAGCAATTTCTTCGGCGACCGCGGCCATCTGGAGTTGGCGGCCAGCTTCAACAAGCGTCCCGACACCGTCCTGCTGATCGAGCAAAAATGGTATCGCGGCACCTTTCTGGTCGCGAACCCGGGTGTCACCGCTGCCACCGCAACCAACGCCACCCCCCAATTCGTCCTCGCCGACCATGTCGGTCTGGCGAATTCGACCATGGGCGGCCTGATCACCTCCAGCACCGCCGGCACCGGGACGGTCGGCGTCGGCGGCGTCACGGCCCTTGCTCCGGCGAATGCCCTGCGCGGCATCAGATTCGTTGAAAACGGCAGGGTGGAGCAGGTGAATTTCGGCAATATCACCGCCGGCGTGCTTTCCAATGGCGGGTCGTTGACCGACCGGGACAGCGAAGCACCCTGGCAGACCATCGGCGGGCCCAACACCACCTACACCCTGTTCGCCCACGGCTCGTACAAGCTGACCGATACGATCAAGGCCTCCGTGCAGTTGAATTACGGCTATTTCACTGGCAAGGGCGACGCCCAATCCTTGCAGCAGACCGGTTCGGCCCTGGTGATCAAGGCGGACAATGCCTACCTTCCGGCCTCGGTTCGTGATGCCATGGTCGCGGGTGGGATCGCTTCCTTCCAGCTGGGCACGCTCAACGCCAACAACTTCAACAACTATACTTCCACCGGCGAGACCTATACCAGGCAGGCCGCGGGTGCGCTGGCGCCGGCGACGACCCTCAATCGCCGCCAAATTATGCGTGGTGTCTTCACCCTGGAAGGTTCGCTGGGCGAAGACTGGCTTTGGAACAGCTATATCTCGCATTCCCAGACGCGCTTTTCGGTCCGCACCCTGGGCATTGCGATCCGAGCCAACATGAAAGCCGCCCAGGACGCGGTGCTCGTCACGCCGGCCAATCGCGGCAGTTCCGGCCTCGCTTTGGGCAGCATCGTCTGCCGCTCATCGCTGACGGGTGCGGCCGTCACCGATGGCGTCGGTACCGCCACAGTGACGGCGTCGAAGGGCTGTGTTCCCCTGAATGTCTTCGGGGAAGGCGTCGCCAGCCCGGCGGCCATCCGCTATGTGACCGGAAATGTCCCCGGAAACAACGAGCAGAGCTATCAGAACATGACGCTCAATATGGACGTGTTCGAGGCGTCCATGCAGGGCAAGCTGCCCTGGGCGCTGCCCGCGGGCGACATCAATGTCGCGTTCGGGTTCCATTACCGCAAGGAAGCCGGCAAGACTGTCGCCTCGACGATTGGCGATCGTGCCGGCTATGCAGTGGGCAACTACACCAACTTCCCCTCTTCGAACGTGAATGTGAGGGAAGGTTTCGTGGAAGTTGACGTCCCGATCCTGAAGGACACTTTCGTGCAGTCGTTGGACTTCAACGCCGCCGGACGCCTCACCGACTATTCCACCTCCGGCCTGGTCGAGACCTGGAAGCTGGGCTTCACCAGTCAGCTCATCGAGGACATCAAGCTGCGCGCCGTCTGGTCGGTGGATATCCGTGCCCCCACGATCAACGATCTGTTCGGGACGGCCGTCAGCACCGGAAACTGCAAAGATCCCAAGACTGGCATTACCGGGAACTGCGTCCGCAACTTGCTTCCCAATCCCACGCTTGCGCCTGAGACCGCGCGCACCGTCTCGGGGGGCATCGTGCTGACGCCGCGCTGGATTCCAGGATTCACCTTCTCGCTGGATTGGTACAATGTGAACCTTACGGGCCAGATCAATACCATCGAATTCAACGCGATCCTGGACGCCTGCACCAAGAACATCAACGATCCACTGTGTGCCGCATATGTGTTCGGCGGGCCGGGTGGCGCTCTGAACATCATCAACCGTAAGCCGCTTAATCTCAACTCGCTGCGGACTTCGGGCATGGACATCCAGGCCAGCTATGCCACAGAATTGTGGGACAACGATACGCTGACGCTGTCGTTCAACGCCAACTATGTCGACGAGATTACGCTGGATGCGCCCGGCCTGCCTGTCAACGACTATGCCGGCGTGTTGGGCGCTGGCGGTCCGTCAAACTCCTCAGGCTCGCCGAAATGGAAGGGACTGCTGTCGGCGAACTACAAAACCGGCCCCTACTCCTTCACAACCCAGGTGCGCTGGTTCGGCAGCGCCATTCTCAACAACTTCTGGAACACCGGCAATATGGCGACCGCGGCGGACCGGTTCAGGGTTTCGGACGACGTGTTCAACGTCGATCCGACCGCGTATCTGGATCTGCGCGCGTCCTATGACTTCGACGATAACTGGCAATTCTTCGCCGCGGTGGACAATGCTCTGAACATACCACCGCAGATGGTGCCATCCTATGACGGCGCCGTTCAGAACAACGGCGGTCCCACCCACTCCGTCGCACAATACGACTATCTGGGCCGCGAAGTCCGCCTCGGCGTCCGCTTCAACTTCTAGAGGCGCGCAGAAGCAATCATCGGACAGAACAGGGCGCCCGGAAACGGGGGCCCTTTTCTTTTGCGGGTTCCCGTCATTTGGGGAACCTGTATGCCGGCAAACGGAACGGTTCAGCCTGGGTTCATGGACGCCCTGTCAGGGTCTCGCCAACGACGCGGTGTTCGCGCCGCCGATGAAAGGACCAAAGTCATGATGAAACGTCTGATTTGCGCCACTCTAGCCCTGTCGTTGCTGGGCGCCGTGCCCGCGTCCGCGCAGCGTTTTCATCGCGGCGGACATGGCGGTTACCATCACGGCCATAACGGCTGGCACGGCCGGGGCAATGACACCGGAGCGCTGATAGGCCTTGGCATCGGCTTGTTTGCCCTGGGCGCTATTGCCGCCGCTTCCCAGCGCGACCGCTACTACGACCGGTATGATTATGGCCTGCCGCCGCCGCCCCCGCCGGCCTATCGTGGAGGCTATCGGTACGACTATGACTACTGAATAGGACAGCAAAGAGCCCCAGCGTCTTTCTACGATATGGCGGGGTTCTCGGCGATCTGCCGGTCTCCAAGGGCCATTAAATCCCTTCAAAACCGGCCCTTGCGCCTGGGCAAGGGCGGGCCTAAAGGGGTCCGCCATGTCCGCCAAACCCCATTTCCGCACCATCGCCTTGATCGTCGGGGCGGCGATGTTCATGGAGCAGTTGGACGGCACCGTGCTGGCGACGGCGCTGCCCGGCATGGCGCGCGAGCTGGGTGTTTCGGCCCCCAGCCTGTCTATTGCTCTGACATCCTATTTGATCAGTTTGGCCATTTTCATTCCGATATCGGGACGCCTCGCCGACCGCTTCGGCGCCCGCACTGTGTTCCGCGGCGCCATCATCGCCTTCATTCTGGGATCCATCGCCTGCGCCCAGGCGACCAATGTCGCTTTCCTGGTGGCGGCGCGGTTTTTCCAGGGCCTTGGCGGGGCGCTGATGCTGCCCGTCGGACGTCTGGTCCTGATGCGCAGCGTGGAAAAACGCGATCTGATCCAGGCCACATCCTGGGTGCTGATTCCCGCCATTGTAGGCCCCATCCTGGGACCGCCCTTGGGCGGGTTTATCGTCACCTATCTGAACTGGCGCTGGATCTTCTACATCAATGTGCCCATCGGCATACTGGGCGTGATCCTGGTCAGCCTCTATATCGCCGATCTGCGCGGCGAGGTGCCGGAAAAGACCGATTATAAAGGCATCCTTCTGTCCAGCCTTTCCCTGGGCCTGGTGCTGTTCGGCTTCGAACTGATAAGCCATGACGGCCTTATCGTGCTCGCCCTGATGCTTCTGGGAATCGGGTTGCTGTTGGGCATTTGGTATGTCCGGCATGCGCGGCGGACCAAAGATTCCATTCTCGACATTTCGCTGATGCGAATTCCCACCTATGGCGTTTCCGTCATCGCCGGCGCCATCACCCGTATCACCCAGGGTGCGCATCCTTATCTGTTGCCGCTGATGATGCAGTTGGGCTTCGGCCTGTCGGCGGCGCAATCCGGTTTGATGACCCTTGCCACAGCGGTCGGCGCGCTCCTCGCCAAGCCGGCGGCGCCGTTCTTGCTGCGGCGCTTCGGCTTTCGCGACACGCTGGTGGTCAACGGCTTTTTTGCCAGCGCCGGCTATGGCCTATGCGGCTTGTTCCGTCCCGGATGGCCGTTGCCGCTGATGTTCCTGATGATGGCGCTGAGCGGCTTCTTCATGTCCCTTCAGTTCACCGGCTACAACACCATTGCCTATGACGAGATTGGGCAGGAACGCATCAGCAGCGCCACCAGCTTTTACACTACTTTCCAGCAACTGATGCTCTCGATGGGCATTTGTGCCGGCGCGGCGGCGTTGCAGGGGGCGATGGTGCTGCGCGGCCACGCCATGCCTCAGCTTTCCGATTTCACGGCCGCCTTTTGGACCGTGGCGTTGATCTCGCTCACCGCCACCATCTGGAACAGGCGCTTCAGCCATGACGCGGGCACTGAGATCAGCGGTCATACCCCGCGCACCTGGTCCACCCGCCAGGTGATCAAGGAACCGCGCGGCCTCAATTCCTGAAAGGCGTTTGCATGTCGGTGTTTCAGATCGGCGGCGAGATTTCCGTTAATCGCTTGGGGTTCGGCGCCATGCAGATCACCGGTCCCGGCGTTTGGGGTCCGCCCAAAGACAAGGCCGAGGCGCTACGGGTGCTCAGGCGCCTTCCCGGGTTGGGGGTGAATTTCATCGACACCGCGGACTCCTATGGCCCCGATGTTTCCGAACAACTGATCCGCGAAGCGCTCTATCCCTATGACGGGCTTTTGATCGCCACCAAGGCGGGCTTCACCCGCAGCGGGCCCCATATGTGGCATGTCAATTGCCGTCCCGAGCATCTGATCGCCCAGGCGCGCAAAAGCTGCCGTCAATTGGGCGTGGAACAGATCGCGCTTTGGCAGTTGCACCGCATCGATTCCCGCGTGCCGCGCAACGAACAATTCGGTGCGGTGAAGCAATTGCTGGACGATGGGCTCATCCGCCATGCCGGGCTGTCGGAAGTCTC
This sequence comes from Rhizomicrobium sp., assembly GCA_035275465.1. Lineage (GTDB taxonomy): Bacteria > Pseudomonadota > Alphaproteobacteria > Micropepsales > Micropepsaceae > Rhizomicrobium. Next base: position 252,890 of record DATEMS010000036.1, on the reverse strand, counting down.
CGTGGACGACATCAAGGCGGCCTCTAAAGTGTTTCGCGTTGCTACGGTGCAGAACAGCTACAACCTGGCCGACCGCCATAGCGATGATGTGCTGGATTATTGCCAGGCCCAAGGCATCGGCTTTATTCCCTATTATCCTCTTGGAGGTGATGGGGAATTGACCCGCGCGGGCGGCGCTTTGGACAAATTGGCCAAAAACAAAGGCGCCACGCAGGGCCAAGTGGCGCTGGCCTGGCTGCTCAAGCGCAGCCCGGTGGTGCTGCCCATTCCGGGAACATCCAAGCTGGCGCATCTGGAAGAGAATATGGGCGCCGGCGCGGTTTCCCTGACGGATGCCGAGTTCACCGCGCTGGACCGCAAACGCCGTTAAGAATCAGACCCTGGGAACAAGCGCGCCGGGCTGGGCCACCACTTTGGCGGCCAGGGCGAGGCCTGCTTTGGCGGCCTCAAACGGGTCCTTGCCGGTCAGGCGCGCCGCCAGATAGGCGCCGTTGAAGGAATCCCCGGCGCCGGATGTGTCCAGCACGGTCAAGGCCTCGGTCGGCATGGCCGCGGTGTTGCCGTTGGCATGGACCCGGCAACCCTCCTCATCGCACGTCAAGGCGATCTCACCTTTGGTGAGGGTGGCGGTGAAGCGGATCTGCTCGTCCGGATCGTCCATTCCGTACAGGAACTGATAGTCCTGCCGGCTGGGCAGCACGATGGCGCTGGCTTTTGCCATCGCCTCGAACATGTCCTTGGCCTCGTCCATCGATTCCCAAAGAGCAGGGCGGATATTGGGATCGAAGGCGAGTTTGGTTTTGAGCGACCCTAGAAGCTGGATCGCGGCCTTCCGGTCGGCAGGACTGAGAATGGCCAGCGAAATGCCGGAAATATAAACCAGATCCGCTTTGTTCAGCAGCTCGGCGCCGCCCGCCGCCAACAGCAGACGCAACCATTCCTTGGCCGGCGTTTCGCCGCGCCAATAGTGGAATTTGCGGTCGCCCTTGGCATTGGTCTCGATCAGATAGAGCGCGGGACGCCGGCCGGGAAGGCGGAACACCAGCCGGTCGCTGATGCCTTCGCCGCGCCAGCTTTCCACCATGGCCTCGCTGAGGCTTTCATCGCCCGTGGCGGTCAGGAAAGCGGCGTCGATTTGCGGCGCGCTGCGCTTCAGATAAACGGCGGTGTTGTAGGCATCGCCCGCAAAGCCGCGGCACAGATGGCCGTCCGCGGCGGGGCGCAGCTCCACCATGCATTCGCCGATGGAGATGGCGGTGGTCATGCGGCGGCCAGGGCGCGGGCCTCGCGCGCCATCAGGGTGGCGCGGGCGAACGCATCGGCTTCGTTCAAATCGGCCGGCACCATCCAGGATCCGCCTGCCGCGATCACATTGGGCAAAGACAGATAGCGGGACAGGTTCGCAGGTGAGATGCCGCCGGTCGGACAGAAATGGACCTGCGGAAAGGGGCCGCCCAGCGCCTTGATCGCGGGCACGCCGCCGCTGGTTTCGGCGGGAAAGAACTTGAACAGGGTCAGATCCAGGCTCATGCCGCGCATGATGTCGGACGCCGTGGCGACGCCGGGAAGGATCGGTATCTGATACGCATGGCTGGCTTGCGCCACCTCTTCTGTCAGCCCCGGGCTGACCACGAATTGGGCCCCCGCCGCGGCGGCTTGCGCAAATTGCTGGGCGTTGGTGACGGTTCCCGCCCCCACCAGGGCGTCTTTGACCGCCTGCGAAATAGCGCGGATTGCCTCTAAAGCCACCGGAGTTCGTAGGGTTATTTCCAGGATAGGGAGACCACCTTCTACCAGCGCTTTGGCCAGCGGAACGGCCTGGCCCAACTCCTTGATGACGATGACCGGGACGATGCGTGCCGCCCTGAGCTTGCTCTGAAATTCCATGCCCAAACCCATGTTTTGCGACGCTCTTATAACGGCTGTTCCGCCATCCGGACAGATATGAAAAGTATAATAAATTCAATATCTTATAAGCGCGACGCGCTGCCGCGCCGCCGCCATAAACCCAATGCGCTATGGTTCTTGCGACGAGCGAGACGGCCATGTCCAAACTGACCCTGACCCCCGAGATGCTGGAAGGCGCCTATGAGTATTTGCGCGTCAGCCCGCCTTTTTGCCGCTGGGGTTTGCCGCATGCCGATCATGTGATGTTCCGGGTGCTGGGCGCCAAGGATCGTTTCGGCCATTTTCGCGGCCGTCATCGCCGCGCAAGAGGCAATGACGATTTCAGCGAGATCGCCATATCGGCCGGATTGGTGAATTCCACCGACATGCTGATCTCCACCATGGCCCATGAGATGATCCATCTCTACCAGGACGAGACCGGCACGGCGCGCGGCCATCACAATCCCAAATTCCGCAAGCTGGCCAAACGGGTCTGCACCATTCACGGCTTCGATCCGGAGTCTTTCTAGGGCGGTCGCGCCGGCAGGCCCTACGCTTTGCTCCGGGTTGCCGGTCGCTCCTAAAGCGGTTTTTCGTAGACGCGATAAGTCTTGTAGGGCACGCCGCCCACCATTTCGATCACATGGCGCACGCGGGCATTGCGCGCCAGGATCCAGGACAATTCGCTGTCCACCACGCCGCGCGAGAAGTTGAACTCCCGCACCGAGCGCATCACCGACAGCGCCAGCGCCGCGCCCACCGGCGAAGATTGCAGCGACTTGCGCACCCCCATCATCGGCATGCGCGCGGTTTTTGGGCGCGTCACCTTCATGCGCCAGAGCAGCTTGATCCAGTTGAACGGAAACAGCCGGCCGTTCATGTCGGCGATGGCTTCGTTGAGATTGGGAAAGATCGCGGTAAAGGCAGCGGGCTTGCCTTGATATTCCGCGATGGCGACGTCGCCGGGCCGCAGCAGCAGCTTGAGGACTCCTGCCAGCTCGTCGATCTCCGCCTGGGTCATGCGCACATAGCCCCAATTGTCCGACCAGGCATCGTTGATGATGTCCAGCAGCATGGCGACTTCATCCTTGAAACGCCTATCCATATGGATGTTGCGCAAGGTGATCTCGCCGCCGCGCAAGGCGCGGGCCATCAGCTTGTCCCAGGTCTTGGTCGATGCATCGGGACCGTAGCGATAGGCGATCAGATCTTCCGCCTTTTCATAGCCCTGGGCGGCAATGCGATTTTGATAATAGGGACGGTGATGGTTCATCATCACATAGGGCGGGGTATCGAAGCCTTCGACCAACAGGCCGGGCTGATCCCATAGGGAGAAGCTCACCGGCCCGATCACCCGTTTCATGCCCTGATCGCGCAACCAGCTTTCCGCCGCGTGCAACAGCGCGGCAAACACCGCCGCATCGTCCACCGCTTCAATGAATCCGAAATGGCCGGTTGCGTCCTGATAGCGCTCCAGATGCAGCCGGTCGATCTGTGCGGTAATGCGCCCCACCGGCTCGCCGCCGCGATAGGCCAGGAAAAAAGCCGCCCGGGCATGCTGGAAATAGGGATTGTGCTTGGCCTGAAAATGGAATTTCCGCTCCAGCAACAGGGGCGCCACCCATTGGGGGTCGTCCCGGTAGATCTTAAAGGGCAGGTGGTGGAAATCGCGCCATTGCTGCTTGGTCTGTACCGGGACGATCTCCACGGATGCGTTCAAGGGGCGGATTCCTTATATGGCCGCGCCGGCAGGCCCTACGCTTCGCTCGGGTTGCCGGTCGCACTTTTTTGGGTCGCGCCGGCAGGCCCTACGCTTTGCTCCGGGTTGCCGGTCGCGCTTTTTCGGGTCGCGCCGGCAGGCCCTACGCTTTGCTCCGGGTTGCCGGTCGCTCCTTGCAAAAAGCGCGGCACCATAGCCTCGGGGATGCCGATTTGATAGTAAGCAATTGCCGCATTTCCGCGGGCCTTGCGCGAGTGTCATGCCCCACAACGTCGTCCTGATTACCGGCGCATCCAGCGGCATCGGCGCCAGCCTGGCTTTGGCCTATGCCCGGGCCGGGGTGACGCTGTTGCTGTGGGGCCGTGACCAAGCGCGCTTGCAAGAAATAGCCGCGCGATGCCGCGCGCTGGGCGCCACGGTCAATAGTCAATCTTTTGATCTGCGCGACGCGGCGGGATTTGCCGCGCGGCTGCTGGAGGCGGATGCGGGTTCGCCCATCGGCCTGGCCATCTTCAATGCCGGACTGGGCGGCAGCGCGCCGCATGCGCCCAAGGCCGAATTGCCGCAGAACGCCCAAGCGATCGCGGAAGTGAATTTTGTCGCCCCGGTCGTCGGCGCCAATGCCATCGCCGAAGTCATGGCCGCGCGCGGCACGGGCCAGATCGTGCTGGTCGGGTCCATCTCCGAATCCTACCCTTTGCCCATGGCGCCGACCTATGCGGCCACCAAAGCCGGTTTGCGGCTGTTTGCCGAGGCCTTGGGACTACGCCTGAAGCCCTATGGCGTGACGGTCAGCTTGGTGTCGCCCGGTTTCATCGACACGCCCATGAGCCGGCGGGTCCATGAACCCAAGCCATTTCTGATGACGGCGGATCGGGCGGCCAAAATCATCGCCAAGAAGATAGATGCCGGCGCGCGCGTCATTGTGGTGCCCTGGCAATTTTCGGTTATCCGCTGCCTCACCGATCTTCTGCCGCGCGGGATTGTGCGCTGGTTTTTGTCCCGCGCATGACGGCGTCGCCCGACCTTGGCCCGCCAGCAGGCCTTTTCGCGCGGCTGACGGCCAGCCGCTGGGGCAAGCTGGCGATCCAGTTCCTGCGCTGGGGCATTCCTGTCCTGCTTTTGACGGTCATTATCCATCGTCTCAGCCTGCTGGGATGGCGCGGCATCTGGGACGCGCGGCCGGGCAATCTTGGCTTCTATGGTTTGCTGGCGTTGCAGTTCTTCATCCAACCTTTCGGTGATTATCTGGTCTATCGCAATCTGTGGGCGACACCGCCGCCCTTGTCGGTGATCCTGCGCAAGCGGCTGCTCAATGCCTTCATGCTGGATTATTCCGGCGAAGCCTTTTTCTATTTCTGGGCTCAGCGCCATTTGAAACTCCCGCCCGGCATGCTGGTGCATGCCATCAAGGACTCCAATGTCCTGTCGGGCGGCGCGGGCCTTTTGATGGTCTATATCCTGGGGGTGGCGCTTCTGGCGACCGGAGGCCTGCATCTTCCCGCTTTGTCCGGCACCTATAGCTGGCTCTATGTGCTGGCAGGCTCGGTACCGCTCCTTCTTGCCGCGGGGCTGGTGCTGGGTCACCGCAAGCTGACGGTGCTGAGCCGCGGTCAGATCGCCACCACCTTTGCCATTCACTTCACCCGCGCGCTGTTTGTCTTGCTGGTGGAGTTCGGGTTGTGGGAAGTGTCCGGCGCTTTGCCTTCGGCGGTCGCCTGTCTGCAGTTTGTGGCCCTTCGATTGGTAGTGTCGCGGCTGCCTCTGGTGCCCAACAAGGATCTGATCTTTATCGGCGCCGGCCTCGCGGCGGCGGGCGCGGCCAATATGGCGGTGATGCCGGTTGCGACCGTGCTGGTGATCCTGGCGGCCGCCGACCTGGTTCTGGCCGCCGCCGTGGCAAGCCTGACCTGGCTGCTGGATCTGCGCCGGAAGGCCGTGTGATGCGGTTCTGGCTTCGCAATCCTCTGACTTGGATTTTGATTGCGGCTGCCGGCCTGCGGCTATCTGGCCTGTTCTGGGGCCTGCCGGCGTCCGATGGCTGGGACGATGACGGTTTTGTGCCGCGCAATTTTCTCACCGCCTTGGCGCTGACCTACAAGCCGGATTCGTATTTCACCTATCCGCCGCTGCACGCCTTTCTGCTGGCGGTTTTGACACTGCCGGGCGTGATAGTGGCGTTGCTGCAGGCGCCTTCATTCCAACAAGCCGATGTGATCGGGGAATTCACCAAGCCCGGCTATATGACCTTTTTCATGGTGATGGGCCGCCTGGTGAACCTGCTGATGGCGTTGGGGATCATCTGGTGCGCCGGTCACATGGCGCGGCTGCTGGCGGGCACCCGCGCGGGACTGCTGGCAGCGGCCGCCTGCGCCCTGAACTTCGGTCTGATCTATTATGGCCAGGTCGGCAATCTGGACGTGCCGTATCTTTTCTGGAGCCTGTTGGGACTGCTTTGGGTCATGCGGGCGGTGATCGAACAGCAGCCCCGCTATTTCTGGTGGGCGTCGCTGTGCGCCGCGGCGGCAGTGGCGACCAAGGATCAGGCCTATGCCTTGTTTCTGCTCAGCCTGCCGGTGTTCCTTCTGGTCTGGTTCGCCGCCCAGTCCTGGCCGCGCGAGCATTGGCGCGGCGTCGTCACCCGCCTGATTCCTGCGGCCTTGGTGGCGCTGTGCCTATTGCTGCTGGTGGATGGGGCCATCACCAATCCCGGCGGTTTTGCGCGGCGGCTGGCTTTTCTCACCGGCCCGGCCAGCCAGGACTATGCAGAGTATGTGCGGGGGCCATCCGGCTGGCTGGCGTTGACGCGCGATATGATGGCGGCTTTCAGCAAGGGTTATGGGCTGGTTGCGGTCACCTTGGCGATGCTGGGGCTGGCGGCGCATCTGGCGCGCAGCCATGGCGGCTTGCGTGTGGCGGGCTTGCTTCCCGTTCTGGCGATGCTGTCTTTCACGGTCTGCTTCAATTTCGCCGCCCTGCGCAGCGACGCGCGTTTTTTGTTGCCGCAAGCGGTGCTGGCTTGCGTCTATATCGGCGTGGCTGCGGACATCCTGGTTTTCGCGGCACAGCCCTGGATGCGGCTTTTGGCGCGCGGCGCCCTGACGGTGACGGCGCTGTTTGCCCTGCACCAAGCCGTCGCCATCAACGCCGCCTTTCTGCTCGATCCGCGCTATGACGCCGAAAGCTGGATGGCGTCGCATATGCGTCCCGGCGATTCCATAGAAACCTATGGCCAGAATGCCTATCTGCCGCGCTTTCCTAAGGACGCACGGGTCAGCCGGATCGGGGGCAGGCCCATTAAACTGCGCAATCCTTTGCCGGGGGTTTTGGAACGTCAGGAGGCGTTTGACGCGATCGGAAGCCGCGGGCCCCGCTTCATTGTGGTGAGCGATTGGTGGGCGCAGCATTACCGGATCGTGCCAGAGACTTTGCCGCCGGGCCGGGTCTATTCCCGCAACCAGCAGCTTCAGTTCGCGGATGGATCGGCGCGGCGCTATTTTGCCGCGCTTTATGACGGCCGTCTCGGCTACCGGCTGGCGCATACCGCGGCCCCCGCTTCGCGTTTCTGGGCCCCGGTCCATATCCATGAAAGCCTCAACGAAACCATCCATATTTTCGAGCGGGCGCCATGACTGCGCGGCGTATCTTGATTTGCATGCATGATTTCGCGCGCGGCGGCACCGAGCGGATCGCCATCGGCTTGGCGAAAAATTGGACCGAGCTGGGGCGCGAGGTCACCATTCTGTGCGGCACGGAGGAGGGCGCATTGCGCGCCACGGTGGATCCGCGCGTGCGGCTGATCGCGCTGGAGCCAAAGGTCCCTCGCACGATGCTGTCACGCTTTGGTCTGGGACAGGCCATGGCGGCCTATCTGCCCGCGCTGCGGCCCGATGTGATTTTCCTGCCGGGCAATTTTCATCTGCCCCTGGCCAATGGATTGCGCCGCGCCGCGGACCGCGCCCGCATCACGCTCAAGATTTCCAATCCACCCTTGCCCGCCGGGTTGCCGTCCGCCATCGGTGCCGCGCTGTTTGGGCATTTTGCCCGGGGTGTGGACGGCTTTTCCGTGCTGACCGCCGGCTCCGCACGTGAGATGGCCACGATTATCACCGGCCGGCCGATCGCGCTTTTGCACGATCCCATCTATGTGCGGGAAACAGCAACGCCAGCGCCGCGCCCCGCTCATGGCTTCAACATCGTCTGGGCCGGACGGTTGGAACCGCAAAAGGATGCGGCGCTGGCGCTGGCGGCGATCGCGGCCTTGAACAAGCTGCATCCGGCGCATTTGACCATGTTGGGCGACGGCGCTGAGCGCCGGAAGATTGCCGAAAAAATCGCCGTCATGGGCTTGCGCGATCAGGTCACGCTGGCGGGGGCGGTGGACGAGATCGATCCCTATCTGCCGCAAGCCGATGCTTTTTTGATGACCTCGCGCTATGAAGGCCAGCCCGCCGTGATCGGCGAGGCCTTGTTCCATGGCGTCCCGGTGGTCAGCACCGATTGTTCCGCCATGCTGCGCGAAGTGATGACCATTCCCCAAGCGGGGCGGATCGTAACCTCGCGCGCGCCAAGCGATCTGGCCGCGGCCCTGTTGGCCGTCTGCCGTGCGCCGCGGCCGCCGCGCGACATGCTGCGCGCGCTGGTCGCAGCGTATGAACCGCGCGCTTGCGCCGCCGCTTATCTGGATTGGTTCGACCGGCTTGAGGGCGCGCGCTAACGTCCGGAGCGTTCCGCCAGGATTCGCGCATAGATTTCGAACAGCTTCTGAAAATGCTGCTCGACAGTAAAGACCTGGGCGTCCGCCGCCGCCAGCGCGGCGCGCGATTGCGCGGCACGGTCCCCGGACAAGAGCCGCGCTATGGCGTCCGCCCCGTCCGCCGCGTCGCCGGCGCGATAGACTTCCGCATAACCGGGACCGGCAAAGGTCGCCGATGCGCCCGCATCCGGCACGATCAAAGGCGTTCCGGAACACAAGGCTTCGGCCAGCACCAGGCCGAAGGTTTCCGCCGCCGAGCCATGGATCAAGGCATCGGCGCTGGCCATCACGGTGGCCAGTTGATCGGCGTCGTTGATCTGGCCCGCGACATAGACATGACGCGCGTTCAGGGCCCAGCGCTCCACCGAGGCGCGCAGAAAGCCGTCACCGGCAATATAAAGCCCGATTCTGCGATGGGCCTGTGCCCGGGAGACGGCCTGGATGATGGTGCGCAAACGCTTTTCGGGATGGTGCCGGCCGACCGCGATCAACAGCGAAGCATCTTCGTCCAATCCGCAGGTCGCCAGCATCTCGCGCCGGGCGGTGGCGTCGTAAAAATCCGGCGAAAAATGACGCCGTTCCACGCCGAAAGGCGCGACTTCGATATTGCCCAGTCCGAAACCGGCAAAACGCTCCGCCAGCGCCGGATTGGTGACAATGGCGGCGTCATATTGGTTGTTCAGTTGGTTGAGATAACGCCAGAAAAAGCCGAACAGCCGGTCCACCCGCTCCGGTCCCAACCAGCCGCCCAGGAAGGTCTGCGGATAGACCGCCACCGGATCGGCGTGCATGAAGAACACTTTCACCGCCTTGCCCGGCCAGCGCGCCGCCAGCCAGCCGCCGCGCCAGGGCGATGACCCTTCCACCAGATCGGGCGCCAGTTCATCCAAGGCCCGCCAGACGGCCTTGTGCCCCCAGAACATGCGGTAGTTGCGGTCGAAGGGCAGATGCGGGCTTTTGATCCAGGCAATGCGGCCGCCGCGGGTCTTTTCCGTGCGGGTTTCCGCGCCCGGCGCGATGATGGTCAGGTCGTGGCCGAATTTTTCCGCCAGCGCCAGTTTTTGGTTGATATAGCGCCGCACGCCGCCGCCGGTCGGCGAATAGAATTCGCAAACGTCTACGATCTTCACTTATGGGTTCCAGCAGTTAGCGCGCGATAATAGCCCAAGATACGCGCCATCGTCTCTTCCCAGGAAAAGCGCAAGGACCGGGTGCGGGCGGCTTCTCCCATGCGCCGCCGCAGGCCGCCACCCTGGACCAGGGCCGTAATGTGCCGGGCAAAGGCGCCGGCGTCGCCGGCCTGCGCCAGGAAGCCGGTTTCGCCCGGCACCACCAGCGAACGGCTGCCGGTGGCATCGGCGCAGACGCATGGCAGCCCCGATGCCATGGCCTCCAGGGTGACATTGCCGAAGCTCTCGCTGTCGCTGGGAAAAACGAAGATGTCCGACGAAGCATAGGCCTGCGCCAGTGCTTCGCCCGCCAGGAAGCCGGCGAAAACAGCATGCGGCAGTTCACCTTCGACGAAGTCTCGATCCGGTCCATCCCCCACGATCACCACGCGATGCGGCGCCGCTATCGCGTTCAACGCCGCCGTCAACGTATCCAGCCGCTTTTCCCGCACCAGGCGGGAGACGTGCAGCACCACCGTTTCATCGGGTCCGATGCCAAGATGCGCGCGCCAGGATGTGCTGCGCTTGGCGGGGTGAAAAGCTTGCGTATCGATTCCGCGCGGCCAGGATTTGAAATTGTCGCGCAACCCGTCGGCCAGCAGCGCATCGCGCGTGGAATCCGAAGGGACATAGACCTCGCGGCATTGACCGTAGAAGCGGCGCAGAATGCGCTTGAGCGGATTTTCCAGCGGCGCCAGATACCAATAGTGCCGCAAATAGGTTTCGTAGCGGGTGTGATAGGATGCAACCGCCGGGATGCCGTGTTGCCGCGCCAAAGCCAGCGCGGCATGTCCCAAAAAGTCCGGCACGCCGATGTGAATGATGTCAGGGGCGAAATCCAGCAATTGCCGCTTCACATAACCGGCCATGCCCAGCGCCAAGCGGTATTCCGGGCGGCCGGGCAGGGGAATGGATGGCACCGCCACGACCGTCCCCCGATAGGCAAAGGCGGGGTTCCGGGCCGTCGGCGCGAACACCAGCACGTCGATACCCTGGGATTCCAGATGCCCGACCAGACGGTTGAGGGTGAGCGCCACGCCGTCGGCGATGTAATTGTAAGAACTGGTAACCAGCGCGACTCTGAGCGCGCGTTTTCCTTCCAAGCTCAAGGTGCGCCTCCTACTCGATTTCCGCCCGGAGCACGCGGGAATAAAGCGAATAGCGCGGATCGCAAATGAATGTCAGCCAAAGCCCAGTCCAGGACGGTGAGGGGATCAGCGTGTCGTAGAATTCGGGCGCCGTTTTGCGAATAGCGGGCAACCTGTTCCAGGGAACGGAGGGGAAATCATGGTGCTCGTTGTGATAGCCGACATTGAGCGCCAGCCGGTTCAGCTTGCCGTAATAGCTGCCGGTTTCCTGGCTGGGATCGAGTGTGAAATGCTCCTGAATCCAGCGGCTGCCGAGCGGGTGCAGGCCGATGGAAAACAGCATCGAGGCGCCCAGATACAGAATGGCATTGGCGCCGAAGAGCAAAAACACGGTGACATTGAAGGCGGCGCAAGCCGCCAGGCTCGCGATGCTCCAGGCATTGAACACCGAAATGTCCTTCAGGCGCATGGGTCTGGTCAGCTGGAATAGGGGGAAGAGCAGCAGCCACAGCGCTTTGGCATACCAGCGGTTGCCGATAAGACGCGCTTCCCAGTTGCCCGCCAGGTCCGCATCGGTTCTGTAGTCCCCCTGGCGCGCGTGATGCGCCAGATGACAGATGCTGAAACCGATGGCGCCCGGAATCAGATTGGGCAGATCGCCCAGGATCGCGACCAGATAGTTGGCGGCGCGGTTCTTGAAGATCAGCCGGTGGGTCGCGTCATGAACAACGACATAGAGGCAATGATTGGCGAAGGCGCCGATGCAATAGGCGCTCAGCAAGGCCGCCCACCAATAGCCCAGGCCAAGCCGGCCCATGACGATCGCAAGGCCGGTCTGCAAGCCCACCACGCCCAGCATGATAATCGCCGTCCAGGGATTGCGGCCTATAAGTTCGCGGATCTCCGGATGGGCTTTGAGAATGGCCTGGGTCCGCGCCGGGTGCGGCTGATCCTGGGCCGAGACGAAAAAGGCGCCGGCCATCCCTATTGTCCCGATGCCGAAACGCGCATGATTTTCATATCGAACTCCGGACGAATTTCGGAATCGAACGACACTAGCCGACTTCGCGGCGCAGCTTTTCCAGTTCCTGGGCCACCACGGGAACGGTCGCCTGGATTTGCTCTTCGGTGTGATTGGCGGTGAGGAAGAAGCGCAGCCGCGCGGTGGTGGCGGAGACCGCCGGGCGCACGATGGGCTGCACCTCGATGCCGCGTTCCAAAAGATTGTGCGACAACAGCATCGCCATCTTGTCGTCGCCCACGATCAGGGAGGCGACCGGGGATTCCGGGTCGCCGCCCACGCTGAGGCCATTTTCGCGCGCCACCTGGCGGAAGAATTTGGCGCGTTCGCGCAGACGCTTGGGGCGATGCGGTTCGCGCTCCAATATGTCCAAGGCCGCCATGGCGGCGGCGGTGTCGGCGGGCGACAGGCCCACGCTGAAAATCAGGCCGGGGCATAGAAAACGCAGATATTCGATCAATCCGCGGTCGCCCGCGATATAGCCGCCGCTGGATGCCAGCGTTTTGCTCAGCGTGCCCATATAGACGTCGATGCTGTCCACCGGCAGCCCGGCGGCCTCGCACACGCCGCGCCCGGTCTTGCCCACGATGCCGAAGGAATGGGCTTCGTCCACCATCAACAGCATGTCGTGGCGCTTTTTGGTTTCCACGGCGCGCGTCAGGTCCAGGATCTGGCCGTCCATGGAATAGACGCCTTCGGCCACGATCATGCCGCGGCGGAATCCGGCGCGTTCTTTTTCCAGCAGCGCATCCAACCCGTCCCAGTCGCCGTTGGGATAGGTGAAGGTCTTGGCGCCTGACAGGCGTGCGCCGGTGATGATGCTGTTGTGGGCGCCGGAATCGTAGATCACCGCATCGGGGCGGGCCAGCAGATGGGAGATGACGCTGACATTGGTCAGATAACCGCTGATGAAAACCAGCGCGTCCTCGGTGCCCAGGAAATCGGCCAGCTTGCGTTCCAGCTCGCCATGCAGGTCGATCTGGCCGGCGACGATCCGGCTGGCCGAAGCGCTGGTGCCGTATTTGTCGATCGCGTTCTTGGCGGCGGCGGTGACGGCGGGATGCCCGCTCAGGCCCAGATAGTTATAGCCGGAAAAGCTGATAAGGCTTTTTTCGCTGCGGCGGATGACGCTGTGGCTGACGCCATCGCGGGGCTCGAAAAAAGGCAGGTTCTGGCCGCTATTCTCCAGATCCTCGATCCGGCGGCGCAACGCGCGATAGCCGGCAAAGCCGTCCACGACGCTCTTGCGTTCGTCTTGCTCGGTTTCGGCCAAAATGGCCTTTTGTTCGGCGGCCGCGGAATGGGTCGTCATTGCCCCTCAGTGCTGATCTTCTTGAACGCATGCCCCACGGCCGGACGACCGTATGAGCGAGCATAGCCAGAATTGCTTATGCCACAACCTTCGCCATCACGGTAAGTCCCTATAGTTGCCCTAAAAAACAGCGATATGGGGTATTCTGTCACCCTTGAGATGGGCGTTGGGCAGACCCGAAAAGCCCGTATTTCCACGTTTCGTGGGGCGTTTGGACGTAACAATCCGTCGCATTTCTTCAGGGGTTCGGCGGTTCCGGGTCGTGCTTGTACGGACCAAAAGCTGCGTCATAGTATCCGCAGGCAGCCAAAGCGCAGCCGGGCGTGATTCGGCACGGTGACAATCCCGGCGCGGCCCCTCAGGGATTCGAAGAGCCAAGACATGCTTTCTGCGCAGCATCTGGTGAAGTCGTTCGCCGGGCGGCGGGTGATTGAAAATGTCACGCTTCAGCTCAAGCGCGGCGAAGTTGTGGGTCTCTTGGGTCCCAATGGCGCGGGCAAGACCACCACCTTCCAGATGCTGACCGGCATGATTGTGCCCGATGCGGGCGCGATTTTGCTGGACGGCCACAACGTCACCAGCATGCCGTTCTACGATCGGGCGCGGTTCGGCATTGCCTATCTGCCGCAAGCGCCCTTTGTGCCCCGCGGGCTGACCGTGGAACAGAATTTGCGCTTGGTGCTGGAGGCGCGCGCGGCCGACGCGGCGGCACACAAGCGCAAGATGGCCGCGCTGATCGAGGAGTTTCGCCTGGAAGAGGTGCGCGACAAGCGGGTCGGACAATTGTCGGGCGGGCAGCGCCGCCGGTGCGAGATCGCCATCACCCTGGCCTGTGAACCCAGCTTTGCCATGCTGGATGAACCTTTCGCCGGCGTGGATCCCCATGCCACCGACGAGATCGGGCAGATGATCGATCATTTGGCGGACCGCGACATCGGCGTGTTGATCACCGATCACAAGGCGCGGGAATTGCTGGGGATCGTGGACCGCGCCTATGTGATCGAAAGCGGACAGGTTTTGGCGGAAGGCGGTGTCGCGGAAATTGTCGCCGACGAAGGCGTGCGCCGTGTCTATCTGGGCGAGGAATTCCGGCTTTGACGGATCCTTCGCCGATAACAAATTCTGTCTCGTTGCGCGTGACCCTGGCCAATTTCCTGCGCGGCGACTATGCGCGGGGCTTCTTCGCCCGGGTGGGTTCCCAAGCCTTGGCGGTGATCGTTCTGATCGAGGCCATCTTCTTGGCCGAGCATTTCACCCCGGTATTTCGCGAAGCGGTTCGTCATGAAGCCGATTTGCCGAGCATCGCGCTGATATTGGCCTGCACCTCGACCGAAATCTTCGATCTGGCGCTTGCGGTGGCGCTGTTGATGGCGGCCTATCTGGCCCTGCTGCGCATGCGCGAAAGCCGCGAATTGCTGGTGCTGTTCGCCTCGGGCCTGGGGCCTTATCAATTGGGCGCGCTGATCCTGATCTTGGCCATGGCCGGTCAGCTATTGGCCATGCTGGGATCGGGCGTGGCCGATCCCATGTCGCGCTATGCCCAGCGCTCCATCCTGTTCAGCTCCGAATTGCGCTCGCTGAAGAAGGGTGTGGCCAAGAACGAGTTCTATTATTTCCCGTCCTATGTCGCTTATGCGATGGAACGCGTGGTGGGCGGCGCGCCGCCGCCGGGTCCGTCCGGCGCCGTAACGCAGATCGATGCCAGCGGTGAAGCCAAGTCCCCGCCGCCGGGCGGGGACCGCACGCTGTTCGTCTATCAGCAGGTTGGGCCCCGCAGTTCGCGCGTCGTCACCGCCGCGCAGGCGCGCCTGGACGGTCCTGATCGCAGCGGCAAGATCGTGCTCAACCTCAACGATTTCACCTCCCACACCTTCGCCGACGCCAATCCCATGCCCAGTGCGAGCGGCGCGGTGCGGCCCAATCCGCTGCGTTGTCCCGATTGCACCGATTTCCTAAAGGATGGGCCGCCCGTCAGCATGAAGGTGCGTGACATGAGTCAGTTGATGATGGTGGATCAGTTGCTGCCTTTCGTGGCGCGCAGCAGCAAAACGGATGAGCAAACCGTTGTCGAACAGCTTTTCGTGCCGGACTATCACGCCAAGGATTCGCGCGGCGCCCAGATGTTGCTTCTGGCGGAGCGTTTCTCGCGCAGCCTGTTGTCCTTTCTGGCGCCGCTGATCGCGCTATTGGGGGTGGCGTTCACCAACCGGTTGACCAACTGGTTCGCGCTGCCTTTCTCCTGCCTGGCGCTGATGTCGGTGAATCTTTTGTGCGAATGGATGATTACCAGCATCGCCCCTCTCAGCGTGGCCGGTGCGCTGCTGCCGCCTTTGTTGCTTTATGGCGGCTTTGCCTATGCTGCTTTCACCCTGATCGTGCGGCGTCACAATGATTTTGTGCGCCCCCAATTGGCGCGCTCATGAGCCAGCAGGGTGGCGCTCGTCCCATCCGGCTTGCGCCTTGGGGGCTTTATTCGCGCTACATATTGGCGGCCTATCTGCGCCACACCGTGATGGTCGTCGCGGCGCTGATGACCATCGCCTTGACCATCGATCTGTGGCCGCAAGTCGCGCTGTTTCAGGGAAATAGCTTGCACGTGGCCATGGCGGTGGCGCGCCTGGCGGTGCTGCGGCTGCCGGACCTGTTGCCGCCCTTTGTTCCCTTTGCCACCTTTCTGGGCGTTGTGTGGAGCGAAAGCGCTTTTACCGAATCGCGCGAACGCCTGCTGATCTGGAACAGCGGCCGTTCGCCGCTTTTGTGTCTGGTGCCGGCGCTGCTGGCCGGCCTGTTGATGGGCGCGGTTCTGTTCACGGTGGATGTTTGGCTGAGGCCTGCCGCGATCCATGTGCAGATCGCCGAAAGGCTGGGGCGCGAGGGCATTCGCCTGGACCGGACCCGTAGCGGCGGCAATCATTGGATTGCGCTTCCCGACGGTCTGCTGCGGGCGCAGATCGAATATGGCCCGCCGCTCAAGCTGCACAATGTCACCATCTACAAACTGGACAGCGAAGGTCATCTGGGCGCGGTGGATACCGCGGCGCTGGCCACACCCAGGCCCCACAATGTCTGGCTGCTGGAAAAC
Organism: Rhizomicrobium sp.; assembly: GCA_035275465.1. GTDB lineage: Bacteria > Pseudomonadota > Alphaproteobacteria > Micropepsales > Micropepsaceae > Rhizomicrobium. The sequence continues at coordinate 236,855 of DATEMS010000036.1, read as the reverse complement.
GGTCACGCTTGGCGTGCCGATGCCGCGAACCGCGGCGATGTGCTGAGCACCACGACGACGCAGGAGGAAACCCGAACCCCTTTCGGGGCGCGGACCGTCACCATGGCGTTGGACGAATTGTGGCTGCGCAATCTGGGACTGTCGCCGCAATATCTACGGCTGGGCGAGCTTACGGCGTTGGCCGGGGCGCAGATCATGCCGCGCTATGTCTATGGCTATAAGACACGGCTGCAACTGATCTTTGGCGAGACGCTTTTTACTTGCGCGATGGCGCTGCTGGGCGCGGTGTTGTCTCTGCTCTATTTCGCCTATCAGACGCGCTGGTTCGCCCTGGTCACCGTTCTGCTGGCGGGGTATCTCGCCCATTTCGCCTCCAAAGCCTTCATTCTGATGGGCGAATTCGGCTATATGGCACCGTTTTTTGCCGGCTGGCTGGCGCCGTTGCTGCTGCTGATGGCGGTGGCGCGAGGCCTGCTTGCGATTCAAAAGCGGCGCGGGCTGGGCGCGCGCCTGGTAGATACCCCGCATTATGCGGACTCTACTTCTGGATAAGATGCTCATGGACTGCCTTGCCGCTGGCGATATCGGTGCCGAAAATGTCGAGCTCCGGCACGCTGGGCAACAATCCGCCTTCCACCACATGCAGATAAACATAGGCCAGCTTCACGGTGCGCCCGCCCATGGCCATGGTTGCGATGGGGCGATGCTGTGCATCCCATTGCAGGGTCAACTGACGCTGGGGCAGGGCGGCGATTGAAAAAAAGATCGGCCGGTCTTTCTTGCGCGCCGCGGTCCGCACGCCATAGGCCATCATCCGTTCGATCATGGTGAGCGGCTGTTTGCTGCCATCGATGTTGAACTTGCGCCAAAAACCCTCGACGGGGCTGCGGGAGTCGAAATTGCCCGCGCCATCCAATTTTGCGGCATAGACCACGGTGTTGGCATTGGGCGAACGCTGCACATAAAAGAGCTGGTTCGGCTCGTCGGGTGTCTTGAATTCCGGGCGGATGGGCATGATCCGCTCGGCTTCGGTGATGGTGCTGGAGAAATCGCGCGCCTGGGCCGGAAGCGTCAGCAAAAGCACAAGAAATACCGAGCGAAATTGCATGTCAGGCCAGCCTGTAAAGGGCATCCCCACCAGCGCCTCGGCCCGGCGGGGTCAGGTCGGTCGTCAGGTCGCCGGCGCGCGCGATGACAAGCGCGGCTTGGGGATGAAGGAGCATGCGGTGACTTTACGGGAAGCATCCTGCCCGTGCTAGGCTCCGCAAAAGGGAGGGCCGGGCAACCCGGTCACATAATATAATGATAAATGACGCTGCACCGCTCCATCGCGGACGTATTTTCATTATCACCTTGCTGGCTCTGTTTACGGCGGGCGCGGCCGTCAGCATGCGTGCCGCGACCGCGGTGCATATGCGCGGCGAGTATCTCGATCCGCTCGGCGCTTTGACCGCGGGCGAGCGGCTGGCGACCGTGCTCGGCGCGGCCTTTGCCGGGTTCGCCATCACCTTGCTGCTGGCCAGCGCGGTGCTGGCGAAAATCGGTTTCGGCCGGGCGCTGGTTGCCGCCGCCGCGCTGATGGCGGCGGGATTCACGGTGGTCGCGGGGGCCGGTGCGCTGGGATTTTCGCCTTATACCGGCTTGCTGATTGGCATGCTGATACAGGGCTTGGGCTGGGGCATGGTGGAAACGGTGATCAACCCGCTGACCAGCGCGCTTTATCCCGAGGATCGAGTCAGCCGTCTCAGCATCTTGCATGCCTGGTATCCGGCGGGGCTGGTCGGTGGCGCGTTGCTGGGCCTTGCCATAGACGGGGCCATGCTGCCCTGGCGCTGGAACATGATTCCGCTGGTGCTGCTGTGCCTTGTGTTCGCCGCGTTGACGCTGCGGGAAAAACTGCCGCCCGTCAGCGCGTCCACGGACGCGCCGGTGACGCCGGGCGAAATGATCAAAGCTACGCTTCAAAGTCCGACGATTTTCATCTGGGTGGTGTTGATGATGTTCACCGCCTCCACCGAATTCGCGCCGGGTCAGTGGCTGGACGTGGCGCTGAGCCAGATCGTGGGCATGCGCGGCATTCTGGTCCTGGCCTATGTCAGCGGGCTGATGTTTGTGATGCGCCATTTTGCGGGGCCCCTGGTCAAGCGGCTGGGCAATATCGGATTGCTGATCTCCTCTTCGATATTCGCCATGCTGGGATTGCTTGCGCTGGCTGGCGCCAACGGCCCGGTGATGGTGCTTTTGGCGGCAACCGTATGGGGCTTTGGGGTTGCTTACTTCTGGCCCACCATGCTGGCGACGGTAGCCGAGCGCTATCCGCGCAGCGGCACCATGGTGTTTGGCTTGATGGGATCGGCCGGTGCGGCTTGCACCTACGTCGTGCTGCCTTATCTGGGGGCGGTCTATGACAAGGCCAAGTTGGCGGCGGCGGGCGGCGATGCGGCCCTGGTGGCTGGCGCGCAGGGGGCCGAGCTCACTCGCATCCTCACGGCCGCAGCATCGGCCTCGTTTCGCACCGCCGCGTTAATTCCTTTGTGTCTGGTGGCGATTTTCACCGCCATCGCCGTCGCGGACCGATATCGGAAATCAAAATAATTCTATACAAATCAATATGTTATATATGGATGCTCTGCCGGACCGCCTGGTTGGGCTGCCCGCGGGAGCGGCGGTAACCTTAAGAAAAGACGAATCAGGCGATGCTGGCCGCTCACGCATCGGCGGGGAACAGATTGAACAGGAGTCAGGTCGCCGCATTGTTTCTGGCGTTGCCGCTGACCGGCTGCGTGCAGGCGCCATCGACCGCGCCATCACAGACCGAAATCGCCGCTGGCGCGCTGGGGCTGGGCGATCAGGCCGCGCCGCAGCTGCAAGCCGATTGGTGGACGGCGTTCGGCGATCCACAATTGAACAGCCTGGCCACGCAATTGCTCGCCGGCAATCCCACGCTGCAAGGCGCCCTGGCGCGCATCCGCGCCGCCCAGGCGGAATTGTCGGCGGCGCGCGCGCTGGACTATCCCAATCTCAATCTGGACGGCTCTGAGCAACGCCAGTTGCTGAGCAACAACTATCTATTGCCCCGGCCCTTCGGCGGCTCCTGGCAATGGGTGGGCGATGTCCAGGCGCGGCTGCGCTGGTCGCTGGATTTCTGGGGCAAGCAAGCGGCGCTGATCGCGCGCGCCGGAGATTTGCGCCAAGCCGCGGCGCTGGATGCCGGCGCCGCGCGGCTGGCGCTTTCGGGCATCTTTGCTCAGTCCTATGTCGCCTTGCTGTTGGCCCATCAGAATATCGATATCGCGCGGCAGGCCTTGGATGAGCGCCAAGCCATTCTGGATCTGACGCAAAGCCGTGTCGCCACCGGATTGGAAAACCAAGCCTCGCTGGAACAGGCCAAGGCTTTGCTGGCGATGGCCAGGATGGAACTGCGGCGCGCTGAGGCTGGGCGCGATGTTGGCGTGCATGGAATCGCGGCCCTGATCGGGCGCGGCGCCGATGTCTATTCCGCCATCGGCCGCCCTTCGGCCTCTGTCGAAAATGCCTTGCCCCTGCCGGACCGCTTGCCGGCCGATCTTTTGGCGCGCCGTCCCGATATTCTGGCAGCGCATGCCCGGGTGCTGGCCGCGATGCACGGGCGGAAGGCCGCGCATGCCGGTTTTTATCCCAATATCGATTTGGCCGCCGCTATCGGGTTTCAGGCCGTGGGGCTGTCCAATCTTTTCACCAGCGAGTCTCTTGTGGCGGGCGCGGGCCCCGCGATTCATCTGCCGCTGTTCGATGCCGGCCGGTTGCGTGCGCAATATGCGCGCGCCACCGCCGATCTGGATGCGGCGGTGGCCGACTATAATGGCACCGTGGTGAATGCGGTGCGTCAGACGGCCGACGCGCTGACCCAGGTGGCCAGCTTGGCCGATCAGCGCCAGCAGCAAAAACTGGCGCTGGAAAGCGCCGAGCGGGCCTTTAGTCTGGCCAAGGAGCGTTATCGGTTGGGCCTGTCCGGACAAATTCCCATGCTGACGGCCCAAGCGACCTTGCTGGAATCGCGCCGGCAAATGGCGGTATTGGTGGCCGAGGCCGCCAGCCAGCGCGTGACGTTGCTGCTCGCGGTCGGCGGCGGTTTTGACGCAAAGGTCGCGGTCGCCGAGGCCAGCGCCAAACAGGAGGCCATGCCATGAGCGACACCCCCGAGCTGTGGTCCCAAAGACGCGAAAGCCGCCGCAAGGGTTTTGTCCTGTTCGGCGCCGCCATCTTTATCGCAGCTTTGTTGTATGGCGCCTGGTGGCTGCTGGCGGGGCGGTTAAGTGAGTGGACCGACGATGCCTATGTCGCCGGCAATATCGTGGCGGTGACCAGCCGGGAAAACGCCACTGTCACGGCGCTCTATGCCGACAACACCCAGGCGGTCCGCCAAGGCCAGTTGTTGATCGAAATGGACCCATCGGCGGCGGACGTGAATATGCGCGCGGCGGAAGCCAATCTGGCGCGGGTTGTGCGCGCGGTGCGCGGAACTGCGGCCAGTGCCGACTCCTATTCCGCCCAGCTCGCCCAGGCGCAAGTCGCTCTGGCGCAGGCTAGAAGCGATTATCAGCGGCGTCAGGCCGCCTTGGCCGGGGCGGTGTCGGGTGAGGAATTGGGCCATGCCCGCGACGCGGTGGCGGCGGCGGAAGCGGCGGTGAATTCCGCGCGCGGCAGTCTGGCGCAGGCGCAATCCAGCATTGCCGGCGTGAATGTGGCCAACAATCCCGATGTGTTGGCCGCCGCGGCGCAGTTGCGCGCCGCCGCCATTGCTTTGTCCCACATGAAGATCGTGGCCCCGGTGGATGGGGTGGTCGCCCAGCGCACCGTGCAAGTCGGCCAGCGGGTCCATGCGGGTGCGCCGCTGATGGCGGTTGTGCCGCTGGCGGATGTGTGGGTGGATGCCAATTTCAAGGAAGTCCAGCTTTCGCGCATGCGCATCGGCCAACCGGTCCGCATCACCACCGACCTGTATGGCAGCAAGGTGGTCTATCGCGGCAAGGTGGCGGGACTGGGCGCGGGCTCCGGCAGCGCCTTCGCGCTGCTGCCGCCGCAGAATGCTTCGGGCAACTGGATCAAGATCGTGCAGCGGGTGCCCGTGCGCATCGCCTTGGATCCCGCCGAGCTGAAGGACAATCCGTTGCGTGTGGGGCTGAGCGTCAGCGCCAAGGTGGAGGTCGCCGACCAGTCAGGCCCGCGCGTCGCCAGCGCCGCGCCGGTTCCGGTGATGCGGGCGCATGCCGGTGAAGATGTGAACATCAAAGTGGACGCCTTGGTGAAAAAGATACTGGCCGCCAACGCCGCGCCGGCGCGGTGAGCGCGGCGGCCGAAATCCCGCTTGCGCCGTTGAAAGGCGCCGCGCTCGCCATTACCGCCATTGCGCTGGCGATGGGCACTTTCATGCAGGTGCTGGATACCACCATCGCCAATGTTTCGCTCCCCGCCATCGCCGGCAATCTGGGAGCTTCCACCGACCAGGCGACCTGGATCATCACCTCGTTCGTGGTCGCCAACGGCATTTGCGTGCCGGTCACTGGCTGGCTGATGGGCCGCTATGGCGCGGTGAGGGTCTTCGTCGTGTCCATCCTGGGTTTTACGATCACCTCCCTGTTATGCGGCGTGGCCTGGAGCCTGGAGTCGCTGGTGTTTTTCCGCACCCTGCAGGGGGCACTGTCAGGACCTATCATCCCCGGATCGCAAGCGCTGATGCTGGCCATCTTTCCGCACCACCGGCGCACCACCGCGCTAGCGATCTGGTCGGTTACGACTTTGGTGGCGCCGATCTGTGGACCCATTCTGGGGGGCTATATTTCCGATTCCTGGCATTGGGGCTGGATATTTCTGATCAATGTTCCGGTGGGCCTGATTGTGGCGGCGCTGTGCTGGGGCAATTTGCAGGACCGCGAAAGCGCCACGCGCAAGCTGCCGATCGATTCGGTCGGATTGGCTTTGTTGGTGGTATGGGCAGGCGCACTGCAGGTAATGCTGGACACCGGCAAGAATGAGGATTGGTTCGGATCCACCCAGATCATCGTCCTGGGGATTGTCTCCCTGATCGGGTTCGGCGCCTTCCTGCTTTGGGAATGGGCGCAAGAACATCCGATTGTTGACCTCTCGTTGTTCCGCAACCGGAATTTCACCTTGGGCACCGTGGTTTTCTGCCTGGGCAATGGCGTGTTCATGGCCAATATGCTGTTGATCCCGCTTTGGCTGCAGACCCAATTGGGCTATACCGCCACTTGGGCGGGATTGGTGTCGGCGCCCACCGGCGCGGTCGCCATATTGGTGACTCCCTTGGCGGCGCGGCTGATGTCGCGGTTCGATGCCCGGTGGATCGCCACCATCGCCTTCGCGGCTTCGGCGATATCCTATTTCATGCGCGCCAGCCTGACCGCGGACGCCAGTTTCATGGCGATTGCCTTGCCGCTGATGGTGCAAGGCATTTCGTCCGGCTCTTTCTTCATCGCCACCGTCACCATTTTGCTGGACGGCGTTCCGCCGGAAAAAATCCCGGCCGCTTCCGGCCTGTCGAATTTCGCCCGCATCATCGCCGCCGGTTTCTCGGTCTCATTGCTCACCACCTTTTGGGACCGGCGGGCCGCGCTGCATCAAAGCCATATGGCCGATCTGACTTCGGGCTTCACGCCGGCGCTCAACGACATGCTCTTGTCGCTGCAGAATTTGGGATTTTCCGATTTGGGAGCCAAGGCGGCGGTCGTGCGCGGCATGACCGGTCAGGCCTATCTGCTGGCGTCGCTGGACATGTTCACCTTCTCGGCTTGGGTATGCCTGGTGGCCATTGTCATTGTATGGCTGTGCCGCCGCTGCAAGCCGCACGGCCCAGTAGCCCTGACCGAACCTTTGGCCGATCAGGCTTGCGAAAGATAACGGGCGGCAATCGCCTTGCGGTCAATCTTCAGGTTGGGCCGCAGCATGCCATTTTCGGTCGTGAAAGGCGCATCGGCAAAGATCACGTCCACAAACTGGGCGGCTTTCCTGGCCGAAGGCAGGCCGTTGGCGAACTTCTTCACCCGCTCCCGCACATCGTCTCCGCCCGGGGCTGCAAGATCCACCACGCATGTCAGATGCAAGCTGTGGGGTTTCATATAGATCACCGCATGCGCCACGCCGGGGCAGGTATTGAGTTCCTGCTCAATGGCTTCGGGATGCACCTTCACCCCGCCAGGGGTGATCAGCAATTCCTTCTTGCGGCCCTGCAGGTACAAATAGCCGTCCGCGTCCAGCTTGCCTATATCGCCGGTGGCGATCCGCCCTTCGCCCAAAAAAGTGCGCTCATTCTCGCCTTCGGCGCATTGGAAATAGCGCAAGGTCATGGGCGCGTCCCGGGTGATGATGATCTCACCGTCCGGCTCGAACGAAACCTTCACGCCGCGCAGCAGCTTGCCCACGGAGCCATAATGCTTTGAATCGATGCCGCGGTAAGTGAGCGAGCCGGCTTCCACCATGCCATAGGATTCGCAAAGCGGAAGCTGCAGCCGTTCGAAGAATTTCCCCATGCTGCGCTGAATCGGGGCCATGCCGGTGGTCAGCATGCGGATGCGGCTGCCGAACTGCTTGTAAAAATCCCGGAACAGCATGCGCGCCAGGCTCAAGCGTATCGCGGGCGAGGGGATTAGCGACAGGGCGTGGCCCAGCAAGAACCAAGACATTCGCTTCAAGGGCGGGTATTTGCGGTATTCGGCGTGCAGCATTTGGAACAGGACGGGTGGGCCTACCAATGCGGTGGGATTGAGCGCCTGCATGGCGGCAAACAGCTGGGTAAAATCGGTGATGATAATGTCGAAATCATACCACAGCGCACCATAGCAGAGATTGCGCTGCTGGAAGTTCGACATGGGCAGGAATAAGAGAAGCCTGTCGCCAGCGGTGAAGCCCAGGGCTTCGAAGACGGGGGGCAGAGTGTCCTCCACGCCTTTGCGGCTGATCACCAGGCCTTTCAGGCCGCCGGCCGAGCCCGAAGAAAATACCAAGCTATGCTGGTCAGCCGTATCGGCGTCCTGCGATGGCGGACGTTCCAGCGCGCGAATGCCGTCATTGTCGGTGTCGAGAAAGGCGACATGAGCGGGTTTTTGTGGAAAAAGCCGGGCGTCCCTTTTGGAAATCAGCAGCAAGGCGACATTGTATTTGTCCAGAAGCGCCTGATTGATCTGGCCCGTAAAATCGTCGGTGAAGGGCATGGAGATGGCGCGCAATTCGATCAGCGCCAAATCGTAGACCAGCCAATAATAGGAATTGGGCGCATAGAGGCCCACGCGGGTACCCGCTCCGACGCCCCAATTGCGCAGATTTTCGCGCGCGCGCATGACATCGTCGTATAGAGCAGCATGGGTGTGGTGGACGGTTTGACCGCGCTCGAAGGTGTAGATCGTTCCCCTTTTTTGCGGCAGGGCGGCGATCAGGCTACGAAACTCCATTCCATCCCTCGGTGCAAAGGCGGGGTACAACGCTCTGAAAATGAACAGGGTGCACTGCGCTCAACGCCCCACCTCGGGCGCAAGCTACTTCAGAGGAGTGGCATCAGGCAACCATAGGTCGTTGGCGCGGTTTGGCACACTCGTCTGGACTGACAAATTATCGTTTCTTGGCCGCCATGGTTTTGGTTGCCGCGCGCGCAGAGGATTTTTCCAAAATGCCCGGGATGTGCCAGCGGCCCTCGGGACGAATCACGAGATAAGGATCGGCGTCTAAGGTAACCGCATCAGGATCGCGCTCGATATCGGCAACGATCTCGACATACTCAAAATCGGAGAACGCAAACCGGCGCGTGTTTTCCCGGACGCGGAAACCGAACCGGCTCCAGAAACCGACCAGCCGTTCCTGGATATGGCCGTATACGCGCCGGTATCCTTTTTTCTGGCAAAACTTAAATCCGGCGCGGGCGAGCTGGATGGCGGCGCGTGATTTGCGATACTCCTTGCGGATCGCCATGCGCTCGAACTTCGCGAAATCTGCGAAGAACCGCAGTCTCAAACAGCCCACGGGCTCATCGCCAATATAGGCCAGCAGATGCACGGCGGCGAAATCGTTACCGTCATACTCCTCGCTATAGGGGCATTCCTGTTCGCCGATATAGACGGAATTTCTTATGGCGGCGACGCGCATCAGATCGTCAAACGTCCTGGCGATCGTTATGCCGATTACATCTTTGCCTAAGTCGGGAACATAGCTGTCGTAAAGCGGGGGCGCAGATTTGCGGGAGAATATCCAAACGTCAGCTGCTTCTATGCCGTCTATTGTAACGCCTTGGGTGAAGCCAAGGACTTGGCTGAAGCGCTTTCCATCCTCGGTGACAGGGCGGGCATAGATGTTCACGCCGGTGTTTTGGTCGGACGATAATCTTTCCATCAATAGTGCCATGCCGGCCGCCAAGGATCCCGGCAAATAAACGCACCACAGATAGATGCCCGCAGGACGTTCTCCCGGTTTCGCGAGGAGTCGCAAGTCGGGCTTGGTGGCATCGAAGGCTCCGAGCGCAAGAATTTTTAGGCCCAACACATTCAACGGTAGGACTGCGATCAATCCTTCGGCAACGGGGACTTTCGGATCGAATCTAGACCTGCGGGCCACTGCCATCATGCAAGCAGGTTGGTAGCGCGCTACCTTGAATACCTCTTCCATTTTGGCAATTCCGGGAATGCTGAATCTAGCCTTGGCGATGACTTCAGCCAAAGTTTTTTCGTCCGGCTGAAACATCACCAGATGCTTGGCGATGCGGTCAGCGTTCAGCTCGTCAAGCTTGTACTTACCAGGTGGAGACTTGCGAACCGGCTCGTCCAGGATCGATTTTTTTCGGGAATGGGGCATCTGCTTTGTCGCGCCAATATTAATAATTTTGAAACCATATAGGTGGTTCGCGGTCGGAGATAAATGCCTGCCGAAATCAAGCTGTTATCATGGTGAACACGGTATGGACATGTCACCCGTATACAACCGGTAAGGTTCCTTAATCCGGCAGCGCGTTGAATTTTCAGATCAAAGGCGCGTTTCGCCCGGCGGGTGCAGTTTGAAATAACGCGCGTCGGTTGGGAATCCTTATGCATTTCAACAGGAGATTGCAGGCCTAACTCCAGATCGGCTCGGTTGATGACGCGACCGTGCGATAGGGCCTACTTTACCCGGTATTTATGATTTTGGGACGAATATCGGTCCATGAATGTGCTCAATGCCGTAAAAGCGCTTAACCAACGGGCGGCCCGGGAGAAGTGGTATTATTACTGCGATCCCACGCTCGCCTTCGGCGATTCACAGCACGCAAAATTCCTGGCGCTCTGGCAAAGTAAAGCCGGCGCACGTCCCATGCCAGCAAGATCCGACATGACGGCGCGTGATCTCAAGGATTTTCTGCGGGACATAGTTGTGTTCCAGCGCGATGCGGTGAAGCCCTCGCATTATGTTTGGCGTCTTATTGGCACGAAAATCACCGAAATTACCGGCCATCATACGGGCAAAACGTTCGAGGACACGCTTTCGCCGGATCATGTGGGGCGCTGGATCGATACAGCCGACTTGATTCTGGAAAGCGGCCAGCCCTTGCGTCTTGTGGGACGCGTCCGGCTTACGGGCCGCGAATACCTGGACGCCGAAAATCTTTTCGTGCCGTTGGCAAACGACGATAATGAGCCAACTTTTGTGATGGGTCTTTGCCGCTATACCCCGCGCCGCTCTGAGAACGAAGAAAGCTGGGAAAACCAGATCGCCTCGATTCCCGGCGCTCTTCTCTAAGCGTCTATTCTTTCCCTCTTTTTTCCGGCATGCGATAACCCGAACGCCATTGGGAGCATTCTCCCGCGCGGACAGCCAGTTTGTCATTGTCCTCGACAGAGCATGGGTCAGGCAATATGTCGGGAATTATGACGGTTTCGCATCTGATCGCTGGGCTGGAAAGCCGGGGCATCCTTTTGTCCCTGAGCGAAGGGGACCTTCGCTATCGCTCGCCAAAAGCGGCCCTGACCGCCGCCGACAAGGACGGCCTGCGCGCCCGCAAGTGCGAAATCCTGGCCTATCTCCAGGCCCGCAATGCAGCAAAGGCTTTGCGCGGGGCGGCGGCTCTCCCTGGCCCGGTTACCCCGTCGGTGGCGCAGGAAATGTGGAGGGCCTTTGCCGGCGGCAGGGATGAAGGCAAGCCTATTGCGTTTAATATCGCCATGGTGGGCAAGTTCCCCCATAACGCCCAATCCGTCACCGCGGCCATACGTCAGATCATCGTACGCTATGACGCTCTGCGCGCGCGCTTCGAGGCGCGGGGCGATGTGCTGCTGGCCTTTGTCAATCCCGCGGACGCTTTCGCGATAGAGGTGGAAGACTTGCGGCATCTAAGCCCCCAGGCTGCCGAGGAAGCCGCCGCCAAAGCGGCGCAGGCTTTCTGCGCCCAGTTGAACCCGGTCGACGGCGAATGGTTGACACGCGCCAAGGTGTTTTCCCTGTCCGGCGGTGAAAGCTTGTGCGCCCTGTCTTGCTCCCACATGATCGCGGATGCGGGAACCCGCAACATTATTCTGGATGATCTTCACGACATACTGGATCATGGCGCGCCGAGAGCCGCTTCGTCCACGCCTTACAACGACTATTCCCTGGCCGAGCGCGAATTTCTCGCCGGCCCGCAAGGCGCGCAGCTGATCGACTATTGGCGGCGCTGGTATCAGGAACAGCCCATCATGAAGGCGCCTAGCGATGGTGCGCCGCTATTGTGGGGAAATGGCATACGTATCGTGCGCAACTTTACCATTCCAGGCCGGGTGCTGAACAAGGTCCGCGATCTGGCGGACAGGCTAAAGGTGACGCCATTTCTGATCTATCTCACGATTTTTTCCCTCGCCATGGCGCGCTGGTCCGGGATGGAGCGCTTTCCCCTCCGGATCTTGGGAGACAAGCGGACATCGCTGGATCTCTCCAATACCGTGGGCATGATGTTTTGCGCCGATGCTGTGGAAATTCATGCCCCCGCCGGCATGGATTTTGAAACCGTCATGCGCGGCATCTTGGCGGAGTATGATGCGGCGCTGGCCCTGCGCGTTCCCACATTGCATTACTGGGCGCCGCACTGCGTGCGTCCTGGCATCGAGGCGCCGGACCATCCCAACCGTATCCCCGCCGTGTTCAACTATTATTCCATTGGCACTTTGCGCGAGAGGGCGCAAAAGAAGGCCGGGCCCGACACTACGGCCGCGCTGCCTTGGCCGCCCGACATCGTCACCTTGCCGCCCCAGCAATGGACGCGCCGCTCGTCTCCCTTGTTTCTGCATGTGATGGATATGGGGCATGAAGCAGCGGTCTCACTGCATTTCTATCAAGGCGCGGTCAGCCCGCCGGATCAAGACAGTTTTACCGCGCAGTTCTTCCAGGTCTTTGCCGAAACGGTTCCGGCCTGATGGGGTTGGTATCGCGCCTTCTTGCGCCGGGCTTGTTTGGCGCGGAGCTGAGGGATGCCGGCCAACCTGTCACGCTGGATCGCCAAGAAGCAGCGCTGATGGCCAAAGCGGGCGAAAAGCGTCGGCGCGACTTCGCGCTGGGGCGGGCCTGCGCCCATGCGGCGCTGGCCCAGCTGGGACGCGATACAGCATCAATCGCCATTGGGGAAGGCGGTGCGCCGTCCTGGCCCCTGGGCATCCTGGGCAGCATCACCCACACCCAAGGCTATGCCGCGGCGATCGTGGCCGAAGCCAAATTTTTTACCGGATTGGGCGTGGACGCGGAACGGATCGGCGGGGTCACGCAAGAGTTGTGGCCGCGGCTGTTCGCGCCTGCCGAGCGGGACTATCTGACGGCATGCAAAGCGGACCAGGCGATGATGGCCACGCTGTTCTTCAGCGCCAAGGAGGCTTGTTACAAGGCCTGGGGCATGAGCGGCGGGCTGCCGTTCCGGGATATCCAGATCGCCCCGCAAAAGGCCGGCTTTCGCGCCGAGCGGTCCGGCGCGGTACTCCAAGGCCATTATTGCGTGCAAGATGATTTGATGCTGACGGCCGTCTGGTTCTAGATTCGGCCTTCTTCCTCGCTGGGCGCCATCAGGCTTTCCAGACGCTCGCAAAAAGCGGCGAGGGTGGGAAACTCCAGTAGATCGGAAAGCCGCAGCTCTTCCTCACTTCCGGTTTTCGCCTGGATCTCGGCAAGCATCTTCACGCCCAGCAGGGAATGACCGCCCAGGGCGAAGAAATTGTCGTCGCCCCGAATGGACTTGACGCCCAAGGCGCGCGCCCAAATGGCGCCGATTTGCTCTTGAAGGGGGTTGTTCATAATACCGTAACGCGAAGTTGCGGTGGGTTTTTAGCGTCTTTGCCTGTCTTTTGCCAGACAGGTGAAATCCTATGACATGGCAGTGGAGCGATGACCGACAATCTATCAGCCAGGGTTCGGGATGACTGCTGCGGTCTCGCAGACCGTAAAAATCTCAGATCTTGCGCTGGGGATCGTGTTCGCCCGGACAGCCGCGAAATGCCTTTGTCAGGCCGCGGCCTTGGGCTCCAGCGGCAACAGGATGGTCACCGTGGTGCCCATGTTGAGGCTGCTTTCCATGGTCAGCGAGCCGCCATGCAATTCCGCCAGCTCCTTGGTCAGGGGCAGGCCCAAGCCGGTGCCTTGATGCTTCTGGCTGAGGTCGCTTTCGACCTGCCCGAACGGTTCCAGCACTTTGGGAATGTCTTCGGACTTGATGCCGATGCCGGTATCGGACACCGAAATGGCGATATCGGTTCCGCGCCGGAACACGTCGATGCTGACCTCGCCGCCCACCGGCGTGAATTTCAAGGCGTTGGAGAGAAGATTGAGCAGCATCTGATGCAACCGTTTGTCATCGCCCAACAGCAGGTCAACGCCGTCATAGACATGAACGGCGATGCCGATATGATCGCGCGCCGCTTGGACTTCGACGCAGCGCACGCAGTCGATGATGATCTTGAGAATCTCGATTTTCTCGACGCGCAGTTCCAGCTTGCCCGCATCGAGCTTGGACAGATCGAGCAGGTCGTTGATCAGCGACAGGACATGCACACCGCTTTTGTGGATGATCTGGGCATATTCCAGATAGCGCTCATTCTGCAGCGGTCCGAACATCTGCTTGGACAGCATCTCCGAAAAGCCCAGGATGGCGTTGAGCGGGGTGCGCAGCTCATGGCTGGTGGAGGTGAGAAAATCTTTGCGGGCCCGGGCGGTGTTCAACGCTTCTTGTTGCCCCGCCTTTGCCTGCGCCAGCTCCGCTTTCAGGGCTTCGATACGCTGCCGATATGCGTCTTCCATCGTCCGCATGGCCGAGACATCGCGGAAGGTCAGCAAAGTGCCGCCGTCGCGGGTGCGCCGCACATCCGGCTGATAGTCGCTGGTGCGGGTGGACAAAGGGAAACGCAAGTCCTGGGCCGCATGCGCGCGTCCATCGGTCAGGACGGGAGGGATCGCGGCGTCGAGATTGGCCGGCGGCTGGTCCGTACCCACGGCGGGATTGGTGCCGGCGCGCTTGAGAAATTCGGACTCGATCACCACCGGAAAGGCGTCGCGGAAGCTCAGATTGCAGGCGCCCAGCCGGTTGTCGGAGTCAAAATAGGCGACCGGCTCCGGCAGCTGATCGAACAGCTCGGTCAAATTTACGCCCGAAGCGAGATATCGCTTTTGGTTCAATCGAATGACTGTCGGCACTAGCGCCTCCGGTTGCTTTCCGAAACGCCCCAACATCGGTCATGCCCACATGACCTACAGCCCGCATTCAGGGTGGCGCAGGATGGTTACCCAATCCTTAATCGCGGGATCGGGGAGTGTTCTTATCCACAGCGAAGCGGGAAGTTTTTCAGGGAACTTTTGCATGGGGTGCGCGCAATGCGCGGCGGTGGACCAAAATCCGCGTCCTTGGCAGGGGTCATGGCCTGCTGGCGGATCGTGGGAGAAGGGGGCCCGGTGCGGCACGCAAAGCAAAGGCGCGAGGGGGACAGCGCACTGTTGCCGCCTATGCCCGGCGGCACGTGCTGGCCGGAAGCGCCAAATTGCGGGGATAATTTTGTAGGCCGCTCCGGCTCTGGCCCGTGCTTTTTTCGCCGGTTCAGGAACACAATGCTATAAAGCGCGTTTATGAGTGTAGGGGGCCTACGCCGCAAGGCTGCATGGCGTTGAATTCTTCCAACAGCCTTATGCGGTCTAAACGGCTGATCTCTGTCATTTTTTGGATGACGTATTGCTGAATGCTCGGCCAATCGTCGCCGTGCAAGGCTGCAGCTTCTCTGTACCAGAGCTGGATTCTTTCAAGCATGGCTTGCTCCTCATGATGCTCAGAGTTGGACAGCGGATGGCACACTGCAATCTATCCTAGCTCTTCATAACAAGTCAGTCTTTTCGGCGCCCACACGGAGATTGAAGATGACGGAGCATCGGGACATAGCCTTTGAAGGTCATAATGCGCTGCGAATCGAGATCGTTACCAAGCTAGAGCAGTTTATGCACGTTATGGCGGTCCGTGCCATCTGCTATATGGAGGATACCCTTTTCCCCGCGGATCAAGCTTTTGATGGCAACGACTTTCAATGCACCCATGTCGTCGTTTATCTCCAAGATGAGCCCATCGGCGCGGTCCGGATTCGCTGGTTCAAGGATTTCGCGAAGATCGAGCGGACGGCCTTCCGTCCCCGCTACCGCGACGTTCACTATCTAAAGGCCCTTGCGGACTTCGTTTTCAGCCATATCGCCCGCAAGGGTTATGCCCGCGCCATCACCCATGCCAGCCCGAAATATGCCCGCCTGTGGCGCATGTTGCTGGGCATGAAGCGGGTGCCCAAGCCGGCCGCTACCTATTTCGGCGAGGAATATGTAGAGCTCGCCAAGGATCTCGATGTTCCGGCCAACGCGATCAGGGACGACAGCGCCATCGAAGTCCTGTTCCGGACCGAAGGGGCCTGGGACAGCAACGGGCGGTATGAAACGGCGCGCTGATGGCTATGCGTCAAATCACGGAAACGGTCACCTGCGCCTATATCGCCGATGTCCTGATGCTTCAAAGCGAGATGCTGCGCCGATTGTCTCGCGAAGAAGCCATGGAACTCGCGCAGCTGGGCGCGGTGATGGAAGAAATCGGGACCCTGTATCTGGGGCTATCTCAGGCCATCCGGCATTCGTCCCACGCTTCCCACGCGGCTATGTCTGACCCTGCTCTGGCGGGGCAGGCATCCCCATGGATAGATGGTGTATGGAGGGCGAAAGAGTCTTACGGGAAATTGTCTCAAAATTGAGTTCTTCCGTGAACACATCCCGCTCGGCCGAGAATATGTCGGCCAGCCAATCGAACACGATGCGCACCGGACGGGCTTTGAGACGTTCGGATTGGGCGTGGATGTAGATCGGCAGTTTCACATGAATGCCCATGCCCACGGGAATAAAATCAGGATCGGCCATCACGAAATTGCCCAATAGCCCGATTCCGGCGCCCGCCTTGATCATCAGTCCATAGGCAAAGGGATTGTCGCAGTGATGGGCGGTGATGCCGCGCGCCACCGCGTTGCGCCAAGGCGCAAAGGTCGGCGTTTGCGAAGCGTAATAGTCGGTGTCGATGAATCGGTGCCGGGGGAGCGTCTCCCAGGTCGGTACGCCATGCTCCTCGATATAGGAGCGTGCCGCGGTTCCCAACAAGTGCAGAAACCCCACTGGCCGGGATTCCAGATCGGCATCGTTGAGGGGGCCGAATCCCACCATCACGTCGCATTGATTTTCCCGGAAGCTCAAAAGGTTCACCGGGTTGCGGATGCGGGCGTGGATTTTGGGATATTGCTGAGCAAATCCCGCCAGGCCGGGAACGATGAAAAAGCCCGTCAGCGCTTCGGTGGCGACGATTCGCACCTGGCCCTCGGCCTCGCGGGTCTCCGCGCGCAATTCGTGCGACATGGCAAACAGCATTTGATCGAGCGCCAACAGCCTGTTGGCAAGCTCGCGGCCCCGGTCGGTGAGCTGGATGCCGCTGTTGGAGGACACCAGAAGCACCGCGCCCATCAGATCCTGCAGGCGCAAAATATCGCGGCTGATGGTTTGCCGGCTCATGCCCAGCTCTTCGCCCGCCCTGTTGTAGGACTTTGCCTTGGCGACCGCGAGAAACACGCGCAGTTCCGCCCAGAAGGGACCGCTCAGGATCTTGGGATCGTCCAGCGGCGACTTGTGAAAGTCCTTTTGGCTCTGGTCAAATAGCGGATCCACCGAAATTCCCCCACGCTATGCGCCCCAAAAACGCGCGATGCTAGCGGTTAACGGAAGAGCTAAGCAAGCGCCGCAGCGACGAATTGCGCTGTCATATCAAGGGATAGCGGTTCGCTCAGTCTGTGCCAAATAGGCACAGGATGCGTTTGCGGCTTCAGGCCGTGCCATAGCGCTCGATGATGCGCTTGCGGTCTATCTTCAGATTGGGCCGCAGCATGCCATTCTCGCGTGTGAAGGAATCCTCGGTGAAGATCACGCGGACAGGAGCCGCGGCTTTGCGCATGGTGCCGTGATTGGCCACAAACTGCTTGACGCGTTGCCGGGCGCTTTCATCGGCCGGATTGTTCAGGCTGACCACGCAGCGCAAATCATTGGATCGGTCCATGAACACGATCGAACTTGCGATTTCCGGGCAGGTGCTGAGCTCTTTCTCAAGCACTTCGGGATGCAGCTTGTGGCCTGACGGCGTGACAATGAGTTCCTTTTTCCGTCCCAGCAGGATGAGCTGTCCCTTTCTGTCCAGCACGCCGATGTCGCCGGTCGCGATCTTGCCCGGTTCGATGAAGGTGCGCTCATTTTCGCCGTCCGCGCACTGGAAATAGCGGGAGGTGACCGGATGTTTTCGGCTCACCAGAATTTCCCCGTCGCTGGTGAAGGACAGGGTCACATCCTTGAGCGGCTTGCCGACCGTGGCATAGTCCGTGGAATCCCCGGCCCGGTAGGTCATCACGCCTGCTTCCACCATCCCATAGGCTTCGGAAATCGGCAGGCACATGCGGTGGAAGAAGCGCAGGATGGTGGGCCGAATGGGCGCCATGCCGGTGATCAACAGCCGCATGCTGGGACCGAATTGGCGGTAGAAATTCGGGAATGCCAGCCGCGCCAACCGCCGCCGCCAGGATAGGACCGGCACGGGCGCCACGAGCATCGCAATCATGGACTGCCAGGATCTGGTCCAGGCGCTTTTCTTCAGGAACTCGCCATAGGCCATTTGGTAGAAGATAGGCGGCGCCAAAAGAATGGTGGGATTGAGCTCCGACATGGCTTTGAACAGCAGCCCGTGTTCCACCAGGATGATGTCGAAGTCGAACTGCAGGGCCCCGTAACATAGAAAGCGCTGCTGGAAATTCGACAGGGGCAGGAACAGCAGCAACCGATCGGTGGGCGCAACCCCGACCGCCTCCAGAACGGTGGGCAAGGTGGCGCAAACGCCCTGACGGCTGATCACCAAACCCTTTAAGCCGCCGGAGGATCCCGAGGAGAAAGCCAGCCCCAGTTGATCGTCATCGGTGCGTGGCGGGCAATTGGGATATCGGAGCGCGATGCCCGCCTGCGTCTGCGGGTCGTCCATGAAGGCGACATGCGGAAACAGATGGGTAACGCGCTGCGCCAGGTCCTTGGCGGTCAGGAGCAGGCAGACGCCATAGCGGTCGAGCGTATCTTCGTTGATCTGGTCCTTGAAATCGTCGGTGAAGGCGATCGAAATCGCCCCGATCTCGATCAGGGCCAGATCGTAAATCAGCCAGTAATAGGAATTGGGCGCGTAGATTCCGACCTTTGCGCCCTGGGTGATTCCCAACCGGCGCAGCCGGTCGCGGGCTTGGATGCAGTCCGAATAGACTTGTCTGTATGTCCGCCGCACGGCCTGGCCATGTTCCATCGTGTGGATCGCGCCGTGGCTCTCCCGCAAATTTCTGAGGAGATTGTGAAAGTCCATGACTGTTTCCCCCGGCTGCAGCGGCGTGCGGCGACGCACATGCGCTGCATGCTTTCTAGCGCGGCAGAAAAAGCGGCGGTCGCTCAAAGATGGACAGGGGTTGGGCAAAAGAAGGCGGCGGGCGCCGACGCCTTGCCCGACACCTTGTCAGTTTGTATCTGGCGCCGCGCTTAACGATGCTTAATCGTTAAGCCGGATGACGATATGTCCGGGAAACGGCGGTATTCCGGAACGCCGGCGTTGAATCATTGTCTGCATCCGAATGGAACTTTTACGGATGGGGCTGAAATTGTCTGAGCTTTCATCGGACCGATGGCAGGCACTCGATTCACCGCTGAGAAGCGGCGTCAGTGCCTGCTTCGATTTCTTTTAAGGGTTTCCCGCCATCCAAGGCTTTCATGCGCCGTTCAATTTCGGCGGCCAGATCGCTGACTGACATCGTGTAAAGCGCCGTAAAAAGCGGACGCCGGCCCATTGCATATGCTGCTAGCCCAGATTTCAACTTAACTCCCGGTGCGAGGCGCAGGATCATCATCGCGAAACTATAATAGGAAAATGTGACGTCAATTATTTGGTCGTATCGGATAAAGTCTCCCGTAAAACTCGTACGCAAACCCTCTGGTTCCAACACCAAGGGAGGGTGCTTACACTTTACCACTAGCACCAACTGCAGCCCCAGAAAGATCGCGGGGAACGCAAAAAATGCAGTGAACAACGTCTGCCAAACCACACTTCCCCAGAAAGAAATAATGAAGCCGAAAGCGCTGAGCAAAAGAAGGAGTATAAGGAGGAAAAGAACAGCGATTTTGGGTAGTGACTTACCGATCGGAATAACTGCCGATGAGGTGGGCTGCAGTTTTGCAAAACCGTTCATGACGTTCCTGCTTTCCGAGAGATGCGAATGTTGACCGAGGCTATAGCGTGAATGTTTTCGAATGGCCTAACAACAGAAAGACGAACAATGATTACGAATCCGGAACACGGTGTGCCTAAATTTTTATGGAACTTGGAAGTGTGCGCCGCACTCTCTGTGTACGAACTGTGCTCACATATGTTGCGAATTTCGGGGACGCTTTACTTAAGCGGTCGCTCGCTTTGCTCGCGGCTTGTTTTGCTGGACCCTCTTCCCTCGAAAGGCGTTGCGCGCCTTTCTCGCCGAGGGCACTTTTTATTGCCGCATTAGCGGCAATAAAAAGTGGCTGGGGGACTAGGATTCGAACCTAGACAACCAGAGTCAGAGTCTGGGGTCCTACCGTTAGACGATCCCCCAATCGGGCCCTCACCCGGCGGGACCGCCCCTTTAGACCAGCCGCCAACCCCTTGCAAGGACGGGTTTTCGCCCCGGTTTTGGGGGCCCGGTTTGGACCAAGTTTGCCCCACCCCAGGCTCTCAACTGTGCTAGTTTGGGATCAGGCAGCGCCATTGCGCTGGGGGAAGAATGCACGGGAACCGCCAGAAATCCGGCGAAGACGACACCAGCCTGGGGCCTTTGCTGGCGGTCGTGGATTTGGGCACCAACAATTGCCGTCTGCTGATCGCCGCGCCGGTTCAGACCCGCGACGGCGGTACGTTGGGTTTTCGGGTAATAGATTCCTTCTCCCGCATCGTGCGGCTGGGTGAGGGGGTGAACCAGACCGGGGCGCTTTGCGAAGCCGCCATGACACGCACGGTCGCGGCCCTCAGGGTCTGCGCCGACCGGATCGCCAAGCACAAAGTTGCGCACGTGCGCGCCATCGCCACCCAGGCGGCGCGGCTGGCGGGCAACACCGCCGAACTGGTCGCCCGGGTTCGCAGCCAGACGGGTTTGCAATTGGAGGTGATCTCGGCAGAGGAAGAAGCCGACTTGGCGGCCGAGGGTTGCACCCCCTTGATCGGGCGCCGTTACAAGGGCGCACTGGTGTTCGATATCGGTGGCGGCTCCACCGAAGTGATCCTGCTGCAAAAAGGTCCGCGCGGGCCGGAGAAGAAACTCGCCGCCTCCGTGCCGGTGGGCGTGGTGAGCCTGGCCGAGAGCTATGGCCCATCCTCGACCAGCCGCTCCGGTTTCGACCGGATGCAGGCGGATTTGAAGGCGCGGTTTGCACCTTTTGCGAACCAAATGGGCCACACCTTCGACAGCGAGCATTATCATTTGCTGGGAACCTCCGGCACCGTCACCACCCTGGCGGCGATCGCGCTCAAGCTGCCGCGCTATAATCGCACAAGGGTGGACGGCAGCTGGCACGAAACCGCCCATATGCTGCGGGTGGTGGAGCGGCTGTTGGGGCAGGATACCGCCGCCCTGGCCAAGATCGGCAGCATCGGCGCCGAGCGGGCCGACCTGATGCTGCCGGGCTGCGCTATTTTTTGCGCCATCTGTTCACTGTGGCCGGCGCCGGTGCTTCGGGTTGCCGATCGCGGCTTGCGCGAAGGGATGCTGCGCCGGTTGGACCGGACTCTTATATGAGATAGGGCATAAGCTTCGTCATGAGATCTGGCATATGAAATCCGGCGATGCATCCGGGCGCGGCCGTGAGCGCGCGAAGGTGAAAAAGGACCGCGGCCGTACCAGTTCGTCCCGCGCTTGGCTCGAGCGTCAGTTGAACGATCCCTATGTCGCGGCGGCGCGCGCCGCGGGCTACCGCAGCCGCGCCGCCTTCAAGCTGATCGAACTGAACGGAAAATTCCGCTTCTTGAAAAAGGGCGCGCGGGTCCTGGATTTGGGCGCGGCGCCCGGCGGTTGGAGCCAGGTGGCGGCCAATGCGGGCGCCATGGTGGTCGCCGCCGATATGTTGGAGATGGAACCGATAGCCGGGGTTACGTTTTTCCGAGCCGATTTGACCGAACCGCACGTGCCGGCCGTTCTGGAAGAGGCGTTGAACGGTCCTGCCGACATCGTGCTGACCGATATGGCGGCGCCGACCACCGGGCATCGCGCCACCGATCATATCCGCACCATCGCCTTGGTGGAGATCGCTCTGGAGGTCGCCTTGGATGTGCTCAAGCCCGGCGGCGTCTTTGTCGGCAAGGTGTTCCAAGGCGGTTCGTCCAACGCTTTGCTGACGCGGCTGAAAAAATCCTTTCGGGACGTCCGCCATGTCAAACCACCCGCCAGCCGCGCGGAGTCGGTTGAGCTGTATGTTGTGGCGCTTGGTTTTAAGGGAAAAGCTTAAAGCCCCGGCCAAAAGCCCCGGCCATGAGGCCGGGGCTTTTGTTCATTGTCTCTGGTTTAGCGGACGTGCTTGAGGCTGATCGAGCCAATACCGGCCGCCACATTCAGACCGGTCGAGCCTTCCACGCTGACGGGCTGTAGCGCGACGGATTTGTCCAAGCCGCCGATCAGCACATTGGCGCCGACCCCGACGCCGACATTGGCTTGCGCGCTGGCGCCGGCATATTCACCTTCGATGGCGCCGGGGCGAACGTCAGAAGTCGGTGCGAACACCGCCCAGACCAGTTTGCCCTTGCCGGTATAGCCGACATCCACGCCCCATTTGGAAATGGTGCCGGCATAATGCTCCACCCTGGCCTTGGTGGGTTCATAAGAGCAGCGCAAGTCCTTGCTGGAGCCGAACACAAAGCCCATGCCGCTGGCGACATCACAGGTCAGAGTGCCAACCTTGACGCCGGCCGGCGCGGCATAGGCCGCATGGGAAAGGGCGAGAGTGGAAACCGCAACCGCTGTGAGCATCAATCTCTTCATGGCTTTACTCCTGGGGACAAAGATGGGGACTCGGCGCAATTGCCGGTCGTCCCGGCTACAACGTTTGCCGCACAAGCCGGTTCCCGGTAAAAGCAGAAAGTCCTTGTTTTATAAGCCTTTAGTCCATCATGTTCCGAGCCACTTGCGAAAATGTAGAGGCGCTGATACAGGCTCGGCGCTCCATAGGGAGCGCTTCTTGTTATGACCAGCCCCTCTTCTGAAGATAGGGCCATCCGCGAGGCCTTGACCTTCGACGATGTGTTGCTGGTGCCCGGCGCCTCCGAAGTTCTTCCCGCCCAAGTCGATACCCGCACCCGTCTCACCAAGACGGTGGAACTGGGCATTCCGCTGGTGTCGGCGGCGATGGATACGGTGACCGAAGCCGGTTTGGCGATCGCCATGGCTCAGGCCGGCGGCATGGGCGTGATCCATAAGAATCTGGATATCCAGGAACAGGCCGAGCAGGTGCGCCGCGTGAAGCGGTTCGAAAGCGGCATGGTGGTCAATCCCGTCACCATCGGACCCCATGTGACGTTGGCCGAGGCCAAGGCGGTGATGGAGCGGCATCGGATTTCCGGCGTGCCGGTGGTGGAAAATCCGGATTCGAAAGGCGCGGGCAAGCTGGTGGGCATCCTGACCAACCGCGATGTGCGTTTCGCCGCCGATCCGCGCCAGAAAGTTTCCGAGTTGATGACCAAGGACAGGCTGGTCACGGTGCGCGAAGGGGTGCAGCCTGATGAAGCCAAGCGTCTGCTGCATCAACACCGCATTGAAAAGATCATCGTCGTGGATGACGCCTATCGCTGCGTCGGGCTGATCACCGTCAAGGACATCGAGAAAGCGCAGAAATATCCCAACAGCTGCAAGGACGAACGCGGGCGCCTTCGTGTCGCCGCAGCGACGGGCGTTGGTGAAGACGGTTATGCCCGGGCGATGGCGCTGCTCGAGGCGGAATGCGATGTGATTGTGGTGGACACTGCCCATGGCCATTCCAAGGGCGTTCTGGACGCCATTACCCGCATCAAGAAAGCCAGCAATTATGTCCAGGTGGCGGGCGGCAATATCGCCACCGCCGAGGCCGCCAAGGCGCTGATCGATGCGGGCGCCGACGCCATCAAGGTGGGAATCGGTCCGGGCTCGATCTGCACCACCCGCATTGTGGCGGGCGTTGGCGTGCCGCAATTGACGGCGATCATGGATGCGGTGAGCGTGGCGCGCGACGCGGGCGTGCCTGTCATCGGCGATGGCGGCATCAAATATTCCGGCGACCTGGCCAAGGCGCTGGCGGCGGGGGCCGATGTGGCGATGGTGGGTTCGCTGCTCGCGGGCACCGAAGAGTCGCCGGGCGATGTGTTCCTCTATCAGGGCCGTTCCTACAAAGGCTATCGCGGCATGGGCAGCGTGGGCGCGATGGCGCGCGGCTCCGCCGACCGCTATTTCCAGGCCGAAGTGCGCGATGCGCTCAAACTGGTGCCGGAAGGCGTGGAGGGACAAGTGGCCTATAAGGGGCCCGTGGCGGGTGTGGTGCATCAGATCATCGGCGGCCTGCGCGCCGCCATGGGCTATACCGGCTGCCGGACAATTGAGGAATTCCACAAGAAGGCCAAATTTGTGCGCATTACTGGGGCGGGCCTGCGCGAAAGCCATGTCCATGATGTGACGGTGACACGTGAGGCACCCAACTATCATCCCGGCGGTCAATAAGCGCACGGTTCTTTTGCGCCGTGAGTTCGTCGCGCCATCGCTCGTGTACGTCTTGTACACGTCGCTCGGCGCTCCTGCTCACGCCGCAAAATTCCTCGTGCGCTGGGTTTGTGCTTGGCGCAGAACAGCTTTGGTATTGTTGCTTGCAAGCCTCCCGCTTGCGGCGCCCGCCCAGGCGGTCGACGAATGGGCTGAGATCGAATCCGTCGTGGTGCGGGAGCGGCCCGGCCCGGCGCTTTGGCATTTGACGCGCGGCGATTCAGAAGTCTGGATTCTGGGCATGCCTGGGGCGCCCTTGCCTCAGGGGTTGGATTGGAACCGGCAATATCTCTCCGACCTGTTCGACGGCGCGCGCGCCATCTTGATGCCACCACGGCCCAATGTCGCGCTGACCGACATTGTTTGGTTCTTGATCCGGCATGGTAGCGAAATGAGCCTGCCGCGTGGCCAGGTGCTGGAACAGACCCTGCCTGATGACCTGCGCACCCGTTTCATCGCCGCGCGCGATGCGGTAGGAGGGGACGAGAGCGACTATCGCACGGACATTCCCATCCGTGCCGCCATGCGGCTTTGGCAGAACATGATGAAGAAAGCCAATCTGTCGTTCGAAGAACCGCGCAAGACGATCAGCGATCTGGCGGACCACAAGGATATACCCGCAAAGCCGATCTTGCGCTTCGACGGCATGATGGATGCTTTCCGCGATGTATTAAAGCTAACGCCGGAGCAGCAGCGCGTCTGCTTGGGCCAACGGGCCGAGGATGTGACTTGGGCGCTCGCGCATGCCGAAAAGGCAGGGCGGGCCTGGGCGGTTGGCGATCTTAAGACCATGAAGGCCAATTATGGCGAAGACCGCTTTGGCAACTGCATTGTGACGGCGGTGAAGGCAATGGGCGATATTGGCGTTCGCAATAACGCGGACATCGTTGCCGCCATCGACGTGGCCCTCAATCAGCCGGGCAAGACCATCGCGCTGGTGCCCGTGGGGGCTTTGTTGAGCAAAGGGGGTGTGCTGGAACAGTTGGACGCCCGCCATATCGCCATTGAAGGGCCGGCGGACTAGGATTGTTCCAGCTTGGCGGCTTGCAGCAATAGGATCGTCTTCATATCGATGATCTCGCCGTTCTCAACCATCGCGAGCGCGCCCTCTAACGGCATTTCCAGAACCGTGATGTCTTCGCCTTCATGTTCATGACCGCCGCCCTGGGCGCGCGGCGCGGTAGAATCATACTCCGCCAGGAACATGGAGACGCGTTCCTTCACCGCGCCGGGGCTGACAAAACAATGCGCGATCAGGCGCGGATTGGCGATGGCGACGCCGGCTTCCTCCATCGCCTCGCGGGTGACGCAATCGACGGGTGCGTCGCCGTCCAGCTTGCCGGCGATCACTTCGACAAGAGGGTGCTTATAACCCCACTCAAACACCGGCCAGCGGAACTGCTGGATCAGGATCACCCGGCTGTGCGTGCCATCAAATGGCAGAACCGCGGCGGCATCGCCAATGTCATAACTTTCGCGCTCCTGATGCTGCCACACCCCATCGCGGCGCTGAAAATCGAAACTGGCCTTGCGCAAGGTGTAGTGGTTCTTGGCCAGAAGTTTTAGCTCGCGCAGCCGTACCCGGCCGCTCAGACTATCATCTTTGTCATCCATGGGATGACGCTAATCGTGGATGTGCCCCTGTTTCAAGGGTGCACATTCTCGCGGACATGCACGGTTGCAAGCTTGTCGGAATAAAAGCGGCGCCAGCCGGGCATGGCATCCAGCAACTTCACCACCGGCGCGCGGGCCGGGAAGATCGTCCAGCGCGCATGCTGCTGCGCCAAGGTGGCGGCCAGCGCATCCTTGTCGGGCGAGATGATAGCAGCATAGTTTTGCAGGAAGATGTCACCATACAGGTCGGCGCGGCTGTCAATAAAGGGCTTGACGCCGTTCCAGATCAGATAACCGCCAAAGCTATAATCGTTCACCACCGGCGTTTCGCGCACAAAATGCGGCACATGCGCCAGCGCGGAAACGGGTGAGACGGGATCATCGCCGCGCGTGACCGGAACCGCCAGCCGCGCAAAGACCAATACCATCATCGCCAGTCCCGCCAGCACCGCGAACAAAGGCGGCTGGTTTTCATTTTTTGCCGGCCATGCGGTGGCGAAAGAAGGGGCCAGCAGGATCGGCGCGACCACGCCCGCCAGCATCTGGTGGCGCGCATGCGATAGGGCCAGCCACACCAGCCCCAGCAGGATCAGCAAACGAAACGGCGCCATCTTGACCTTGCCGCCACCCAGTACGAACAGCATCGCCAGCAATGCGATGGCAAAGGGCGAAAGCTGGGAAAAATCGCTGGCCTGCCATTCGCCGATATGGGCGATGCCTTGCATGGCCGACAATTTCAGCGGGAAGATCAGCGTGTCCAAACCGAACGGCGTGACAACCGCCGAAGCGGTGGCGGCCAAGAGAAACAATCCCCAGCCTAAGGCGGCCTGTTTGCGGTCTTTGCTTTCGATCACCGCCTCGACCGTCAGCGCGCCCGCCAGCGCCAATCCAAAGACAAAGCTGCCATGCAGATTGGCCCAAAGCGGCATCACCGCGACCAACCACCAGGACGGCGCGCTGTTTTTCTCGCGCGCGATCACCAGCCCTGCCGTCCAGATCGCCAAAAGCGGCAAGCTCAGGATATGCGGCCGCGCCAACAGACTGCCGGTGACGCAGCACAGTCCCAGCACCACCATCAGCAAGGCAGGCACCAGGTCTATCCGCTTGCGGACAAAAAAGGCGACGGTGGCGGCCATCGTTCCGGCGGCGCTGGCCGTCAGCAGATGCACCCCCGGCCAGCCTGCACGCCAAGACAGGGCCATCAGAATTTCGGCCAGCCATTCCTGGGTGTGCCAAGGCGCGCCCGCCACGCTGCGCGAGAAGATATCGGCGCGCAGCACCGCGCCCTGCGCCAGCATCCATTCACCCGCCCGGATGTGCCAATAGGTATCGCCGTCGTTGAGTATGCCGGGCGAAAAAGCCGCCAGGGCGAACGCCGCCAGCCCGGCAAACAGGGCAAAGCTGAGGGCGGGGGACAGCGCGCGGGGCATGGGATTGGCTTTGTGGTCGCCGCCCACTCTATAAGGGCAATCCTCAACGCTCCCTTTCCGGCTTAACACCTTGGTCTATCATACAAAATGACCCCCGCTGCCCGCTTGCAGATGACCATCGATATTCTGGACGGGCTGGAGCGCACCGCCCAGCCCATAGACCGTTTTCTCAAAAGCTGGTTTCGCACCCGGCGCTTTGCCGGATCCAAGGATCGCCGCGCCATCGCCGAACAGGTTTTTTCGGTGCAGCGCCGCCGCGCGCATTTCGCGCATCGCTTGGGCGGGGACACGCCGCGCGCCCTGGTGATCGCATCGCTGCTGGATGCCGGCCAAGATCCAACGCTTTTGTTCACCGGCGGCTATGGGCCCGCGCCGCTCACCGATTGCGAACACGCGGCAATCGCCGCCGCGCCGCCGCCGATGCCCGATTGGGTGGCAGGCGAGTATCCGGAATGGCTTGAAGACGAATTGCGCCGTGCCTTCGGCGACCGGCTGCTTGCACAGATCACCGCCTTCATTCCCCGCGCGCCCACCGACATCCGCGTCAATAGCCTGAAGGCCAAGCGCGAGGCGGTGATCGCGGCGCTCACAGCAGACGGTATCGCCTGCCACCTCACGCCTTTTGCCCCGTACGGCATCCGCATTGCCGGCGATGCGGCCCATCTGTCGCAATCGGCGCTGTTCGAAGCCGGTGCGTTTGAGTTTCAGGACGAAGCGGCGCAGATCGCCTCTTATCTCTGCCAGGCGCGCCCCGGCATGCGGGTGCTGGACTTGGCGGCGGGCGCCGGCGGCAAGAGTCTGGCCTTGGCCGCCCAGATGCAAAATCAAGGCGAGATCATCGCCTGCGATGTGCGCGGCGAAGCCTTGTTCGAATTGGAGCGCCGCGCCGCGCGGGCAGGCGTCACCATCATAAAGACCTTGCCCTTGGAGCATGCGGAGCCCGGCGGCTTGTTCGATGTGGCGATGGTGGATGCGCCCTGCAGCGGCACCGGCACCTGGCGGCGGCAGCCGGAGTTGCGCTGGCGGCTGACGCCGGAGCGGCTGGCCGAACTGACCCGCCTCCAGGACGGGCTTTTGGATCAGGCGGCCGCACGGATAGCGCCCGGCGGGCGGCTGATCTATGCCACCTGTTCGCTGCTGCCGGTGGAGAACCAGGACCGGGTGGCTGCTTTTCTAGCCCGCCATCCGGGCTTTGCCGCTTTCGATCTGGGCGATGGCTGGGACAAGAGGGTGCCAGGTCTGGACAGCGATTTCCGCGCCACCCCGCAAACCACTGGCACGGATGGCTTTTATTGTGCGGGCTTGCGCAAATTATAGAGCAGGGCCGCGAGATGACGCATGGTTTTACCAGACCGAAATACCGTAAGATTGGAGCCATGACCTTCCGCACGATTCCCCTTCTGGCCGCTTTTTTGCTGGCGGCGAGCCCGGTTCTGGCCGCGCCCGCGAGTTCCGCAAAAGCGGAGATCCCCGTAACCGTGGAGTCCTTGTTGGCGCGCGCCCAAGCCGCGATCGGCAAAGGCGAGACGGAGCTGGCGGTGCGCCTGGCGCAATCAGCCATCGTCGCCGATCCGGCGCGGCCCACTTCTTATGTCGCGCTGGGCAATATCTATGCCCAGGCCGGACAGCCGGACTATGCCCGCAACTTCTATGACGCGGCGCTGAACATCGATCCGGCCGAGCCCAGCGCCCTGAAGGCGCTCTCGGTCTTGAACCGCAGCCAACCCGAAACCACGGCCCGCGCGAACCAATGAGTGTTTTGGTTCTGGATTTCGGCAGCCAAGTCACGCAGCTGATCGCGCGGCGCGTGCGCGAGGCCGGCGTCTATTGCGAGATCGTGCCCTATAACAGGTGCGAGGAAGCGCTGGCAAAAAAGCCGCGCGCCATCATCCTGTCGGGCGGTCCGGCCTCGGTCTATGAAGAAAACGCGCCGCGCGCGCCGCAAAAAGTTTTCGACATGGGCGTGCCGGTGCTGGGCATCTGTTATGGCGAGATGACCATGTCCGCGCAATTGGGCGGCAAGGTCGAAGGCGGCCACCATCAGGAATTCGGCCGCGCCGACATTCATGTGAAAGCCAAATCGCCGCTGCTGGAAGGCCTGGCGGAAAGCGGCAGCGAGCCGGTCTGGATGAGCCATGGCGACAAGATTACCGCCATTCCGCCCGGTTTTGCCGTGGTGGCGACGTCGGAAAGTTCGCCCTATGCGGTGATCGCCGACGAAAAACGCCGCTTTTACGGCGTGCAGTTCCATCCCGAAGTGGTGCATACCCCGCGCGGCCGCACCCTGTTGTCGAATTTTGTGCGCACCATCGCCGGCATCGAGCCGGAATGGAACATGCACGCCTTCCGCGCCGCCATGGTGGAGAAAATCCGCAAACAGGTCGGCAAGGGCAAGGTAATCTGCGGGTTGTCGGGCGGCGTGGACTCATCGGTTGCGGCGGTGCTGATCCACGAAGCCATCGGCGACCAGTTGACCTGCATTTTCGTCGATACCGGTTTGATGCGGGCCGGAGAAAGCGAGGAAGTGGTCTCGCTGTTCCGCGGCCATTACAACATTCCGCTGATCCATGCCGATGCCCGCGAGATGTTTTTGACGCGGCTGAAGGGCGTGTCAGACCCCGAGCAGAAACGCAAAATCATCGGCGCCGCCTTCATCGATGTGTTCGACGGCGAAAGCCACAAAGTCGGCGGCGCGGAATTCCTCGCCCAGGGCACGCTCTATCCCGATGTGATCGAAAGCGTCTCGGCCACCGGCGGCCCGTCCGTCACCATCAAGAGCCATCACAATGTCGGCGGTCTGCCCGACTATATGAAGCTCAAGCTGGTCGAGCCGTTGCGCGAGCTGTTCAAGGACGAAGTACGGGCGCTGGGCCGCGAGCTGGGCCTGCCGCCGGCCTTTGTCGGCCGCCACCCGTTTCCGGGGCCGGGCCTGGCGATCCGCATTCCCGGCGAGATCACCGAGGAAAAACTGGAAATCCTGCGCAAGGCCGACACCATCTATCTGGACGAAATCCGCAGGTGCGGCCTCTACGACAAGATTTGGCAGGCTTTCGCCGTGCTGCTGCCGGTCAAGACCGTGGGCGTGATGGGCGATGGCCGCACCTATGACCATGTCTGCGCCCTGCGCGCCGTCACCTCCAGCGACGGCATGACGGCGGATTATTATCCCTTCGAGCACAGTTTCCTGGCCCGCACCGCCACCCGCATTGTCAATGAGGTGCGCGGGATCAATAGGGTGGTGTATGACATCACGTCCAAGCCGCCAGGGACCATAGAGTGGGAGTAGTTCGACATATAATCTAAGCAATAGCCGTATATTGGGTGCTACGACGGACAGAAATTGTTGCGAATTTGACGCGCGCGCAGCGAAAATAGCGGATGGATGGAATCCCAACGGAAGAAGCCGCTGCGCGATCATTCAACAGGCGGGGGCTATTTGCCATGAGTCTTTTTTCCGCGCTGTCAAGCTGGCTGGGCGGTGCAAGGGCGCAGACGCGCCGTTTCGCCAATATTGTTGAGTTCCGAGAATTTGCCATTGCTGTCCTCGCACAGCAGCCCGGCGTGGATAGCGCCGTAGCGGATTCTGGTGATCCAGCAAAGTTCACGGTCATGATGGACGGATTGCCGTTGAACGGCGATCTCACGAACATTTTTGGCTATATCAACGCCTATCCTAATGAAGACGCCGATAAGTTGATTGAGCGGTTCATACGCTCGATCATTCAGGGCAAGACCGGTATTGTTGACGACAGCCAAATCGTTGCCGTCATTCGCACCCGCGAATATGTCGATTTCCTCAAGGAGAGAAACCTCGATGATCTATGCGAGCCGCTCGCCCCCGGTTTGATGATCGTGTACATGATGGACCTGCCAGATGCGATGAAGTCGATTGCGTCGAAGGATATGCCGGGCAAGGATTTGCTGAGCGTGCGAAAGATAGCTCTCGGCAATGTGCTGCAATGGCTACCAAAGGTCGTGACGGATGACCAATTGCAGCCCCGCATCCTTTACCAGGTTCAAGACAATACAATGCTTTCGCCGAGTCTCATCCTCCTTGATGAGTTCTGGAAATCAATCGAGCCGAGGTTCCCTGGAGACGTGCTGATAGCCCTTCCGCGCAGGGATCAGCTATTTATCTTTGCTGATGGAAGCCCCCAAGTTACGGCCATGGCGCGGCATCTGATCGATGTGACCATCGACGAAAATTTCAATTTGCTTTCCTCAAATCTCTATGCGCGTCGCGGCGGTAAGATTGTGCTTGTGACCGACTAGTTGCCGATTCTTTGGCGCCCGTTTCGGATTGAGATGATGCGGATGCTTCCCTCATCCTCACCATGGCCGGCCTTCGAGCAGGCCATCCAGAGCCGCAAACACGGTATTTGTTGCCCTGGATGGACGGGTCGTGAAGCTTGTCCTCCGGCCGCGCTTCGCGCGGGCCGGGGGGCCCGCCCATGGTGAGTGTAAAGGTTCATTTCAATTCAAAAAGGCCCTAAGACCCGTCTCATGCCCCCGGCTTCCCATTCCTGGCCCTTGGTGCACATAGCGGCCATCGCCGCGGCATTGCTGGGCCTGCAGATCGCGGTGCTGCATGGTTTCGGCCAGCCCTTCCTGGCCGCCAGCGGGCGCATCCTGCTATGGGTCCATGACCCCCACAGTGCGGACACGTCGCAACATCTGGCCGACTGGTACAGTTTTTCCCATTTCATTCACGGCTTTCTATTTTTCGGGCTGCTCAAGCTTTTGGCGCCGCGCCTGCCGTTCGGCGCGCGGCTTCTGATCGCCATGGGAATCGAGATCGGATGGGAGTTTGTCGAGAATTCGCCCGCGGTGATCCGGCATTACCGCCAGCAGGCGCTGGCCGCCGGTTATGCGGGCGACAGCATTCTCAATTCGGTGTGCGACACCGCCACCATGTCTGCCGGATTCTTTTTCGCCTCGCGGGTGCGGGCGCGCTGGGTGATCGCGCTGGCGCTGGCGCTAGAAATTTTCACCGCCTGGATGATCCGCGACAATCTCACCCTCAATGTGATCAATCTGATCGCCCCCAGCCAATGGCCGCCGATCAAGGCCATCTATGACTGGCAGGCCGAGAGCCTGCGCTAGAGTCGGTTGTGGTCAAATTTACCCGAACTTGTCATCCCGGAAGCCGCGTAGCGGCTATCCGGGATCCATTGTGCCGCCTGCAAGATGGATCCGTCCGCACGCTGACGCTACGGACCCGCACGATGCGTCGATACGCTGTCGCTATCGACCATCGCTTGGCCGGGATGACAAGCTGGGTTTGGTTCAATCAGAATACAATTCACTCTAGCCATGCATTTTTCATTTCGTCACCGCCCCCACCGCCAAATAGGTGACATGGCTGCGATAGCGTTCGGCGGTCCAGCCGCGTCCCATTACCAGTTCTTCCCACATTCGCTGCGAGGTCAGGGTCCAGAGCAGATCGGCGGCGCTCTCCACCGACAGATGCGGCGCCAGCGCGCCTTCCGCCTTGAAGCGCTCGGCGATGGCGCGGCAGCCCGCAAGCCGGTTGGCCAACCGCTCCTGCCAGGCGGCTTCCACCGCGGGATCGTCGCGGCGCAGCCGGTCGAAAAGCCGCGCCACCGGCCACAGGCCGGGATTGTCGTTTGCCTGCATCGCCACCATTGCCGCCGCCGCGGCCCGGGCGCTGGGAGCACCCAGGATGCTGGCCATCTTGGCCGCCAGCCCCCTTTCCTTATCGGCATAGCGGGCCTCATCGGCATAGCGGGCCAGCGCGATCAGCAGCGCCTTGCGGTCGGCAAAGTGCAGATAGACCGCCTGGCGGGACAGGCCGGCCCGTTCGGCCACTTCGGCCATGGTCAGGCCTTCGCCCTGGCTTTCGCGAACCCGGGCCAAGGCCGCTTCCAAAATCTGGCTGCGGGTATCGCCAGCCGCTATTTCCTGACTTGACATAGTGTAAAGTCCAGCACTTTAGAAACTTTACATACTGTAAATACGTTCTTGCGGCAACAGGATATGCAAATACCAAGGCTGGCTGGTTAGCCGATGCCGCGCCCGGTCATGCCTCCTTCGTCCAATCGACTCTCTGCGGTAGCGCGCCTAGGCTTTCCTGCGGGGAGAAACAGAGAAGAGAAAGGACGGGCCATGACCCGCAAACTTGCCGCGGAATTTATCGGAACAGCCTGGCTGGTGTTGGGTGGGTGCGGGTCGGCGGTATTGGCCGCCGCTTTTCCCGAACTGGGTATCGGTTTTGTTGGGGTGTCGCTGGCCTTCGGCCTGACGGTGCTGACCATGGCCTTTGCCATCGGTCATGTCTCGGGCTGCCATCTCAATCCCGCCGTGTCGGTGGGGCTGTGGGCGGGCGGGCGGTTTCCTGTTGGCGATCTGCCCGGCTACATCGTCGCCCAGCTTCTGGGCGGTCTTGCCGGTGCAGGCATCCTTTATCTGATCGCCAGCGGTCATGCCGGTTTCGATGTGCATGCCGGTTTCGCCAGCAACGGCTATGGCGAGCATTCGCCGGGCGGCTACAGCCTGCATGCCGCGCTGGTGTGCGAAATGGTGATGACCTTTATCTTCCTGTTCGTGATCCTGGGTTCGACGCACAAATCGGCGCCGGCGGGCTTCGCCCCCATCGCCATCGGCCTGTGCCTGACCCTGATCCATCTGGTCTCCATTCCGGTGACCAACACCAGCGTCAATCCGGCGCGCAGCACGGCGCCGGCCATCTTCCAGGGCAGTTGGGCGATCGACCAGCTATGGCTGTTCTGGGTGGCGCCGTTGGTGGGTGCGGCGATCGCGGGCTTTGTCTATCGTTGGCTGTCTGCGGACAAATAGCCCCGGGCAAGGATGCTGTGACGACGGTCTACGGAATCAAGAATTGTGACACCATGAAGCGTGCCCGTGCCTGGCTGGAGGGGCGCAAGGTCGCGCATCAGTTCCATGACTACAAAGTCACTGGGATAGACAAAGCGACTCTGGAAGGCTGGGCCAAGAAGGTTGGCTGGGAAGTCTTGCTCAACCGCGCCGGCACCACCTTCAAGAAATTGCCCGACGCCGATAAGGAAGGTCTTACCGAAAAGAAGGCCATCGCCCTGATGCTGGCCCAGCCGTCCATGATCAAGCGCCCGGTGCTGGAGGCCAAAGGTAAGCTGACGGTCGGCTTCAAGCCGGAGGAATACAAAAAGCTCTTTGGCTAAGCGGTGTAGTGCAAGAATAACTTGCCGTTTTTGAACGTGCGGCTGTTGGCCAGTTTAAGCACCGGCCGCCCGGGAATGCCGTCGAACAAGGTCCGGCCGCTGCCCAGGATCACGGGACAGACCATCAACTGATAATCGTCGATGAGGCCCGCGGCCGCCAACTGTTTCACGATGCTGCCGCTGCCCAGAATGGTCAGACCCGGGCTGTCCGCGCGTTTGAGCTTGGCAATTTCCGGGACGGGATCGCCGTTCAGCACCGTGGTATTGGCCCAATCCGCCTTTTTCAGGTTGCGGGAAAAGACATACTTCTTCGCCCGGTTCATGCCTGCCGCCACCTCCGGCATCTGCTGCGCCGCCGCCGGGGTGGGCCAGAAGCTGGCCATCATTTCATAGGTGAGGCGGCCGAACACCAGCGCGCTTGCGCCCTTGGCGTTGCCGGCGACAAATTCTTGAAAATCGTCGGCATCCTCGCTGCTGCCGGCATGAGCCCAGCTGATATCGTTATTGGAGTCGGTGAAATAACCGTCCAGCGAAACGCTGTTGAACATGTTCAGCCTGGGCATGGCTCACTCCCTGCCGGCCGGCCGGTTACTTGCCGGCATAAGCATCTTCCAGCTTTTTCACATCGATCTTTTTCATAGTCATCATGGCGGCAAACGCACGGTCGGCAGCTTTGGGGTCGCCGCCGCCGACCATGTCTTGCAGGCGCTTATAGTTCACCTGCCAGATCGGCCCGAAGCGATCCTGCACCCAGCCGCAAGCCTGTTCCTTGCCGCCGCCGGCCAGGAGCTTGCCATACAGTTCATCGATCTCGGCCTGCGTGTCGCACCAGACCATCATGGACATCGCCGCGCTGTGCTTGAATTGCGGCCCGCCATTGATCGCGGCGAATTCCTGGCCGTTCAGGATGAAACCGATGGACATCACGCTGCCCTTGGGACCGGGTCCGGTATCGCCATAGCGCACGATGGTGGTGATCTTCGAATTGGGGAACAGGGTGATGTAAAAGTTGATCGCCTCCTCGGCATTGTTGTCGAACCAAAGATGGGTGATGATTTTCTGGTTGATGGTCATGGCTGCGTTCCTTTTCTGCTGACTTTGTTGGTTTGGCCTAAAGTGTCTTGGCCAGGGCTTCGAGCTGACCGCCGCCGGGCCGCAGGTCGATTTCGATCACCGGGGCGCTATAGGGTTTGGGCGCGAACCATTGTTTCCTCAGCTCTGGCGTGGTCCAGCAGCGGAACAGCGTGTCGGCCGGGGCATCCAGCAGACGGGTCAGGGTCAGTTTATACTGGCGCATTTTGTCTCCAAGGCGTCGGTTCTGGCTCAAGGACGGCGGGGCAGGGCTCAAGCCGACAAGAGCTGCAGAATTATATTTCACGATGATGCCGGGTATTTATTTCATGGGCCTGTCGGCCCGGGGCATACTCGCCCGTCCTCGGAAGAAATCAAGGAAAGCCAATGCTCTACACCCTGCTCTGCTACAACAAGGAAGATGTCGTCTGGTCCTGGAGCAAGGAAGAAGACGATGCCGTGATGAACCGTCTTTCGACAGTCCATGAAAAGCTGGTGAAAGAAGGAAAGCTAGGCCCCTCTCTGCGCCTTCTTCCCACCACCGCCGCCACCACCCTGCGCGGCGGCGGCATGGTGATTGACGGTCCCTTCGCCGAAACCAAGGAACAGTTGCTGGGTTTTTATGTGATTGACGTGGAAAGCCTGGAGGCCGCTTTGGATGTGGCAAGGGAGCTTTCCGCCGCCAATCCCACCAGCGTTTATGAAATACGGCCCATCGCGCTTTACGTTCCGGAGGCGCGGCCCAACGCCCCTACCGAAATGATAAGGGCCTATTGAGGGGAACTTCTGCGGTGACGGACCTGGTTTGGATCAATGGCGCCATCACCGCCGCCCGCCCGCAGGCAATCGGGGCCTTGCTGCGCTATTTCCGCGACATGGACCGCGCCGAGGAGGCCTTTCAGGATGCTTGTTTGCGGGCGCTCAAAAACTGGCCGGAAAAAGGCCCGCCCCGCGATCCCACCGCCTGGTTGATCCTGGTGGGGCGCAATGCGGCGCTGGACGGGGTACGCAAGCAGAGCCGCGTCACGCAATTGCCGCCGGACGAAGAGATTTCCGATCTGGAGGACGCGGAAAGTCAATTGGCCGAGCGGCTGGATGGCTCGCATTACCGCGACGATGTGCTGCGGCTGCTGTTCATCTGCTGTCATCCCGATCTTCCGGCGACGCAACAGATCGCGCTGGCCTTGCGTATCGTTTCGGGCCTGACGGTGGCGCAGATCGCACGCGCTTTTCTGGTCAGCGAGGCGGCGATGGAGCAGCGCATCACCCGCGCCAAGGCCCGCATCG
The DNA here is from genome assembly GCA_035275465.1 of Rhizomicrobium sp. Taxonomy (GTDB): domain Bacteria; phylum Pseudomonadota; class Alphaproteobacteria; order Micropepsales; family Micropepsaceae; genus Rhizomicrobium. Next base: position 199,946 of record DATEMS010000036.1, on the reverse strand, counting down.
CCAAAGCTGACATCCCGTTCGAGGCGCCGGGCGCGGCCGAGCGCGCCGAACGTGTCGCGGCGGTGGCGGCGATGATCTATCTGTTGTTCAACGAAGGCTATAGCGCCGGCAACGATCCGGAGCGCGCGCCTTTGTGCGATGAAGCCATCCGCTTGGCGCGATTGTTGCTGCGCCTGTTCCAGACCGAGCCGGAAATCATGGGCCTCACCGCTTTGATGTTGCTGCAGCAGGCACGGCTTCCCGCCCGCTTTGACGCGGAGGGTGAAGTCATCCTGTTGGACGATCAGGATCGCAGCTTGTGGAACGACAAGCTGATCGGCGAGGGCCTTGCCCTGGTTGATAAGGCGATCCGGCACAACCACCCCGGCCCCTATCAAGTGCAGGCGGCGATTGCCGCCACCCATTCGCGCGCCGCCACGCCCGCGCAAACCGACTGGGCGGGCATAGAAGGGCTTTATCTGGCGCTGGAGCGGATGCAGCCATCGCCGGTGATAACATTGAATCGTGCCGTGGCGGTCGCCAAGCTGCACGGACCTGCCGCCGCCCTGGAAATGATCGAACCGCTGGAAGGGCCCTTGTCGGGTTACTTTCATTATTTTGGCGCGCGGGGTGCCTGGTTGTCACAATTGGGCCGAACACAAGAGGCGCGGGTCGCCTTCGACCGGGCCATTGCCTTGGCCAACACGGCTGCGGAAGCGGCCCATATCCGCCGGCACCTGGACCGGCTGATGGCGGACAGCAAGGTTTAGACATTTCACACAAAAATTGCGCGCGCCTGTCGGCTTCGCGCCCGCGCGCCCGTCCTAGAGGCATAACCAAAGGAGAGTTTCATGGAACAACCCAAAATTCCCGTGAAGGGCGGCGTCGTGGCCTATCTGTGCGTGGAAGGCGCGCTCAAGGCGTCCGCGTTCTACCAAAAAGCCTTCGGCGCCGAGCAGGCGCATGTCTATCCGCCCGACGAACAGGGGCGCACCATGCATGTCCATCTCTATATCAATGGCGGTTCGGTGATGCTGAGCGATCCTTATCCCGAGCATGGCTGCGGCTATGTCCCGGCGGCGGGTTTTTCCCTGATGTTCCCGGTCAAGGACGTGGACGCGGCCTGGCAGCGGGCGGTGGATGCGGGTTGCAACGGCAACATGCCCCCTGCTGACATGTTCTGGGGCGACCGTTACGCTCAATGCAAGGACGGCTTCGGCATCACCTGGGCCTTTGTTGGACCCAAGAAGGGTTGAGCCAAACAGTCTTGCAGGAACCAAATACTCATGCGTTGATAAACGCATGAGTATTTATATTGGTGTTGGCGGTTGGACCTACGAACCTTGGCGGGGGCGTTTTTATCCCAAAGGCCTGCCGCAAAAGCGCGAGCTGGAATATGCCAGCAGCCATCTGACCGCCATCGAGATCAACGGCACCTATTACGGCTCGCAAAAGCCCGACAGTTTCCGCAAATGGCATGACCAGACGCCCAAGGACTTTGTTTTTACGGTGAAAGGCCCGCGCTTCGCCACCAACCGCCGGGTGCTGGCGGAATCGGGCGGCTCGATCGAGAAATTCTTCGCCAGCGGCGTCACCGAGCTGAAAGAAAAGCTTGGCCCCGTGAACTGGCAATTCATGGCGACCAAGAAATTCGACGCGCGAGATTTTGAAGCTTTTCTCAAGCTGTTGCCCAAGAAAGTGAACGGGCTGGCGATCCGCCATGCGGTGGAAGTGCGCCATGACAGTTTCAAGGACAAAAAATTCATCACCCTTTGCCGCAAATATGGCGTGGCCATCGTGTTTGCCGCCGACGGCGAATTTCCCTTGATCGGCGATGTGACGGCGGATTTCGTCTATGCCCGTATCATGGGCACCAAGCCTGCGGAAAAGCTCGGCTATCCCAAGAGGGTCCTGAAGATATGGGCAAAGCGCGCCCGGGATTGGGAAAAGGGCGCATCCCCAAAAGCTTCCATGCTGCTGACCCCGCCTGCGCCCAAAAAGAAGCGCGACATGTTCCTGTTCGTGATCGGCGGCGCGAAAGAAAAGAATCCTGCCGCCGCCCAGGCCGTGATCGCCGCGCTATAGCCGGCCAATTGTGGATATACTAGTGTCCTTCGATTCCGAAATTCGCATGATCCCTATATCGGGTGTTAGCGAATTTCGGAATCGAAGGACACTAGTAACTCATTGATTCCTAGTGTCGTTTTGGTTTCGAAGTTCGCAAGAGCCCGATATCGATCATATGGCGAACTTCGAAACCACGACACTAGGGCCGCGCGCCTTGAGTCCCACTAGGGATAGAGGGGAGGGATTTGGCTTCCCTTGTGCCTGTGAGCGGATGTTCAAGCTGCTTGAACCGCAGAGGCGCCAAAGGTTGATTGCTCGCCCCGCGGGAGCGAAGGCGAAGCCGGAGCGACCAAAAAAGCAAGCGCGTCGGCGAGAGCCGGAGCGACAAATTTAAAGTGGCGCCGAAGAACCGATGGAACAGGAAGCCTATCGCCACGTCCCCTACGACATTGACGTCGAGCAAGCTTTGCTGGGCGCGATCCTGGCCGACAACCGGGCGATGGAACGCGTCAGCGCGCTGATCAAGCCGGAGCATTTCTACGATCCGCTGCATGGCCGCATCTATGAGACCATGTCGCAGATGATCGAGCGGGGCGGGGTGGTGGTGACGCCGCTTACCTTGCATGCCACGATGAAATCGGATCCCGGCGTGATCGAGACCGGCGGTCAGGCCTATTTCGACGCGCTGCGTGCCGCCTCTCCCGCCATCCCCAATGTCAAGGACTATGCCGATATCCTGGCCGATTTGGCGGTGCGCCGCAGCTTGATCCGCATCGGCGAGGATATCGTCAACACCGCCTATGATGCGCCGACCGAGAAGACCTCCAAGGAGCAGATCGCCGAGGCCGAAAAGGCGCTGTATGCGGTGGCCGAAAGCAACAAATATGGCGAAGGCGCCATGGATTTCCACGAGGCGCTGCGCCGCGCCGTGGAAAATGCGGAAAAAGCCCATGCCCGGGGCGGGCGGATTTCCGGTGTCACCAGCGGTTTCACCGACATAGACAGTCTTTTGGGCGGACTGCAGCCCTCCGACCTTTTGATCCTGGCGGGGCGTCCGGGCATGGGCAAAACGGCGCTGGGCACCAACATGGCCTTTCATGCCGCCAAGACATGGGTGCAAGACCGCGAATCCGGTGCGGAATTTCCCCGTGGCGCGCCGGTGCTGTTTTTCTCGCTCGAAATGGCGGCGCAGCAGCTCTCGGCTCGTATCCTGGCCGAGCAGACCGAAATCGAGATGTGGAAGATCCGCAACGGCAAGTTCAGCGAGAGTGAGTGGGAGAAATTCGTCCTCACCATGCAGGATCTGTCGTCCTTGCCGCTTTACATCGACGATTCTGGCGGCATCTCCATCGCTCAGATTGCCGCCCGAGCGCGGCGCCTAAAGCGCGAAAAACATATCGGGCTGATCATCATCGACTATCTGCAACTGGTCGAGCCGTCGCGCCGCCACGACAATAGGGTGCAGGAGATCACCGAGGTCACCAAGGGTCTCAAGACCCTGGCCAAGGAACTGAATGTGCCGGTGCTGGCGCTGTCGCAATTGTCGCGCGGCGTCGATGCCCGCGATGACAAGCGTCCGGTCTTGTCGGATTTGCGCGAATCAGGCTCCATCGAACAGGATGCCGACGTGGTGATGTTCGTGTTCCGCGAAGAATATTACCTGAAATCGCGCGAGCCCGAGGCCGGTAGCGCCGATCACGCCAAATGGTTGGAGAAAATGGAGCGGCTGCATCGCCGCGCCGAAGTGCTGGTGGAAAAACATCGTCACGGCGCCACCAACAAGATCGATCTTTATTTCGACGACCGCTTTACGCGGTTTTCGAATTTGGTTCAGGAAAATTGACGTTTCTTACGGCGATGTCTTGATCGCGATGAACTTCGCCCCGCGCCGCAGAGCCATGAATTGCAACGGCAACAGACGCAGGTCATAAGCAAAGCGCACCAGTTCGCGCATCACATAGCGCCCGCTGAGGCGGCGAAGTGCGGTGCGCGTGCCCTCGATATCGGATTTTTCGCCGACAAATTCCTTTTGACGGGCAATCGCCGGCATCAACTGCCAAGGCGACAGGGCGGCGAACAGTTTTGAATTGTTGGGATTGAACAGCAAATGATCCACCGGCAGGCTGAAGCGCCTCTGGTCCAGCAAGGCTTGCGCCGCGCGGCGCGATAAAATGTAAGCCGCTGCGCCGGTATGACGCGAGAGCATCCGGCCCATCGAAAAATCCTCACCTATCTTGCGAATCCGGTCCAACAAAACGCGTTGCCCTGGCGGGCCGTAATGTTCCAGTTTCACCACCGCCACGGCGTCCGGTATCCAGACATCGGTCCTCAGCAGCTTGGGCGCGGCGGCGCTCAAGCGCACATCGTCTTCCAGGAAAACCGCGTGGCGTTCACCGTTGGCGATGAAGGCTTCCCAGGCGCGGCGGTGCGAAAGAAAACACGCCTTGTCGCCGCGCGGAATTTCGCCCAGGGGGCCGCCGGGTGCGAACCAGCGGTCCAGCGCCGCCGGCTCCTCCCGGCTGGCATCCACCGCCTCGATGCGGTCCAGGGAAAGGCCCAAAGGCGCGGCCTGGCGCAGCATGGCCGCCAGCCGGTCGGGCCGGCGCGCCAAGTTGATAAGGTAGATCCGCATGGGCCCGCGTTAGCATTTTCGCCGGTTTTCCGCCATTGGAGGACTGGGCGGCCCTGTTTTGTACCCCGGCCGGCGTCTATATGGTGGGGGGCGGCGGGGAAGCGTTTGTAACGGATTACCAGGTTTGGCCAGCGAAATTGTCCTGACCCCTTCTCTGGCGCACCCCTTCCTGCGCCCCGGGGCCGGTCCTTTGGGAGCGGACGAGCAGCGCCGCAAAGCCATGTCGCGCACCAGCGCCACGGTGCTGGTGGTGGCGTTGCATGTGCTCTTCTTTTTTGCCTTTGTGCTGAGCATCCGCCCCTTTGACTCTCGCAATCGGCCCATCATCGAAACCATCCTGTTCCTGGCGCCGGCGGGCACCAACCAGGACCGCAACCAGCTCAATCCGCTGCCCTTGACCTCCGGCCCCCCCCGCCTGTTGTCGGCGCCCATCATTGTCCCCAAGCCGCCGCCCATTCCGGAGGCCAATGCGCCGGGCGCCTCCCCGCCGGTGGATGTCCTGGGCTCGGTGGGGCGGGCACTGGCCTGCAGCGCCGGCAGTTGGGAGCATCTGACCATGGTGGAGCGCCAGCGCTGCGGCCTTTATCCCTGGCGCGGCGTCAAGCTGCCCAATGGCACGCTGGTGATGGTGCCGCGCACCGTCCTGCCAAGGCTCAAGGAAGCCCCGGATACCGAATTCCGTGTCAATTCCGGCGCCGACCGGATGCAGGCCGATGTGCGCGTCGGTATCATTCCCGGTCAGGGCGGTTGTCCCATCCTGCAGAACACGCCTTGCCTGCACGTCACGCCCAATATGCGTGATGCTCTTGGTAACAATTGATATTGATAGAGGGCGACAATAGATGGATGCGGTGCGCCGCTCCCGCCAAGCTTCGGATATAAAGGAAGCCATGGGCGAGGGGACATCCAAGGATTTTGAGGCTGCGCGCCTGACGGTGCGCCTGCCGGCGATCGCCGCCAATTATCGCACCTATTGCCGCCTGACCGGGCCCACCGCCGTCGCCGCCGTGGTCAAAGCCGATGCCTATGGTTTGGGCATGGCCCGCGTGGCGCCCGCATTGGCGCAGGCGGGGTGCGATTCCTTTTTTGTCGCGCGGCTGGAAGAAGGCGTCGTCTTGCGCAAGCTTTTGCCGCGCGCGCGCATCTTTGTGCTGGATGGGGCGCATCCCGATGCGGTGCCCGCCCTGATCAGTCATCGCCTGACGCCGGTGTTGAACAGCCTGGCTGAGATCGCCGCCTGGTCGGCGGCGGCGGGCCTTGGCCGCGGCGCGCTGGATGCGGTGCTGCATGTGGATACCGGCATGAACCGCTTGGGCTTGCCGGGGGATGAACTTTCCGTTCTGTCGGGGGAGCAGAAAAAACGTCTGGCCGGCTTGAACCTGGTGCTGGTGATGAGCCATCTGGCCTGCGCCGATGAGCCCAAACACAAAATGAATGCCGAGCAGCTTGCGCGCTTCCGCCAGGCTTTGGCGATGCTACCGCCCGCGCCCGCCAGCCTGGCCGCCAGTCACGGCGCCATGCTGGGGCTGGATTATCATTTCGATCTGGTGCGGCCTGGCGTGGCGCTCTATGGCGCCAATCCCCAAAAGCCCGAAGGCCAGGCACAGGACATTGGCGGGACGCCCAACCTGATGCAGACCGCGGCGGTTTTGACGGCCAAGGTGCTGCAGTTGCGCCGAATTGACTCAGGCCAAAGCGTTGGCTACGCAGCCACGTTCCACGCAAAAAGGCCCACCATGATCGCCACCGTGGCGCTGGGATATGCCGATGGCATGTCCCGCGCCCTCTCCAACAAGGGGGTTGCCGCTCTCGGCGGGAGGCGCGTGCCGGTGGCGGGACGCGTGTCGATGGATTTGATGACCTTGGACGTCAGCGATCTGGCGGATGTGCCGCGCACGGGCGAAGAGGTTGAACTGCTGGGCGACACCATCAGCCTGGGCGAGGTCGCCGCGCTGGCGGGGACCAACGAATATGAAATTCTCACCCGGCTGCGCCGGGTGCCCAGAGCCTATGTCGAAGCGCCGGCGCCAGCCGGAGCGTCCAGAAAGAATCCGCAATGAATTTTTTCGCGAGCATCGGCCGCGCCACGCTGATGGTGCTGGCCCATATCGGCCACTTGACGCTGTTCACCGCCAAGGCGATGGCGGCGCTGGTGTCGCCGCCCATCTATACCCGCCTGATTCTCTCTCAGATGATGCGCATCGGCTATTACTCCCTGCCGGTGGTGGGACTGACGGCGTTCTTCACCGGCGGCGTCTTGGCGCTGCAGATATATCTGGGCGGCAACCGTTTCGGCGCCGAAGCCATCGTGCCGCAAGTGGTGGTGCTGGGCATCACCCGCGAACTGGGTCCGGTGATCGCAGGCCTGATGATCGCGGGCCGGGTGGCGGCGGCCATCGCGGCAGAGATCGGCACCATGAAAGTGACCGAGCAGATCGACGCCTTGACCACGCTCGCGACCAACCCCATCAAATATCTGGTGGTGCCGCGCATCGTGGCGGCGGTGGTCTCCATGCCCATCCTCACCGCCATCGGCGATTCCATCGGCGTGTTGGGCGGCTATGTCGTGTCGGTTTACAGCCTGGATTTCAACGGCTCCAGCTATCTCAAGAACACGGTGGATTTCGCCCATAGCGACGACATCACCTCGGGCCTGATCAAGGCGGCGGTGTTCGGCTTCATCGTGGCGCTGCTGGGCTGTTACAACGGCTTCAATTCCAAGGGCGGCGCCCAGGGCGTGGGCAACGCCACCACCAATGCGGTGGTGGCCTCCTCGATTCTGATCCTGGCCGCCGACTATGTCTTGACCGCGTTGCTGTTCCACAAATGAGCACACCCAAAATTCAACTGATCGGCGTCAAGAAGCGCTTCGGCTCCAAGGTGGTGCTGGACGGGGTGGATTTGACCATCGGCCAGCAATCCTCGCTGGTGATCATCGGCGGTTCGGGCACCGGCAAATCGGTCACCATCAAATCCATCCTGGGCATCCTGCGTCCCGATGAAGGCACTATTTTGGTGGACGGCCAGGACATCACCCATATCAACGGCGGCGCCCGCGACAAGGTGATGAAGAAGTTCGGCATGCTGTTCCAGGGTGGTGCATTGTTCGATTCGCTGCCGGTGTGGGAAAATGTCGCCTTCGGACTTATTCAAGGGCGGGGTATGCCACGAACAAAAGCGCGCGACATCGCTATCCAGAAACTGGCCAAGGTGGGGTTGACCGAGGATGTGGCGTTTCTGTCGCCCGCCGAATTGTCGGGCGGCATGCAGAAGCGTGTCGGTCTGGCGCGCGCCATCGCCGCCGATCCGGAGATCATTTTCTTTGACGAGCCGACCACCGGGCTTGATCCCATCATGGCCGACATCATCAACGACTTGATCGTTTCGACGGTGAAGGATGTGGGGGCCACCACGCTTTCCATCACCCATGACATGACCTCGGCGCGCAAGATTTCGGACCAGATCGCCATGCTCTATGGCGGCAAGATCATCTGGCAGGGCCCGACGGCTGCGATCGACAGCAGCGGCAATCCCTATGTCGATCAGTTCATCCACGGCCGGGCCGAGGGACCTATTAAAATGGCGGTCAAAGCTTGACCCCTTCTTGTCATCCCGGGCGCGGCGCAGCGTGCAACGGTGCGCCGCTGACCCGGGATCCAACTGGTTGCTCGAAGTTGGATTCCGGCTCGCGCGCTTCGCGCTTGGCCGGAATGACAAAAGGGGCAGCGGGCCCGGTCAAGGTGGCGGTTAAAGCCTAGCGCCGCTTTTCGGACGCGCTTGACCGCCATGGTATAAGGGAATCATGGCCAAATCCTCCGTTTCCTATGCCTGCCAATCCTGCGGCGCGACCACTGCCAAATGGTCGGGCAAGTGCGAGGCTTGCGGCGGCTGGAACACCATCACCGAGGAAGGCGCCGCGCCGCCGGTGGGAAGCGGTGCCTCACGCCGCTCAAAAGGCCGCAAGATCACCCTGGAAGACCTGAAATCCGAGGACGCGCCGCCGCCGCGCCGTCCCACCGGCATCGCCGAATTCGACCGGGTGACCGGCGGCGGACTTGTTCCCGGTTCGGCGCTGTTGGTGGGCGGGGATCCGGGCATCGGCAAATCCACCATCATTCTGCAGGCGCTGGGCAAATATGCCCAGTCCGGCGGCCATGCGATCTATATTTCCGGCGAAGAGGCGATGGCCCAAGTGCGCATGCGCGCCGCCCGCATGGGCCTTTCGGACGCACCTTTGATGCTGGGCGCCGCCACCAATGTTGAAGATATTCTGGCCACCCTGGAAGCGGGCAAGCCGCCCGCCATCGTCGCCATCGATTCCATCCAGACGTTATGGACTGGCGCGCTGGATGCCGCCCCCGGCACCATCGCTCAGGTGCGTACCGCCAGTTTCGACCTGGTGCGCTATGCCAAAGCATCCGGCGCGGCGCTTTTGCTGGTCGGCCATGTCACCAAGGACGGCCAGATCGCAGGCCCCAAGGCCGTGGAGCATCTGGTGGATGCGGTGCTTTATTTTGAGGGCGAGCGCGGCCATCATTTCCGCGTTCTGCGTGCCGTCAAAAACCGCTTCGGCGCCACCGACGAAATCGGCGTGTTCGAAATGACCGGCAAGGGATTGGCCGAAGTCGCCAATCCGTCGGCGCTGTTTCTGGGCGACCGCACATCCGCCGCGCCGGGCACCGCCGTTTTTGCCGGTCTGGAAGGCACGCGGCCTTTGCTCTGCGAAATTCAGGCGCTGGTATCGCCGACCAGTTACGGCACGCCGCGCCGTGCCGTAGTGGGCTGGGATACCGGGCGGCTGGCCATGATCCTGGCGGTGCTGGATGCCCGCGCCGGGGTTGGGATTGGCGCCTCCGATGTTTATCTCAACGTGGCAGGCGGCCTGAAGATCGGCGAGCCCGCCGCCGACCTGGCGGTTGCTGCCGCGCTGGTTTCCTCTTTTGGCGGAGAAGCCTTGCCGCGCGACACGGTATTTTTCGGGGAAATCAGCCTGTCGGGCGATATCCGTCCGGTGCCGCAGGCCGAAAGCCGCCTGAAGGAGGCCGCCAAGCTGGGTTTCAAGACTGCCTTTGTACCGTCCGGTACCAAGGCCGGCGCAGCCGGGCTGGCGCTGACAGAAATTGCCAATGTGGCTGAACTTCTGCGTTTTGCACCGGAGCCGAAACCGGCCCCCCGAGCGCAGGCGGGCAAAATCCCCGCGCAATGAGCAGGGATTTTTCCCAAGATTGCGCGAGAATCGATCGAACTGGTGGTAAAGTCGAATCATGAATCTGCCCTTCACCTTTGTCGATGTCCTGATCGTGCTGATCATCGTGGTGTCGGCGGGCTATGCCGCCTGGCGCGGGTTCCTGTGGGAAACCTTGACCATTTTCGCCTGGGCAGCGGCGGCGTTCGCCTGCCTGTATTTCGGCCCCTACATCATCCCCCTGGCCAAGGCCATCGTCAGCGAGAATTGGCTGGCGACCTTGCTGGCCTATGCCTCGGTGTTTCTGGGCGTGTTCATTCCGTTCGCCTTCATCAGCCACCAGTTCAGCCAGAACGTGAAAAATTCTCCCATCGGCCCCTTGGATAGGGCGGCGGGCGTCGCCTTCGGCGTGGTGCGCGGGATGGTGCTCGTGGGGCTGGCCTATATGGCGTTTACCTATTTCATTCCCATCCGCCAGCACCCCGATTGGGTGACCGAGGCGCGCCTGTTGCCGATGGTGCAGAGTACCGCCGATGTCTTGCTGACCGTGGTTCCCGATCAGCCGCGCGATTATGGTTATCTGCCGCAGCATATCGGAATTCGCCAGGCGCCGCCCCAAATCGGGAAAGCGCTGACCCAACCCCCCGGTTCATCCGCAGGCCATGATCCCATGGCAGAGCTGATCCGCAAGAATGAAGGGGCCAATGTCCCCAAAACAGTGCGGGAACCGGTGCAGCAGAAGAGCGCAGCCAAGGCCGCGAAAACTTATGGCGCCAGCGACCGCCAGGCGCTAGACAGGCTCGTACAGACCGGCGGAAGCGGCAACCGATGACCGGCCATAGCGATCATATGTGGGATCAGGATTCGCTGCATGAGGAATGCGGCGTGTTCGGCATTTTCGATCATGCCGATGCGGGTGCGCTGTCGGTCCTAGGCCTGCATGCGCTCCAGCATCGCGGCCAGGAAGCCGCTGGCATCGTCACCTATGACAGGGGCCATTTCATCGCCGAGCGGCATCAGGGCCTGGTGGGCGATGCGTTCGGGCGCAACTCCAGCGCCGCCCGCAATCTGCGCGGCCGGTTTGCCATCGGACACAATCGCTATTCCACCGCCGGCGGCAGCCGCGCCAGCAATATCCAGCCCATCTTCGCCGATCTGGCGGGCGGCGGGCTGGCCATCGCCCATAACGGCAATCTGACCAACGCCCACACCCTGCGCCAGGAACTGGTGGGGCAGGGGGCGATTTTCCAATCCACCTCCGACACCGAAACCATCGTGCATCTGACGGCGCGCAGCGCCAAGCCCCGCATTGTCGAGAAAGTGATCGATGCGCTGTGTCAGGTGGAAGGCGCCTATTCGCTGGTGGCGCTGACCAGCAAGAAATTGATCGGGGTGCGCGATCCCCATGGCGTGCGGCCGCTGGTGATGGGCCGCCTGGACGGGGCGGTGATTTTTGCGTCCGAAACCTGCGCTTTGGACATCATCGGCGCCGAGTATGTGCGCGACGTCAAACCGGGCGAGATGGTGGTGGTGGACAAGGACGGCGTGAGCAGCCACTTCCCCTTCAAGCCGCAAGCGCACCGTTTCTGCGTTTTCGAATATATCTATTTCGCGCGGCCCGACTCCACCTTGGAGGGGCGCAATGTCTATGAGGCGCGCAAGAATATCGGCGCGGTCCTGGCGCAAGAGGCGCCTGTGGTCGCCGACATGGTGATCCCGGTGCCCGACAGCGGCGTGCCCGCCGCGCTGGGCTTCGCCAATGCCGCCAAGCTTCCGTTCGAGCTGGGCATCATCCGCAATCACTATGTCGGCCGCACCTTCATCGAGCCGTCGGATTCCATCCGCCATCTGGGCGTGCGGCTGAAGCACAATCCCAACCGCGCCAAGCTCAAGGGCAAGAAGGTGGTGCTGGTGGACGATTCCATTGTGCGCGGAACCACCTCCAAGAAGATCGTGGAGATGGTGCGCGATGCCGGCGCCGCCGAGGTGCATTTTCGGGTATCCTCGCCACCCACCACCCATAGCTGTTTTTATGGCGTGGACACGCCCAACACCGACGATCTGCTGGCGCACAAGATGGATGTGGAGCAGATGCGCCGCTTCATCGGCGCCGACAGTTTGGCCTTTATTTCGATGAACGGGCTGTACCGCGCCATGGGCCAGGCCGAACGCATCGCCGCGGCGCCTAAATTCTGCGATGCCTGCTTCACCGGCGATTATCCCATTGCGCTGACCGACATCAGCGGCGGCACGCGGCAATTGTCGCTGCTGGCGGACGTCGCCTAACCCCAGGTGTCATGGCCCGCACCCCGGTCCGCGCGGAGCGCGGCCGGAGTGTAAACTCCTGCGGGCCACCCAGTTGACGACACCCCTCTGCGGCAAGTACTGACGCGGGCCTTAAGTTGGATTCCCGCTTGCGCGGGAATGACAAAAAAATGACGCCTGATTTTTCCGGCCGCATCGTTTTGGTCACTGGCGCCTCGCGCGGCATCGGCCGCGCCAGCGCCATCGCCCTGGCCAAGGCGGGCGCACATGTGATCCTGGCGGCGCGCACCGTAGGCGGGCTGGAGGAAACCGACGACGAAATCCAAAAAGCCGGCGGCAGCGCCACCCTGGTGCCGATGAATTTGCGCGATGGCGAGGCGATTGACCGGCTGGGCGCGTCGATCTTCGAGCGCTGGGGCAAGCTGGATGCCTTTCTGGGCAATGCCGGGGTCTTGGGGCAATTGACGCCGCTCGCCCATCTGGAGCCCAAGACCTTCCAAGAAGTGCTGGAGGTCAATGTCACCGCCAATTGGCGGCTGATCCGTTCGCTGGACCCGCTGCTGCGCCTGTCGGATGCGGGACGGGTGTTGTTCGTCACCAGCGGCGCGGCCAAAAAACACACGGCCTATTGGGGCGCCTATGCGGTGAGCAAGGCAGCGCTGGAAAGCCTGGTGCTCACCTATGCGGCGGAATGCGCCGCCACCAACATCAAGGTCAATCTGATCAATCCCGGCGCGATGCGCACGGCGATGCGCAAGAAGGCGATGCCGGGCGAAGACCCCGCCACCTTGCCCGCGCCGGAAGAACTGGCGCCGAAAATCGTGGAGATGCTGTCGCCCGGCTACCAAGGCAGCGAGACGATTGTCAATTTCCAATCTTAGTTGTCATGCCCGCACCCCGGTCCGCGCGCAGCGCGGCCGGAGTGTAAACTCCAGCGGGCATCCAACTTGTTCCCTGGATTCCCGCTTACGCGGGAATGACAAGAATTACTTTTTTCCCGCATACGGATTCTTCGAATTGCGCACCGAAAAGCGCAGGGGCGTGCCTTTGAGTCCGAACGCCTCCCGCAAACCGTTCTGCAGATAGCGCAAGTAAGCCTCGGGCAGGGCGTCCAGCTGGTTGCCGAATAATGTAAAGCTCGGCGGGCGCGCCTTGCGCTGGGTCATATAGCGGATGCGCACCCGCCGTCCGCTGATGGCGGGCGTGGCATGGCGCTGCAAGGCCTCGCCCAGGAAGCGGTTGAGGGTGGCGGTGGAGATGCGGCTGTTCCAGGCCGTGTCGGCTTCGGTGACGGCCGCTTCCAGCCGGTCCAGACCCTCGCCGGTGCGGGCCGAGGTGGCGATCAAGGGGGCGCCGGCCACTTGCGGCAACAGCCGGTCCAGCTTTTCGCGCATCCGCGAGATGGCGCCCGCCTTGTTTTCCAGCAAGTCCCATTTGTTGATGGCAAAGACAATGGCGCGCCCTTCGCGCGCGATCAGATCGGCGATGGTAAGGTCCTGCTTTTCGAACGGCGCGGTCGCGTCGATCATCACGATCACGCAGTCGGCGAAGCGGATGGCTTCCAACGTGGAGGCCACCGACATTTCCTCCAGCGTTTCGCCCGCCACCCGCGCCTTTTTGCGCAGGCCCGCGGTGTCGTGCAGCAGGACTTCGCGTTCTCCCGCGCGCCAGGGCGCGGTGATGGCGTCGCGCGTCAGGCCGGCTTCCGGTCCCGTCAAGGACCGTTCTTCGCCCAACAACTGGTTGAACAGGGAGGATTTGCCGACATTGGGCCGTCCCACCAGGGCCAGCCGCAACGGCCGGTCGAGATAATGAACGCTGACGTCTTCTTCGGGCTCATCTTCCTCGCTGAATTCGAAATCTTCGGCGTCTTCGTCATATTCGGATTCGTCCAAGGCGCTGGACCCGGCCAGCGGCTCCAGCGCCGCCACCAAATTCTCCATCCCCAGATTATGCTCGGCGGAAATGGCAATCGCCTCGCCCAGTCCCAGGCCATAGGCCTCGGTCGGAGGTTCGATCCGGCCTTCGCATTTGTTGGCCGCCAGGATCACCGGCTTGCCCGATTTGCGCAGCGCTTGGGCGATGATCTGGTCGCCCGCCGTCACGCCCGCGCGCGCATCGATCAGGAACAGCAGGGCCTCGGCTTCTGCGATGGCCGCCAAAGTCTGTTTGGTCATGCGATGGGCAACGCTGCCGCTGGCGGCGTCTTCGAAGCCCGCCGTGTCGATCAGCCGCAGCGGTAGGCCTTCATATTCGGCATCCACCGCCTGGCGGTCGCGGGTCACCCCCGGCGTGTCATGCACGATGGCGGCGGTGCGGCCTGCGAGGCGGTTAAAGAGCCGGGACTTGCCGACATTGGGCCTGCCGACGATTGCGAGCTTCAAAGGCATGGCTCGGCCGCCGCGCTACCGCAGCGCCACAAGTTCGGCGTCGGAGGTGTAGAGATATAGGGTGCCGTTGGCCACCACGGGCGAAATGGTAGTGCCGTCGGGAATTTCCACTCGTCCCGCCAGCTTGCCGTCATAGGGCGAAAGGGCCTGGGCATAGCCGTTGGACGAGGTGACGATCAGCTTGTCGGACACCAGCACCGGCCCGGCCCAAATGATGGCGTCTTTCTTGTCTTCGGGGTCTTCATACTGGGGCAGCTGATGGATCCAGCGCACTTTGCCTTCCTTGCGGGTCAGGCAGATCAGCCGGGCATTGTTGTCCACCACATAGACATGATCGCCCGCCGCCAGCGGGGTCTGAATGCCGCCGATATCGCGCGACCATAGCCGCTCGCCGGTGTTGAGGCTGAAGGCCCCCATCAGGCCGGATTGGCTGATGGCATAGACCACGCCGCGGTCGATCACCGGGCGTCCGGCGATATCGTCGAGCTGGGATAGCGCGGTGACATGGCCGCTGCGCGTGAGTACCTCGCTCCAGCCGACTTGGCCGTTCTGCACCCGAAGCGCATAAATTTCGCCCGAGGTATAAGGCGCGATCACCGTCTCGCCCGACACCGCCACGTTGGTGGAAGCCAGGATGCCGGCGGATTCGGTGATGCCCTGATGATCCCATAGCGTGCGCCCGTCGCTTTGCGCCATGGCATAGAAATGATTGTCGTGGGTGGAGACGAAAATGCGCCCCCCATTCACCACCGGGGCGTTGACGATGGGCATGCCGAGATTCTTGCGCCAGAGATCGCGCCCGGTCTTGGCGTCCAGGCAGATCAAAACGCCAAAGCCGGAGGTGATATAGACCTTGCCGTCGTCATAAGCGACGCCGCCGCCCATGCCTTGCGGCGGATCCACCGTATTGGCCTTGCCGAGCAGCCCCCACAGAGTGGGCATGTCGGTGCCGTCCTTGGGCGCCAGGCGGCGGTTCCACACCGGACGCCCGTCGCCGGCGCGGAAGACATAGATATGCGCTTCGGAATCCAGCGCGAAGATCAGGCCGCCGCCCACCACCGGCGCGGCGGTGAGATGGGAATCGATGTCGCTGCCCTTGCCCGCGTCCTGGCTCCAGACTTCGCGCAACCGGCCTGGCGCGGCCAGATGATACACGGCGTTGGAGGCAAAGCCGCCGGGCTGGGGCCATTCCGGATTGCGATAAGGCGCCGGCAACAGGATGGGCGTGCTCGCCAGGGCGGGATCGGGTTTCAGCTCGCTGTCCAGCGACATCACCGGAATGCGTACCCCGCGCAGATTGGATTTCTTGCCGTTGGTGGCGAACCAACTGCCCACTTCGTCAAACACGGAACAACCGCCCAGCAGAAGCGAGGCGGCGGTCAACACCAGGCAGAAACGGACGGCGCGCGACGTCATTATTTTGCCGCTGGGGTGGCGGGCAGGTCATGGCCGGCTTCACCCCCTTGCTGGGCCCCTTGCTGAGGCAGAGTTGGAACCGCCTCGGGGGGCACGCTGCCATAGTTGACGGCGCCGCCATTCTTCAGGAATGCCGCCATGGCGCCGGCGCGGGTACGCAAGCCGTCCTGGCTGGCGGGATCGGCCGCCAGCGCAGAATATTTCGCCAGCGCCGATTTGGCATCCATGGCGCGATAATCGGCATAGGCCAGCACTTCGCGCGCATTTTGTCGCCAGACGCTGCCCGGCTGATCCAAGGGCTTCAGCAATGCGCTCAATTCGGCGCGCGGCGCGGTCTCTGCCAGCGCCCAGGCGGCGCGCAGCCGCGCCACCGCGCCGACCGCACCGCTATCCTGATTGGCGATCTCTTTGTAGAGATCGATCGCCCCGCTGCGCTGACCGGACGCGAGCATGGCGCCGGCTTGGCTCAGCCGCGCCACCACGTCATAGCCTTTGGGGGCGGTGCGGGCCAAATCCACAAAGGCGCCCGCCGCGGTTTGCGGATTGGTGATGCGCTGTGCGGCGATCAAGGCGTCGGAGGCCTTGGCGCGCTGCTGCGTCTCATGGCGTTCCCACAATTGCCAGCCGCCCAGACCCAGGAACACCAGCACCAGGGCGGCAATCATATAGCTGCCATAGCCCTGCCACAGCTTTTGCAGCCGTTCGCGGCGAACGTCTTCCTCGACTTCGCGGAAAATATCACTCACCGGCCAGGTCCTTTTTGGGAAGCCTTTGACAAGGCGCGTTAATTAGCCCGCATAGAGGGGCAGCGCAATGCGCGCGGCGGTAACAAAGGGCCGGTTTTTGCGCTCCTTTGGGCTTTTTCGGCTATTGAGCTTTTTTCATGGGGTAGACATTTTCCGCGCCCGGGAAACGCCGCTCACGCACATCCTTGGCATAGGCCTGAACGGCTGCCTCGATGGCCGGCCCCAATTGGGCATATTGGCGCACGAATTTGGGCGGGTTGGGATTGAGACCCAACATGTCTTCCATCACCAGCACCTGGCCGTCGCAGACCGGGCTGGCGCCGATACCGATGGTGGGGATGGCGATCTCCCCCGTGATCTTGGCGGCCAATGGTTCGGCCATGCCTTCCAACACCATAGCGAAGGCGCCGGCATCCGCCACCGCCTTGGCGTCGGCGCGCAGCGCCGGCCAGTCCGCTTCCGTGCGGCCAACGGTGTGAAAGCCGCCTTTGATATGCACCATCTGCGGCGTCAGGCCGATATGGGCCATCACCGGAATGCCGCGCTGGGTGAGATAGTGAATGGTGTCCGCCATGCGGGTGCCGCCTTCCAGTTTGACGGCGGTGGCGCCGGTTTCCTGAATCACCCGCGCGGCGTTGCGGAACGCGACCGCCGGGCTTTCCTCATAGGAACCGAAGGGCATATCCACCACCACCAGCGCGCGTCTGGAACCGCGCATCACCGCCTTGGCATGGGTGATCATCATGTCGAGAGTGACCCCCAGCGTGGTCTCCAGCCCATGCATCACCATGCCCAAACTGTCGCCCACCAGCATCACGTCCACATGGTCGTCCAGCAACCGCGCGGTATGGGCGTGATAACAAGTGAGGCAGACAATCGGCGCCGCACCTTTATGGGCACGGATTTCCGGAACCGTGATGCGCTTGAGTTGGGTTTGAACCGACATATGGACCTCCTTGACCGGCGGGCCGGCGGCCATCGCCGGTGCAGCATATCCCAAGGCGGGACGCAAAAATAATCGCGGCAGGCCTGCTTGACGGGCGGGGCTGAGCCCATATACTTAAGTATATGCTTAACTATAAATTGGACAAGACCTTTGCCGCCCTGGCGGACCCCGCCCGCCGTGCCATGGTGGACCGGCTGGCCGCCGGACCGGCCACGGTGAGCGAGCTGGCCAAACCCCTACCCATGTCGCTGCCCGCCGTCATGTTGCATCTGAAGGTGTTGGAGGATTGCGGCCTGGTGACCAGCCAGAAACTGGGCCGGGTCCGCACCTGCCGCATCGCGCCGCAAATATTGAGCCAGGCCGAACAATGGGTCGCTCAGCGCCGCCAAATGTGGGAGCGCAATCTCGACCGGTTGGGGGCCTATCTCGATCAAACCAAACCGGAGGACGAAAGATGAGGAAACTGGTTTCGCTGATGCACATGTCGCTGGATGGTTTTTGCGGCGGACCGAATGGCGAGCTGGATTGGGTCGCGCTGAATCAGGACATCTTTGCCGACGCCGACGATGTGATCGCAACCGCCGGCGCCGCTGTTTATAGCCGCGTCACCCATGACATGATGCGCGGCTACTGGCCGACGTTACTGGACAAGCCGGATTCGCGCGAAGTGCGTCATGCGCGCTGGGTGGAGCAGATTCCCAAGCTGACCTTCTCACGCAGCATGCGGGAAAGCGACTGGAACAATGTGCATCTTCGCCGCGATGCCAGGGAGATTCTTGCCGACAAGCAGAGCTGCGGAAACAATCTGCTGATTTTCGGCAGTCCCGGCCTGGTGCGGGCCTTTCTGGCTTTGGAGGCGATAGACGAATTCTGGATTTTCCAGAACCCCATTCTGCTGGGAGCGGGTCTTGCGTATTTCGACGGCGCCATGAAAACGCGCCTGAAACTCGCCAGCCAAAGATTGTTCGAGAACGGTGTCGTTCGTCTGCATTATGTCAAAGGAGAATAGATGTCCCGCTCTGTTGTGCATGCCAGCTTCACCATCACCCGCCATTGGAAGGCCTCGCCGTCGCGCGTGTTCCAGGCCTTCGCCGACCAACAGAAAAAAGACCTCTGGTTCGGCGGCCCGGACTGCACGCCGGTCAGCCGCAGTTTCGATTTCCGCGAAGGCGGCAAGGAACATGCGGCGGGACGCTGGAAGACCGGCATGGTCTCCAAATTCGACTGCATCTATCTCGACATTGTCGAGCCGACGGCGGGCAGCGAAGGGCGCATCATCTACAGCTATGTGATGCATCTGGACGACAGAAAGATATCGGTTTCCCAGGCCGCCATTGAGATCAAGCCCGACAAGGACGGCACCAAACTCGTCCTCACCGAATATGGCGATTATCTCGACGGCTATGACGATGCGGGAAGCCGCGAACATGGCACCAACGCCTTGATGGATGCGTTGGAAAAATCCTTGGCGGATTGAGCAGAAAGGGACTTTCATGGATCTTACCGAATGGACGAGGGGCTATTTTCGCGCCTATGAAAGCGGCGACCGCGCTTTCATTGAAAACAACCTGACGCCGGATTTCACCTTCACCAGCCCGTTCGACGACGCCATCGGGCGCGAGGCCTATTTCGCCCGCTGCTGGGCCGGTCACACCAACATCGCCAAATTCCATTTCGTGGCGGTGGCGCAGGACGGCGACGGCGTGCTGGTGCTGTACAATGCCGAACTCAAAAGTCCCAATCCCGTCCATGTCGGCAAGACGTTCCGCAACGCCGAATATTTCCGCTTCCAGAACGGCAGGCTGAAAAGCGTGGAAGTTTATTTCGGCGATCCGCCCGGCGGACTGACCCGGCGGGAGTTTGCCGTGCAATCCGGCGCGGTCTAGCCTGTTTCGCGCGCAAAGAAAAAAGCCGGTCTCGCGACCGGCCTTTTTGCATTCTCTGCGAAACAACTACGCTTCGGCTTCCTCAGCCTCTTCGGCCTTGGGACCGGCGCCTTCCTCGAACAGTTCCTCGGCGGCAACTGCGGCTTCCTCGGCCTCGGTCTTGGCGGCCAGAACGTCTTCGCCGCGCGCCTGACGCTCAGCCTCGTCGTCGCTTCTGGCGACATTGACGGTGATGTTCACTTTCACTTCCGGATGCAACACAACCGGAAGGGTGAACAGGCCGATGGACTTGATCGCCACGCTGATCGAAACCTGGTGGCGGTCCACTTTGAAACCGGCCTTTTCCATGGCGTCCGCGACATCGCGGGGCGTCACCGAACCGTAAAGCTGGCCGCGGTCGCCGGCCTGGCGGATCAGGATGAAGCTCTTGCCGCCCAATTTCTTGGCGATGGCGTCGGCATCCTTCTTGCGCTCCAGGTTATGGGCTTCCAACTGGGCCTTCTGGGCCTGGAAATAGTCGCGGTTGGCCTTGGTGGCGCGCAGCGCTTTCTTCTTGGGCAGCAGGAAGTTGCGGGCGAAGCCGTCCTTGACGCGGACTTCGTCGCCCATCTGGCCCAGCTTTTCGACTCTTTCGAGTAGGATCACTTGCATGATGCTCTCCTCACTTCACGACGTAAGGCAAAAGGGCCATGAAGCGCGCGCGCTTGATGGCGTTCGCCAGGATGCGCTGCTTCTTGTTGCTGACCGCGGTGATGCGGGCCGGCACGATCTTGCCGCGCTCGGAAATGAAGCGCTGCAGCAGCTTGACGTCCTTATAGTCGATCTTGGGCGCGCTATCGCCCGAGAAAGGACAGGTCTTCTTGCGGCGGAAGAAGGGACGGCGCGCGCCGTCCTCGCGTCCGCCACGGCCGCCTTCGCGGTCGCCGCCGCGTCCGCCGTCACGATCTCCACCGCGTCCGCCGTCGCGTCCCCCGTCACGGTTGCCACCATAGCTCATACCAGGATCTCCTCGACTTCGGCGTCGGCCTTGCCTTCGGGCTTGTCGTCACGGCGGGCCTTGCTCGACGAGACATCGAACTGGTCCACCTTGACGGTGATGTAGCGCAGCACGTCTTCGTTGATCTTGAGCTGGCGTTCCAGCTCGATCACCGCATTGGCCGGCGCATTGATGTTCAAAAGGACGTAATGGCCCTTGCGGTTCTTCTTGATGCGGTAGGCCAGACCGCGCAGGCCCCAATATTCCTGCTTCTCGATTCGGCCGCCTTCGCCTTCGACGATGGTCTTGAGGTGGGTGGCCAGTGCGTCCACCTGTTGCGCGCTGATGTCCTGGCGCGCGATCAGAAGATGCTCGTAGAGAGCCATCTCGTCAGTCCCTTTCGTTTCGGTCCGCGGAACGAAGCCAGGAGGGTTCCTGTCTTCGCCTTGGCTCGTCCGGGACGCGCACCATGCGCAAACCCTCACATCTTCAATGGAAGAGGGGAGGGCCCCGGCCGACCGCAGCCGTTGAAGGGCGGGTCTATAAAGAAAAGCCGATGTGGCGGCAAGGCCGGGGCGAGGCAAACGTAAGTTCTTTTAAAATCAACAGGATAATTATATCCCATACCGCAAAACCCCGCTTGTAATCGCGGGCAAGCTGGCTGAGGCTGGCGCAAAAGGGTTGGGGGACAATGCAAAACAACACTATCGAGGCGGACGCCATCCTGCGCCGCGCCGCCTTTCGGCTGGTGCCGCTGATCCTGGCGATGTACATCGCCGCCTACCTCAACCGCGTGAATGTGAGCTTCGCCGCGCTCACCATGAACCAGGATATGGGCTTTTCGGCCCAGGTCTTTGGCTGGGGCACCGGCGTCTTCTTCCTGGGCTATCTGGTGTTCGAGGTGCCAGCCAACCTGATTATGGAGAAGGTGGGCGCGCGGCTATGGCTGTCGCGCATCATCGTCACCTGGGCGATCATCTCCATGGCCTTCGCCTTTGTGCAGGGTCCGGTCAGCTTCTTTATCCTGCGCTTCCTGCTGGGCCTGGCGGAAGCGGGCTTCTATCCCGGCATCCTGCTCTATTTCACCTATTGGTTTCCGGCCGCGACGCGCGCCCGCATCCTGGCGCTGTTTTGTGCCGGCATTCCCTTGTCCAACATAGTGGGTGCGCCGCTCTCGGGCTTGCTGCTGGAAATCGAGGGCTATGGCCTCAAGGGCTGGCAGTGGATGTACATTCTGGAAGGCATTCCCACCTTGGCGCTGGGCTTTGTCGCGCTATGGTGCCTGCCCGACAATCCGGCCAAGGCGAAATTCCTCAGCGCGCGCGAGAAACAGATCGTGCTGGCGCGCCTGGATCAGGATCCCAAGGGCGATGTGCATGGCTTTGGTCCCATGTTGAGGGACTGGCGCGTCTGGGCGCTGATCGTTCCGGATTTCTGCATCGTGTTCGGGATCTATGCGCTGGGCTTTTGGATGCCGCAGATGGTCAAGGCGATGGGCTACACCAATATGCAGACCAGCTGGATCGTGATGATTCCGTATGTGTTATCGCTGGGAATATTGTGGGCCATCGGCGTCAGCAGCGACCGCACCGGCAAACGCGTGCTGCATTTCTGCATCGCGGCGCTGACGGCGGCGGCAGGTTTTGCCATCGCCGCGCTGGGCGAGGGCAATACCGCGATCGTGGTGGCGGGATTCTGTCTTGCCTCGGGCGGGGTTTATGCAGGTCTCTCCACTTTCTGGACCGTGCCGCCATTGTTTTTGGGCGGCACCGCGGCGGCGGGCGCCTTTGCGCTGATCAATTGCTTGGGCAATCTCAGCGGCTTTATCGGGCCGGGCCTGATGGGCTGGCTGCTGCAGACGACCGGCAGCTATCAGGCGGGGCTTTGGATGTGCGTGGGCGTGGCGCTAGCGGCGGCGATCTCCATGCGGCTTCTGTCCAGCAGCATCCAGCGTAAGGCGGAATGATCCTCGCGCCGCTATATTCTTGACTTCGCCGGGACCTCTTGATTTGTCTCGCCCCACAATGACTCGCGCCTTTCTTTTTCCCGGTCAGGGCAGCCAGAAAGTCGGCATGGCCAAGGCGCTGGCCGATGCCTTTGCGTCCGCCCGCGAAGTTTTCCAGGAAGTGGACGACGCGCTGTCCCAGAAATTGTCGAAACTGATGTGGGAAGGCCCGGAAGACGATCTGGTCCTGACGGAAAATGCCCAGCCCGCCATTATGGCCGCCAGCATCGCGGCGGTGCGGGTGCTGGAAAAAGAGATGGGCCTGGATGTCGCCGAACATGCCCGTCTGGCCGCGGGGCACAGCCTGGGGGAATATTCCGCGCTGTGCGCCGTGGGCGCTTTCAGCCTCGCCGACACCGCGCGTCTGCTCAAGGCGCGCGGGCAGGCGATGCAGTCGGCGGTGCCGGTGGGCGAAGGCGGCATGACCGCGCTGATCGGCGCGGAGATCCAGCAGGCCGAGGAGGTCGCAAAAGAAGCAGCCGCATCCGGCGGCGTCTGCGTTATCGCCAATGACAATGCGCCGGGCCAGGTGGTGATCTCCGGCACCCTCGATGCCTTGGCGCGCGCCGGCGAAATCGCCAAAGCCAAAGGCATCAAGCGCGCCATGCCGCTGTCGGTGTCGGCGCCGTTCCATTGTCCCTTGATGCAGCCCGCCGCCGACCGCATGGCCGAGGCGCTGGCCGGCGTCACCATCCGGCCTCTGTCCGTGCCGGTGCTGGCCAATGTCACCGCCAAGGCAGCAAGCGATCCCGACCATGTCCGCCAGCTTCTGGTAGAACAGGTGACGGGCCGTGTGCGCTGGCGCGAAACCATTCTCGCCCTCAAAGGCTTGGCGGTGGAGACCAGCGTGGAATTTGGCGGCAACAAGGTCTTGACCGGCATGGTCAAGCGCATAGATCCCTCGCTGCAGATGATCACGCTGGATACCCCCGCCGACTTGGAAGCTTTTGGAAAGGTGCTCTGATGTTTGACCTCACGGGTAAGACGGCACTTGTAACCGGTGCATCCGGCGGTATCGGTGGCGCTATCGCAAAAGCGCTGCACGGTCAGGGCGCCAAAGTCGTGCTCTCCGGCACCCGCGCCGAAGCGTTGGAAGCGCTCAAAGCCGAACTGGGCGGCAATGCCTTCATCGCTCAGGCCAATCTGTCCGACATCGCTTCGGTCGAAGCATTGCCCAAGGCGGCGGAAGATGCCGTAGGAACTGGCATCGACATCCTGGTCAACAATGCCGGCATCACCAAAGACAATCTCTTTATGCGCATGAAGGACGAGGAATGGGATCAGGTGATTGCGGTCAATCTTTCCGCCGCCTTCCGCCTGTCGCGCGGCGTGCTGCGCGGCATGATGAAAAAACGCTGGGGCCGCATTATCCAGATCTCCAGTGTGGTGGGCGCGACCGGCAATGCGGGGCAGGGCAATTATGCCGCCGCCAAAGCCGGGCTGATTGGCATGACCAAGAGCCTGGCCGCCGAGGTTGCCTCCCGCAACATCACGGTCAACGCCGTGGCGCCGGGCTTCACCCAGACGGCGATGACCGAGGTCCTTACCGACCAGCAAAAAGAGATGCTCAGCCAGCGAATCCCCGCCGGACGCATGGGCAAACCCAGCGAAATTGCCGCCGCTATTGTCTATCTCGCCTCGGAGGAAGCGGCCTATGTGACCGGCGAAACGATTCATATCAATGGCGGCATGGCGATGATATCATAGTAAAAACAACGACTTAAGCATTACATTGGCGGTCCGGAAAGGTTTATGATACCTAACCGGCCACCTCACGAAGCACCCAATTGTGTGGCCCGGCGTTGTTCCCAAAGCCGGTTTGAAAATCTAGGAGAGGCTTACAAGTCCATGAGCGATACTGCCGAGCGCGTGAAGAAGATCGTCGTCGAACATCTCAATGTCGATGCTGAGAAGGTCACGGACACCGCGTCTTTCATCGAAGATCTGGGCGCCGATAGCCTCGATACCGTCGAGCTGGTGATGGCGTTTGAAGAAGAATTCGGCATCGAAATTCCCGACGATGCGGCCGAATCCATCGTGACGGTGGGCGACGCCGTTAAGTATATCGACAAGGCGAACGCTTCCTGATCTCGCGTAAAAGGTCTTAAGCCCCATGCGCAGGGTCGTTGTCACGGGCCTGGGTCTTGTAACGCCGCTGGCGTGTGGTGTGGAGGAGACGTGGTCGCGCTTGTTGGCCGGCCAGTCCGGCGCCAGCGTCATCACCAAGTTCAAGACCGACGATCTGGCGACCAAGATCGCCTGTCAGGTGCCGCGCGGCGATGGCAGCGATGGCAGCTTCAATCCCGACCAATGGGTTGACGCCAAGGAACAGCGGCGCATGGATGATTTCATCATCTATGGCCTGGCTGCCGCTAAGCAGGCGGTGCGCGATTCCGGCTGGCAAGCCCAGAGTGACGAAGACAGATACCGCACCGGCGTCATGATCGGTTCGGGCATCGGCGGCCTCACCGGCATCGAAGAGGCTTCGATCTTGGTGCATGAAAGGGGCCCCCGCCGCCTGTCGCCTTTCTTCATTCCCGGTCGCCTGATCAATCTGGTGTCGGGCTATGTCTCGATCGAGCATGGCTTCAAGGGCCCCAACCATTCGGTGGTCACGGCTTGCGCCACCGGCGCGCATGCCATCGGCGACGCCGCCCGGCTGATTGCCTTTGACGACGCCGATGTGATGATCGCGGGCGGTGCGGAAAGCGCGGTCTGCCGTATCGGCATAGCCGGCTTCAATGCCTGCCGCGCGCTGTCCACCGCCTATAACGACACGCCGACCAAGGCCTCGCGCCCCTATGACAAGGACCGCGACGGCTTTGTGATGGGCGAAGGCGCCGGCATCGTGGTGCTGGAGGAGCTGGAACATGCCAAAGCCCGGGGCGCCAAGATCTATGGCGAAGTCAAAGGCTATGGGTTGTCGGGCGATGCCTATCACATCACGGCGCCGTCAGAAGACGGCGAGGGCGGCTATCGCGCCATGCAGATGGCGGTGAAACGCGCCGGCATTTCGCCGTCCGATATCGACTATGTCAACGCGCATGGCACCTCCACCATGGCGGACGGCATCGAGCTGGGAGCGGTGGAGCGGCTGCTGGGCAATGCCGCTTCCAAGACCGCCATGTCCTCGACCAAGTCCGCGATCGGTCATCTTCTGGGTGCGGCGGGCTCGGTGGAAGCGATTTTCTGCCTGCTCGCCATGCGCGACGGCATGGTGCCGCCCACCCTCAATCTGGAAAATCCCGACGTTACAACCAGCATCGATCTGGTCCCGCTCAAGGCGCAAAAGTGCGAGGTCACGGTCGCCATGTCCAACAGCTTCGGCTTTGGCGGCACCAACGCCGCGCTGATTCTATCGAAGATTTGATGCGGTTCTTTTACGCGCTTCTCCTGCTGGCCGCGATCGGCTTGGGCGCGGCGCTATGGACTCATGCGGCCTGGGACGCACCCGGTCCCCGCGCCGGGGACGGCCGGCAAACCGTGGTGATGATCCCGCCGGGCAGCCGCGCGCACGGCATTGCCCGCAGCCTGGAGCAACGGGGCGTCCTCACCCATGGTCTGGTGTTTGAACTTCAGCTGCGGCTGCGCGGCCTGGCCGGCAAATTGAAGGCCGGCGAATATGCCATTCCTTCGCAATCCTCCATGGCTGCCATCGCTGCGATCCTGGTGGAAGGCAAATCCATCCAGCACAAGCTGACCGCCGCCGAAGGATTGACCAGCGATATGATCTGGAAGCTGGTCAGGGACGATCCGGTGCTAACCGGCGATGCGGGTCCGGTGCCGGAAGAGGGCAGCTTGTTACCGGAAACCTATCTTTTCACGCGCGGCGAAACCCGGGCCGGCCTGCTGGCCAAGATGGCCGGGGCCCAGGCGAAATTCCTGCGCGAAAAATGGCAGGCACGCGTCCCCGGCCTTCCGTTCAAATCCATGCGCGAAGCGCTGATCCTGGCTTCGATCGTGGAGAAGGAAACCTCGCTCCCCGCGGAACGCCGCCATATCGCGGCGGTTTTCATCAATCGGCTGAGGATCGGCATGCGGCTGCAGACCGATCCCACCATCATCTACGATCTGACACGCGGCTATCCTCTGGGACGCGGCATCCGCCAAAGCGAGCTGGAAGCATCCACGCCCTACAACACCTATGTGATCGCGGGCCTGCCGCCGGGACCGATCTGCAATCCCGGCAAGGATTCCATCGCCGCGGTGCTCGATCCTGAACCCAGCGATGATCTGTTTTTTGTCGCCACCGGCCGGGGCGGCCATGTCTTTGCCGCCACTATTTCGGAACAGGCCCGCAATGTGGCGGCCTATCGCGTCTTCGAGCGGCGCCGGCAGCGCGAAAATGCGCCGCCGGAGGTTTTGCCTGCCCGCCGCAGGTGACAGAGCCTTGGTCCACGCGCTAGTTTCGCGCCCTCGGAGCCGCACAATGACATTCGCCAGCATGACGGGTTTTGCCGAAAGCGCGGGCAGCCATGATGGGCTGCGCTGGCGATGGGAAGCCAAAAGCGTCAACGGCCGCAGCCTGGACATGCGGCTGCGCACCCCGCCGGGCTATGACGGGTTGGAAGCCCCGGCGCGCCGTTTGGCGGGTGAACGCTTTCTGCGCGGCGCCTTTCAGATTTCCCTCACCGTCGAGCCGCAGGAAGGCGCGCGCGGGCTGACCGTGGATGCGGCGGCCCTCGCCAGCGCGGTCAAAATCGCGCGCGAAGTCGCCGCCGAAACCGGGCTGGCGCCGGCGCGGGTGGACGGGCTGCTGGCGCTCAAGGGCGTATTGGTCAGCGATGATGCGGCAGTGCCGCTGAATCCGGTGGCGCGGGGGCACCGCGATGCGGCCATTCTGGAAAGTCTGGCGGCGGCTTTTGACAGACTGGCGAAAGAACGTTGCGGCGAGGGCGCCAAGCTGGCGGCCCTGATGACGGCGCAGATCGGTGAGATCGAAAAGCTGGTGGGCGAGGCGGCGCGTCTGGCGGCGGCGCAGCCCGATGCTTTGCGGACGCGGTTGCGAACGCAGCTGAAGGAGCTGTTGGACACCGTCCCGGTTTCCGAAGACAGGCTGGCGCAGGAAGTGGCGCTGCTCGCGCTGAAGGTGGATGTGCGCGAGGAATTGGACCGGCTCACCGCCCATCTTCAGGATGCCCGCGCCTTGATCGTGCAGGGCAAAGGGGTGGGCCGCAAGCTGGATTTCCTGGCCCAGGAATTCAACCGCGAGGCCAATACGCTATGTTCCAAATCCAACGATATCGCGTTGACCCGCACCGGACTTGCCCTTAAGGCGGTGATCGACCAGTTCCGCGAGCAAGCCCAAAATGTCGAATGACAGTATCAGCCGAAGGGGCCTGATGTTGGTTTTGTCCTCGCCCTCGGGCGCGGGCAAGACCACCCTGTCGCGCCGATTGTTGGAGAGCGATACGGCGATCTCCATGAGCGTTTCTGTCACCACGCGCGCGCCACGCAGCGGCGAGGAAGAGGGCAAGGATTATTTCTTCGTCTCCCCGAGCATGTTCACCCAGATGGTGCAAGGCGGCGCCTTCCTGGAGCATGCGTCGGTGTTCGGCAATCATTATGGCACGCCATACGAGCCGGTTCAGTTGGCGCTGGCAAAGGGGCGCGATGTGCTGTTCGATATTGACTGGCAGGGCACCCAGCAATTGCGCCAGCGGGCCGGCGACGACCTGGTGAGCATTTTCGTGCTGCCGCCGTCGCATGAAGAGTTGGAGCGCCGGTTACGGGCTCGCGCTCAGGACGCGGAAGACGTGGTCCAGTCGCGCATGGCCAAAGCCTCGGGCGAGATCAGTCACTGGGCGGAATACGACTATGTCGTGATCAATGACGATCTTGATTCGACCCTGGCAAAGATTCGCACCATCCTGGACGCCGAGCGGATGAAGCGGGGACGCCAAACCGGAATCGCGGAATTCGCCCGCAAGCTGATGGATTGAGCCACGGCGCGAAGCGCTTGAGCAGGTGTTCGCCCGCAAAACCGTCCACGGGACGGTTTTGCGGGCTTTCGGCTTGCCGCTCCTCAAGGGCCTGCGAAAATGGCAAAATGCCGCGCGCTTGAGCGCACGGCCGGGGGATTGCGCCGCGCTGCTGCGCGAGGCTAAAGACATCTACCTCCATACAAATCCACCGCTGCGGGCGGCGGCTTTCCTTTTCCAAAAGCCTCATCTAGCATTCGGCGAGAACAACAAGGCTGGGGAGCCGTTCAGATGCGAAGGTTCAAACAGGGCGCGCTCGCGCCCGCGATAGCGTGCGTTTTCGCCGTCATCATGCTCAGCGGCTGCGCCATAAGCCCCTATGTCGACAATGGCTTGGGTGAGCTCAGGCCCGAAGACAAGGTGACGGTCGCCAATCCTAAGCCGGTTCAATTGCTGTTCGAATTTCAGACCAAGGGCGTGGGCAACGGACGAGCCACGGATTTCCTCAAAACCGAGGTCTTGACCGCGGTTCAGGGCAGCGGCTTGTTCCTGGAGCCGGGCCCGGCGCCGGTCTCCGATGGCGCCTTGCTGCATATTGTCATCAACAATGTGGTCCTGACCGATGATGCTTTTTCCAAAGGCTTCACCACAGGGCTTACACTCGGCCTGGCCGGGACCACGGTGGCCGATGGCTATATCTGCACGGTCGACTATCTGGCCGGTGGCACCAAAAAAATCGAACAGGTCACGCGCGATGTGATTTACGGCAATATCGGCGCTAAGGAAGCACCGCCGCATGCGGAAAAGGTCGCCAGTCTTGAAATCGCGATCAAAACCGTGACCCGTCGCATGGTCTCGCATGCGCTTAACGATCTGGCTCGTAACCCGGAATTCCCCAAATAGAAATAGGAGGATTGCATGATGCGTTCACCCCTGGCGGCGGTGGTCTGTCTTTCATGGGTCGTCGCGGGATGCGGCTCTGTGCCTTTGCCCCAGCATCAAGCCTCTGTGGGGGCGATCCAGAGCCTGCGCAGCAGCGACATTGCGCCGATGGCGGTTGGCGCTTTCGTCAAGGATACAAAGATGCCCGCCCGGCAAGACAAATCCGTGGTGTCGCGCAGCGTGACGATCATCTCGCCGGATCAGGATTCTTTCGCGGTCTATTTGGGCAATGTGGTGAAAACCGATCTCGAGGCGGCGGGAAAATTGGACGCAAATTCGGACATGGTGGTGCAAGGAACATTGACCATCAACGAGCTGAGTACGGGCATCGGGACCGGCACGGGCGCCTTGGGGGCGCATTTCATCCTGACGCGACGCGGTACCCTCGTCTTTGACAAGGACCTTGTGGCGCGGCAGCAATGGGACGGCAATTTCGTGGGCGCCGTGGCGATACCCGACGCCATCAACCACTATCAATCCCTGTATCAGGAATTGGCGGAAAAATTATTGTCGGACGTGGATTTTCGCAAAGCCGCAGCACGCTAACGCACAACGCGCCCGTCGGCAGTGTGCAAATCTCAGCGTCATTCCACCAAGGCCCGCGCCAGCGCCGCGAACTCCTCGATCTTCAAATCTTCCGGACGCCTTGTGGGATCGATTCCGGCTTTTTCCAGCAATGCCTCGCCGCCCAGCGGTTTGAGGCTTTGCCGCAGCATCTTGCGGCGCTGGCCGAAGGCGGCCGCCGTGATTTTCTCCAGCTCGGGCAGAGTGCAAGGCGCCAGAGGCGTCTGGCGCGGCTCCAGCCGCACAATGGACGAGGTCACCGTTGGCGGCGGCACAAAGGCCCCACGATTGACGTCGAACAATATCTTCGTCGTGCAGCGCCACTGGGCCAAAACCGCAAGCCGCCCATAATGTTCGGTACCGGGCTGGGCAGTGACGCGTTGGGCGACTTCCTTCTGGAACATCAGGGTCAAGCCGGCCCAGAATGGCGGCCAGGCTCCCACTGTCAGCCATTTGATCAAAAGGGCCGTGCCGATATTGTAGGGCAGGTTGGCGGCGATCCGCACCCCGCGCGGCAGAAGGGCCGCTTCGTCCAAATCCAGCGCATCGGCGGACAAGATTTCCAATTTTCCGGGATGGGCGGCGGCAATTTCCGCCAGCGCAGGCAGGCAGCGCGCGTCGCGTTCCACCGCGATCACCTTGCCGGCGCCCTCGCTGAGCAGGGCACGGGTCAAGCCGCCGGGTCCCGGGCCCACTTCGTAAAAGACCCCGCCATCCGATGCCCCCGCGGCGCGCGCGATTTTGCGGGTGAGATTCAGGTCGAACAGGAAATTCTGGCCCAGGGATTTTTTTGCCGCCAAGCCGTGGACGGCGATGATATCCCGAAGAGGAGGAAGACTATCGGCGCTCAAATTCCCCCTCCTCCAGTCATTTCTCGCTTCGCTCGAAATGCCTGCCCCCTCCCGCAGGGGGAGGGGGATATTGCGTGCTGGCTGCTCATGCTTTCATCCGGGCATCGGCCATGTCCGCCGCCATTTTCACCGCCGCGATCATGCTGCGGGCATCGGCCTTGCCCTGGCCCGCGATGTCCAAAGCGGTGCCGTGATCGGGCGATGTGCGCACGATCGGCAAGCCCAGCGTGACATTCACCCCGTCCCAGAAACTTAAGGTCTTGATCGGGATCAGGGCTTGGTCGTGATACATGCACAGCGCCGCGTCATAGGCCGTGCGCGCTTCTTCATGAAACAGGGTGTCGGCCGAAAGCGGCCCGCGGACATGAAAGCCTCGCGCCGCTAGAGCGGCGATGGCGGGGGCGATCACCGCGGTGTCCTCCGCGCCCAGCATGCCGTCCTCCCCCGCATGGGGATTAAGCCCCGCCACCGCCAGGCGCGGATTGAGGAGGCCAAAATCGCGGCGCAAGGCGGTGAGAATAATCTCGCCGGTCTCGAACACCGCCTGCTTGGTGACGTGTTTGGGCACATCCGCGATCGGCAGGTGAATGGTCAAAGGCACTACCCTGAGTTTTTCGCTGGCGAGCATCATCACCGCCCGGCGCGCGCCCGTGAGATGGGCAAGGAATTCGGTGTGACCGGGAAAAGCAAAACCAGCCGCGTTCAGCACCGCCTTATGGATAGGCGCGGTAACCATGGCGGCGGCCTCGCCCTCAAGACAGGCTTGCGCCGCGATCTCGATCGCTTGCGTGACGGCGGCGGCATTGACAGGGTCGGGCCGCCCCGGCGTGACGGTGACGCGCGAGGAGGTGGGAAACAACCGGTCCCGGTGCGCGGAAAAAACTCCGGCATCGCCGACCAATTTCAGGGCGCGATGCCCGATTTTGCCGCCGAAATGCGCGAAGGCGGCCAGCGCGAGTTCCGGCCCAACGCCGGCGGGTTCGCCCATGGTTATCAGGATGGGGCTGTCGCCGCTCACCGCTTGGCCGCGCGGGCTTGGCGATCAGCGCGGTTTTTCGATGATCCGCTTTCAGCGGATGAGGGCATCAGGCTTGCTGTCATCGCGCACCTGAATGTTGGCGCCGCGCTTCAGGTCGCGCAGATAACGCCTTGCGAGCGCGGCGATCTGGCTCTGAAACAGCTGATCCTCGACTTGCTGGCGGGTCGGCATCACATAGGCGGTCTTGATTTCCACCCGTTTGTCGCAACGGCCGATCAACTCGATGCCGGCGTCGGATGCAAAGGGCTCCGCAGCCTCGCCCGGCCGCGACGTTTTCATCGCTTCCTGAATCTGGGGGCTGAGGTCGGCCAATTTGACTTCGCCCAGGTCCATATAGACCGTTCCGGTCATCTTTTGGTGCAGGTCCTCCAACTGCGCGCAGCCCATATAGCGTTGCTGAATCTGGTTGGCGACCCTGAGGATCTGCTCCAACTGCGCCTTGGGGCTGCGCGGATCGACCGGAAACAGCAGGCGCGCCAAGTGCAAGGTTCCCGCCGGGTTGGTGACCCCGATAGGGGCCTCCTCAATTTTGGTGCCCAAAGGTTCCTGCCGCTCGCGCAGTGCCAGAACGTAATAGCCGCCGGTGGAACGGATAGGGTCGGAAAGGTTGCCCACTTCCATCTTGGCCAGCGCGGCGTTCAATTCCGGCGCCAATTGGCCGTCGTTGATCCAGCCCATGTCGCCACCCGTGGCGGCGGAGGGGTGTTGGCTGAATTGCCGCGCCACCATGGCAAAGCTCGCGCCCTGCCGCAGCTGGCTGTGAACTTCCTCGGCATCCTTTTTCACCTTGGCGTCCAACTCGGGACTGTCCACCGGAAGGAAGATTTCCAACACCCGGTAATGCGGCTTGTTGGCGCTTTCGGCGTGGCGCGCCAATTCCTCATCCACCATCGCCGGCGTGATGTTGATGCGGTCGCCATATTCGTCTTGCACCGCTTTCTGCCAGGCGATGGAGGCGGTGATCTGCGCGCGCAGCGCTTCCTCGCTGGCGCCCGCATTGGACAGGTTCTGCCGCAGTTGCTGAATGTTGAAGCGATAGTCCTGCATCATGGCGTTGATGCGTTTGTCCACTTCCACCGGGCTGACAGTGATCTTCTTTTTCACCGCTTCCTGAAGTTGGACCTTTTCGCTTTCCAGCATTTCCAGAATCTGACCGCGCATGCGGGTCTTTTGCTCCGGCGTCAACTGCTGGGTGATGCCGTTGAGCGCCATATAGAGCGCCATGCGCTGACGCAGCTCGAAATCGGAAATCGATTCGTCATTCACCGTGGCGACAACAGAATTGGAATCGTTGGGGTTCTTGTCGCTGACGGCGTCGATCACCCCGGCGGCATTGTTCTTGGCTTCCTGCACTGCAGGCGCGTCTTGGGCGGATGTCTCACCGGCCGGGGCAGCGGCTTCTGCGGCCGCCGCCGGCGCGGGATCCATATCCTTGGCCGAGTTTGCCGGAACGGCGGCCGGGGAGGCTGTTGTTGGGGGAACGATGGCGGCTTGCCGGACTTCAGATTTGAGCTGCGGCACCGCCGGCATCGGCCTGAGGTCTGCTGCCCGCGCCACGATCACGGCGTTGGCGGCCGTCAGGACGGCGGCGCCCAGCAAGAGGGTGGTGGCAATTCGCATCTTCAAATTTGATCTTCGGCCATAGCAAAGGGCGTATCCACGACGCACCGCCGCGCGCCCCTAACCCGCTGCCAAAATACGGGTTTTTACGCTGCGATCAAGCGCTGGCCGACGCCGGCGCGCCTGCAAAAAGGCAGGATTTCCGCCCTTTTGCGCTTTTAAGGATGAGTCAGCGCGAATACGTCCCGCGGGAACAGGCTGAAGGGTTGAATCGGATTGTCCCCGGTCTTGAGGTTGAAGCGCAGGATCACCGAGGTGGATGGGGGCACGCCCAGCACGATGTCCGAGGTGTATTTGCGCCGGTAGGCCAGCGATATGGCCAAGCATTCATCTTCATAGCCCAGGCCATATTCGGTGTTGAGGAACTGATCGTTGTTCAGATCGCGCTGGGCGGCGGCGAACACTTGCCAGTTGCGCCAGATATTGATGTCGGCCTGAACATTGACTTCCTCGCGGCTGGGAAGACCCAGGCTGGTGGCCGACTGTGGCAGCCGCACATAGCTCGCCTGGAACGAAGAGCGGTTGAAGGTGCTGGTGACATAAATTTCGTGCCGGCGCACGGCACCGTTGCCGCGGTCGATGCCGACGCGGTCGGTCAGATCGAAATGCGGAAACTTGATGGAAAAACTTCCCACCACGTCGGACGCCGTGCCGCCATTGCCGGAAAAACTGGCGAACAAGGGATCGGGCTTGAGGCGGTAGGTCTGGCCGACCTGGGCTTCGACCTTGCCGCCCGGAAACAAGGCTTCTGCCATGACGCCGACATTGGCGCGGTGGCCGCTTTCGATCAGGTCATAGCCGGGGACCTGGTTGAAACTGAAGACATTGTTGTCGTCGAACTCGAAGGATTGGGAATCCTCGATCCGCAATCCGCGCGGATTGCCGCCATAGGGCTGGGCCACAAACTGGGCGATGGGCTGCAGGATATAGGAATAGCCGGAGCGGCTTTGCGCCAGGAACGGCCAGCGCCAATCCAGCGCCGCATAGGCAGTCCCGCGCTCCAAGCGGCTGGGACTGCCCGGCGGCGTCCCGCCCGGATAGTTGAAATGATAGCTGTCGCCGCGCGCGTCCAGCACAAAGGTCCAGAGTTGGCCGTTGCCCAGCACAAAGGGCCGCTTCCAATTCACCTCGCCGGTAAGGCGCTGGTCGTTGCGCTGGTTGTTGCGGCCGATGGCGACGCCGTTGAGATCGAAACGGAACGTCCCGCCCGCAACCTTGGTCACGGGAATATAGGAGAACTCCAACTTCGGCAGGATGAAGGGGATATTGGCGGTGACGTCGGTGGAGCGCAGGCCCTGAAAATAGTAGCTCGACAGCGCGAAGCGGGAGCGGCCGGGCGTGCCTTCCAGGAAGATGTCGTTGACCAGCCGGTCCAGAAACGAGATGTCGTAAAAGCGCATATAGGCGCTGTTGCTGGTGGCCTGGACGTCGAAACCCACCCGCCAGTTCTTGCTCAAACTCTGGCGGCCCGATCCGAAAATATGGCCGTAGGTTTGCGCGCCGGGACTGCCCGACAATCCGCCGCTGGGGTTGTAAGCGCCGCTGCCTTGAAACCATAAACCGCCGCTGTTCCAGCGGTGACGATACTCCATCTCCAGCACCTCGCCCCCCAAGGTGGTGAACATCGGCGCCAGTGTCATGTCCTGGCTGGGCGAGAGCGCGAGATAAACCGGCAGGCGGGTGAAATATCCGATCTTGGTGGAATTGCCCGCTTCCGGCGTCAGAAGGCCGCTGGTGTAGCGCACCGTGGGATCGGGCACCGAAAGGGCCGGCGCCCAGAGCACGGGCACGCCTTTCACTTCGATGGTGGCGTTGTTGAAGCGGACCTTGTGCTTGGTTTGGTCATAGACCACCCGCTCGGCCTTGACCTGCCAGAGCGGCGTGCGCTGGCCCGGCTTGTTGCAGATCTCGCAAGGCGAATAGACGGTGCGGTTGGCGATCACGGTGGTGCCGTTGATGCGCTGGGCACTGCGGGCTGCCAGCCGGCCGGTCTTGCCGATCAGGGCGCCGAAACCGGACAAAGCGCCGTCGCGCATATGATCGGTCAACACCACATGATCGGCGAAAGCGACATTGCCGCGTTCGTCGGTGATACTGACATGGCCGCGGGCCGTGACCGTGTCGCTGGCTTGGTCATAATCCACCCGCTCCGCTAGAAGCGTGCGGCCGGAATCGGAAATTTCGACATGGCCGACCGCCGAAACGGTCTTGGCCTCGCTGTCATAGACGATCTCATCGGCCTGCAGCAGGATCGGGGTTGCTTTTTGCGCCGGGTTGGACAGGTTGGTCTGCGCCGCCTGAGCAATCAGGGGCAGCATGGCGCAGGCCCCTAAGGCGGCAATGCGAAGGGCGGTGCCGCGCATCAACCGTCCTCCTGCGAGAAGATCAGAGTCATGCCGATCAAAATGGATGCCAAGGCCGGCGCCGTCGCCGCCAGCAAGGTCGGCACCGCGCCCGAACGGCCTAGCACCATGGTCAGATCCTGGAAAAAGAAAACGCCGAAACCGCTGGCCGCGCTCAGCAAGATCACTTTCATCATGCCGCCTTCGCGCCCCAGCCGGAGGGAGAAACTGGCGGCCATGAAAACCATGGCGGCGAACAAGGCGGGCAGGGCATAGAGCGTATAGAGATAGAGTTGGTACCGGGTGGCCGAGAAACCCGCAGCCTGGGCGGCGCGGATATAGCCGGGCAAATCCCAGAAGGAAAGCGTGTCGGGGGACGCGGAGCTTTCGATGATCTGTTCCGCCGTCAGCGTGGTGGGCAAGCGGTACTGGTCGTGATGCACCGGCACGCCCTTGGTGCCCGACACCCAGGAATCCTGGAGGATCCAGAAACCATCCTTGAGGTCCGCCGCTTTGGCGTCGATACGGCCGGTGAAACGGTCATTGGGGCCGTACAGCAGCACCAGCACATTCTCAAGATGCTCACCTTGCCGCGCGACGCGCAAGGCATGGATCACCGACTGCTGGCTTTCATTGCCTTGCCGGAGCCACAGTCCGTTGATGGAGACCGAAAGCTGGCTTTCCTCGCCTTTGACGTAGCGCGCTTCCAAGCCGGCAAATTCCGAAAACATTTTGGCGGCCACGGGCGTGAAAAGCGTGACGACAAAAACGCCGATGAACACCGCCACGGTGAGCGGCGGCAGCAGAAAGTCCCAGGCCGATATGCCGGCCGCCCGCGTCGCCACCAGTTCGCGCGACCGTGACAGACGCACAAAGGTGAAGACTCCGCCGAGCAGAATGGCGAAGGGCAGCATTTTCTGGCCCAGATTCGGCAATTGCAGCACTGCCATGCCCACCACGGTGGCGGTGGGCACATTGTGGCTGGCGGTGCGGTTGAGCAGATCCACAATGTCGATGGAAAAAGCCAGTGTCAGAAAAATGGCATAGATCACGGCGAAGCCGATCAGGAATTGCACCGCCAGATAGCGATAAAGAGTCCAAGACCAACTCATGCCGCCCCAGCCATGGAAGGCGCCCGCCAGCGTCTCAACAAAGAGGACGGCGTGTATCCGGCCAAGACCGCAAAACCCGCCGCTGCGCCCAAGGCCGGCAACAGATAGAAAAACGCCACCAGCGGGGGATGGCGCTGCGCCAAACCCATGATGCCGTAACCGGCGATCCGCAGGCCTGCGGCTATCAGACTTGCCAGGGTCAGGCGCAGTGCGATGCTGCCGCGCTGGCGCCGGCCGCGCATCACCGCCGCCAGCGCGATCAGGGCAAAGGCAATGCAGTAAAGCGGCTGCGCGATACGGTTATGCGCCTCGGCGAAGAATTGGTTGCGGATGCGCTGGGTGAGGCCCTGACGTTCCGACGGCCAAAGCAGTTCGCCCAGATAACGTTCGTTGATCTTGCGCAAGGTATTGCGTGCCGGGCCGGAGAATTGGTCCAAATTCACCGTGTCGCTTTCGAAATGCAACACCTGAAGCTGCTTGCCGCCTTGCGCGCTGACCTGAACAGTGCCGTTCATCATGATCAGGCGGCTGCCCGCCGGTGTCTGGGCCAGAATGCCTTTTTCGGCAATGTAGGTGATGGGCCGCGCCCGGTCGCGATTGTCATGCACCAGGATGCCGCGAATCTCGCCATTGTTGCCCAACTGCCGGATAAACACGGTAAGGCCCCGGGCCGGGGTGTTGAAATCGCCTTCATTGAGCAGGGCGCCCGCCATGTCGGCGCGGATGTCCAATACCTTGTCGCGCAAGGCGCGTTGTCCGGCGGGCATCAGGTACAGCAAGCAGGCATAGGTCAGGGCCATGACGATCGCCGCCGCCGTCAGCACGGGCATAGCGAGCTGGCGCAGCGAATAGCCGGCCGACGCCATCACCACCAATTCGCTGTCGCCTTGCAGGCGGTGCAGGGTGAATAGGATCGCAAAGAAGAAGGCGATGGGCATGATGATGACCAGGGGCTGCGGCAGCGCCAGCAAGATCAAGTAGAGGAAGGTGAAGGCCGATTGGCCGCGATTGATCACCAAATCCATCAGCGGCAGGATGGCGATCAGCCAGATCACACTGGTCATCAGAAAGGTCAGGACCGCCACCGGCGCCAAAAGCTGGCCCAGCACATAGCGCGACAGGCGGGGCACCAGTGGTGCACGCACGGCAGTCCGGTCCCGGTCGGAGCCGGGCTGGTCTGGGGCTTGGGGGCGCACGCTTTCCATGGTCTGTTGCGACCCTTGTTGGAGGCCGGCAGGATTCGACCTAAACTATCACTAGAACTAGGATTTTCCCCCACAAATACCCTGTCCTTAGCCGGAGATATAGCATGCAGATTTCCTTTGTTGCCTCCGCCGATGCCGTGTCCAAAGCGGGGAGCGGCGCCTGGGTGGTAGGCGCGGGCGAGGGCGCGGCCTTGCTGCCCGGCGCGGTCCGTCTGGACAAGGCCAGCAGCGGCGCCTTGACGCGAGCGCTGAAATTCTCCCGCTTCACCGGCAAAGCGGGCCAGATGCTGGAAGTACTGGCACCCGCCGGCATGACGGCGTCGCGCCTGCTGCTGGTGGGTCTGGGCAAGCCGGATAATGTGGATGAAAAGGGGTTGGAGACGCTGGGCGCGCAGATCGTGGGCCGCCTGCATGCGGCAGGAGAGGCGCAAGGCTGGATCGATATCGATCTGCCGTCTGCGTCAGGTAAGAAAGGCGGCAAGGTCAAGAAGGCGGAAGTGGCGGCGCATCTGGCCTTTGGTGCCAAACTCAAAAGCTATGCCTTCGACAAGTACCGCACCCGCAATCTGGAAGAGTATGAGAAGAAGTTAAAGACGCTGCGGATCGTCACGCCCGATCCGGCGGCGGCCAAGAAGGCGCATGCCGGATTGGCGGCGGTGGCGGACGGAATTTTCCTGGCGCGCGATCTGGTGAACGA
Organism: Rhizomicrobium sp.; assembly: GCA_035275465.1. Taxonomy (GTDB): domain Bacteria; phylum Pseudomonadota; class Alphaproteobacteria; order Micropepsales; family Micropepsaceae; genus Rhizomicrobium. Next base: position 161,160 of record DATEMS010000036.1, on the reverse strand, counting down.
GCCGCCGAATATTTTGTATCCGGCGGAATTTGCCCGCCGCGCCAAGGCCAGGCTGTCCAAGCTGGGCGTCAAGGTGGAAATCCTGGGCGAGGCGGAAATGAAAAAGCGCGGCTTTGGCGCGCTTCTGGGCGTGGGCCAGGGCAGCGAACGCGAAAGCCAGTTGGTGGTGATGCAATGGAATGGCGGCCCCTCTTCGAAAAAGAAGCAGAGCGCCAAGCCCATCGCCCTGGTCGGCAAGGGCGTGTGTTTTGATTCCGGCGGCCTCTCCATCAAGGTCGGCGCCGGCATGCAGGGCATGAAAGGCGACATGGCGGGCGCGGCTTGCGTCACCGGCACGCTTCTGGCGCTGGCCGCCCGCAAGGCGAAAGTGAATGTGGTGGGCGTGATCGGTCTGGTGGAGAATATGCCGGACGGCAGCGCCGTCCGCCCCGACGATGTGCTGACCTCTTTGTCGGGCCAAACCATCGAGGTGCTGAACACCGACGCCGAAGGCCGTTTGGTGCTGGCCGATGCGCTCACCTACACCCAGCGCCGTTTCAAGCCCAAAATCCTGATTGATTTGGCCACCCTGACCGGGGCCATTGTGCAGACCTTGGGCACTGAACATGCCGGGGTGTTTTCCAACAACGATCAACTGGTGCAGCGCATCCAGGCGGCCGGCCGCACCACCGGCGAGCGGGTGTGGCAACTGCCGCTCGATCCCTTCTACGATAAGATGATCCGCTCCAAGATCGCCGACATGAAGAATATCGGCGGCGCCAATTCCGGCTCCATCACGGCGGCGCAATTTCTGCTGCGCTTCATCGAAAAGGACACCGCCTGGGCGCACCTGGATATCGCGGGCGTGGCCTGGCAGGACGGTGAACAGAAGCCGGCTATTCCAAGCTGGGGCACCGGCTGGGGGGTGCGGCTGCTCAACCGGTTGGTCAAAGAGCATTATGAGGCTTAGCCGCGGTTGCCGCAGGCAACAGTCCCCTAGCGGCAGCGTAGGGGACGGTCCAGTGGACCATTTTGAGCGGCTAAGCGCCGCGAGCTTGGGCGAGCGGCCGAGTGGACGCAAAGCTGAATAGGCGGACTAAGCTTGCCATGGTGGATTGAAGAGAATGACGGAAACTTTATTCTACCATCTTGAGCGCCGCGCGCTGGAAGAGGTTTTGCCCGGCCTGGTGGAAAAGTCGCTGGCGCGGGGCTGGCGGGCGGCGATCAAGGCCGATTCGTCGGAACGCGCCGACGCGCTGGATACCCTGCTTTGGACCTATGACGATCGGTCTTTTCTACCGCATGCGCAGCAGGGTGACGGCGAGGCCGCGGCCCAGCCGGTGCTGATCACGGTGGAGGAGGGCAATCCCAATTCCGCCCAGATTTTTTTCTATGTCGGCGGCGCCATGCCGCTGGATTGGGGAGCGCTTTGCGATCTGGCGCGGGTGGTGGTGTTGTTCGACGGACGGGACGGCGAGGCTCTTGCGGCCGCGCGCGCGGCATGGAAAGAGGCAAAGGCGGCGGGGCATGACGTGACCTATTGGAAGGAAACGCCGTCCGGCAAGTTCGAAAAGCAGAATTAGACGGAGCAAGCGTGGGCTTCTTCAATCCTTGGATGATCGGCAGTTTTCTCGTCAGCCTGACGATCGCCTATCATTCCATCCGCAACGGCAAGTCGCCCCTGTGGCTGCTGGGGCTGGCGGCGGCCTCCTTCCTGAGTTTCTATGCCACCATGGCGGTGTGGATCGCCTATCTCGCCTTTGCCGTGATCCCCGATCTGCTCAAATCGCATTCGGCGCGGCGCTTCGCCGACAATGTGGTCAATGCCGCCGACCCGGGCCGCGCCTATCGGGAAAAATTGCGCAATGTCGAGTTGGTGGGCTCGGTGGATTCCAAGCGCTCTCTAGCCGAGGAATGCATCAAGACCGGACGCTTCGCCGATGCCATCGAGCTCTATGAAAGTGCCATGCAAGGGCCGTTGGGCGCCGCCGATCCTACCTTGCTCAAAGGCTTGGGCCGCGCCCGGATGTTGTCGGGCCAAGGCGCGGAAGCTGAAGCCCTGTTCGTGAAACTGAAAGAGGTGGATCCTGCCGCGTTCGATTCCGACGCCGAGCTGGATTATGCCCGGGCTTTGGCGCTGCAGGGCAAGAACGACGCCGCGGTGGCGCAATATGAAAAGGTGGTGTCGCGCTATCCCGGCGAGGAAGCGCGCGCCCGTTTCGGTCTATTGCTCGAAACGCTGGGTCAGCATGGCCGCGCCCAGGCGCTGTTCGCCGAGATTCTCAAATCGGTAAAGGGCGCGCCGTCGCATTATCGCAGCCGCCAGCGCGAGTGGGTTGCGCTGGCGAAGTCGCATATGAAGTAGCCTTTGTCATTCCCGCGTAAGCGGGAATCCATTTCTCCACGAGCGCATTTCCCGGTCATGGATGCCCGCTTTCGCGGGCATGACAATACTATTCTGTATCTTCTTCCGTCTTTTTGGGCTTGGCCATCTTGGCCAGCAGCGCCGTCTCGCGGTGCCAGCGCTTGAGGGGGCGCGCCGGATAGCCGCCCACCCGTTCGCCCGCGCCGATATCGCGCGTCACGCCGGAGCGCGCCGCCAGCCTTGCGCCCGCGCCGATGGTCAGATGATCGCTGATGCCGACCTGGCCGCCAATCAACACCATGGGCCCCACCGTGGTGGAGCCGCCGATACCCACCTGCGCCACCAGCAAACTGTGATGGCCGATCCGCACATTATGGCCGACATGGATCAGGCTGTCGAAGCGCACGCCGCGCTCGATATGGGTGTCGCCGATGGCGCCGCGGTCCACCGTGCAGTTGGAGCCGAACTCGACATCGTCCTCGATGATCACACGGCCCAGTTGCGGCACCCGCAGCAGCCCTTCCAGGCTGGGCACGAAAGAAAATCCCTGATTGCCGATGCTGTTGTTCGGCCCCATCACCACGCGGTTGCCGATCACCGCATGGGTGATGACGCAGTTGGGGCCGATGGAACAATGATCGCCGATTTCCACCCCGCGCCCGATCACCACATTGTTGCCGATGAAGACATGGGCGCCGATCTTGGCATTTGCGCCGATCTGCGCCCCGGCGCCGATTTCGGTGCCGTTGCCGACAAAGGCGGTGGGATGCACCGGCTCCACCGCGCGCACGCCGGCTTGCAATTTGGCGGGCGGATAAAAAATATGGCCGACCTGGGCAAAGGCCAGGCGCGGATTGGGCACGATCAACAGCACCACGCCATGCGGCAAGGCCGCCAGCTTGTCGTTGGTGATCACCACGCTCGCCTTGGTGACGGCAAAGGCGTTGGCGTATTTGGCGTCGCTGAACAGCGAGATGTCGCCCGCTTGCGCGCTTTCCAGCGCGGCGACATCGCTGAGTTTCAGATCGGCCGGATCGCCCTTGGATATTTCCGCGCCGATGCGGCCCGCGATCTCCGCCAAGCTGAAGGGGCCGGCCCTTTCGTAAAATCTGTCATCAGTCATGCGGGCGGGAGCCTAATGGAAGCCTGCCAGGCTGCAAACCCCGTCAAGCATTGGCGTTTTCATAAGCTTCGCTGGCGGCGAGCCAGGCTTTTTCCGCCGCTTCCAGCTTGCGCGCCGCATCAGCCCGTTTCTTGGACACCGAGGCGGCCTTGGCCGGGTCCCGGTTGAAGAGCAGCGGGTCGGACAGGCTTTTGTCCAGCTTGGCGATCTCCGCCGTCAGGGCCGCGATCTGGGATTCCGCGGCCGTGACCTTGTCCTTCAGCGGTTTCAGATTGTGGCGCTTTTCCGCGTTGCTGCGGCGTGCTTCTTCTTTTTTCGCTTTTTGCCCATCGTTGTTTTCTGCGGCGCGCCGCGTCGGCGCATTGTCTCCGCTCAAAAGGAATTTGCGGTAATCGTCCAGATCGCCTTCGAAGGGCGTGACATGGCCGTCCGATACCAAGAGCAGCCGGTCGGCAGTGGCTTCGATCAAGCGGCGGTCATGGCTGACCAGGATCACCGCGCCGTCGAAATCGTTCAGCGCCGTGAGCAATTCGTTGCGCGCATCAATGTCCAAATGGTTGGTGGGCTCATCCAGGATCAGCAGATTGGGCTTATCCAGGGTCGCCAGCGCCAGCATCAGCCGCGCCCGCTCGCCGCCCGACAATTTGCCCACCAGTGTCTGTTGCTTATCCTGCGTAAAGCCGAAGCCGCCCAACTGGGTGCGTACTTGTTCCAAGGTCAGCTTGGGCCGCAGCCGCTGCAAGGTCAGGATCGGCGTGACGCCGGTGTCCAGTTCTTCGGCCTGATGCTGGGCGAAATAGCCCACCACCAGCTTGCGGGCCGGGGTGAAATCGCCCGACATCGCCGCAAGTTTGCCCGCCAGCAATTTGGCCATGGTGGATTTGCCGTTGCCGTTCTTGCCCAGCAGCGCCACCCGGTCTTCCGGATCGAAGCGAAAAGAAAGCCCCGTCAGAATCGGTTTGCCCGGTTCATAACCCACGCTGGCCCGATCCATGGTAATCAAAGGCGGGGAGGCGGGCGTAGCGGTGGGAATGTTGATCGGCGCGACGTGCTCGTCGGGCGGCACTTCGACCAGCGCCATCTTGGCCAGCATTTTGACGCGGCTTTGCGCCTGGCGCGCCTTGGCGGCGGACGCCTTGAAGCGGTCGACGAATTTTTGCATATGGGCGCGCGCCGCTTCCTGCTTTTTGGCGAAGGCCATGTCCTGGGCACGGCCGGCGGCGCGGGTTTCCATGAAGGTGTCGTAACCGCCGGTATAGAGCTTCAGCTTGCCCCGCTCCAGATGCAGGATGAATTCGCAGGCCGTGTTGAGCAGGTCGCGGTCATGGCTGACGATCAGGATGGTGCCGCGATATTTCTGGATGAAATTTTCCAGCCACAATACGCCTTCCAGATCCAGATAGTTGGTGGGTTCGTCCAGCAGCAAAAGATCGGGGGCGGAGAACAGGATGGCGGCCAGCGCCACGCGCATGCGCCAGCCACCGGAAAATTCGCGGCAGGGGCGCAGCTGGTCTTCCGCCGAAAAGCCCAGACCCGCCAGAATTTCGGCGGCGCGCGCGGGCGCGGTGTAAGCGTCGATTGCTTCCAGGCGATGGTAAATGTCGCCCAACCGATGGCCGTCCGTCTCATGTTCGGCTTCCGCCAAAAGGGACAGGCGTTCCGGATCGGCCTCCAGCACGGTGTCGAGCAGGCTGGTGTCGGTGCCGGGCGCTTCCTGCGCCACCGCGCCCACCCGCCAGGCGCTGGGCCAGCTGATGTCGCCGTCATCCTGGTGCAGCCGCCCCAGAATCACATTGAACAGGGTGGATTTGCCGGCGCCGTTGCGCCCCACCAGGCCGATGCGGCGGCCAGCAGGCAGGTTGGCGGTGGCCCCTTTGAGGATTTCCCGCCCCGCAATCCGCATGGTGATGTTGTCAATGACCAGCATTTGCTGGGCCTTATAACGGTCCTTGCCCTTTCCTCAAGCCCATTGCATAAGGCGGCGCCTTTTTAACGTTTGGAGTTTCCATGGCCGTCGAGCGCACCCTTTCCATCATCAAGCCGGACGCCACGCGCCGCAATCTCACCGGCAAGATCATCGCCAAGTTCGAGGAAGCAGGCTTGCGTGTGGTCGCCAGCCGCCGCATCCGCCTGTCCCAGGCCGATGCCGAGGCCTTTTACGGCGTGCATCGCGAGCGTCCCTTTTTTGCGGATCTGGTCAAATTCATGATCTCGGGTCCGGTGGTGGTGCAGGTGCTGGAAGGCGAAGGCGCCATCGCCAAGAACCGCGAAGTGATGGGCGCAACCAATCCCGCCAATGCCGCGCCCGGCACCATCCGCAAGGAATTCGCCGAATCCATCGAGGCCAATTCGGTGCATGGTTCCGACGCGCCGGAAACCGCCGCTAATGAGATCAAGTTCTTCTTTCGGGACCTAGATATCGTAGCTTAATCCCCTTCGTCGTGGCCCGCGAATGCGGGCCATCCATAACCCTCTTGTCGTTTACTTGAACTATCACGGTATTCTCCGCGGTAGTTCACGAATGCGATCTGAGCGCATCTATTATATTTACATTCTCACCAGCGGAACGAGCGGCACGCTTTACGTCGGCATGACCAACAATCTGTCCCGCCGGGTCTGGGAGCACCGTGAGGGTTTGGTTGAGGGGTTCACCAAGCGCTACGGCGTCAAGCGCTTGGTTTATTTCGAGATGTTTGCCACGGCCGTAGATGCAATCCACCGTGAGAACCGCATCAAAAAATACCCCCGCGCCTGGAAATTGAACCTGATTTCGCAACCAAATCCCAATTGGCTTGACCTTGCGGAAACTCTGAACGGGTGAGACCGTATGGATGGCCCGGACGAGCCGGGCCATGACGAGCGGTGAAAGATGCAAGGCAAAACCGTTGTCATAACCGGCGCCACCTCCGGTATCGGAGAAATCGCCGCCTTGCGTCTTGCGGAAAAGGGCGCCCGCATCGTCTTTACCGCCCGCGACAAGACGCGCGCCGGCGACACGCTGTTCCGGCTCCACCGCGCCAATTCCAAGGCCCAGCATGTCTTTCACTTGGCCGATCTTTCGCGGTTGGCGGAGATGAAGCGCGCCGGCGCCACCCTGGCGCAGGAGCCGCACATAGACGTGCTGATCAACAATGCCGGCGCGCTGTTCAACAAGCGGCAGGAGACCGAGGACGGGCTGGAGATGACCTTCGCCCTCAACCATATGGCGTATTTCGTCATCACCAATCTGCTGCTGGGCAAGCTCAAGGCGGGTGCAAGGATCGTGACGGTGGCCTCCAACGCCCATCGCGGCGCGCGGCTGGATTTTGAGGATTTGCAATCGCGGCGCGGCTATATCGGCTATCCGGTCTATGCCAAATCCAAGCTCTGCAACATCTTGTTCACCCGCGAACTGGCGCGGCGCATTTCCGGCAGCGGTGTCACCGCCAATGCGCTGCATCCCGGCTTTGTCGCCACCCGTTTTGGCGACCAGAGCGGCGGCTTCATGCGCACGATGATCAGAATCGCCAAGCCGATCGGCGCCATTTCGCCGGAAGAGGGGGCCAAGACCATGGTCTATCTGGCATCCTCGTCCGAGGTGGCGAAAGTCAGCGGTGAATATTTCTACGAATGCAAGCCCGCTACCCCTACCGCCGAAGCGCGCCGTGACGACGATGCGAGGAAATTGTGGGAGGTTTCGGCAAAGATCGCCGATTTTACCTGAAAACCGCCAGGCCGTTTTCCAAAATGACCTTGCCATTGGCCAAGAGTTTCAGGGCGTCCGGATAAAGCGCGTGCTCTGCCGCCAGTACGCGTTCAGCCAGTGTTTGTGGCGTGTCGGTGGGGGCGACCGGAACGCTGGCTTGCGCGATCACCGGCCCGGCATCCAATTCCGGCACCACGAAATGTACCGATGCGCCGCTCAAGGCTTCTTTGGCTTCTATCACCCGCTCGTGAACCTTGGTGCCCTTGTAAGCGGGAAGCAGGGACGGGTGGATGTTGATCAGCTTGCTTTCCCAGCCGCGCACAAAACCGTCCGACAGGATGCGCATGAACCCGGCCAGCGCCACCAGTTCGGCATGGGCGGCGCGCAAAACCGCATCCACTTCGGCATCGAAAGCTTCGCGGGTCTTGCCAATGTGGGAAATGACGGCGGTGGGAATGAGAGCGGCGCGCGCTTTGTCCAGGCCGCTGGCATCGGCGATGTTGGAAATCACCAGGACGATTCTGTAGCTGGCATCCTGCGCATCGATCAGGCTTTGCAGATTGCTGCCCCGCCCGGAAATCAGAACGGCGACGCGCTTCAAAGCTTCAGGGCTCCGTGATAAATCACTTTCGCTTCGCCGTCGCCTTTGACGAGGGTGCCGATACGCACGGCACGGTCTCCGGTTTCCTGAAAGGCATCGATCACGGTGCCGGCATTTTTCTCATCCGCCACCGCCACCAGGCCGATGCCGCAATTGAAGGTGCGCAGCATTTCACGCTCGGCGATCCCGGCTTCTTTCGCCAGCCAGGAAAAGACCGGCAGCATCGCGATGGCGGCGAGGTCCACCTCCGCGTCCAGACCTTCCGGCAGGCAGCGCGGCAGATTGTCGGTGATGCCGCCGCCGGTGATATGGGCCAGGCCCTTGACCCCGCCGGTTTGGATCGCCGCCAGAGCGGCACGCACATAAAGCCGGGTGGGCGTCAGCAGCGCCTCACCCAAACGCTTGCCGGGCGCAAACGGCGCGGGCGCGCCCAAATCCAGGCCGCTTTTTTCCACCACCTTGCGTACCAGGGAATAGCCGTTGGAATGCACGCCGCTGGAGGCCACCCCGATCAGCACGTCGCCCGGCTTCATGGTTTGAGTCTTGGGCAGGATGGCGCCCCGCTCCACCGCGCCCACCGCAAAGCCCGCCAAGTCGAAATCGCCCTTGGCGTAAAGCCCCGGCATCTCCGCGGTTTCGCCCCCGATCAGGGCGCAGCCCGATTCCTTGCAGGCGCGCGCAATGCCTTCCACCACGGTTGCCGCGGACTCCACGTCCAGCTTGCCGGTGGCGTAATAATCCAGAAAGAAAAGCGGCTCGGCGCCCTGGACCACAATGTCATTGACGCACATCGCCACCAGATCCTGGCCGATGCCGTCAAAGCGCTGTGTGTCTATCGCCAGTTTCAGCTTGGTGCCGACCCCGTCGGTGCCTGCGACCAGAATCGGGTCCTTGAAACCCGCCGCCTTGAGGTCAAACAACCCGCCAAACCCGCCCAGATCGGCGTCGGCGCCGCGCCGCCGCGTCGCTTTGGCGGCGGGACCAATGCGCTCCACCAGCGCTTCGCCGGCGTCGATGTCCACGCCGGCATCCTTGTAGGTCAGGCCGTTTTGAGGGTCGGATTTGGGCTCGGGCATGGGGTTCGTTTAATTGCCCGCCGTAAGGGGCGCAAGCAGGGGTGCCCAAGCCACGCACAGGACCGCAATTTCGCTTGTTTGGGCATGACGTTAGATGCCTTCCTCCGGTCACTATCGGCCGGTATAGTCACAAGCTTCCAGACAGGCTTTTCATGTTTCTTCGCACATTCGCCGTCCTTCTCGCCGCCTTGTTGTTTGCGGTCCCCGCCGCGGCACAGGATTCGCTCTACACAGTTTCCAACGTGCATGTGGACGCCACCGGCGCGTCCTCCACCGAGGCGCTCAACACGGCCATCGCGCAGGGGCGGGGCAAGGCCTTCCAGATCGTCTATCGCCGTCTTACCCGTCAATCCGATTGGGGGCGGCAGCCGGCATTGGACGCGGCGGGTCTGCAGCGCATCAGCCGCGGCTATACCATCGCCAACGAACGCCGCTCCACCACCCGTTATGTCGCCGATGTGACCTATACGTTCAGCCCCGATGGCGTGGCGCGCATCCTGCGCACGGCCCAGATCGCCTTCTCCCAGGCCCAAGCCAAACGCATTCTGGTGATTGCTTTCTCGCCCGGCGTCAGCCACGGCCCCTGGGCCCAGGCCTTGATGGCGCCCGCCTTTCGCGACAGCCTGGTGCCGTTCACCATGCTGGCGCCGGAAGACGCGCCCGCGCTTGCGGCGCTGAATTTCGATGCGGCCGGCTGGAACGATGTCGCCTCGGTGGCGTCCAAGAACCGCGTCACCGAGGTCGCGCTGGCGCAGGCCGTCTATGCCAACGGCAAAATCACGGTGAACATCCGCCGCCTGGGTCTGGGCCAGCAGCCCTCCAAATCCAGTGTCGAGGTGCCGGTGCTGCAAACCGTGGGCACCACCTATCCGGTGGCGGCGCAGGCCGCGGTGCGCGAAATCGAGGATCTGTGGAAGACCCGCGCCGCGATCGATTACAGCCAGCGCGGCCGCCTGACCGCCGATGTGCGCATCCCGGATCTGGCGCAATGGGGTGAGATTCAGTCGGCCTTGAGTTCGGTGAGCAATGTCACGGGCGTGACGGTGACCGCCATGAGCATCAATTATGCCCGCATCAATCTTGCCTATATGGGCGGCGTCGACCAGCTACGGGAAGCGGTGGGCGGGGCGGGACTGAGTTTGACCAATCGTGGCGGGCAATGGACGCTCGCGCGCGGGAGTCAGTAACCGTGGTGCGGCGCCGATGATCCAGCCAGGGATCAAAGACGTGCCCAATCTGCTGTCGGCGCTGCGCCTGCTGGCGGCGCCCTTCGCGGCATACCTCATCTATGTTGGGCACGATACCGCCGCTTTGTCGGTGTTCGCGGCCGCGGGCGCCAGCGATGCTTTGGACGGTTTTGTTGCGCGGCGCTGGGGCGTGACTTCGCGTTTTGGGGCCTGGCTGGATCCGGCGGCTGACAAATTGCTGATGCTGTTGTGCTTCGGCGCGTTGTTTTTGATCGGCACGGTGCCGCCCTGGCTGTTGGCGCTGGTGGTGGGGCGCGATCTGGCGATCGCTATCGGCTGGTTGGCGATCACGCTGCTTGGTCTGCCCATCGAAATAAAGACTCTGCTCATCGGCAAGGCTTCCACCGTGGTGCATGTGCTTTATATCCTCACCGTCCTTCTGCTGCTGGCGTTCGATTGGAAGGCGCCGCGTCTGGTGGAGGCGGCAAATTGGATTTGCGGGTTGTTCACCGTCCTGTCGGGCGCGGCCTATGCGGGCGTTTTTCTGCGCCGCCTGATGAGGCCTGCGTGACGCAGTTGATCCTGCCGCTTGAGACGCGCAGCGCCCTGGGCCGGGCTGATTTCATCGTCGCGCCGGCCAATGCGCGCGCCGTCGCGTTTCTGGATTCCTATCCCCATTGGACCGCGCCGGCGGTGGCGCTCTATGGCCCGCCGGCTTGCGGCAAGTCGCATCTGGCGGCGGTGTGGGCGGCAAAGGCGGGGGCGCGGATCATCGAAGCGGCGGCGCTGGGTGAAAATGTTCCGGAAGGCGCCCTGGTGGTGGAAAATGTCGGGCTGGGCGTGCCCGAAGCCCCGCTGTTTGTTTTGCTGGAGCGTGGCGCGCCGCTGCTTTTGACCGCCGCCGTCCCGCCCTCGGAATGGCCGCAAAAGTTCGGCCTTGGGTTGCCCGATTTGATCTCGCGCGTCCGCGCGCTTTTGGCCTTCCCGCTTTGGGCACCTGACGACGCGCTGCTGATGGGATTGGCGGTCAAGCTGTTCGCCGACCGTCAACTGTCGGTGCCCGAGGCGGTGGTTTCGCATATGATCCAAAGCCTGGAGCGGTCGCCGGGGGCGATCCGTGACTTTATCGCCCGTGCCGATGCCGCCGCCCTGGCGGCCAAACGGCCTATAAATGTAAATCTTATCAATGGCTTACTGGACAATTCGGCGTCCTGACTGTTTCACGTCATTACAATTTCACGCTTTTCTGGCTAGGCTGGGCCATGTCCACACCCAGCCCGAATCCGCCCCTCGCCGTGGCCAACGAGGACGCGCCCGCGCCTGATATCGCCACCGGGCAGGTGGTGTCGCTGACGCATCAGGGCAGCAATGTGATTTTTGATGCGGCTTCACCCCAACGCTTCGTCAATCGCGAACTCTCCTGGCTGGCTTTCAATCGCCGGGTGATCGAGGAGGCGCTCAATTGCCGCCATCCCCTGTTCGAGCGGGTGCGGTTCCTGTCCATTTCCGCCTCCAACCTGGATGAGTTCTACATGGTGCGGGTCGCCGGGCTGATGGGCATGGTGCGCGAAGGCGTCACCACCGCCAGCGCCGACGGGCTGATGCCGGCGGAGCAGCTTGCCAAGGTGGATGAGGCCGCCCGCGACCTCATCGCCGATCAGCAGCGCGTTTGGACGGAGTTGCACGGCGAGCTGCGCAAGGAAGGCATTAGTGTCGTCACGGGCGAAGAGCTGGGGCCGCATGACGGCGACTATCTGAATGCCCAATTCGCGGAGCAGATATATCCGGTGTTGACGCCGCTCGCGATCGATCCGGCGCATCCGTTTCCCTTCATTCCCAATCTGGGCTTCACCATCGCGGTGCAACTGACCAATAAGCGCGACGGCAAGCAATTCTCCGCCCTGATTCCGGTGCCGCCGCAGCTGAGGCGCTTCATCCGCCTGCCCGATACGGCCGCAAAGAGCGCGCGCTTCATTCCGCTGGAGCATGTGATCGCGCTGTATTTCGACCGGCTGTTCCCCGGCCACGGGGTCAATGGCTGGGGTATGTTCCGCCTGTTGCGCGACAGCGACGTCGAGGTCGAAGAAGAAGCCGAAGATCTGGTGCTGTTGTTCGAAAGCCTGCTCAAGCGCCGCCGCCGCGGCAGCGTCATTCACATGAAATGCAGCGCCTCCATGCCGGAGCCCTTGCGCCATTTCATCGCCGAGCATCTTGACCTCGACGATTCCGAGATCGTTACCATCGGCAATCTGATGGGGCTATCGGATCTGTCCAAGCTGATCCTGCCGGAGCGGCCCGATCTGCTGTTCAAGCCCTATATCGCCCGTTTTCCCGAGCGCATCCGCGATCACAGCGGCGATTGTTTCGCCGCCATCCGTGAAAAGGATCTGATCGTCCATCATCCCTTCGAAAGTTTCGATACGGTGGTGCAATTCATCCGTCAGGCGGCCGCCGATCCGGAAGTTGTGGCGATCAAGCAGACGCTGTATCGCACCTCCTCCGACAGTCCGATCGTGAGCGCGCTGATCGAGGCGGCGGAAGCGGGAAAATCGGTCACCGCCTTGGTCGAGCTCAAAGCCCGTTTCGACGAGGCCGCCAACATCAAATGGGCCAGAGACTTGGAGCGCGCGGGCGTGCAGGTGGTTTATGGCTTCATCGCGCTCAAAACCCACGCCAAGATCAGCCTGGTGGTGCGCCGCGAAGGCGGACATCTGGCCACCTATTGCCATTTCGGCACCGGCAATTATCACCCCAACACCGCCAAGATTTACACCGACCTGTCGCTATTCAGCGCCAATCCGGCGTTGGGCCGCGACGCCGCTCAGTTGTTCAATTTCATCACCGGCTATGCCGAACCCACCAGCCTGGAGAAACTGGCGATGTCGCCGCTCACCCTGCGGGGGCGGCTGATCGAGGATATCCAGCATGAGATCATGAATGCCCGCGCCGGCAAGCCGGCGGCGATCTGGGTGAAGCTGAACAGCCTGGTGGATCCCGCCATGATCGACGGGCTCTATCGCGCCAGCCAGGCGGGGGTGAAGATCGAATTGGTGGTGCGCGGCATCTGCTGCCTGAGGCCCGGCGTGCCCGGCCTGTCGGAGAATATCCGGGTCAAATCCATTGTCGGCCGTTTCCTGGAACATGGCCGCATCGTCTGTTTCGGCAACGGCCACGACCTGCCGCACAAGGACGCCAAGGTCTATATTTCCTCGGCCGACTGGATGCCCCGCAACCTGGACCGCCGGGTGGAAACCCTGGTTCCCATCGACAATCCCACCGTCCATCAACAAGTGCTGGACCAGATCATGGTGGCCCAGCTCAAAGATCAGGCCCAAAGCTGGTATATGGAGGCGGACGGGCGCTATGTCCGTGATTCCCATTCCGAGGACGGCGATGCTTTCTCCGCGCATACCTATTTCATGACCAACCCTTCGCTTTCCGGCCGCGGGCGCGCGCTCAAGATACAGAATCCGGCAAAGCGCCGGAACTGATATGCCTCCCGTGGCCGATCTTCGCACCGACTGGCAAACCAAGGGCCAGACCGCCAATGCGTCCAAGACGCGTGGGCCGGTCGCCATTGTGGACATCGGCTCCAATTCCGTGCGCCTGGTAGTTTACGAAGCGCAGAACCGCGTCGCGGCGACCCTGCAGAACGAAAAATCCATCTGCGGCATCGGCCGCGACATGGTCACCAGCGGACGGCTGCATGCCGAAGGCTGCGCCGCGGCGCTGGAAGCTCTGTCGCGCTTTCGCTTGATTGCCGACGGCTTGAATGTGGAAGCCCGCGATGCGGTGGCGACGGCGGCGGCGCGCGACGCCAGCAACGGCGCGGAATTCATCCGCCGCGCCGAGGCTGCCTGGGGCCGGCCGATCCGGATTCTGGCAGGCGAAGACGAAGCCCGCATCGCCGCCGAAGGCGTGGTGGCGGGCATTCCCGATGCCGACGGCCTGGCGGCGGATCTGGGCGGCGGCAGCCTGGACATGGTGTCGGTCAAGGACGGCCAGACCGGCGCGGCTTATACCCTGCCGTTCGGACCCTTGCGGCTGATGGACCAAAGCAAGGGCGATCCCGACAAGGCGCGCGACATTGTCGATAAGGGGTTGAAAAATATTCCCAACCTGTCCGCCTCTGCGCTCTATGCGGTCGGCGGCGCCTGGCGCAGTTTCGCCCGCGTGGACATGGAGGAACACGATTATCCCCTCCATGTGCTGCAGCATTACACCATCCCGCGGGCGCGGGCGCTTCGCTTGTGCCGGTTGCTCGCGGGCCTGTCCAAGGACAGCGTGCGCAAGATCAAGGTCGTGTCCAAGCGCCGCGCCGAAAGCCTGCCTTACGGCGCGGTGGTGCTGGAGCGCCTGTTGGAGGCGGGCGGCATCAAGGAGGTCGTGATCTCGGCCTATGGTTTGCGCGAAGGCCTGTTGTTTGCGCGCCTGCCGGCGGAAGAACGCGCCAAGGATCCGCTGGTGGAATTTGCCCGCGCCACCAATGCGCGCGCCGCCCGCGTTGCGGCGCATGCCCAGGAAATGCTGGATTGGACGGCGCCCCTGTTCGAGGGCGACAATGCCGAGACGGCGCGCATTCGCCAAGCTTCCGCTTTTTTCTCGGATGTGGCGTGGCGGCGCCATCCCGATGACCGCGCCGTGGGCGCCTTCGGCCAGGTTCTCACCGCGCCCTTTGCCGGCGCCGATCACCGCGCTCGCGCCTTGATCGCAGCCAGCGTGTTCCACCGTTATTCCGGCGACGAGGATTTTCCGCAGGCCGTGGCGCTGGCGGGATTGCTGGACAAGGAGGATGAGAAGCGCGCCTTGCTGCTGGGCTTGACTTGGCGTTTTGCTTTTTCGCTGTCGGCTTCGGCGCCGGGCGAATTGTCGAACTACCGCCTGCGCATGACGCCGTCGAAAGTCATTTTGGAAGTTCCGCCGCGCCGCGAGGCCATTGCGGGCGAGCCGGTGCAAAAACGTTTGGGTGAGTTGGCGGATGTGCTGGGCCGTAAGGGTGAAATCCTAGTTGGGTGAGGAGCGGTTCGCCGTAGGCGAACGAAATGGTCCAGCGGACCATTTCGAGCGACGAACGCCGCGAGCTTGGGCGAGCGGCTGGAGAGCGCGGTCATAAAAATCCCTCGCGCTAGGGTGTGCGGTTCACAAAACGGAGGGGAACCGGGCCTATAAACCCCGAAATACCCCTTTTTCGCGGTGCTCTTGCGCGCCAGCCCCCAAGGGGCTTTAAAGGATAGGAAGGGCTAGAGCAAGTTGGGACCAGATGGAATCAACTGCGTTTGGTTGCGGCGAGGCGATCCGCCAGGAGCCGCGCGAAGAGCGTATCGGCAATACGGTCGAGCGCGGCGACGCCGCGGGCGCCCGCCGCAACCAAACCCGAAGGGCCGGGGTCTTTTGCGTCGTGGGTTCGTCGAAAGGCTTGCCCGTATTCCCCGATACGGGCTGCGCCTTTCTCCTGCCCACGCCACAAAATCCCTCCGGCGCAGTGGTTCCATCTGGTCCCAACTTGCTCTAGAGCCGCGGCGTAATCTGCGGTAAACTATTCGGGCTTTCAAAGGTTTAGGAGAAAAGCATGGGTAGCTTCAGCATCTGGCACATTCTGATCTTCGCGGCGGTGGCGCTGGTGCTTTTCGGCGGCCGCGGCAAGGTTTCCGACCTGATGGGCGACTTCGGCAAAGGGATCAACAGCTTCAAGAAGGGGCTGACCGAAAAGGACGATCCCAAGGTGATCAATGCCGAGGACACCAACAAGGACAAGACCGCGGTCTGAATCAAAAGACCATGTTCGATTTCTTCAGTTGGCAGCATCTGAGCATCATGCTCATCGTGGCCTTGGTCGTGGTGGGTCCCAAGGATTTGCCGCGCCTGATGAACATGGCGGGCAAATGGGCGGGCAAGGCCCGCGCCATGGCGAGCGAATTCCGCAGAAGCTTCGACGAAATGGCGCGCGAAACCGAGTTGGCCGAGCTGCGCAAGGAAATCGAAAATCTGAAGAAGAACAACCCTGTCGCCGACATCGCCGACAGTATGGCCAGCGCGCAAGCGCAAATGGGCGCCGCGGTGCAGACCGCCGCCGATGAGCCCCGCAGCGGAGAATTCACGGTCACCGAAACCCAGCCGCCGCATGCGCCGGTTCCGGGCGCCACCTCGTCTTAACAGCGGCAGCTAGTGTCCCGATTCCGAAATTCGCATGATCACGATATCGGGTTCTGGCGAATTTCGGAATCGTAAGGACACTAGCCAATTTATTGATTCCTAGTGTCGTTTTGGTTTCGAAGTTCGCCAAGGGCTCGATATCGATGATAGTGCGAACTTCGAAACCACGACACTAGGCGGCCGCCTGGCGTCCGGCGTTGATGCGGTTGGCCGGGAAGTTCAGCACGACCTTGGTGCCCAAGCCCGGCGTGCTGGTGATGACCAACTGCCCTTCGTGCAATTCCAGCATCGCCTTGGCCAGCGGCAAGCCCAGGCCGGTGCCGTTGTGTTTGGCGGTCATCTTGTTTTCGATCTGGCCGAAGGGAGTCAGGGCCTGGACGATTTCCCGTTCGGTCATGCCGATACCGGAATCTTGGACGATGACCGCATAGCCGCCATCCGCCAGGGCCTGGCCGCTTACCGTCACGGTGCCGCCCGCCGGGGTGAACTTGATCGCATTGCCCACCAGATTGATCATGATTTGGCGGATCATGCGTTCCACCGCCAGCAGCCGCACGCTTTCCGGCGGCAGATGGCTGTCGATGCGCACGCCGAATTTCTCGCTCAAATTGTTGCAGATGGCCAGCGAGCCCGCCAGCGCGTGGCACAGGGGGAATTCTTCGGCATTCTCCACCGTCATCTTCCCGGCTTCGATCTTGGAGAGATCCAGAATGTCGTTGATAATGCCAAGCAGATAGCACCCGCTCGACAGAATGTCGCCCGCATAGGACAGATAACGCGGGTTCTGCATCGGGCCCAGATGCTGCTCTTTCATCACTTCCGAAAAGCCCATGATGGCGTTCAGCGGCGTGCGCAGCTCATGGCTCATATTGGCGAGGAAGGCGGACTTGGCGCGGTTGGCGGCTTCCGCCTGCTCGACGGTGATTTTCAGCCGGCGGGACATTTCATCCATCCTGGCGCGCGAATGCCGCAGTTGGGCGATCACATCGCGGGCATAGAAGATGATGGGCGCCGCGACCAGGGTGATTTCCAGCGATAAAAGGACGATGGCGGTGGGCTGTACCGGCAGGCCTTCCAGGATCCGGACCAGGAAATGCAGCGTCACCACGGCAAGGACCGTCATGAAGGTCAGGATGGCGGTGGACCCGATGCGGCCATAGCGCGAAATCCATCCGTCGAGCGTGTCGAGCACCCCCCGGATTGCGTCGGCAAAACTCGTTACAGAAGCCCGGCTCACGCGGGTCATCCCCCGAAATGCGCGCAGAGGTTATGCCCAAGCGGGTTGCGGTGTGGTTTCGCGCGCCCGGGGAATTGCAGGTGCGAAATTAGGATTTTGTTAATCCGGGGCCTGCGGAAAACGGGCTTTTGACCCGGGGGCGCCGCGCGTGGCATGACCGCTCCGCAGGAGATTCCCATGCACGACATCAAGGCTATTCGCGACGATCCGTACCCTTTCGTACGAGGCCTTCAGCGCCGGGGTGTGGCGGAGGCGCAAGCCGTTGCCGACGATTTGTTGAAAAAAGACAAGGCGTTACGCGATCTCCTGGCCCGGCTGCAAAATGCCCAGGCGCGGCGCAACGAGGCTTCCAAATTGATCGGCCAGGCCAAGGCTAAAAAGGACGAGGCCGGAGCCGCCGCCCTGATGGCGGAAGTCGCCGGCCTGAAAGACATCATCCAGCAAGGCGAGGGCGAAGAACGCACGTTGGAAAAAAATTTGCATGACACATTGTCAGTTATCCCGAACCTGCCGGCCGGCGATGTGCCGGATGGGACGGACGAAAGCGCCAATGTGCCGGTGGCCGGCCGCGCTTTCGGCGCGCCGCCCCCAGTCAAAAATCCCAAACAGCATTTCGAGATCGGCGAGGGGTTGGGTCAGATGGATTTCGAGCGCGCCGCCAAGGTTTCGGGCGCGCGCTTTGTCTATCTGAAAGGCGATCTGGCGCGGCTGGAGCGGGCATTGGGTGCCTTCATGCTGGACACCCATACAGAGAAGTTTGGTTACATCGAAGTCTCTCCTCCCGTGCTGGTGAAAAGCGGTGCGATGTTTGGCACAGGCCAGCTGCCGAAGTTTCAGGATGATCTCTTTCGCATTGGCGCCGAGGATCCCTTTTGGCTGGTTCCCACGGCGGAAGTTTCGCTGACCAACTATGTCGCCGATGAAATCCTGGGCGAAGCCGAACTGCCGCTGCGTTTCACCGCCTTCACGCCGTGCTTCCGCGCCGAAGCCGGCGCCGCTGGCAAGGACACACGCGGCATGATCCGCATGCACCAATTCTCCAAGGTGGAGCTGGTTTCCATCACCACGCCGGAGCAATCGGACGCCGAACATGAACGCATGACCGATGCGGCCCAGGAAATTCTCAAACAGCTGAATCTTGCCCATCGCGTCGTCACGCTCTGCACCGGAGACATGGGATTCTCGGCCAAAAAGACCTACGACATCGAAGTCTGGCTGCCGGGGCAGGGCGCCTATCGCGAGATTTCCTCCTGCTCCAACTGCGGCGATTTCCAGGCCCGCCGCATGAACACCCGTTTCCGCAATGCCGAAGGCAAGGTTGCGGGCCCGGTGCATACCTTGAACGGCTCGGGCCTGGCGGTGGGGCGCACCCTGGTCGCCATCCTGGAAAATTATCAGCAGGGTGATGGCAGCGTCGCCATTCCCGATGTCTTGCAGCCTTATATGGGCGGCAAGAAAGTCATCACAAAAATCTGATGCCAAAATCTTATCGCGTCCTTGTCACCAATGATGACGGCATTCATTCGCCGGGATTGGCCGTCACCGAAAAGATCGCCCATGCGCTGAGCGGCGATGTCTGGGTGGTGGCGCCGGAAAACGAACAATCGGGCGCCTCGCATTCCTTGACGCTCACATCGCCGCTGCGGCTGCGCCAGATGGAAGACCGCCGTTTCGCGGTCAGCGGCACGCCCACCGACTGCGTGATGATGGCGTGTCTGCATATTTTGAAGGACCAGCCGCCGGACCTTGTCCTGTCGGGCGTGAATTGGGGCTCCAACCTGGCCGACGATGTCACCTATTCCGGCACTATCGCGGGCGCGATGGAAGGCTGTTTCCTGGGCATTCCTTCCATCGCTTTGTCGCAATGTTATGACGAGAGTGACCGCCATGCGATCGATTGGTCGGCGGCCGAAAGTCATGGCGCCAGGATCGTGGGCGATCTGGTGAAAGCAGGCTGGCCGGCAGGCACCTTGATGAACGTGAATTTCCCGGCCTGTCCGGCGGAGCGCGTGAAGGGCGTCAAGCTGGTGCCGCAAGGCAAATATGATTTGCAGTCCACCGAGATCGAAGAGCGCAAGGATGCGCGTCAGCGTGCTTATTACTGGATCGGATTGCGCCGCCGCAAAGCCACCCCGCCCGCCAACAGCGATGTGGGGGCGGTCTATGCCGATTATATCGCCGTGACCCCGTTGCACATGAATCTGACGGAGCATGCTGTGCTGGAAACGTTGCGGACGAACTTGGCCTGGTAAGGAATCGTTAACCTTTGGCCGCCCAAACAGCGCCAATCCCGCAAAAAGCGGGGCGGGAACTTTGGCCCGGCGGCGGTGACGGTTAAATTCTTCTAAACTTTTTCCGTTCAATGATCCGATTTGAGACAGGGCTAGAGGCGCCGTCATGAGCCGGATTCTGAAGTTCGCTTTGCTGTTGGCCGCGCCGATCCTGGCGGGTTGCATGCCGGATTCGCCGCGCACCCATCTGGATTGGGGCGTGAACACCAGGCTGGCGCGCCCTGCGGCCAAGCCTGCAACCGCCAAGACCTATAGCTATCAGGATAAGGACGGTCAGCCCCGTTACGTCACCCGCAATGTCGCGCCCTATGCGCCGGTCACCAGCCAGGCCTTGCCGCCGATCGGCGGCGCACCGGCCTTCGCCTGGCCGGTCAGTGGCCGCGTGATTTCCGATTTCGGCGCCACCGCCAGCGGCGGCCGCAATGACGGCATCAATATCGCCGCCAGCACGGGGACGCCGATTCATGCCAGCGCCTCGGGCACCGTCACCTATGCGGGCAACGAACTGAAGAATTATGGCAATCTGGTACTGGTGAAACATGCCGGCGGCTACACCACCGCTTATGCCCATGCCGATCGGCTGGTGGTGTCGCGCGGTGAGTTCGTGGCGCGGGGCCAGGTGATCGGCTATGCGGGCCAGACCGGCGATGTCGCCAGTCCGCAAGTACATTTCGAAATCCGTTCGGCCACCACGCCGCTCAATCCGCGCTCCTATCTGACGTCGGTGACCGCGAGCTATTAGAAAACGCCGCAGCTTGCTGTGAAGAACCAGGGCATCCCGACATGTCACTGCTGGAACAGCTCTGGGCTTACGCCCTCCTGGCGGGCGCCGCCGTGATGGCGGTGTACACGGTGCGGAGCCGGTCGCGCGGTTGGATCAGGAACGAGGAGGACGAAATCGTCCATCGCAAGGACCATCCTCGCACCTTCGCGTTCATGCAGCTGCTCCAGATCGCCGCCGTCGCCATCTTGCTGTTCGTCGGATTGGACGCGCTTGATGGATGGAAATGACAGCCACAAACAAGCTGGCTGACATCAAGCCGCCTGTTATTTTCCACAATCCGCTAGCCGCCGGTCAGCAGATGGGCTGTGGCCCCCAATTGGATATCGACCGGCGCGGAGCGGCTTTTGATCTTGAGTGTCGCAACATGCCGGACATTGTCGATCTTGACGGAAGTGGGGTTGGAGGCACAGCCCCTACCGTGGCAGATGACATGGGCCGTCGTGTCAACCAGCGCCAGATTTTTGGGGAATTTGTCCTCAAATATATAATCGTCCCCTGCGTTGGGGCGGCAACGCGGATAACATCTCGCCCGCCGGACGTGGAACAAAGTCGGGCTCGTGAATTGAACCATCGGTAAGGCGGGACGTACAGGCGCACTTACTTTTATAGCAGGGGCTTTTACAGCAGGGGGCGCGTTGGACTGCACGACAGCATTCGGTAAACTGCGTGTTGCGCCCTTGAAAACGTCACCGACAAGCCCGGCCAATTGTATCCCCTGCGGTACTTGGCTGGCACCATCAGTCTCTCTCGCATGGGCAGTTGCGATCAACGCAAAATCGATATGCCGCTCTAGGAAGGCGGTCTGTTTGACTGGCGGAGCCGCGTTTATGAGAGAGGAAAGGATGGCAGGGGCGCCAATGCCAAGCTGCACCAATTTGAACGGCTTGTCTTCATCGGAATTCAACCACGCGACGATGCCGCCGAGTATGAACAGTACGAGATAGCGCAGGATCGCGCCAATATAAACGCCTAGTGTGATGGATGTTCGGCTATCTACGATTTGCGAGATGTCGACAGCCAGCAAGGTGACAAGGAGCGGCAGCAAAGCGCCTCCACCCCCGATCCAAAAGCGTTTCCAAGGTGTCATTGCTGCCTCCTCAGTCGGCCACTTGTCTGATCCCGTTATGCGCCGAAAAGTACGCATTTCAAGCGCGGCAGGCAAATCTGGATCAGCGTCCGCGCGGGCATCGCTCAAATCCGATGATGCGGAATTGAGCAGATGGTGTTCAAAAATGATGGAGAGCGTTTGCGTAGGTCTGGGGATCATCCTGGATTGAGACGCTCCCCGTAGTTTTCATCGGCAGATATGATGACAAGTTGTCAGATGCGCGATTGATTTGACGGAGTTGGCAAGGGAAGTGGCAAAGCAACGCGATTATGGGGGGTCATGACTCCAGCTTCTGACCCAGCTCACCTGCTAAGTCTTGGATGAATTGCCATGCCACACGGCCTGATCTTGCGCCACGGCCCATCGCCCAGGTCAGCGCCCGCTTGCGCAGATCTTCCGGCGCGATCTTGAGCTTGTGGAAGGCGGCATAGGCTTGGATCATGGCCAGATACTCATCCTGGCCGCAATGATGGAAGCCCAGCCACAGGCCGAAGCGGTCCGATAGCGACACTTTTTCTTCCACCGCCTCGCCGGGATTGATGGCGGTGCCGCGTTCATTGTCCACCAGGTCTCGCGGCATCAGATGCCGCCGGTTCGAGGTGGCGTAGAAGATGGTGTTGGCGGGGCGGCCTTCGATGCCGCCTTCCAGCGCCGCCTTGAGGGATTTGTAGCTGGTGTCGTCCTTGTCGAAAGACAGATCGTCGCAATAGAGCACCACCCGCCGCTTGCTGGCGCGCAGGATGCGCAGCAAAGTCGGCAAGCTATTGATATCCTCGCGGTGGATTTCGATCAGCACCAGCCGGTTGGCGCTCTTGCGCGTGCGGTTGATCTCTTCATGCACGGCCTTGACCAGGCTGGATTTGCCCATGCCGCGCGCGCCCCACAACAGCGCATTGTTGGCGGGCAGCCCTTCGGCAAAGCGCGCCGTGTTGGCCAAAAGCGTGTCGCGCTGGTTTTCAATGCCTTTGAGCAGCGCCAGCGCCACATGGGCGACATGCGCCACCGCGATCAGCCCGCCTTGCGCCGGCTCCCAGACAAAGGCGTCGCCGTCCGGCAGCGTCGTGGCAAGGACAGGGGGCGCCAGCCGCTCCAGCGCGCCGGCGATCCGCGCCAGCATAAGCGGATCGTCCAAAGCACCGTATTTTTCGCTCTTGGCCATGCTAACCCCTTGATTTACCACGGTTGCAAAGGAGGGCCGGCTCGCTATAGTCCGCCCGCATTCCCCAGAAAGTCTCCGCAATATGAATCCGAACGATCCGATGTTCCAGACGCTGACTCTCGCGCTGCCGATGATCGCGATCTTCTACTTTCTTCTCTGGCGTCCGCAAAGCCAGCGCCAAAAGCAATTGCGCCAGATGATCGACGGGTTGCGCCGGGGCGACACGGTGGTGACCGCGGGCGGCATTCTGGGCAAGGTGGTCAAATCGGCCGCCGCCGACGAGCAGGAAGTGCTGGTCGAGATCGCCGACAATGTGCAGGTGCGAGTGCTAAAGACCACGATTTCCGACGTGCGCGCCAAAGGCGCCGACAACAAGAGCGCCGACAAGGAATAATCCGTGCTGCAGACGTCTTTCTGGTCGCGCCTTTTCACCTTTGTCATTGTGCTGGCCGGGCTGCTGGTCGCCTTGCCCAATGCCCTGCCGCCCGACCTGCGGGCCAAGATTCCCAGCTTCCTGCCCAGCGGCGCGGTCAATCTGGGCCTGGACCTGCAAGGCGGCTCTTACCTGTTGTTGGGCGTGGATTTCGATCAGGTGACGCGCGACCGTGCCGAAACCCTGATGGGCGATATCCGCGCCGCGTTCCGCAAAGCGCGTCTTCCTTTTACCGATTTGAATGCACGCGGCGACACGGTGACGGTGCGGGTAACCGAGATGGCGCGGCTGGAAGAAGCGCGCACGCTTGTGCAAACCGTCAATCCGGTGATGAACGCTTCGGTCCTGACGGTGGGGGGCGCCAAGGAATACGAGATGTCGGAATCGGGCGGCGTCTTCACCCTGCGCATGAGCGACGGCTACAAGGCGTTTACGCGACAGCAGGTGATGGACCAGTCGATCGAGGTGGTGCGCCGCCGTATCGACGAACTGGGCACCCGCGAGCCCTCTATCGAACGTTCGGGGGAAGACCGTATCCTGGTGCAAGTGCCCGGCCTGCAGGATCCCGCGCAATTGAAGGAAATCCTGGGCCAGACCGCCAAGATGACCTTCCAGCTGGTGGACGAACAGGCCAATCCCAACGCCACTGTGGCGCCGATCGGCGACGAAATCCTGCCAGTGATGGACGAGCGCAACAAAAACATGCCCGCCCGCAAGGTGGTGGTGCAGCGCCGCGTGATGGTGTCGGGCGACCGTCTGGCCGATGCCAGCCAGGGTTTCGATCCCCAGACCGGCGCGCCGGTGGTGAATTTCCGCATGGACAGCGTGGGCGCGCGCCAGTTCGGCGACGTCACCAAGGCCAATGTCGGCCACCGCTTCGCCATCGTGCTGGACAAGAAGGTGGTCACCGATCCGGTGATCAATACCGCGATCCTGGGCGGCTCGGGTTATATCACCGGCAATTTCACCGTCGAGACCGCCAAGAACATGGCGATTCTGCTGCGCGCCGGCGCGCTGCCCGCGCCCTTGAAACCGCTGGAAGAGCGCAGCGTGGGCGCCGAATTGGGCGCGGATTCGGTCAAGGCGGGCCGCTATTCGGCCATGGCCGGCCTGGGACTGGTCGCGCTGTTCATGATCCTGCGCTATGGCCTGTTCGGGCTTTTCGCCAATATTGCCCTGACCCTGAACGTGATCCTGCTCTTGGCGGTGCTGACCGCCTTCGGCGCCACCCTGACGCTGCCGGGCATCGCCGGCATCGTGCTGACCATGGGCATGGCGGTGGACGCCAATGTGCTGATCTATGAGCGTATCCGCGAGGAACAGCGCAATGGCCGAACCATGCTGGCGGCGATCGACACCGGCTTTCGCCGCGCCATGGCGACCATCATCGACGCCAATATGACCCATTTGATCGCTTCGCTGATCCTGTTCCAGTTGGGGACCGGCCCGATTAAGGGCTTTGCGGTCGCCCTGGGCGTGGGCATCATCACCTCCTTCTTCACGGCGGTGATGGTGACCCGGATGATCGTGATCATCTGGCTGAACACCATGCGCCCCCGCAAGCTGACCATTTAGGCCCTCCGGCCCCGCACCGTCCGAATGCCGCGAAGTGCGGGACAAATAGACAGCCTTGGGCTAAAGTCCCCGCCACGAATCTTGAGGGGGAGGGGCCCATGGCCGCGTTTTTCGGAAATCTTCGCAATGTGGTGATCGCAAGCTTTGCGCTGGCGATCCTGCTGATCGGGCTTTACTGCACCTTGCAGGGCTTTGACGGGATGATCTTCGAACTCTTCCTGCTGCGCTGGCTGCATGTCGCCGCCGGCGTGATGTGGATCGGTCTGCTCTGGTACTTCAACTTCGTTCAGATCCCCACCATGCCCAAGGTGCCGGACGAGCTGAAGAAAGGCGTCAGCGGCTATATCGCGCCGGAGGCGCTGTTCTGGTTCCGCTGGGCGGCGATGGTCACCATTGTCCTGGGCGTCATCCTGGCGCTGCGCAACGGCTATCTGGTGGAAGCCTATACGCTGGGCGCCGTGGAGGGCTTCACCGTCCCCAAGAACATCATGATCGGCATCGGCATGTGGCTGGGTACCATCATGTGGTTCAATGTCTGGTTTGTGATCTGGCCCAATCAGCAGAAGGCGCTGAATATCGGCGGCAAATATTCCGATCTCGCCGCCGCCGACAAGGCCGCCGCCGGCAAGACCGCCATGATCTTCAGCCGCGTCAACACGCTTTTGTCGGTGCCGATGCTGTTCTGCATGGTCGCGGCGATGCATCTGGTCGGCTGAGTTTTCGCTTTTAGGATCATTGGGGCCGTCCGGAACCGCCGGGCGGCCCTTCGCATTTGGAACCCATGGACGCGGCTCTCGCCAATCGTCTTGCCGCTTCGGTCCGCGCCGCAGATCCGGATCGGTATTTTGCCGCGCTTTTCGCGCCGGCGGCCCGGCGGCCGTTTCTTTTCGCGCTTTACGCCTTTCACGCCGAAGTGGCGCGGGTCGCCGAGACGGCGCGCGAACCCATGCTGGGCGCGATCCGGCTGGAATGGTGGCGCGAAAGCGCTGAAGCCGCCGCCAAGGGCAGTATCCGCAATCACGATGCGGCCAAAGGCTTGGCGGCGCTGTTCGGAGAAACCGATATCGCGCTGGCAGAGGTGGAAGACTTGGTCGCGGCGCGCGCCGTCGATTCGTCCACCGAGTATTTTGCAGACTTTGCCGCGCTGGAATCCTATGTGGATTCCACCAGCGGCGCGCTGATGCGCCTGGCGGCGCGGCTGTTGGGCGGTAAGACGGACGGGGCGCGCGAAGCCGGTCTGGCCTATGGCCTGACCGGCCTGCTCCGGTCTTTGCCGTTCCATAACGACCGGCACAAATTGTATTTGCCGCTGGATATTCTGAAGGCGTTGTCACTCACGCCGGAAGAATTCTTTCATCTGCCCAAAGACGATGCACGCCTCAAAGCCGTGATCCGCCAAGTGTCGCTGAAAGCGCGCGACCATTTTTGGGCCGCGCGGCAAGGGCCCAAGCCGGGCGCGGCGCTGGCGGCTATTCTTCCCGCGGCCCTGGTGCCGGTTTATCTGCGCAGGCTGGAAAGCGGCCGCGAGGTCCCCATCCACCGGCGGCAAATGGCGCTGCTGAGCGCAGCCATGAGAAAGCGGCTATGATTTGCCGCCGTTGTTTTTTTGTCGCGCAATCTGCGCGGCAGCACCGTTCCCAAAGCAGGCGATCATGCGTTGCTTGATTGCGCTCCGGGGCGGCAGATGGCGCTGCTCAGCGCGGCCATGAGAAAGCGGCTATAGCTTGCCGCTATTTTTGTGCTTCACATCGCCATGGCTGACGCGGCGATAGTCTTTCAACTGTTTCTGCGCCACCAGGAAAGCGTCATCCAGAACAGCATAGGCGTCGGTCGCGGCCTTTTTGTGGCCGTTATGCGCCAGTTCCTTGCTGACCACGATTTCCTTGCCCGGCACGCGCACCACGATATGCACATCCGGAGGATTGCCGCTGGCTTTCTGGCTCTTGTGCGGCATCTCGATGACCACGCGGCAGCCGATAATGTGGTCGTGAAACTGTTCCAGCTTCTCGACATGGGCCGCCACCGCCGCCTTCAGCGCATCGGAGGACTCGATATTGTGGAAGGAAAGTTCGAGGGGAATATCCATGATGTTTCCGTGAAGTACTCTTCTTTGGAAACGTACGGAACCGGACCGGGTTTCGTCCAGCTTATTCCGCAGCGGTTTCTGTCAGCGGCGGTAAACCCAACCAGCACGACAAATCCTGCAGCGCGCGCATGCTCATCGCCTGCTTGCGATCTTTGCCGCGTATCTTGGCACTTTTGGGCAGTTCGGGAAATAGCCCGAAATTGACATTCATGGGCTGAAATGTCCGCGCATCGGCGCCGCCGGTAATATGG
Organism: Rhizomicrobium sp.; assembly: GCA_035275465.1. Taxonomy (GTDB): domain Bacteria; phylum Pseudomonadota; class Alphaproteobacteria; order Micropepsales; family Micropepsaceae; genus Rhizomicrobium. The sequence goes on along the minus strand of DATEMS010000036.1, from coordinate 134,067 downwards.
GACAAAAGCGCCCCCAAAGCAGTGGTGGACGGCGGCGCGCTTAACGATTGTCCCAAAAGCTCGGCCGCCGCGAAGCGGCCCGCAAGAAGCCCGATGGCGGCGCTTTCCACATAGCCCTCGACGCCGGTCACCTGGCCCGCAAAACGCAGATGCGGCTGCGACTTCAAGCGGAGCCGGTCATCCAGCAGGCGCGGGGAATTGATGAAGGTATTGCGGTGCAGCCCGCCCAGGCGCGCGAATTGCGCGCTCTCCAGCCCCGGTATGGTGCGGAAGATGCGTAGCTGTTCGGCGTGGCGCAGCTTGGTCTGAAACCCGACCATATTCCACAGCGTCCCCAGCGCATTGTCCTGGCGCAGCTGCACCACGGCATAGGGGCGCTGTGTGCTGCGGGGATCCTGCAATCCCACCGGCTTCATCGGCCCGAAGGACAGGGTTTGGGCACCGCGCGCCGCCATTACTTCGATGGGAAGACAGGCTTCGAAATAGGGGGTGTTTTTTTCCCATTCCTTGAAATCGGTCTTTTCCCCGGCCAGCAAGGCGGCGACAAAATTTTTGTACTGCGTTTCATCTAAAGGCAGGTTGATATAGTCGGCCACCCCGCCGCCCGGGCCTTCTTTGTCGTGCGCGACTGGAACCACGCGATGTCAAAGTTGATGGATTCGCGATGCACAATGGGCGCGATGGCATCGAAGAAAGCCAGTTGATCCTGACCCGTGGCCGCGCCGATCGACGCGCCCAGGCTGGCCGATGTCAGCGGCCCGGTGGCGACGATCACGCTGCCTTCCTCCGGCGGCGGCAGGGCGGTGATTTCTTCGCGCGCGATGGCGATTCGCGGATGGTTTTCCAGCGCCGCCGTGACGGCGGCGGAAAAACCGTGCCGGTCCACGGCCAGGGCGCCACCCGCCGGCAATTTGTGGGCATCGGCCGCACGCATGATCAGCGATCCGCACCGGCGCATCTCTTCGTGCAGCAGGCCCACCGCGTTGTTGGCGGCGTCATCGGACCGGAAGGAGTTGGAACAGACCAGTTCGGCCAGGGAATCGGTCTGATGCGCTTCGGTGCCCCGGCAGGGGCGCATTTCATGGAGAATCACGGCCACGCCGGACTCGGCTGTCTGCCAGGCCGCTTCCGACCCGGCCAATCCGCCGCCGATAATGCGTAAGCTTGGGGTCATGGCTTGCTCTAGCAGGTCGGTTCCGCCCCGCAAACCATCTGGACGCCTTGGTTCGTCCAAAGCTTCTTCGCAATTGCAGCATGAACGGGGTTTTTGCAGTCTTGGTGGCGACGGTTCTTCGGTTTCGCTGCTGACGGCGTCCGGGCATGCCCGCGCTCGGGCACACTGCTGGTAGCGCGGTTATCGTCATTACGGCTATCGCGATCACGGGTGCGGAGGATCACAGCGGCCCGATTGCCTCCACGACGGTTACCACCGCGCCGTAAGGGTGACACTTTGGCTTGAAAGCGGATCGTAAAATTACAGAAAAGCCCGCTATCCCCGATGGCGGGCTTTTTTGCATTTCCAGCCTGGACTTTGCCATAATTTGGCGCCGCTTTAACGTTTTGTCTGAAAGCCTATGCGACAATGTCGCGATCGCCTGGTTTCAGTCCAAAACCCCATGACGGCGGCAGAATCGCCGCCTATATAGGGATCGTCAGAAGGACAGAGTTTGATGGCCGAAGAACGCAAGGGACCCAATTACGTCAAACTGGCGCTAGGCGCTGGGTTGTTGGCAGCCGCTGCGGTGAGCGTCGCTGTTTTCGTTCCGCGCCGTCATCTCGCATTGGTGACCGAGCCTTTGGCGGGTTTGGCCAAATCGCCGGTTGCGGCCGCGGTCACCGCATGGGCAATTGGGTTGTGGCACAGCGCCACCGCGCCGCAAGCCCCGGTGTTCGACGATCTGCGCCCCTTCGACGAGTTTTGAGCGCTGTGATTCGGCGCATTCCGGTCGTCGCGACCATCCGTGACGCTTATATTTTCACGGCCACGCAGCTTGGCGGCATCATCGGCCTGATCTGGGTATCGATGGTGATGATCACCGTCGCCCGCTTCTTCACTTTTCACCGTTTGTACAGCGATCTTACCGAATATATGGCCAGCGGAAACGCCGCCCCAATGGGCCCGGCTTTTCTGATGCTGATGGCTTATCTGGTCGCTGCGCTTTTGCTGTATGCGGTCATGTTCGTCGCTGTCATCCAGCTAGCAGCGGGGACACGGGCGGCGCCGGTCTTCGTTCATTTCACCTTCGGTCCCATGGAATGGCGGATGTTCCGGGCTTTCTTCGCCTTTGTGGGCTTGATGATGATGATCAGCTTTTCGCTGCTTCTTGCCGCCAACGCTTTTCTCACTTTCTTGCCGGGCGCCAAAATGGGCCAGGAGGCCATGGGGGGAATCCTGGTCCTGATCCTGTTGGGGGCGGGCATCGCCTTGGCTGCCCGGTTCCTGCTGCTGCTGCCCGCCATCGCCGTCCATGAAACCGGCCCGGTTCTGCGCCGCGCCTGGGCGCTGTCGGTTGGTCATACCATGCCGCTGATCGGCATTTTGTTGGGGCTTTTCCTACCTCTGCTGTTGGTCTTTATCACCATAGATGCGGTGTTGGGGGACAGAGTCACTATTGCGCCGGGCGCCAGCCAGCAGGCTCAGATGATCGCTGCCTTCACGCATCTGCGCGACACGCTGCCCTTAACCTGCGGCTTGAGTTTCTTCTTTTCGCCGGTGGTGATCGGCCTGTTCGCAAGCGCCAGCGCTTCGGTTTGGCGTGCGCTGAAGGACGAGCCGGTATTGGATATCGCGGTTTGACGGTGCACCGAATGGCTATTCGGCGGCCTTGAGCCGCTTGGGTGCGTTCTTCAACAGCGCTTTGAGATACTGGCCGGTATAAGAGCGCGCATTCTTCGCCACATCCTCCGGCGTCCCGCTGGCGACGATCTCGCCGCCGCCGTCCCCGCCTTCCGGCCCCAAGTCCACGATCCAGTCCGCGGTCTTGATGACTTCCAGATTGTGCTCGATCACCACCACGGTATTGCCCTGGTCCACCAGCTCCTGCAGTACCTCCAGCAGTTTTTTGACGTCATGGAAATGCAAGCCCGTGGTGGGCTCGTCCAAGATGTACAGGGTGCGCCCCGTGGCGCGGCGCGACAATTCCTTGCTGAGCTTGACCCGTTGTGCTTCGCCGCCGGAAAGGGTAGTGGCCTGCTGGCCGATGGAGATATAGCCCAGACCCACGCGTTTGAGCGTTTCCAGTTTTTCGGCGATGGACGGCACGGCTTTGAACAGTTCGGCGCCCGCCTCGATGGTCATGTCCAGGACATCGCTGATGGAGTGATCCCGGAATTTCACGTCCAGGGTCTCGCGATTATAGCGCTTGCCCTTGCAGACATCGCATTGGACATAGACGTCGGGCAAGAAGTGCATCTCGATCTGGATGACGCCGTCGCCCTGGCAGGCTTCGCAGCGTCCGCCCTTGACGTTGAAGCTGAAACGGCCGGGCGCATAGCCGCGCGCCTTGGCTTCCGGCAATTCGGTGAACCAATCGCGGATGGGGGTGAAGGCCCCGGTATAAGTGGCCGGGTTGGATCGCGGCGTGCGCCCGATCGGGCTTTGATCGATGTCGATCACTTTGTCCAGGAACTCCAGCCCCTCGATGCGCTCATGGAGTGCGGGATTTTCGCGTGCCTGGCCAAGCTTGCGGGCGGCCGCCTTGTACAGAGTCTCGATGGTCAGGGTCGATTTTCCGCCGCCCGAAACGCCGGTGATGCAGGTCAGGGTGCCTAAGGGAATCTGCGCGGTCACATTCTTGAGATTGTTGCCCTTGGCCCCGACGACTTTCAGCCAACGGTTGTGGACGGCTTTGCGGCGCGTGGCGGGGATGGCGATATGTTCCGCCCCGCTGAGATATTTCCCGGTCAGGCTTTTCTTGCTGGCGATGATATCGGCCGGGCTGCCCTGGGCAACGATGTGGCCGCCATGAATGCCGGCGCCCGGGCCCATATCGATCACATGATCGGCGGTGCGGATGGCGTCTTCATCATGCTCCACCACCAGCACGGTGTTGCCCATGTCGCGCAGCCCCTTGAGGCTTTCGAGCAGCTTGGAATTGTCACGCTGATGCAGCCCGATACTGGGCTCGTCCAGCACATAGAGCACGCCCGTAAGGCCCGAACCGATCTGGGAGGCCAACCGGATGCGCTGACTCTCGCCGCCGGACAGGGTGCCGGACGCGCGCCCCAGGGTGAGATATTCCAATCCCACATTGTTGAGGAACTTCAGCCGGGCGCGGATTTCCTTGAGGATGCGCGCGGCAATCTCCTTTTGTTGTTTATTCAGCTTCTGGTCTATGTCGCGGAACCAGCGGTCGGCGTCGCGAATGGATTGCTCGCAGACCTGGCCGGCATGCAGGCCGCCGATCTTCACGGACAGCGCTTCGGGTTTCAGGCGGTAGCCGTTGCAGACTTCGCATGCGGCCGCAGCCTGGTATTTTTCCAGTTCCTCCCGCGCCCAGTCGCTGTCGGTCTCCTTGTGACGCCGGTCCATGTTGGTGATGACGCCCTCGAACGGCTTGCGGGTTTCGTACCGCCGCATGCCGTCGTCATAGACGAATTTGACCTCTTCCTCGTCCGAGCCATGCAGGATGATCTGGCGAATCTTCTTGGGCAGATCTTCCCAGGCTTCGTTCATGGAGAATTTGTAGTGCCGGGCCAGGGCCTCCAGCGTCTGGAGATAGTAAGGCGATGAGCTCTTGGACCAGGGTGCCAGGGCGCCTTTCTTCAGGCTTAGAGATTCATCGGGTACAACCAGGGCTTCGTCGAAATAATTCTGGGTCCCCAATCCGTCGCATTGCGGACAGGCGCCGTGCGGATTGTTGAACGAGAATAGCCGGGGTTCGATTTCCGAGATGGTGAAACCCGACACTGGGCAGGCGAATTTGGAAGAAAAGACGATCTGTTGCTGCTGGCCGTCCTTCTCCTTCTGGTCGGCGAACTCCACCACCAACAGGCCGTCGGCGAGATTGAGCGCGGTTTCGATGGAGTCGGGCAAGCGATTGCCGATATCCGGCTTGACCACGATACGGTCCACCACGATCTCGATATCGTGCTTGAGTTTCTTGTCGAGCGCCGGCGTGGCGCCGATGTCGTAAAACTTGCCGTCCACCTTGGCGCGCTGAAAGCCCTTCTTCTGGAGTTCGGCCAGCTCCTTTCTGTATTCGCCCTTGCGGCCGCGCACGATGGGGGCCAGCAGATAGAGGCGCGTGCCCTCGGGCAGCGCCAGAATCCGGTCGGCCATCTGGCTGACGGTCTGGCTTTCAATGGGAAGGCCGGTGGCGGGTGAATAGGGCACGCCCACCCGTGCGAACAGTAGCCGCAGATAGTCATAGATCTCTGTGACCGTGCCGACGGTGGAGCGCGGATTCTTGGACGTCGTCTTTTGTTCGATGGAAATGGCGGGCGACAGGCCCTCGATATGGTCCACGTCCGGCTTCTGCATCAATTCCAGGAACTGGCGGGCATAGGCCGACAGGCTTTCGACATAGCGGCGCTGGCCTTCGGCATAGATGGTGTCGAAGGCGAGCGACGACTTGCCCGAGCCGCTCAGGCCCGTCAGCACGGTGAGCGTGTCGCGCGGAATTTCCACATCGATATTCTTGAGATTGTGCTCGCGCGCGCCGCGAATGGAGATGTTTTTGAGCATGAAGCGGGTTTTCTGTTGGAAAGGTTTGCAAGATAACGCCGGTTGGCGTCCGCCGCCACCGCGCCGATTTTTCGTCAATATCACAATGGCCTGCGCTCTTTGCGCCACAACCACCGCGACCACCTGACATGTCAGTTCGCGCCGATTTCCATCTGCCTGAGCAGCCACAGGCCTGCGGGGGGGCGGAAATGCACCAGGTCGACATAGTTCCGGCTGGGGCCGGCCTTTGGCGTTTCGCGGGTTAGCGCATTCGGTGCCATGAAGTCGAACAGTTCCGCTTGGTTCGGGCAGCGCCGGTTGTGATTTGCCACTGTCCTATGCACCTTTTGCTTGAAAGCTTCAAATCCCGTGCTGTCGCTTTGGCGATAGCGCGCGATGATCGCCAGATTGTCCGGCGGAAAGAACAGAATCAGCTTGGCCCGCGCTTGGCAGCCGGCCGCCAGCATGGTGGAGAATTCACGTGCCGCGCCTTCTCCCATGCGCATGGTGCGCGCCCTGCGATAGGCAAGGTCGCGCTGCATGATTGCAGGCGTCATCCGCCCATAGGCGGAAAAAATATCGGGGCGGTCGCCCGCGCTTTGTCCGGTCTTCAATTGCATCAAGGACCAGGCCGACAGGGCATTCATTCCAAGCGCGCCGCCACTGAGAAAGCGGTTGGTGATTTGCCAGAGCGCGCGGTGGGGCGTGGGCGCCCCTTGCGGCGTCACCGCCAGCCGGGTTTCGTCAAAGCTGGGCAGGGCCTCGCCCGCTCCCCCGTCCCCCGTAAAGACGTCCAATCCGACCACGATCCGCCGCACCGAAGACAGAGCCAGCGCATCCTGAACAAAGCGGCGCGCCTCATAGGGCGTCATGCTGGAGGCGCCGTAATTAAAGCTTCGCAGCTTCAAGGCGGGCTCGATCAAGGTCGGATCGAAGCCGTCGCGCACCCGGCTTGAGCCCACGAATACCAGTTCGGGCCGGATCTGGGTTAGCCACACCGGCTTCAAGGCGCGCTCAAAGCCGGAAAGCGTCTGGATGCTGCCGCCTTGGGGATGGCGCAGGATGTAAGCGCCGGCCAGCGCATTGAAGCCGGCGAAGAGCGCTACCGCCGACAGCAAGGTGGCCAGAAACCAAAAAGCGTAGCGGGTTTTTTCCATCAGAATTGGAAGTAGATGAACGGCTTGAGATTGGACAGCGCCAAGACCGCCATGATGCAGAGAAGACCATAGGCGAAGGCGTTGCGCGGCGTGGGCGCCCAGGAAAAAAATCGTGCTTGCGTCACCGGCTGATCGGCATAAGGGGAGGGCAATGCGGGCCGGTAGCGCCACATCATCTCCATGGCGTTGGGCATCAACCACACCAGGGCAAACAACAGCGTTAGCGCCACCGCGGCCAAGGGCGAGAAACGCACCACCGCCGAATCTCCCAAGCCCAGCAAGCCGCCGAAAACATGACCGGCGCTGGCCAAGTCGGGGGATCGGAAAAGGATCCAGGCCAGCGATGTGGCGGCAAAGGTCAGGACCACCGAAGCCGCATGCAGGGGCATGCGCCATGCCGCCGGCACGGTCATGCCTTTGGTGGCATGGCGGAAGGCATGGTTGATCGACAGATAAAGCCCGTGCAGACCGCCCCAGAGCATGAAGGTCCAGTTGGCGCCATGCCACAATCCCCCCAGCAGCATGGTGATCATGAGATTGAGCGTGCGCCGCGTGGGGCCTCGGCGGTTGCCGCCCAAGGGAAAATATAAATAGTCGCGCAGGAAGGCCGACAGCGAAATATGCCAGCGCCGCCAGAATTCGATGATGCTGGCGGCTTTGTAAGGCGAATGGAAATTGACCGGCAGACGCATGCCCAGCATCACCGATGAACCCAGCGCCATGTCGGAATAGGCCGAGAAGTCGAAATATATCTGGAACGCGAAAAATAACGTGCCCAGCCAGCTGTCGGTCGCGCCCAACGCGGTGCCGCGCGCCGCCGCATTGAAAATCGCGTCCGCGAAAGGCGCCAGATTGTCGGCGATCAGCGCTTTCTTTGCCAGGCCGATGCTGAACAACGTGATGCCGACCGCCAGATCGTGGTTGGCGCTGCGCAACTGGTGGAACTGCGGGATCAGATCATTGTGCCGCACGATCGGGCCGGCGATCAGGTGCGGGAAATAGGCGACGAACAGCGCATAATCCAGCAAGGAATAATTGTGTGTCTTGCCGGCATCGGCATCCACCAGATAGCTGATCTGCTCGAAGGTGAAAAAGCTGATGGCCAAGGGCAGGAAGAAATGCGGCACCGGTAAGCCGACGCCCAAAAGCTGGTTGGTGGTCTCGGCAAACAGCGAGCTGTATTTAAAGAGCGCGATCAGGCCGAGATTGAAGGTAAGCCCCGTGATCAACAATGCGCGCCGGTCCGCAAGGCGGGCCCGGCGTTGTTCGATGGCGCGGCCGATGAGGAAATTCACCAGGGTCGAGCCGCACAACAACAACAGGAAGTCCGCCCGCCACCAGGCGTAAAAGCCATAGGAGGCGAGCAGCAGGAATATCCGCCGTCCGGCCGGAGCCCGCTCCTCCAGCAGCCGAAATCCCAGGACCGCCACCGCCAGGAACAGGAAATAAGGATAGGAATTGAAGGGCATGGGCCTTTTACCGGGCGCGGGGACCGTGGCTTTAATGGGGGAAAAGCTGCTTTAAGGCTATTGGAACAAAAACAGAACAATGTTATGGGTGGATAAAAGGGCCGCCTTGATGGCGCGGGCAGGGGCCGCTCGTCTAACGTCGCGGCCAGGACATGGAGAAGAGCATGGCGGGTAGCGTCAACAAGGTGATTTTGGTCGGCAATCTGGGCAAGGATCCCGAAGTGCGCCGCATGACCAGCGGCGATCCCGTAGTCAATCTGTCCATCGCCACCAGCGAATCCTGGCGCGACAAGGCCAGCGGCGAGCGCAAGGAAAAGACCGAATGGCACCGGGTGGTGATCTTCAACAAGAACCTGGCCGATGTGGCGGAAAAATATCTGCGCAAGGGCTCCAAGGTCTATGTCGAAGGCCAGTTGCAGACGCGCAAATGGACCGACAAGGACGGGGCGGAAAAGTACTCCACCGAAGTGGTGCTGCAGAATTTCCGCGGCGAGCTGACCATGCTGGATGGCAAGAGTGGTGGCGAGGGCGGCGGCCGCGGCGCCGGCGAAACGCCGGCCAGTTTCCAGCGTGACGAGTTGGATGACGAGATTCCTTTCTAGTCTTGCTTTCTTTTTGCTTCTGCTTGTTTGGGGATGCGCCGCGCCGTCCGGTGTGCGTGTCCCCGCCATTGCCGAGCCGGACATCGCCGCCGCCTATCTGCCTTTGCAGGGACGGGCCCTTTTGGGGCTGGTGCGCGCCGACGGCGCCGCGGTGGTGATCGCGCCGGGAATCGCGGTCACCAACGCGCACAATGACAACTTGGTCGATCCTAGGACAGTTCTAGGTTTCGGCACCTCGTCCGACCTCATGTTCTTCCGTACGTCGCGCAAAGCGCTCCCGCCGACGGCCGATCCCATTATCGGTCAGCGTGTAACGGCCTATGGTCAGGATGCAAATGCCAAATTGCGCATCGCTCACGGTCTGGTCTGCAATATCGCCCGGGTACCGGGTCATGCGGATTCCCCTTATTTCATCTTTGCGGGCAATGCCGGACCGGGTTTTTCGGGTGGGCCAGTTGTGGATGACGATGGACGGCTGATCGGCATCACCTTTGCTTTTGTGGACAAGCCCAAAAAAAGCAGGTTGATTTTCGCTTATGACATGCGGCGTGTGGTGGCCGAATTTCAGCTCAAAAGGCCAAGAAGATCGCAAGTAGACGATCAGTTTGCGCCGGCGCCAGTCTACGGCGATTGTGATCGCAAGTTCTAAAAACTTTTTTGGAAAACTTAGGCCGGTCTTTTTGCGCCGATCGGCGCTGAACTATGCCCCTGCTATGCCCTGCCATGGCATGGCTCATGGCGGAACTTGCCTCACCCAGCGCCCGCGAGTTGCAAAACCCGAGAAGAAGGAGGCATAAGCAACGTATGCAGGCTTACAGCCCCTTCCGGACCGTGTTGCTGGAGCGCGAAGAGCTTTCACGGCTGCACAGATTGCGCCCCTACATTCCCGTTTGCCATACCGCGCTGCACTGGTTGCTTATCATCGCAGCTTGGGTAGGGGTGGCGGTGGCGCCGGCCGTATGGATGGTGGTGGCCTCAGTGTTGATGACGGGGGTGAATTTCTACGGCCTTTATATTATCGGCCATGACGGGCTGCACCGCCGGTTGTTCAACGACCCGCGTGCCAATGATCTATGGAACGACCTTCTGATTGTCGGATCGTTCGGCGCCATTACCCGGCGCAATCGCTGCAACCATATGGAGCATCATCAGGACACTTGTCTGGAGACCGATCCCGATCGCCATAAGTATCTCCATACGGGCAAGGATGCGATTATGCCATTCGCGGTTTTTCTGTCCGGATTGGCCAATCTTTTGCCCTCGGTGCGCAATGTTTTTCTGCGGGGCGAAAAAAAATCAAGGGAACGTTACGGCACGCGCGATCTCATGATACTTGCAGGTTGGCAAGCCAGTTTGTTGGCTGGTCTGAGCTGGGCGATTGGCTGGTGGGCCTATCCTGTATTGTGGCTGTTTCCCGTTTATGCCTTCGGCTATCGCGCGGACCTGATACGCGTCTTTTGCGAGCATTCGGTGACCGGCCCAGATAACGAAGCCGATCTCTCGTTGCGTCTCATCACCTATCGCAGCAACATGCTGGAAAAGCTGTTCTTCGCTCCCCACAACATGAATTTTCATGCCGCCCATCATCTATGGCCCGGCATTCCCTATTACAACTTGCCGCGGGCCGACCGACTTATGCGCAAACGCGCGGGCGAAGATCCGCGGTTGATTGTGCGCGGCTCCTACGCAGCATACTTGATGGAGTACATGCGCTGGCGAATGCGTGGTGGCCCCTTACCTGCAACCACGCGCGCATGAAAACAGCCATTGCATTGCACGGCTCCGAAAGCCCACAGGTCATCGTTCGTGCTGTGCCCGAATGTGTTGTGTGTGGAGAAGAACGAGATTCTCAGATCGCACAAGGCTATGATTATGAGCTTCAGACCTGCGCGAACCCTTGGACGGTGTGGCGATGTGGAAACTGTGGCGCATGCCGGCTCAATCCTCGGCCTGATGGCTCGGCCCTGCCGGTGATCTATCCATCGCACTATTATTCCTACGCCATGTCCGAAACTCTTTCGCCCTTTGTGTTGTGGGGAAAGGGCATTTTGGATCGGTGGAAATTTTCCGGCATTCTACGGGCGCTTGGACGATCGCCGCGATCCTTTCTGGACGTCGGCTGCGGCGACGGTCACTATTTGGACTTTATGGCGAAACGGGGCGTGGCTCGTGATAGAATTTTTGGCATCGAGCTAGGCGCTTCCCTGGCATTGCGCGCACGGGGGTTTCGGATTTTTGATCAGCCCGTCGAAGATTGTAGCCAGCTTGCGCCGGGCTCGCTCGATTTGGTGACCATGTTCCATGTCATCGAGCATGTCGCCGATCCCGTGCTGATCTTGCGCCGGATTCGCGACTGGTTGTCCGCGGATGGCGTGCTGGCGCTGGAGACGCCCAATCTGGATTCATTGGATGCGCGGCTTTTCCGGAAAAGCTGGTGGGGCGGCTATCATTTTCCCAGGCATTGGGTACTGTTCGACCTTGCAAGCCTGCGCGTCGCGTTGGAACGGGCTGGATTGGAGGTGATGGCTGTGCGCTATCAAACCGGCCACTCCTTCTGGCTTTACTCTTTCCATCACCTATTGCGTTACAACCGCCGCCTACCCATGCCTCGGTTGGCGCGGTTGTTCGATCCGTTGCGTTCCAAGGTCTTTCTGATTTTGTTCACAGGCCTGGACATTGCGCGGCGCGGCCTAGGCATGAAAACATCGGCCATGCTGGTCATGGCGCGCCGAAAGGCCTAAAGCCGCCAAGCAAACAGCATGAGATTGCTGGTCAGACCCCATAGCCTTTGCCGCCGGATCTCAAAACGCCAGCGCACAAAATTGGTAGTGAGGTCCAGCAAGGCGCGCCGTGACAAGAGGTTGAGGTTTTCCTCCTGCGCAAAAAAGCCCAAGCCCAATCTATGGAATAAGGGCCGGTACATGCCCGGTGGGAGCCAGTGCAGCAATGGCATCTGGGTGTGGAATTCCACAGGAAACCAGCGGTTCGGTGTGGTCAGGCAAATGCCCCGGCGCGCCACGCGCAGACATTGCGCCAGCATCCTTTGTTGCCGCGCACGCGATCCCACATGCTCAATGACAGCGGAAGCGTGCACCAAGTCGAAACTATCATCGGCGAAGGGCAGCGCCATGACATCAGCGGGGACGAAGCGCATGCCTGGGTAACGTTGCTCCAAAAAGCTTGCATCGTCCAATCCGGCTGCGGTGATACGATTTTTCCAGGGGTAAAGCGCTTCAAAGTAATTGGAGGAGGTGTAGCTCTGATCGGAGGTGACGCCAACGTCCAGCACCATGTCTTTTTCCTGTGGTGCCAAGCCGTCCACGAAGGCGTCGAACATTCGAGCCCGTACCCGCGTAGCGATACGGACGGACAAAGAGTCAGGTTCGGCAAGATTGAGCTGGGCGTTGGGCGGCTCACGCATGGGCGCGGAAAGCCCAATACTTCATGGCCAGAAAATTGGTTCCCGCCACCATGATGGCCACCGCGGAAAATGCTGCCCAAGCCGGTGTCCCCGCCAGCACAAGGCGTTCGCTGAGAAAGTAGCCGGCGATATTGCCCGTTGTCTGCAGTGCCAAATATTTTGGCAAAGCGATCCTGTGCAAAGCTGGCGAATGGAAGGTGAAAATTTTCTGACCCAGATAAGCCGGTGGGACCACCAGCAAATAGCCCGCCACGCTGGCAAGGCCTGTCGGTACGCCCGCGCGTACCAACGACACACAGACGGCAACATAGACCAGTGCGGTGGCGCCGCCGATCAACAGATAAAGGAAAATTTGTCTGCTCCGATGCTCTGGCATAAAGCAAGCTAACAGTCCTGCTTCCCCAGTCAAAACAGTGCCTGGATTCGCGCTGAGAAGGGCAAATCTCGCTATTGGATAGGCCTGGTCCTGCGATAGGCAAGAAACACAAAATATATCTTTAAAAACAGTCCGTTATGAGCGGTTAATTTGCTGGTTTCAGGACCGGCAAAATGCTAGGAATCACGCCTGTTTTTCCGGCGCTTTGAAAGCGCGTTTGAGGCTGGCTTTTTGAGCGACGATCCCAACACTTTAAGCCCGCCGGAAGGCGGTAGCCCGACCCAATCCATCGCGGTCGAGGACGAGCTCAAGCGGTCTTATCTCGATTATGCGATGAGCGTGATTGTGCAGCGCGCCCTTCCCGACGCGCGCGACGGCCTCAAGCCCGTGCATCGGCGCATTCTCTATTCCATGCATGAGAATGGCTATGACTGGAACAAGGGCTACCGCAAATCCGCCCGCGTGGTCGGCGACGTCATCGGCAAATACCATCCCCATGGCGATCAATCGATCTATGACGCGCTGGTGCGCATGGCGCAGGATTTTTCCATGCGCGCGCCGCTCATCGACGGGCAGGGCAATTTCGGCTCGGTGGACGGCGATCCGCCGGCCGCCATGCGCTATACCGAAGTGCGCCGCGCCAAGATCGCGCATGCCCTGACCGAGGATATCGACAAGGAAACCGTCGAATTCCGCGACAATTATGACGGCACCGAGAGAGAACCTTGGGTTTTGCCGTCGCGCTTTCCCAATCTTTTGGTCAATGGCTCGTCCGGCATTGCGGTGGGCATGGCGACCAACATTCCGCCCCACAATCTGGGCGAGGTCATCGATGCCTGCCTGGCTTATATCGAGGATCCCGCCATCAATCTGGAGGCGCTGACCGAGATTGTGCCGGGCCCTGATTTTCCCACCGGCGCGCTGCTGATTGGCAGGCAAAATGCCCGCGCGGCGCTGGCGCGGGGCCGCGGCTCGATCCTGATGCGCGCGCGCTGCGCGGTGGAGGAAATCCGCAAGGACCGCGAAGCCATCATTGTCACCGAACTGCCCTATCAGGTGAACAAGGCGGTGCTGACCGAGCGCATTGCCGAGCTGGTGCGCGATAAGCGCGTCGAGGGCATTTCGGACATTCGTGACGAAAGCGACCGCGCCGGCATGCGGCTGGTGATCGAGCTGAAGCGCGACGCCTCCAGCGAAGTGGTGCTCAATCAGCTCTATCGCTTCTCGAACCTGCAGCAGAGCTTTGGCGTCAATATGCTGGCGCTGAATGACGGCCGCCCGGTTCAGATGAACCTCAAGGATATGCTGGCCGCTTTTGTGGCGTTCCGCGAGGAGGTCGTCACCCGCCGCACCAAGTTCGACCTGTCCAAGGCGCGCGACCGCGGCCATATTTTGGTCGGTCTGGCTGTTGCCGTCGCCAATATCGATGACGTTATCAAGTTAATCCGCGCCGCGCCCGACGCGGCGGCCGCGCGCGCGCAATTGATGGATCGTTCCTGGCCGGCCAAGGATGTCGGGCCGCTGGTGGCGCTGATCGCCGATCCGCGCCACAAAGTCGAAAGCGACAATACCGTCCGGCTGTCGGAAGAACAGGCCAAGGCGATCCTGGATCTGCGCCTGCAGCGCCTGACCGCGCTGGGCCGCGACGAAATCAATGACGAAGCCCGTAAACTGGGTCTGGCGATCGCCGATTACTTGGACATCCTGTCGTCGCGCGGACGGGTGCTGACCATCATTCGCGGCGAACTCACCGCCATCCGCGACGAGTTCGCTACCCCGCGCAAGACCGAGCTGATCGATGCCGATATCGAGTTGGAAGACGAGGCGCTGATCGAGCGCGAGGATGTCGCGGTCACCGTCACCCATAACGGCTATATCAAGCGCACCCCCTTGGCCGAATACCGGGTGCAGGGCCGTGGCGGCAAGGGCCGCTCCGGCATGGCGACGCGGGACGAGGATTTCGTCACCAGCCTGTTTGTGGCGTCCACCCATGCCTGGCTGTTGTTCTTCTCCTCCACCGGCATGGCCTACAAGCTCAAGGTCTGGCGTCTGCCGGAAGCGCGCATCGCCGGCAAAGGCAAGGCGATGGTGAATCTATTGCCGTTGAGCGAAGGCGAGCGCATCACCACCATCCTGGCGCTGCCGGAAGACGAGGCCGAATGGGATAAGCTGAATGTGGTGTTCGCCACCACATCCGGGGATGTGCGGCGCAATCAATTGTCCGATTTCGCCCAGGTCAACAAGAACGGCAAGATCGCCATGAAGCTGGCCGAAGGCGACGGCATTGTCGGCGTTGCCACCTGCACCGACGCCGACGATTTCCTGCTCACCACGCGCGGCGGCAAGGCGATCCGCTTCCCGGTCGGCGATGTCCGTGTTTTCAAGGGGCGCGATTCCACCGGCGTGCGCGGCATCAAGCTGGCGCCGGGCGATGCCGTGGTGAGCCTGTCGCTGTTGTATCATTCTGACGCCACCTCGGCGGAAGCGCGCGCCTATCTCAAGCAGGCGAGCGCCGCGCGCCGGGCCGAAAGCGGGGAAGCCGAAGCGCCCGTGGAGGCCGATGACGTGTCGTCCGAGGAGGGGGGCGAAGAGGGCGTCGAGGAAGCCACCTTGACCTCGGAGCGTTATGCGGCCCTGGGCGCGCGCGAGCAGTTCGTACTCACCATGTCCCAGACGGGTTTTGGCAAGCGCAGCTCGTCTTACGAGTATCGCGTCACCGGCCGGGGCGGTTCGGGCATTGTCGCCATCGGCATGGGCAAGAAGAACAGCGCCGTGATCGCCTCCTTCCCAGTGGAGGAAAGCGACGATTTGATGCTGATCTCCGATTCCGGTCAGACCATCCGCGTGGCGGTGTCGGGCATCTCTATCCAGGGCCGCGCCGCCCAGGGCGTCACCGTCTTCCGCGTGGATGAAGGCGAGAAAGTCGTGTCGGTGGAACGTATCGCCGATGTCGGCGGCGGCGAATGAGCGCGCCTTTTTCCAAACGGCGCATCGCCCTTTATCCCGGCACTTTCGATCCGGTGACGCTGGGCCATTTGGATATCATCCAGCGCGCCGTCAAGCTGGTGGACCATCTTGTGATCGGCGTGGCGACCAATGCCGCCAAGGAACCGCTTTTTGCTCTGGCCGAACGGGTCGCGATGGTGAAGGCCGAAGCCGAAAGGCTGGCGGCGGGGCATGCCACGATTGCGGTGATTGCCTTCGACACGCTGCTGGTGAAGTTCGCCGCCCAGGTGGGCGCCGCGATGATCATTCGCGGCCTGCGCGCGGTGTCGGACTTTGAGTATGAATTCCAGATGGTGGCGATGAACCAGCGCCTCAACACCGAGATCGAAACCGTCTTTCTGATGGCCGATCCGCGCCATCAGGCGATTTCTTCCAAATTGGTCAAGGAAATCGCACATCTGGGCGGGGATATTTCGCCCTTCACCACCGCCGCCGTCGCGGACGCTCTCATCAAACGCTCCAAGGAAAAAATCTAATGGCCGATTATCTCATTCTGGATCTCAAGGACGGACCGGTGAAAATCAAGCTGCGCTCCGATCTAGCGCCCAATCATGTGGCGCGCGTCAAGCAATTGGCCGGCAGCGGTTTTTACGACGGCGTGGTGTTTCATCGCGTCATTCCCGGCTTCATGGCCCAAACGGGCGATCCCACCGGCACCGGCAGCGGCGGGTCCGATCTTCCCGACCTGAAAGCGGAATTTTCCAACCAGGCGCACAAGCGCGGTACGGTGTCGGCGGCGCGCACCGCCAATCCCGACAGCGCCAACAGCCAGTTCTATATCTGCTTCGACGACGCGCCCTGGCTCGACCGGCAATATTCGGTGTGGGGTGAGGTGGTCGAAGGCATGGACAATGTCGATAAGATCAAGAAGGGCGGCGAACACAATAACGGCACCATCAGCGGCGCGCCGGATAAGATCCTGAAAGCGCGTATCGAGCCGGCATAAAGCGCAACAATTGTTGCGTGGCGCGAGTACGCGCGCCCCGTCTAGAACTCCGCCCGAACGCAGGAGCAGCCTTGGTCGAGCCTATTTCCTTTATCGATCTGCAAGCCCAGCGCCGTCGCTTGGGCGCCCCGTTGGAGGCCGCCATCAGGGGCGCCGTGGAAGGCGGGCAATGGATTTTGGGTCCGCAGGTCGCGCAATTCGAAAAAGACATTGCGGCCTGGGCGGGGGTGAAGCATGCGATCGCTTGCGCCAATGGCACCGATGCGCTGCTGTTGGTGTTGCGCGCCTGGGGCGTGGGGCCGGGCGACGCGGTGTTCGTGCCGGCTTTCACCTTCGCGGCATCTGCCGAAGTGGTGGCGCTGGCAGGCGCCACGCCTGTGTTCGTGGATGTGTTGCCCGACACGTTCAACATGGATCCGGTCAGTCTGGAAGCCGCCATCGCCATGGTCCGGCGGGACGGCAAGCTGACGCCCAAAGTGGTGATGCCGGTGGATCTGTTCGGCCAGCCCGCCGACTATCGCACCCTCGCGCCCATCGCCCGGCGCGAAGGCCTCAAGCTGTTCTGCGACACCGCGCAAGGGTTCGGCGGATCGATGGATGGCAAACGGACCGGTGCCATCGGCGATGCGGCGGCGACCAGCTTTTTTCCCGCCAAGCCGTTGGGCTGTTACGGCGATGGCGGCGCTTGTTTCACCCATGACGATGCGCTGAAAGACAAGCTTTTGAGTCTGCGCATGCATGGCCAGGGCTCCGATCGCTACGAGCATGTCGCTATTGGCCTGAATTCGCGGCTGGACACGATTCAGGCCGCCATCCTGATCGAGAAGCTGAAAATCTTCGATGACGAGATCGCCCGGCGCAACGCCGTGGCCCGGCGGTACGGCCAGGCCTTTGCGGGCCGCAGCCGCATCAAAATTCCGGTTGTGCTGGAAGGCATGACCTCCAGCTGGGCCCAATATACGCTGCAGGTGGCCGACCGCGCCAAGTTCCAGGCCGGGCTGAAGGCCGCGGGCGTGCCGACCATGGTCTATTATCCCATCCCGCTGTCCCGCCAGCCGGCCTATGCCCACTATCCCAGCGTGCCCACCCCCGTCAGCGAGGCCCTTTGCGGCCAGGTGGTGAGCCTGCCGATGCACCCCTATCTGGACGAGGAAACCCAGGACCGGATCATCGCCGCAGTCCTGGCAAACGCCGGATAACACGGGACAAAGTTCCTGCTTGCGGCGTCCTGTCGCAGGTCTATAGTTTGCCCCTGGTACAGGTCTGCGGGTCACCGTGACCGACGGCCCTTGCTCCCTAGGAGCCGCCAGGCCATGGCGCCCCGCCATACAGACGGGAGCATTGCCATGACCATACGAAATCCCATTGAGTGGAGCGGCGCGCAATTTGCCTCCGCCGCACATGCCGTCGAAGCGGTCGGCCGCTCGATCGATCACATGCGCGAGGTGGCGCATTCGCCCGCGCCTGCGATCCGGCGCATCGCCAGCCGTGATGTGTGGCAATCCCTGCGCCAAGGTTTTTCGGACTTCGAGGCTTATCGCAGCGATGTGATTTTTCTTTGCGCCACCTATGCCATCATCGGCGTGGTGATGGCGCGGTTGGCCTTCGGCTCGGATCTTTTGCCCTTGCTGTTTCCGCTTGCGTCCGGCTTTGCCATCATCGGGCCGTTGGCGGCGGTGGGCCTGTATGAGATGAGCCGCCGGCGCGAACAAGGCGCACAGGTGGGCTGGGCCAACGCTTTTGATGTGCTCAAGGCGCCCGCCATCGGCGGCATTGCCGCCTTGGGACTGATGCTGGTGGCCTTGTTCCTAGTTTGGCTAGTGGCCGCCTGGGCGATCTATCAGGCCACCCTAGGCCCGGTCCTGCCGCCGGCGCCCGCCCCCAATGTCTTTGCAGAAGCGGTGCTCTTCACCCCGGCCGGGCACGCCATGATCGTGCTGGGCATGGGCGTGGGCTTCCTGTTCGCCCTGTTGGCGATGATGTTGAGCGTGGTGTCCTTTCCCCTGCTGTTGGATCGTGACGCGGGCCTGGATACCGCCATCGCCACCTCGTTTCGGGCGGTCTTGGCCAATCCGGGGCCGATGGCGCTTTGGGGTCTGGTGGTGGCTAGCCTGCTTTTGGCCGGCTCCCTGGTGATGTTCGTGGGCCTGATGGTGGTGGTGCCGGTGCTGGGGCATGCCACTTGGCACTTATATCGAAAATTGGTGGCCTAGCGCGGGCCTTTTGCCCGCTGGCGTCGTGGCGTCCGCACGCTGCCGCTACGGGCCCGCTCCTGGACCTTTTGTCCACATCGCTCGGCGCATCTAGCCAGCGGGCAAAATGCCTCGCGCTGACATTGGGTGCCTGTTATGAGGCCCCGCATGGATGTCAGCCTGTTCGATTTTGTGTTGCCGGAAGAGCAGATCGCGTTGCGCCCGGCGGCGCCGCGCGACAGCGCCCGGATGATGGTGGTCGATGGCGACGGCCGCATTGTGCATCGCACGGTTCGCGATCTGCCCGAATATCTGAATGCCGGCGATGTGCTGCTGGTCAACGACAGCAAGGTGATCCCGGCGCGGTTGCGCGGACAGCGGCTCCGCCCCACCGGCCCCGCCGGAATCGAGATATTGCTGCATCGCCGCCTTTCGCAGGACAGTTTTCGCGTGCTGGCGCGTCCGGCGCGCAAGCTGGCGCCGGGCGATGCCTTGGCGTTCGGCGCCCTGCAGGCGCGCGTGATCGCGCGCGCCGACAATGGCGAGGCGGATATTGGTTTTGCGCTATCGGGCGCCGCGCTGGATGCCGCGATCGCCGCCATCGGCGAAATGCCCTTGCCGCCCTATATCGCGGGCAAGCGCAAGGCCGATGCCCGCGACAAAGCGGACTATCAGACCCTGTTCGCGCGGCAGGACGGCTCGGTGGCCGCGCCCACCGCGGGCCTGCATTTCACGCCGGCGCTGTTCGCAGCGCTTGAAGAGAAAGGCATTATGCGTGAGACGGTCACGCTGCATGTGGGGCTGGGCACGTTCCTGCCGGTCACCGCCGGCGACACCAGCCTGCACCGGATGCATGCCGAACGGGCGGTGCTGGACGCTGCCACCGCCGGGCGGCTGAACGCCGTGCATGCGGTAGGCGGGCGCATCGCGGCGGTGGGCACTACCAGCCTGCGCACCCTGGAAAGCGCCGCCACGCCGAACGGCATGGTTCAGCCTTTCGACGGGGAGACCGACATCTTCATCACTCCAGGCTATCGTTTCCGGGCCGCCGATATGCTGTTGACCAATTTTCATCTGCCGCGCTCTACCTTGTTCATGCTGGTCAGCGCCCTGATGGGGCTGGACGTCATGCAAAGGGCCTATACCGAGGCCATCGCGCAGGGCTATCGCTTCTATTCCTATGGCGACGCCTGTCTGCTAATGCCTCGGCGATGAGGGATTTGCGCTTCGAACTTTTGGCTCGCGATGGCGCGGCGCGCACCGGCGTCCTTCATACGCCGCGGGGCGAGATTCGTACCCCCGCTTTCATGCCGGTGGGCACGGCCGCTACCGTCAAGGCCATGTTGCCGCAAAGCGTGCGCGAAACCGGCGCCGACATTGTGTTGGGCAACACCTATCATCTGATGCTGCGGCCGGGCGCCGAACGCGTGGCACGGCTGGGGGGGCTGCACAAATTCATGGACTGGCCGCGCCCCATCCTGACGGACAGCGGCGGTTTCCAGGTGATGTCGCTGTCGGCACTGCGCAAGATCAGCGAGGAGGGCGTCAAGTTCCAATCCCATATCGACGGGCATACGGAATTCCTGTCGCCGGAGCGGGCGATGGAAATCCAGCGCCTGCTGGGCTCGGACATTCAAATGGTGTTCGACGAATGCCCGGCGCTGCCTGCCAGCCATGCGGAAATCGAAAAATCCATGGCGCTTTCCATGCGCTGGGCCAAGCGTTCCAAACAGGCTTTTGGCGAACAGACGGATGAAGAGCGCGCGGGCCGCGCCTGTTTCGGCATCGTGCAAGGCGGCATCTTCGCCGACCTGCGCCTGCGTTCCGCGGAAGCCTTGCGGGAGATCGGTTTTGACGGCTATGCGGTGGGCGGCTTGGCGGTGGGCGAGGCGCAAAGCGCCATGTTCGAGACCTTGGACGCGACCGTGCCGCACCTGCCGGCGCAGAAGCCGCGCTATCTGATGGGGGTGGGAAAGCCCGGCGACATTGTGGGCGCGGTGATGCGCGGCATAGACATGTTCGATTGCGTGCTGCCGACCCGGTCGGGCCGCAACGGCCAAGCGTTCACGGCCAAGGGCGCTCTCAATCTCAAAAATGCCCGTTTCTCCGACGATGCCGCGCCTTTGGAGGCCGATTGCGGTTGTCCCGCCTGCCGGCAATTTTCCCGCGCCTATCTGCATCACACCGTCAAATCCGGCGAGATCATCGCCGCCATGCTGCTGACCTGGCACAACCTGACCTACTATCAGCGGCTGATGGAGGAGATACGCCGGGCCATCGCCGGATCGCGCCTGCAGGCTTGGGCGGCCAGCCACTTTGGCGCCGCACAAGATGATGACGAACGGTGACGGATGGGCACACTGGGCGATCTAGCAGTGGTATTGGTGGTTTCGGCCGCAACAATTATTTGATATGTTCCATGCTGCGGTACAGCCATTCCGAACGAAAAATAATTTTATAAGATACTGTTACAAAATGACAATTTGTCGGTTTTAGCAAGTGTGCCGGGATGTTACGGCAAACGTGATTTTGCGGAAGCGAATTGTTAGTCTGGCACAGGGAATCCAGGACATCCATGACCGTTGCCGCATCCTTTGAGCAAACGCGCCAATACCCCCTGAAGGTGGGTGGCGGTTCTTACTGGCGGCGGTTGGCCATTCTGCTGGGACTTATGTCGGCGGATCTGGCCTGTTTCGCCCTGGCGGACGTACTTTTGCGCCTGATGGCCACCCCGCCTGCGCTGGCGCTTTTCCGCAATCGGACATTGGGTCAGCCCAACACCATCATCGATTTGGTGATGATCATCGCGCTGATCTTTGTGGGCGCGCGCTATCTGGTGGGCGATTACAGCCGCCGGCAATTGTTCTGGGACGGCGCGCGGTCCACCACCACCGCCTTGTTGGTCAGCGGCATCGCTTACTGCGCGGCTGTGTCGTTGCTGGAGCCCAGCGGATTGGCGGCCGGAATTTTCATTTGGCTGGGCCTGATTTTCGCGCTGCCCACGGCGCGCCAGCTGATACGTCTGTTCCTGGGCCGGCTGGGCGTTTGGCATCTGCCGACCGCCATTATCGGCACCAGTCCCATGGCCCAGGAAGTCGTGCCGGTGCTGGGCAACCAGCTCTCTCTGGGCCTTAAAGTGCAATGGGTGGTTCCGGAAACGGCGGAAAAGCATTTTTCCCATGCCTTCACCGGTCTTGTGCCGCTGACGGCGGCGCCCGATCAATTGCCCCAAGCCTTGATGGCGGTGGGCTGCCGGCAAGTGATTTTGGTGCCGGATGACCGTAGCCACGCCAATCACAATGATCTGATCGATCAGTTGGTCGGCGCCGATATCGCGGTGGCGATCGTGCCATCGTTGCGGCGCCTTCCGCTCTATGGTCTTTCCACCAACTATTTCTTCGGCAAGGATCTGTTGTTGCTGCAGGTCCGCAACAACCTTGCGCGGCTGCCGCAGCGGATTGTCAAGCGCAGCCTGGACTGCATCGGTGCCGTGATTCTAGCCGTGCTGCTGCTGCCGGTATTTGCCTTGTTTGCCTTTCTGATCTGGAAGGAAGATCGCGGGCCGGTTTTCTTCCGGCAAACCCGGGTCGGTCGCGGCGGGCGCGATTTCACCTGTTGGAAATTCCGTACCATGGTGGTGGATGCCGAAGATCAGATGGCCCGTTGGGAGATCGAAAATCCGGTCCTTTTGGCGCACTATTACCAATCCAATTTCAAGCTGCAGGCAGATCCGCGTGTTACCCGCGTCGGCGAATGGATGCGGCGCAAAAGCCTGGACGAGCTGCCGCAGCTGTTCAATGTGCTGCTGGGGGATATGAGCCTGGTGGGACCGCGCCCGCTGTTGCGCCGCGAACTTCCCAACTATGGCGCCGTCATCAGCCTTTATGAGCGGGTGCGGCCGGGGATCACCGGCCTGTGGCAGATCAGCGGCCGCAGCCACACCACCTTCG
The DNA here is from genome assembly GCA_035275465.1 of Rhizomicrobium sp. GTDB lineage: Bacteria > Pseudomonadota > Alphaproteobacteria > Micropepsales > Micropepsaceae > Rhizomicrobium. The sequence continues at coordinate 111,283 of DATEMS010000036.1, read as the reverse complement.
CCGAGCGTGTGTCCTATGACGAGTGGTACATCAAGAATTGGACGGTGTGGTACGATCTGGTGATCTTGCTTCAGACCGTCTGGGTGCTGCTGCGGGGGCAGGGAGCCTATTAAAGCGCGCTGACCGAAAAGCGGAAGCGGCGTGGACCTGCCCGGTATGCGGCGGGCTTGCGGGTATCATCCAGCTCCAGGGCCGAAAGTTGCAGCTGGCAAAATACGCTGGGCGATCCGTCCGAGCGCTTGGCGGGTAGGTGGGTCAACAGGCCCAATAGCGGCGCCGTACAGCGGTCCACCTCGATCCGAAGGCTGGTTGTGCCGTCTTCGAGCTCGGCCCAGCCTTCGGTCATGCCCAGCCCGTAGCTGGACGAGACCAAGAAGGACACCGGGGCGCCATGGTCTATCGCGCGCCCCGCAAGGGTGAAGGTTTCCGGTCCGCCGCCATTGGCGGTGACCAGCGTTAGCCGGTCCAGCGCAAAGGCGTCCGGCATAAGGGTGAAATGCCCCAGCCGGAGCACGCCTTTGCCCCAATCGTCCCAGTGAAAGGTAATGTCAAAATCGATCCGCCGCGCGCTTTCCGAAAACCGCATTTGCTTGTCGATTCGGCCCTTGGGGGTTTCGATGCCGGCATGGGCGATGACATCGCCATTTTCCAGCTTTTCCGTCCAGGCTTCGCACCATTCCAGGTCGGTGACTTTGTGTTCGCCGGGTGCCTCGAAGACGCAGTCGCCGGTGTACCAATCGGCTTGCAGTCCGATTTCCTGGAAATAGCCGTGGGGCAGGCTGCCCAAAACCGCCTGGTCATGGCCCTTGAACCGCAATTGCTCCAAGGCCAAGCCGCGGCGGCGATCCAGCCTGGCGGTGAGCATGGCTGTTTTGATGTCGATATGACGGGTTTCGCAGGTCTGCGGCTTTGCAACGGCTGCCGCCGTCGGCTGCCCGGGTGAATATTCGGCTTCGGCGGCCTCCAGCCGAACCTTAAAATCGGCCCAGCGTTTTTCTGTCAGATGGGTGCGAAAATCACTGGCCCACAGATAGCAAAGCTCTTTCCAGTCCGCGTTGGGACACGCCAGCATGCCGCGATAGATGCGCTCGCAAGCGGCGTTGATCGCGATATTGTCCCGTCCGGTCACCGCCCAGCGCGCCAGATTATACTTGCGCTGCTTTTTCACCGGCACCGGGCAATGGGCGCTTTCCAATCTCAGAAGATGGCCGCCGCCCGGCCGTCCGATCAAATTCAGTATCTGCGAGGGTTGCGCCAGCGTGACATCCGGCTCGGCGGTAACGGCGGCGAGCGCTTCATCCAGCCGCATCCATTCGCTGGCATCGGGTAGTTTGGTTTCGGTGCGGAAGCGCCCGGGACGGAAATCGAAGATCTCGGCATCACTGGCATAGAGGCATAGCGAGCGGGTCGTACCAGCGCGGCGTCCGCGCACAAAATCCAGATAGGCGCTCAAGGAAATATCGCCATGCACGAAACGCTGCATCTGTTGAAACGCCACCGTGTTGGTCCAGAGCACGGCGATCCTGTGGCCATTCAGGCCGGCGGCATATTGCGGCAGATATTGATGCTCGGCGTTCCATTCCGGATGATTGGCGCAGCAATTGTCCCAATCCATCAGGATCGCGGCATAACCGGCATCCAGATAATGCTCGACCAGTCCGGCGGAAAAGGCTTGTTCATTGACCAGCGCCACGGTCGGGTGCGCGCCCAGCAAGTCCCGGTAAACAGCATTGGCGATCTTCAGATTTTCCGCGGTCACGCGTCCTGGCACCAAAGGGCCGATCATCTGGCTGTAGCCGGAACCGATCAGCTCAATTCTGCTTTCGGCGATCAGCTTGCGCACTTGCGCGATCCAGATGGGGTCGAGCCGGGCGATCTGCTCCAGGGTATAACCGGAAACTTCCAAGCCGAGCCGGGCATGGTTTTCGGCCAGCTTCAACAACGGCCAATAGCAGCGGGCAATCACCTCGGGCCGCCGGTCTTCCTCGATCGAAGAGAAAGCCAAGTTGAGATGAAAGACGGCGAAAACGCTCAGCGCGGCGCTGTGCTTGTGCAGGTCACGCGTGGGCAGAGGCGCATTCATGGCGTGGAAGCCCGATGAAAGGGATAAGTAACTATGATTAAACGGAAGGGTTAAGATTTTCTGGATGCCGAAGGTCTGACCGATTGCCTGGCTACTTCTATTACGTTATCATTCTGATTTATAAGGGAAATTCGTATTGTTGGGTAGCATAAAAAGTGGCAAAAGGCTCTCCATGATGTCTTTTCAGCGCGCATGGCTGTTTATCCTGCTCGCTGTTCCGTTTCTCGCTGGCGGCGTGGTTGTTGGCGATGAAGCCCTGCTGTTGAAGACCGTTTACAGTTTGAATAGCTCCGCCTTGAGCTTTGGTGAGTTTGCCCGCAGTCCTGATGGTTGGTATATCGTCCACCATGTCCTGTGGTTTGCGCTGATTTATCTCACCGAAAGCGCCACCGCTTTTCTGCATACTGGTCGCTTTGCGACCGAAGTTATCATTTCCTGCCAGACCGTGATCGCTGGTCTGACAGGCATTGTTCTTTGCTATCTGTTTCTGATCCGTCGGCTCGGAATGGATGCCGCGCGTGCCCGCCTTGCCGTGTTAGCTTTTTTTGCCGGGGGCTATGGTGTTTATACCTTCTGCATGGCGGGTACTGTGGAATCTTACATGGTACTGGCCATGTCGGCCCGGTTGTTTTTTTCGGAGCGGCGGCTGGGCACCCGAGATATCTGGAAGCTCGCCGTTATCGACGCTGTTCTGATTTCCCTCAAGGCCTATAGCCTGGTTTTCTTGGTCGCGACTTGGCCGTTAGTGCGCACTTCGGGGCGGGGCCGAATCTTTTATGGCGCCTTTTTGGTCATTATTTTGTTGGCTTTGGTCCTGGTCAAGCTATGGCTATGGAATCCGATATACGCCTCGGCGATCAGCAATATTTCCTTTGCGGACAGTCTCAGTCATCTGGTGCAGCAGCTTATCAGCCCCTGGACCGGTCTTTTGTTCTGCTTACCGATTCTCATGACTCTGTTCTGGTGTCCGCCGGCGCAGTATTGGCCGCTGCTTTTCAAATCGGCGGGCCTTTTGGGCTGCGCGGCGCTTTTCTCTTTATATCCTTTTTTCGACGGCGACGTTTCCGGCGGGCGTTACATCTTTCCCTTTGTTGTTGCGCTCCTTCCGGAAATTTCTGTTGCAGTATCCCGCGTACTTGACCGGGCGCCCCGCGCGGCTTGGCTGTTGCCTGTCCTGGTTTTCACTTTCTTGCCGGTCGCAGGGCTGGCTGCTCCCTTCTTTCCGGATGGAGTGATGCCGGCGCCGGGCCCTTGTTATCCCGAACACCCGGCTATCCGTTCCTGGCGGATCGTTTTTGCCAAGGCCGCCGACTCACAAGAGGTGGCAGTATGCTTTCACGGGAAGCAATATGTCATGAACGCCCGCGACGTCTCTTCTCCTCGTCTTGGTCCCTGGCGGGTCGCATACATGCTGGAGGGTGGACACAGTCCCGGTTATCGCGCTGTGGCGCATGATAAGGGACAGCAGCAGCATAACGCCTGGGGAACACGGCTAGCGGGTCTGCTGAAGAGTATGGGTCTGGGCTACCCTTGGTTTTGGATGCTAGCGGGGTTGACGCCCGCCATCGTGGCGCTTTGGCTTTCAATAGAAGCGGCAATGCGTATAAACAGGCCCGGTATGTTTTTAAGACAGGCACAATAGGACCAAGTGCAGCTATCCGTCGTCATCCCCTGCCTAAACGAGATCGAGACGATTCGGAGCGTCGTCAAAACTGCCCGTGCCGCGCTTGAAAAGGAGGGGCTATCCGGCGAAGTGATTGTCGCTGACAATGGTAGCGACGATGGTTCGCAACGGGCGGCACAGACTGAAGGCGCGCGAGTGATTGATGTGTCCGTGAAAGGATATGGCAGCGCCTTAAGTGGCGGTATTGTCGCCTCCCAAAGCGACGCTGTGATTTTTGCGGATGCGGATTGCAGCTACGATTTTGGTGAACTCAGGCGCTTTTGGGACCAGCTTGAGGCGGGGGCGGATCTGGTGGTGGGGACCCGCTTTCCCCGTGCCGGAGGAATTCTGGATCCCGGAGCGATGCCCTGGTTACACCGTTATGTGGGCACGCCCGCGCTTTCGTTGGTGGGCCGCATTCTGTTCAGCGCCAAGCTCAGCGACTTCAACTGCGGGATGCGGGCGATAACGCGTACGGCGTATGACAAGCTGAATCTACAGACGCCGGGAATGGAATTTGCCTCCGAGATGATCATCAAGGCCAGCCTGTTCGGATTGCGAATTTGCGAAGTGCCCATTCATTTTCATAAAGATGCGCGCGGCAGGCCGCCTCATCTGCGAACTTTCCGCGACGGCTGGCGTCATTTGCGTTTCATGCTGATATGCAGTCCCCGCTGGCTTTTCTTATACCCCGGGTTGGTGTTGCTGATACTAGGCTTGATGGGGGGATTGGCGCTGATGCCCGGACCTGTCCATGTGGGGCATATCGGATTTGATACCAATACCCTTTTGGTTTGCGCCATGATGCTGCTTTTGGGCAACCAACTGATCAGTATGGGCACCGTGGCAAAGTTCTATGCTGTACAAATCGGTATGCATCCCCAGTCTCGGTCGTCGGACGTGTTGCGAGCGACTTTTGGCCTTGAGCGTTGGGCGATTATTGGCCTGTTTTTTCAGCTGGCTGGAATGGCACTGTTGGGCTTTGGCGTTTTCGTTTGGAATAAGGTCGGATTTGGCCCGCTATCCTATCCCGATAGCTTGCGCATCGTGATTCCCGCCGTGACCCTGATTATGTTGGGTACGCAGATCATTTTTCACAGCTTTTTGATCGGCATGGTTAGCCGGGCACACGCTTAAAAGTCTTAAAAAACCAGGATTCTCCCTGGATTTTTCCATTGACCCTCCAGATCGTGACCCATATGGTCCGCCCCTCTCAGTGAGAGCCCGTAGCTCAGTGGTAGAGCATCTGACTTTTAATCAGAGGGTCGATGGTTCGATACCATCCGGGCTCACCATGGAACTTATGCCACGGCGAAGTGCTTGCGCTTGTTTATAATGTTTTTTTGCACTGTTGAGCCGCTGCTGTGATTTCCTCCGGGGGAAAGGTCCAGCTGTTGGCCAATGTCCAGAACTCTGAAGCGCTTCGCGTTACGGTTATTACCCCGACTTACAATCAAGCACCGTTCATCGCGCAATGCATTCTGTCGGTTCTAAATCAGACGCATCGAAATATCGAATATTTGATTTACGATGCCTGTTCTACCGACGGCACCGACAGGATCATTGAATCTTATCTCGACGATCCGCGCATCATTTACCGCCGTGAGCCAGATTTCGGTCAGGCGAACGCCATCAACAAAGGACTCGATATCGCGAGCGGTCATGTCGTTTGCTGGCTGAATTCGGATGATTTCTTCTTTGACCACGAAACGCTGGCCAAGGTGTGCAGAATTTTCACGGACCAGGAAAAGGTGGATGCCGTTACTGGCGATGGATATTTCGCAGCGGCGGATGGTTCGCTGACGGCGCCTATCTTGGTGTCGGACGCGTCCCGCATTGGTCATCGAGCACTATCTGTCGCCGACAATTTTCTGCAACCGGCGACTTTCTGGCGTAGGAACGAGATCAGGCTGGATGAAGACTTGCATTTTGTTCTGGACTGGAAGTTCTTTCTTGCCATGTACAAGACCGGCCGTTCCTTTTTCTATCTGCGGGAGTTCCTTGCGGTTTATCGCCTCCACAGTGTCGCCAAAACGGCGCAAGATAACGCGGCGCGAAAGCGCGAGGTCTGTGAAATTCTCCGGTTTTCCGGTGCAGGCGCGATTGTGAGGGGCTGGGCATGGTTGATTTATCGCCTCTATGCAGCGTCGGAATCACTGCGCTTTCCGCCTATCAAGATGCTTGCCCGATACGCCAATATCGCCATGTTCCATCTGTCGAGAGGACGTATTTTTTCCTGTTAGAGGTCGATGCGGTTCACGTTTCCGGCGACGCTAATCACCTCATAACTGGGCAGACGCTAGGGTTCTCGGGCCCTGTAGCGATTGCCGCGCCCAGCGGCCCACGATGGCCGCCACCCAACGGTTTTCGAAATCGCTGGGCAGAAAACGCTTTCGCAAGGCCCGAAACAATGTGAAAGCCAGCGGCAGGCTGCGGCAAAGCGGATTCAGTGCCCCATCCACTTTGTCGGCGCGGTAACGCCGGTCCATCGGATACAGGGCGATGCAGGAAATATGATCGCGAATGGCCTTCAGAATGGGCGTTCCCGCGCGATACAAGCCGTGCGCCACAATATCGGGATCAAGCGGCGGCGATTCCAAATAGACAAAGATGCGGGCTGGGTGTGTGTCGGACACGAGCTCTTTCGGTCAGTGCAGCGCGGGAAGATCAGCAAGAATCCGCTCCGCCGTGCCGGGAACCAAGGGGGTGAATTTTTGGATTCGCGCCACATCAATTTCGCTGCGGTGGTAATAGTAATTGGTTAAGGTATAGCGGGCACCCGTTTTCAGCGGCATGCCGCGGTGAATGCCCGCGGTATTCGCAAGCAACAGAGTGCCTGCTTTGCCCGCAAATGCCCGCAATTCGAAATGCCGTTCTTGGAGACGCATCATTTCCGCATCTGTGAAGCGCGTTTGGCAAGGATCGGAAAAATCCGCCACCATACTGTCCGCGGCAGCGCGCCAGATCGTATGGCTTCCGATCAGGTACTCAAACGGTCCGTTCTGAGGGCCGGTATCGGTCAAGTAAAGAATGGCCTTGAATTGAAAACCCTGTGCATCGCGATGCCAGCCTTCGCCGGAACCGAAATTGCCCGGCATGGCTTCGATGCGGGCGCCCAAGGTGGCGAAATTGTAGATATCCAAGCCGCATATCATTTCGCCGAACCGCCTCAGAAAAGAATCGGCGTGAAATTGGTTTAGGAGCGCGCTGGCGGATTCCACGCCAAACATGCGCTTGTCGGCCCCCGCCGAATAAGTCTGCACCGCATGCGGAAATTCCATTAAAAGGCGATCCATCTCATCCACCGCCTGCGCACAACGGTCGGCGCTCCAATAGCCGGGCACGATAGCGATGCCGTCCTTGCCTACGGTGTCGCGAAGAAGATCCAGATCCGGCCGCAGATTCGCGAGAGCTTGGTGAGTCGCGGCTACATCTACAGGTTTTGCGGCGCGAACACGGCTACGCTGCGCGCGCGCCCATTGATAAAGGGTGCGGGCGCCCATACGAAAATTCACCATGGGGCCTTCTAACAGATTGACAGCGAAAGGAAAAGACGGCTTTCCGGGGCGGAATAGACACGGGTTGAATTTTGCGGCCAAAATCCTTATTCGTCGCTCCGGCTTTTTGATCGCGGATCCATGAAAATCATTGTCACCGGGGGCGCGGGCTTTATTGGGTCCGCCGTGGTTCGCGCGCTGATCGCGGAAGGGACCGACGTGGTCAATGTCGACAAGCTGACCTACGCGGGAAATATGGACTCGCTGCAATCGGTTGCGGACAGCCGGCACTATAAGTTCGCTCGCCTGGATATTTGCGACCGCGCTGCGATGGCCGATATTCTGGAGGCCGAGAAACCCAACGCTATCATGCATCTGGCGGCGGAATCCCATGTCGACCGTTCCATCGACGGGCCGGCGGCCTTTGTGCAGACCAATATCGTGGGCACCAGCGTGCTCTTGGAAACCGCGCTTGCCTATTGGCGCAAGCTGGACGCGGCACGCAAATCGCAATTCCGCTTCCACCATATCTCCACGGACGAGGTTTATGGATCGCTTGGTCCGGCGGGATTGTTCCGGGAAGACAGCCCCTATGCGCCCAACTCGCCCTATGCCGCCTCCAAGGCAGGCTCGGATCATCTGGTGCGGGCCTGGTTTCACACCTATGGCTTTCCGGCCGTCATCACCAACTGTTCGAACAATTATGGGCCGTTCCATTTTCCCGAAAAGCTTATTCCGCTCACGATCGTGCGGGGACTACGGGGTGAGCCCATGCCGGTCTATGGCAAGGGCGAGAATGTCCGCGATTGGCTGTATGTCGAAGATCACGCGCGGGCGTTGATCACCGTCTTGCAAAAGGGGCGGTTGGGCGAGGTCTATAACATTGGCGGCAATGCCGAGCGGCGGAACATCGATGTGGTGCGCGGTATTTGCGCCTTGATGGACCAGCAAGTGCCGAACACAAGGCGGCATGCCGACTTGATTACATTCGTGGCCGATCGTCCCGGCCATGATGCGCGCTATGCCATCGATTCGACCAAGGTGCGGACCGAGCTGGGTTGGCAGCCCCGGGAGAATTTTGAATCCGGATTGGAAAAGACGGTTCGTTGGTATCTCAGCAACCGGGTTTGGTGGGAAGCCATTCTTGCCCGGAAGGTTTACCGCGCCGAGCGCCTGGGGCTGGGAAGCGCATGAAGGGCATTATTCTGGCCGGCGGATCGGGCACGCGTCTCTATCCCGTGACACATGCCGTGAACAAGCAGTTATTGCCGGTCTATGATAAACCGATGATCTACTACCCGCTGTCCACTTTGATGCTGGCGGGAATCCGTGAAATCTTGATCATCACGACGCCTGAAGATGTGGCGCGCTACCAAGCGGTGCTGGGCGACGGCAAGGCATGGGGATTGGAATTTTCTTACGCGGCGCAACCGTCACCGGACGGATTGGCGCAGGCCTTCATCATTGGCCGCGACTTCATCGGTTCGGAGTCGGTCTGCCTCGTTCTGGGTGACAATATTTTCTTCGGCGAGGGGCTGCCGGCGATGTTGCGGCGCGCGGCGGCGCTGAAGCAGGGCGCTGCGGTGTTCGGCTATGCCGTTCAGGATCCCGAGCGCTATGGCGTGGTCGAGTTTGATGCCTGCGGGACTGTTTTGTCTCTAGAGGAGAAGCCCGCGGCGCCAAAGTCCAACTTTGCCGTCACCGGCCTGTATTTCTATGACAATAGCGTGGTGGGCATCGCTGCAAGCCTCAAGCCTTCACCGCGCGGTGAGCTTGAAATCACCGATGTGAACCGAGCCTATCTGCGGCGCGGCCAGCTTACGGTTGAGCGGTTGGGCCGGGGCATCGCATGGCTGGATACCGGCACGCATGAAAGTCTTTTGCAGGCGGCGCAATTTGTTCATGTGATCGAAAGCCGCCAGGGCTTGAAAATCGCTTGCCCGGAAGAAATCGCTTTCCGGCAAGGCTATATCGATCGCGCCGGATTGGTCGCGTTGGCGCGTCCTCTGGCCAAAAGCACCTATGGAGAATATTTGCTGCGCATAGCGTCTGAAAATATCTGATGCGCCGGGACTTCTGCGTTTATTTTGACCATCGCTATTTTGACCGGGGCATGGCGATGTATGAATCGCTAAAAATGCATTGTCCCCAGGCGCGCCTGTTTGTCCTTTGCCTTAGCGACACATGTTACGAGGTGTTGGCCCGCTTGGCATTGCCCGGTCTCGTCCCGATCAAGCTGGCGGATTTTGAGGCCGGCAATGAGCAGCTTGCCGCGGCCAAGGCCAACCGGTCGTTGATCGAATATTATTTCACCTGCACGCCATCCTTGATGGATTGGCTGTTTGCGACCAGGCCGGAAATCGACATTCTCAGCTATCTCGACGGGGATCTGTATTTCTTTTCGGATCCGGAGCCGATTTTTTCCGCTTTTGAAGGATACTCTTCGCTGATCGTCGGCCATCGCTTTGCGCCGCAGCGCAAGGCTATGGAAGCGTATGGGCTCTACAATGTCGGTTGGGTTAGTTTCCGGCGCGATCCGGACGGCTTGGCGTGCCTGGCCTGGTGGCGCGACCGCTGCCTGGAATGGTGTTACGACCGGCTGGAAAGCGATCGTTTCGCGGATCAGAAGTATCTCGACCGCTTTACGGAACTGTTTAAGGGAACGCTGGTGCTCGATCATCCGGGTGTCAATCTGGCGCCGTGGAACATGGGCCATCATAGGCTGGAGGAGCGTCAAGGCTGCTTGCTTGCCGATGGTCAGGATTTGATCTTTTTCCATTTTCACAATTTCAAACAGATGGTCGGTCCCCTCTGGCGCACCAATCATCGCGACAATTTCGTGCCGTCTTACCCATTTCTGAGACAATTGCTTTACCGGCCTTACATCCGGGCGATCGCGCGCGCGCGCGCTTTGGGCGCGTCGGCGGGGCTCGGCGCGCGGGAAAATATGCTGGCTCGCTCTTCGCCGAGGCGCGGCCGCCTGCGCGAAAATTTGCGCGCACTCGCCTATGGCGATTTCGTGATCGCCTGGCCTTAGCCGCCGTGCCAACGCGCGATTTGCGCGACAATGCGGGTGATATCGGCATCGCTGAGAAAAGGATGCATGGGAAGGCTCAAAACCTCGCGGCTGGCCCGCTCGGTTTCGCCAAGGCCGGACGGGCCGCAAGCGATGCGGCCGGCATAGGCTTTTTGCAGGTGAATGGGAACAGGGTAATGAATGCCGGTGCCGATGGCCGCCGCTTTCAAAGCCGCCGCCAACTCGTCCCGCCGCGCGTGGCGGATTACATACAGATGATATGCGTGGTCGGCGCCTTTGCGGACCAGGGGCGTTTGCAGAATTCCCGACAGCGCCGCATCATAATGGGCCGCGATCTCCCGGCGGCGGGCCAGTTCCGTGTCGAGCATGGTGAGGCGGATTGCCAGCATCGCGGCTTGAATCTCGTCTAAGCGCGTATTCGCGCCGGGCAGATCGCTGATATAGCGCTCCGTCCAGCCATATTGGCGCAGCGCCCGGGCGCGTTGGGCCAATGCCGCGTCGGAGGTCGTCACGGCACCCCCATCGCCAAACGCTCCCAGATTCTTGGTCGGATAGAAGCTGTAGCTGGCGATATCGCCGAATGAACCGACGGGTTTACCGTTCAGCCGCGCCCCATGCGCCTGAGCGCAGTCTTCAATCAGAAACATCCCGTGCCGTTTGCAAATCTCCGCGATGGCGGGAATGGCGCAGGGCTGGCCATAAAGATGCACCACGATGACCGCCCTGGGCGTGGCCATGCGGCAGGATGCAATAGCCTCTTCCAGTTTTTCCGGATCGATGGTGAATGTCTCGGGATCAATGTCCACCAGCACCGGTGTGGCGCCTGCCTGTTCCACCGCGGCAACGGTGGCGACCGCGGTATGGGAAACGGTGAACACCGCATCCCTGTCCCCGATGTCAAGCGCCTTAAGGGCAATGGTGATGGCATCGGTGCCGTTGCCGACGCCGATCGCGTGTCCTGCGCCGCACCAATCGGCAAAGGCGTGCTCAAAAGCCTCGCATTCCTTGCCCAGTATGTACCAGCCGCTGTCCAACACGCGCTTCACGGCGGTGTCGATTTCGTCCCGCTGCGCCAGATAGGCTCCGCGCAAGTCCACCATGGCGATCGGCTTGAAATTCACGATACTTTCTCGCAGAAAAAGGTTTCGGCGTGCGACGATGAACCCACCGCCGCGCCCACATTATACTCAATGGTATCCCAGCTTTGCGTCATACGCAGGCCGTGCCGCGCAAAACAGCACAACAGTTCGTCGCGGTTAAAAACCGCCTCCACCATCGCGCCGCCATAAGCCCTCTTACGTAGGAATGTGGTGGGATGATCGGCGAAAACGGGGGTCGAATGGAAGATCGCCGCCTTGCGCGCGACGCGCGCGCTTTCGGCAATGGCCCTTTCATAGTCCAGGATGTGCATCAAGCTGACGCCATTGAAAACGATGTCGAAACTGGCATCGCCGAAGCGCAGGGCGGTTGCATCGCCGATCTCGAAGGTCCCGCCGGGATAGCATTTCTTGGCTTGCGCGATCATGGCGGCGGAATAGTCGATTCCCGTATAGCCGACATTGCTTTTGGCGAGGGTGCCGAGGATTTCGCTGTAATATCCGCTGCCGCAACCGATTTCCAGCAGGCTAGGCGCGGCAAGGCCGGCCTGATCCACGGCTTTCGCCGCGATCGTCAAGTCGATGCGTGGCGTGCCGTCCCGCATTTCACATATCAGCGCCCGATAGGCGGCGTCCTGGCGCGCTGCCGCGTCAACGCTATGCCAGGCGATTTTTCTCTGCCGCCGGGCCTCTTCCAGGGTGATGACCCGATAGTTAGGGCTGGATGTCAAAAGTCCGCGGGTCCAGGGATTGGCGCGCAGCCATCCACCCACCAGGGAGCGAAGTTTCCGGTAGGGATTCATGCGAGGTTTTGCGCCAGTGCCGCGATTTCGGCGGTGCGCCCGGCATAGTTCTGCACCGTGATGGCCTTGTGCTGTCCGGCGGCGGCGATGGCGGCGCGGCTGCCCTCATCCTTCAAATAGCGATGGATTTGCGCCACGCAATCCTCGGCGTCGCGGTAATCTGCCACCTCCTCGCCGGGCGTGAAGATTTCGGCCAGATTCTGTTTGGCATCCGTCAGCAGCAATGTGCCCATCCCGGTCGCTTCATAGAGGCGCATATTGTTGGCCCATGGACCGGCCAGGTCCAGATGGTTGTTCAATGTAATACGCGAGCGGCGCAGAACTGCGTACATATCCCGCCCCCAGGCTTCACCCTGATAGCAAGCATGGAGTGGGGAAGAGCGGGGCAGCAATTCCATTCCATTGCCCCAGATTTTCAGCGGCGCCTGCGCAGCGATGGTTTCAAGCAGACGGATTCGGCCGCGATGCTCCGGCGACAGGCTTCCGACGAATGAAAGATCGATATCGCGGACCGGTTGCGGACCGAGCTTGTCCAGAATGGACGGTTCGAAGGCGAGGCGATTCAGTTCGGCCTTGAAGCCGTGGCGGCGGAACCAATCCACCAGATTGGGCAGCGATGAGATGACCAGGTCATAGGCGCTGAAATCGGTGTTCGCCGGCAATGGTGCCGCGATCTGGCCGATCAACCGGCAGCGCGCCGGTTTCATCCCCTTCAGCGTGCCATTATCGATATACCCCATTTCCTGATTGAGAATGATGTCCGGCTTGAATTGTGAAATCTGGGCGGCCAGCAAGGCCGCTTCCCATGCCGGCATGCGATGCGGACGTGGTTTGCGCAGCAACGGCGTCAGCAAGGATTTTGCGATGGACTTTAGAATCTCACGAACCAAGCGCCGGCTTCCCGTAGCACTATTCTCCCAACAAGACGCCGGGGCTTCCATGGTGAGGCCATGCTCCCGCGCCCAGGCGAACTGTAACATGCGGTTGTTGACATGAACCTCTACCGCATCATGACCCTGTTTTATGAAGTTTTTCGAATAATAGTCGGCAACACCAAACAGGCTGTCATTGCGGGCCGCCATCTGTGTTTGATAGTCCGCTCCGGCCAGCCCGGGCCAGCCGCGATAAAGTGTGCGCAAGAAATTCGGATAATCGGTGTTGATGACCAGGATGCGCATTCAGCCGGCCAGGCGCAGGAATTCGGCGCGGTCGCGGATATAATCGCTTTCCGAATAGGCGCCCGATGCCAGCACCATGCAGACTGCGTCCGGCGAGAAATCGCTGAGTTCCAGCCACAGCAATGGAGGCGCGTAAAGGGCTTGGGTTGCCCGATCCAGGACAATGCGGGATCGGATGATGCCATCATCCACGGTAACCGCCGCCTTGCCCGCCAGCATCACCAGGAATTGATGCTGCGCGCGGTGGGCATGGGCGCCGCGCGTCCCGCCCGGCGCCACATGGTGGATCACAAAAAAGCGCTTGATGGGAAAAGGAACGTGATCGTCCTGCTGCGCGAAGATCAGAGGACCACGCGCATCCATATGTTCGGGCAACTCAACGAGGCGATATTGGGGAGGCATGGCTGCTGCACTTACCGATCTCTTGGCAGGGTGCCAACGTCTTTCAGATAGGAATATAGTCTTTCACCTTCGCGGCTAACGCCCGCCAGACCCTACGGCGTCTGTGAATGTCCGCTCCCGGCGGCGAAACCAGACAATGCCTGTGAGCATCAAAACCACGGCCACCCCGCCCGACACAAACAGCATCGGCGATGGTCCCGGTCCGGTACCCAGCAGAGCCCAGCGAAATCCTTCGACCACGCCCACCAACGGATTAAGGCCGTACAGAAAGCGCCATTGTTCCGGAACCAGCGTCGAAGGATACACAACCGGCGTCAGGAACATCCAAATCTGAGTCAGGAACGGCAAGATATACGTAACGTCGCGATATTCGATGTTGAGGGGGGCCAGCCAGAAGCCGACTCCCACAGCGGTGGCGACCATCAAGAAAAGAAATATCGGCAAGCTGAGAATAGCGATGCTTGGATAAATGTCGTAATACAGCATCATTCCCAAAAACAGCAGAAAGGTAATGGAAAAGTCGAATAGGGCAGCGATAACCGAGGACAGCGGCACCAGGATGCGGGGAAAATATACTCTGCTGACCAGCCGCTGATCGGTGACAAGACTGTTGGAGGCTTCCATCATCGCGCGCGAGAAAACCTGCCAAGGGAGCAGGGCGGCGAATACGAACAGGGGGTACGGCACGCCATTGGAGGGAATTTTGGCCAGATTTCCAAAAAACAGGCTGAAGACCAGAATCGAGGCGACAGGTTGCACCACCACCCACAATATGCCGATGGCGGTCTGTTTGTAGCGTATCTGGATGTCGCGCCTGGCCAGGAAGTAGAGAAGCTCGCGATACCGCCAAATTTCCGCCATGTCCAAGAACCGCCAGCGCGCGCTGGGCTCGATACGTGTTATGCGCAGGTGCGGATATGATTCATGGGTGGAGATGCCTTGGGCCATTGGCTTCGAGAGTGCCTCGGTATCGCGTATTGTTGTAGAAATGGCCGGTCTGCGGAGAATATTTTAACAGTACACTAAAACCTTAAGCGCTTTCAAGGCGAATGAAATCAGAGTTTTTGACGCATGCGGCTGGCAAGCCGGCGCAACAGCCGGGGGGGGAGAGCTATGCCTATTATGTTGCGCTGACGGATGCCATTCTGGCATTAAGCAAGCGAATCCGGCGCGATGATCCGGCGCAGTTTCTCTATGACGGACTGGACTTGTCGCATGCATTCGAAGCTTCCGCTTATTTTGCATGTGTGCACGATCGCGGCCTTCAGATATTGCACGCGAATCCTCGGAATTTTCCCGCAGCGTTGCGGTTGAAAAGCCAGATCGCCCGTCTTTTGGCCGCCGAAACATTTGCCGGCGGCCCGGCCGCCGGTGCCGCGCGCTGGATGCGCCGGCTGCATCATATTGCGCGCGGCGCCAAGCACGTCGCACAGCGGCGAACAGAAAAATCCGCACGGCCGCACGCCCCGGCGGCGATGCAGGCGCCGATCATTTTCTTTGCGCGATCCATCCGGTTCGCCCGCTATTTTCTTCCGCTTGCCCACACGTTGCGGGGTGAATGTGCTTTCCTGGTCCCCGCCTGGGAAGGTGCGTTGCGGCGTCAGGTGGCCGAATGGGATTTTCCCGTGTTGTTTTATCATGCGGGCGGCGTCCCACGCGGTGCGATGGGCCGTCTGATTGACGATTGCGGACGCCATCTCGCCAGCCAGGCGCAGGCGCTGGATGCGGCCCTCGGCGGCATGCAAGGCCGTCTGGTGGTTGTTCCTGAGGGCAACAGTCCGGAGGATGAAATCCTGGCTCGTGTTGCCGAAAGACGGGGTATTGCCAGCGCTTGTATTCAGCAGGGCTGGTCGCCCATTCGTCATCCCGGTTTCTGCAATCTGAATTACAGCGAAATGCTGGTATGGGGGGATGGTTTTGCCGATCTATTGGCCGCCGCCAATCCGCGGCAGCGATTTGCCAGTACCGGCAATTTTCATCTTGCCGCGGACATGCCTGCGTCCGGCACGGATATTCTTTTTCTATTTCAAGGATTCGACGATTGGCTAGGCGGGCGCGCCGGCGCCGAAGCCATGCTGACGTTGGTTGAACGGACCGCTGCTGCCTTGCCGGAGATATCTGTGTTCGTCCGTCCGCATCCCGTTGCGCCCTTCTGTGCCGAGGTCAGCAATCGCTTGCTGCGCAATCCGAATGTCCGGATCGAAACGCCCGCGGATGTGCCGCTGGCTCAGGCCTTGGCCAAGGTGCGGGTCTCGGTATCCGCTTATTCCACCACGATCTTGGAGAGCATCGCGGCTGGCGTCGTTCCGGTGATCTTCAACACGGTCGGGTTGCCGCACTATTGGCCTGATGTGGCGGCGGCGAATGCCGGCATCGAAGTTCGCGAGCTGGAAGCCGCGCAGGCCGCCCTGGTCCAGCTGTTACGGAAACAGGGGGCGCTGGAGGCCTTCCGGGAGCCTATGGCGGCCATGGCGTCGCGCTTTTTCTCTGCCCGTGGCTCAGCCGCGCGCGACGCCACCGTAAGCGCCTTGCGGCGTCTGGCGAAGGGGCCCTGACCGGTACTTTCAGGTATCCTTTCGCGGCAGGATCGGGTACCAACCGCGCTGGGCGATTATGGTATGAAATCGGTGCACCCATTGCGGAATCAGGCTTGGTATGTCGCGTGATCTCAGAGGTTTGAACCTCGGTGCGGGGCCTTTTTGGCGGCGGTCCGGCTGGGAGACGACCGATCATAAAAAGCATTGGTGGCAACGCGGCGACACCGCGTGGCGATTGAACTTTCCGGCGGAAAGCTTCGATCTGGTGTTCAGCAGTCACATGCTGGAGCATATTCCGCATTTCAAGATCGATGCAGTGCTGAAGGAATGCAATCGGGTGTTGAAGACCGGCGGCATGATCCGCCTTGTTTGTCCCAATCTCGAAACCTTCGCCCGGGCCTATGTCGCGCGCGATGCCGAAACCTTCGCCAAAGTTTGCGACGAAGACCCCACAATTCGCCAGGATCTGGGTTTCGGCGGCCAGCTGATGAACTTTCTGATTTCTCCCGGCGCTGACAGCATGATGTTTTCGCGCAACGGCGAATGCATCGGCGGCTATGCGCATGTCTATTCCTACGATTTTGAGATGCTGAAAATCCTGCTCGAGCGGCATGGTTTCGGCGACGTTGTCCGTTCCGATTTTGGCGGCAGCGCGATAGCGCAGATGCGCGAACCGCTGCATGTCATCGGCACCGAAGCGCTTTGGCGGCCGGAACGCGAATGGCCCGACCGGCGCGTGGGGACTACCGGCTTTGACCGTTCGCCGCATTCCAGCCTGTTCGTGGAAGCGCGAAAACGCGCTGATGATCGCAGTGCTGTGCTGGATTATGGCGCCAAAAATGCGCGCGGCCTGGATCCGGTGGACATGGGCTGGGCGTCGATGACGGCGGGCTATCTTTCCTTCACCTGGCTGAAGCTGAAGAGTGTCCCGCGCGCCCTGCGGAGACGCTTTGCCGTTACGGCGCGCCAGCCGGGCAGCGTCCTCAACAGGCTGGCCCGTCTGGCGCCTAAAAGCCTGCGTCTTTCCATCAGCAAATGGGCTCGCTTCACGTGAACAACGGACTTGGCACGATATGAGCGATATAGCGCTGCGGGTGGATGGGCTTGGTAAGAAGTTCCGCATCCAGAAAGGCAACACTGCGGCTTACCGTACGATGCGCGATGCCGTCATGGAAGCGTTTGCTGCGCCGTTTCGCCGTCGCGGCGGCGCGGGAACAGCCAGCGACTATTGGGCGCTGAAAGATGTTTCTTTCGAAGTCAAAGCGGGGCAAGTGGTCGGTCTGATCGGCCGGAACGGGGCTGGAAAAAGCACGCTGCTGAAAGTCCTTTCGCGCATCACTGACCCGACCGAGGGGTATGCCGAGATCCATGGGCGCGTCGGCTCACTCTTGGAGGTGGGTACCGGCTTTCATCCGGAGTTGAGCGGCCGCGAGAATGTCTATCTGAACGGCGCGATTCTCGGCATGACAAAGGCCGAGATCGGCCGCAAGTTCGATGAAATTGTCGCCTTTGCCGAAATGGACAAATTCATCGATACGCCCGTCAAGTTCTATTCATCCGGGATGTTCGTGCGCTTGGCTTTTGCGGTGGCGGCGCATCTGGAGCCGGAAATTCTGTTCGTGGACGAAGTGCTGGCCGTGGGCGACGCGGCCTTTCAGAGAAAATGCCTGGGCAAGATGCAGAATGTCGCCCGCTCCGGCCGCACCGTCGTCTTGGTCAGTCATAGCATGGGCGCCATCGCCGAGCTTTGTACCCATGGCGTTCTTCTGGATGGCGGTCATGTCGCTTATGCCGGAGAGGTGACGCGCGCGATCGAAGGATATGGGCGGTTGCTTCAGAGCGGCAGGAGCGATGCCCGTTTTGCCGACAGGCCGGAGCGGCTGGGCAGCATTGTGGCCGCGCGGGTGCTGGGGGCCGACGCGCAGGCCAAGGCCAACTTCGACATGAATGAGCCCATCACCATCGAGTTCGATTATGTGTTGCGGCAACGCGAGTTTGGCGTCCAGCTTTGTGTCACCCTGGCGCGCAATTTCCTGGAGGTTTTGCGTAGCTTCGACACCGACCTTCAGCCGGAAGCGCTAATCGTCCGGGATGCCGGACTCTATCGGGCGCGCATGAGTATTCCGCCGCATTTTCTCAAAGCCGGGCATTATTCTGTGAATGTGGACATCGGTTCGCCGCAGGAAGTCTTTCACACTGTGGAAGGCGGCCTGACGTTCGAAATCGAGGAATTGTCGGAAAATACCGTTTGCCGGGGCTATCGCGGCGAACGTCCCGGGCACATTATTTTCCCGGGTGGTTGGGAGGTTATACGGCTATGACAGCGCCCCACGAAACGCTGGTGGTGACACCCGTGCGCTTATTTGACGATTTTCGCGCGTGCAGAACATGGCATCAGAAAATATACTTGGTCCTGGGGCCGATCCTCAGGTTGTTGCGGCGCGCGGTTCACTGGGTGCGGGGTATTGCATGAATGTCCTGGAAGAAACCTGGAACGGGTTTAGCGACGAGATCGCCGGAAAATATCTCAAGACCTTCGGTGCGCCTTCGCTGGATTCCAAGCGGATCCTGGCGGACATTCTGGAATCCTACGCGCACCAACGCGGCACCCTCAAATTGATTGAGCTCGGTTGCGGCAATGGGCAACTGGCGGAATACTTCGTTCAGCGCGGCCTCAACTTCGATTATACCGGTGTGGATTTTTCCCGTCCCTTGCTTGCGGCGGCCCGCAAAACATTCGAGAGTTCGCAGAACGTTCACTTTATCAATGGCGATGTGCACAATCTTGCCGACGTCTCCGGTACCTTCGACTTTGCGATATATTCCCATGTGATCGAGCTGTTGTCATCGCCGGAGAAAAGCTTGCGCAGCTCTAAGCGGCTCGCGCGCGGCATCATCATCCGCTTCTATGAGCCTCCCGAGGCCGATGCCACCACCGTTGAGTTGCGCAATATGGAAATGGGGGATTCCGGCGCGGTGCCGCATCCCTACATTCGCTGGACCATGGGGCGGGATTTTTATCGGCTGATTCTTGCACAGCTTGGTGTGAAGAGCGTGGACATTTACCGCTCCGAAGCCAAGGACCAGGTGCATGTTTTGCACTTCGAGTAGCCAATGGCTTGTCTGATCAAACCCCCGCAAGGTACGGCAAAAGGCGTTGTGTCCTTCACCACGCCAGAGCGCGATCAGCTTATTCGTCGGTTCCCCGATCTCACCATTGCGGTCCAAAGCCTGAAATCCCGCTATCTGGTTGGTCTCCACCACAACTGGCACGATGCTGATTTTCGCCACGACGCGCTTTTTGACTTCAATTTCGCTGGGGAAGCGGATTTGATTTCCGGCAATGGTGAATTCCCGTTGGTGCCGATGGATGCCTGCAATTTTTCCCCGCCCTGCTTTGCGCCGGGTCAGGAGAAATTCTGGGACGTGTTGTTTGTCGCTCGCGCGGTAAAGTTCAAGGGAATTCCGGAATTCTTCCGCGCTATTCGGACTCTTTATGATCGCGGTCACAAGTTGCGCGTTCTAATGCTCTGTCCGGTGCCTGAGTCCGGCCCTGGAACTGAGGATGGATTGCGTACTCTGTATGAAAAGCTTTTCATGCCGGACGAGCGCCAGCTGTTTACATTCATCACCATGGAATGGGGATATCCGTTTCCATTGGATCTGCCTACTCTGGCCTATTTCTACCGCGCGTCTCGAGTTTTTGTGCATTCCGCGCCGGATGAACGCCGTTGCAGAGTGGCCACTTATGCCTGGGCGACCGGCATCCCGGTTGTCGGCAAGCCCTGCGTGGGGTCCATCCTTCCGGCTGTCTTGCGTCAGCCGCCTTTCTTTTTTGAATGCCAATCCTATGAGGACTTTCCGGACGCCATTTGTAGAGCCTTGACTTCGTCCGCGATGTCCGCCGATTTTTCCGCTGTGTGGCGCGTTGTGTCGCAGGACGCCGCTGTTACGGCCTTCGAAGAGCATTTCTCCACTCTGGCAAAAGGACTGAGCACGGCGCTTTCGGCGCTGCCCATCAACGCTAACGGATTCGATCTGCGGTTGGGCCGCCATCATGGGTTGGCGACCGGCCCAAACCGGATAGAGCAGGATCTGGGCGCTTTCATCCAACTGTTGGACGCCCAATCCGATTCTGAGCTTGAAGCCTTGTCCGGGCTGGACGATCCGGAACGGGCCATCGCCCAGAAGTGGCCGGCACCGCCGCGCCAGGTCGCGGACGCATCGAGTGCTCCGGCGGTGTCGAATTTCCTGCACCGGCTTAGGAGAATGCTGGCATGACGAGCTTGTCGAGACGGGCGCGGCAAAAGCTGCTGCTGTCGCCGCGCTTTCCTATTCTGGCGGAGGGGCCTCTCACCTATTTGGATGTCGGGGCCCGCGGAGACCTTGACGAACCTTGGTCCTTGATGCCGCCGCAATCTTTGCTGGTGGTGGGGTTTGAGCCGGACGCGCAGGAGTGCGCGCAGTTGAATGCATCCGTGCCCAGCCATCTGAGCCGTCGCTACTACCCCTCTGCGCTCTGGTCGCAAGACACCGTGTTGAATTTCAGCATCAATGTGCAGCCCTCCACCTCCAGCGCCTATCCCGCGAATATGGCGGAGATCAAAAGATTCGCGGCCCCGCATGTGCGCCCGCGCGAAACAGCGCGGACGGCGGCGGTTCCCGCGACAACCTTGGATGCGATCGTGGCGCAGCATGGTCTGTCCCCGGATTTCCTCAAGCTGGATACCCAAGGTGCGGAGTTTCCGATTCTGATGGGCGCGAAGGGCACGCTTTCGGAACACGCCATCGCCGTCATAACCGAGACCTGGACAATGGAGGTTTATCAAGGCCAAACGCTGAGCGGCGAGATTCTGACCTTGTTGCACCAGGCCGGCTTTTCCGTGTTCGATTTCAACCTCGCCGCGGCATGGAACAGCCATGCGGCGGCAGAGCATGGTTTGGCGGAAAAACCCCAATTGGTCGGTCTGGATTTCCTGTTTATCCGCAGAGATTTTGCGAGCCGCAGCAAAGTCATCAAGGCTGCGGCGGTTGCCGATATTTTCGGCTTTCCCGGTGCTGCCATAGATATGCTGGACACCTGGCTTGCGCGCCATCCGCAGGATACTGCCCTGTTGGAGGCTAAGGCGCATATTCTTGCCTGCGCGCGCGTCTTGCCCTTGGCGGGCAAGATGATGCGATTCCTTCGCAGATTGACCGGCCGCCGCGAGAGCGATTTTGCGCGCCTTCATTAGATCGTGCGCGCCACGCCTGCACGCTTTCTTCAAAAAAAACCTGCAAAATCAGCGAATTATGCCACTAGCAAAAGCACCTTTGCTATGGCAAAACAGATTCGTAATTCGTTGAGGGCCTCGCCTTGCTGCCTGCAAAAATCATCGCCGAAGTCGGATGCAACCACAAAGGTGAGATGGCGATCGCGAAGGAGATGATTTCCACGGCGGCAGTTTTCTGCAAGGCCGACGTGGTCAAGTTTCAGAAGCGCAACAACCGCGAGTTGCTGACGCCAGAACAGTATGACGCTCCCCATCCCAATCCCGCGAATTCCTTCGGTGTGACCTATGGAGCGCATCGGGAGTTTTTGGAATTTTCGGCGGACCAGCATCGCCAGCTGATCGAATGGTGCGACCATTTCAACATCGAATACAGCACGTCCGTGTGGGACGTGACCTCGGCACGTGAGATGGCCGGGTTGAACCCGCGTATGCTGAAGGTGCCGTCAGCCTCCAATTTGCATTTCGAGATGCTCGATGTGCTGTGCGGAGAGTTCGGCGGCGAGATTCATCTTTCCTTAGGAATGACGACGGTGCAGGAGGAAGAGCAGATTGTTTCCTTCTTTGAGTCGCGAAAGCGGGCAAAGGACTTGGTCCTGTATTCCTGTACCTCCGGCTATCCGGTTCCGTTTGACGATATCTGTCTTCTGGAAATTTCGCGCTTGCGCGACAAATTCGAAAAGCGCGTAAAGGCGATCGGATTTTCCGGCCATCATCTGGGTATCGCCGTGGATGTTGCGGCCTTTATGCTGGGAGCCACCTGGATCGAGCGGCATTTCACCCTCGACCGGACCTGGAAGGGCACCGACCATGCGGCGTCCCTGGAGCCGGAAGGACTGCGGCGGATCAAGCGGGACGTGGTCGCGGTCGCACAGGCCGCGACCTTCAAGCGAAAAGAAATCCTTCCGATCGAGGAAGTGCAGCGCGAGAAGCTGAAATGGCGTTCCCGCTCGCTCACATGATCGGGATCCGGTGATGACGCGCTGCTGGGCTGTCATTCCCGCTAGAGGCGGCTCCAAGGGCATACCGCGTAAGAATCTGAAAAAGGTGGGCGGCATCCCGCTTGTTGCCCGCGCTGTTCTGGCCGTCCGCGCGGCGCGGACTATCGAGCGCGTTTTTGTTTCTACCGACGATGAGGAAATTGCGAATACCGCGCGCGCGGCAGGCGCCGAGATCGTTCGGCGGCCTGCGGATTTGGCTTCGGACAGCGCCTCAAGCGAAGCGGCGTTGCTGCATGCGCTGGATACGCTGGAGTCCGCAGGTGAACAGTTGCCGGATGTCCTGACCTTTGTTCAATGTACCTCGCCCTTTGTCCGCGGCGCTGACATTGATGGCGCCGTCGAAAGGCTGATTTCGACCGCTTCGGACTGCGCCATTACCGTCAGTGGTTTTCACGGCTTTGTATGGCGCGCGGCCGCGGGAGGGCTCCAAGGGGTCAATCATGAGGGGCAGGTGCGGCAGCGCCGCCAGGATCGGGGACCGGAATTTCTGGAGAATGGGGCGGTGTATGCCTTGCGTGTCCCCGCATTCCGGCGTGAACGAAAGCGTTTCTGTGGCAAGATCGTGTCCCATGCGATGCCGGCCGAACGGTCGCTGGAAATCGATTCCGAACCGGAGCTGGAAATGGCGCGGCGGATCGCGCCGATGTTTCACGAAGATGCCGCGCTGGCGCCTGTATCGGGGGTGGTGTTCGATTTTGACGGGGTCATGACGGACAATAAAGTTTGGGTGGGGCAGGGCGGCGAAGAATTGGTTCGCTGCGACCGTTCGGATGGCATGGGAATCGAGAACCTTAAGAAACTGGGAATTCCGGTCTTGATCCTGTCCAAGGAACGCAATGCCGTTGTCTCGGCGCGGGCCGAAAAGATCGGCGTGGAATGCGTTCAAGCGATGGATGAAAAAGGACCGGCCTTGGAAGCCTGGGCGCGGCGGACGGGCCTTGATCTTTCATCGGTGGTCTATGTCGGCAATGACGTTAACGACATTCCTTGCCTGGAACGCGTTGGTATGCCCGTCATTGTGGCGGATGCTCATCCCGGCGTTTTTCCCTACGCCCGCATTGTTCTGGCCGCCAAGGGTGGAGAGGGTGCGGTGCGCGAGATTTGTGATCGAATCTGCCAAGCGCGCTCCCGGTAACGGGAGGTTATCGCGGCGGCAGAAGCGCGATCACATCCATCAAAGTCCGCACGCGCCAAATTCCGTCCTTATCGCCGGCCGCGCTATCGCTATCGTACAGAATCAATGTTCCCACTCCTGCCGCGCGCGCCGCTTCGATGTCCGACATCTTGTCGCCGACGCACCAGCTTTCCCCCAAATCCAGATTCAGGTCTTTTGCCGCCTGCAGCAGCATGCCCGGCCCGGGTTTGCGCCAGGAATTTTCCCGCCGATAGGGGCCGATCCCGGCTGTGGGGTGGTCGGGACAATGATAGACGGCGGCGATTTCGACGCCTTCCTTGCGGAACCGCGCCTTCATCCAATCCATGAAGGACTGGAAATCCGCTTCGCTATACAGGCCCCTGCCGATGCCCGCCTGGTTGGTGGCAATGACGATCAGATAGCCGCGCGCGGCGAAGGCCCGCGCCATATCAAAGATGCCGTCTACGAATTCGCATTGCTCGGGCCGGTGGACATAGCCGTGATCGATATTGATCACGCCGTCACGGTCCAGGATCAGGGCGCGGCGCGTGTCCAAGGTTAGGCTTTCCAAGTCGCGATAAAATTTTCCACTTCGTCCTGCGACCGGGGCAGCTCTGTGCCGGACAGTTTCGCCAATTTGTCCAAGGACACATCATAGCGGACGGTCGGCGCCTGCGGCATGAAGGACGAGGGCGAGTTAATCCGGCGATGCAGCGCCCCCAGATTCACCGTGCCGGTGGCGCCCAGATTGACGATTTCGTTGCTGACGTCCTTTTGCGCCAGCCCCCAGACCAGGGCGGCGGCGCGGTCGGTGGAAAGGAACTGAAGCTCCGATTGCGGCGACAGCCACACCGGCGCGCCGGTCAGCATATCGAAGATGGCGTTTTTCTTGAGTCCGGGCCCGACAAAGCCGCCCATCCGAATGACCAGCCATTTTTCGCAAGTGCCGCGCACCAGCTGCTCGGCCAAGCATTTGTGCAGCCCATAACGGCTTTGGCGGGCCGGGTCGATTGCCTGGTCCTCGCGCGTGACCTGCGGCGAAGATTGGTCCGGATAAACATCCCCGGTGGAGAGCTGGATGTAGGTCCCGCAGCGGAAATCCTGGAGTGACTGTGCCACGCTGCGCACCGACTGGTCGAATTCGTTCAAAGGCTCACGCTCGCCCAAGAATTTCTTGGAATTGCCGTTGGCATTGATCAGCACGTCGCATGCGGTGCCGCGCAGACTTTCGTAATTCTCCCGGGTTATCGCCTGATAGGGCAGGCCGCGCGTCTGCAGCAGCCGGACATAGGCCGCACCGACAAAGCCGTTGCCGCCGATCACATAGATCACAGTCTGAGCCCGTCGCCGCGCGCGGCATAATTCTTCGCCAGCCAATCCGCTGTGCGTTTCAGCCCTTCATTCAAGGGGGTCGGGCAGGACAGGCCCAGAGCGGACATCTTGGCGGTATCGAATATCTTAATCATCTGACCGTCGGGCTTGGCGGTGTCCCAGCGGATTTCGCCCTCATAACCGGCCACCTTGGCGATGGTGGTGGCCAATTCCTTGATCGGGGTGCGGGTGCCCGAAGAAATATTGACCGGTCCGCTATCATCGAAGGTTTCGATGAAAAACGGGATCGTCTGGGCGACATCGCCGGCATAGACGAAATCCCGCTCAGGCGCGCCGGTGCCCCACATCTCCACAAACGGAGCCTTGTTCAACTTGGCCTCATAATAGCGGCGGATCATGGCCGGCACCACATGGCTGTCGCGGGGATGGAAATTGTCGTATTCGCCATACATGTTGCCGGGAATGATCACCGTGGCGTTCAGGCCATACTGCTTGCGATAGGATTGGGCCGCAACCACGCCCATCATCTTGGCGGTGGAATAGCCGGCGCTTTCCTTTTGCGGGAAGCCCTGGAAAAGCTGGCTTTCGTCAATCGGGCTTTTGGCCGTGGCGGGATAGGAACAGCCCCCCATGGGATAGACCAGTTTTTTGATCTTAGCGCGCGCGGCGGCATCGAAGACATTGGCGGTCAGGATGGTGTTGCGAAAATAGAAATCCGCCGGAAAGGCGCTGTTGGCGCCTATGCCGCCGGAATAGGCGGCATAATGCACCACAATGTCCGGGTTCACGGCCTGGAACATCGCATCCACCGCACTGCGATCCATCAGGTCATAATCGGCGGAGGAAACGCTGACGATATTCTTGGCGCCGTAACGGGCTTCCAGCACCGGCTTGGTATGCCTGCCCAGAAAGCCGCTGGCGCCGGTCAACAGGATGCGGCCGGTCATGGTGAATCTCCCGGAAACAATTCGGCATAGAATTTGTCGAGGATATCGCGCTTGGTCATATGGGCCAGAACATAGTCGCGTCCCTTGTTCCCCATCTGCCGCCGCAATTGGCCGTCGTCGGACAATCTTACAAGGGCTGCCTCCAAGCCGTCCTTGTCGTCACGGCGCACACGGATGCCGGCGCCCGATTGCGCGATCACTCCGTCAATGGCGCTGCCATCGGGGGCCGTGATCACCTGGGCGCCGCTGCATGCCATGATGTTGAACATCTTTCCGGGCATCACCAGATCGCTGACTTCGTCCTTCTGCGTCACCACATGGACATCGATGGCCGATAGCAGCGCGGGCAGGTCGGCTTCCGGCTGCAAGGGGGCCAGCGTGACATTGGTCAGCCCGGCGCTTTGGATCATCGCCACCAGGCCGGGTTTGGCGGTGCCGTCACCGCAAATCAGGAAATGCAGATCGGCGCGGTGTTGCAGGCGTTGCGCCATTTCCACCAACAGCTCGATGCCTTGCTTGCGCGCGAGGTTTCCGGAGTAGCCCACCACGGTCTTGCCATCCGGCAAGCCGAGGGATGCGCGCATTCGCTGCGTGGCCGCCGCATCTGTTTGTTGCAGGCGCTCGGTGTCCACCCAATCGGGAAAGAAAACCAAGTTGGGATGGCGCAGTTTTTTGGCCGCGATTTTCTGCAGCATGCCCTTGCTCACGGCGCTGATCACATCGGCCCGGTTCAGCACGCGCCGTTCGATCCAATAGAGCCAGCCGAGCAGAGTCTTGCTGCGGATGATTCCCATATTCTCGGCAATGTCGATCTGCAGGTCTTTGACGATCACCGCCTTGCGCCCGCGTCCCATGGGCAACAGCAGGTCGGCGCAGATCGCCAGCGGCGGGGCGGTGACCACCAAGGCGTCCTTGCCCGCCAGCAAAGCCGCGATCACCATGGGAAAGGAAAAGAAGAAGAAGATCAGCTCATAAAGCGTGCGGTGCCCGAAATCGATGGTGCGCGGTACATAGGTGGGGACGCGCCAAACCGTCACCCCGTTGCGATACTCGCGCGAATACCAGTGATAGCGATAGCCGGGCTGGCGTTTCCAGCTGGGATAGAGCGGAGCGGCCGCTATGACCGTCACGCGATAGCCTCTGTCCGCCATGTCTTCGGCCATCTCCGTCGTGTAACGGGGAATACCGATGGGTTCCGGATAGTAGTTGGTACCGAGGACGAGGATTCGCTGTTTGGGCACGGATGCTTCGGATGGACGCAAAGGTGCCGGAACCTTGCATAGTCGCGCCCCGGTCACAAGGCGCGTCTTGCGGGCTGATTCCTGGCCTTTATGCCAGGCGTTTGGCCCTTTTTTACCGCACCGGCATAGGTTAGAAGGTCGCCGCTCGCGGCTGGCTCGGAACCTTGGCCAAACCGCAGAATCAGCAGTCTTTGGGGAGCAGCAATAGTGGAACGCGTTCTGGTCACGGGTGGTGCGGGTTATCTGGGTTCGATTCTGGTGCCGGCGCTGCTGGAATCCGGCCGCCAGGTCACCGTGCTGGACACGTTTTCGCGGGGTGATGCCGAACTTGCGGCAGTCTGCGCCAATCCCAATTTTATCCCGGTGCAGGGCAATGTGCGCGATGAAAAGCTGGTGGCGGGCTTGATCGCAAAAGCCGACACCATCATTCCTCTGGCGGCCCTGGTGGGCGCCCCCTTGTGCAAGCGCGATCCCCTGACGGCCACTGCCGTCAATCGCGATTCGATTTTGTCATTGGTGAAGATGGTCAGCCGCGACCAGAAGCTGCTCTACCCCACCACCAACTCCGGTTACGGCATTGGCGAGCCGGGCAAGGAATGCACGGAGGAAACGCCTTTGCGCCCCATCTCGCTCTATGGCGTGGACAAGGTGGAAGTGGAGCGCGCCGTTCTGGACAGCGGCAATGGCATCACCTTCCGTCTTGCCACGGTATTCGGCATGGCGCCCCGCATGCGCATCGATCTTTTGGTCAATGATTTCACCCTGCGGGCGGTCATGGATCGGGCGGTGGTGATTTTCGAAGGCAATTTCAAGCGCAACTATATCCATGTCCGCGATGTCACGCGCGCCTTCCTGCACGGCATGGACAATTATGCGGCCATGAACCAGCAGCCCTACAATGTGGGACTTTCCACCGCCAATCTGTCCAAGCTGGAGCTTTGCGCCCAAATCAAGCGGCACATACCGGGTTTCACCTATATGGAAGCGCCGGTGGGCGAGGATCCCGACAAGCGCGATTACATTGTTTCCAACAGCAAAATCGAGCGGACCGGGTGGACGCCCAAGCATTCGCTGGACGACGGCATCGCCGAGTTGATCAAAGGCTACAGCATGATCAACACCCGCCGTTTCGCCAACGTGTGAGGCGACCGCCATGCGGATAACCGCGGTTGTGTTGGCAGGCGGCCGGGGCACGCGCATCGCGGATCTGTATCCCGACATTCCCAAGCCGATGGTGCCGGTCTGCGGCCAGCCCTTCTTGCATTGGGTGACCGACTGGCTGGTGGGGCAGGGCATTACCGACATTCTGTATTCGGTCGGCTATCGCGCCGATCAAATCACGCAATGGACCGAAAGCGTACAGACCCATTGGAAGGCGAGGCTGCGCTGCGTTCCTGAACCGGAGCCGCTGGGCACTGGCGGCGGCGTGGTGCAGTGCCTGGAATTTTGTGCCGAGCATGTGCTGGTGGTGAACGGCGACTCCTTGACGCCGGTGGTGTTGGCGCCGCTGATCGCGCGCGCTGCCGCCAGTCAGGGCGCCTTGCTGGGCGTGAAGATGACCGATGCGACGCGCTACGGAACCTTGACCTTGGATCCGGCGGGCCGCTTGGTGAAATTCGCGGAAAAGCGGCCCGGCGCGGGTATTATCAATGCCGGTATCTATCTTCTGTCACGGTCTTTGCTGGAGGGTTTCCCCAAGGGCCGCAAATTAAGCATGGAGGAAGAATTGATCCCGGCCATGCTCGCAAAGGGGGCCAATCTGACCTGCGAAGTGGCGGAAAATGCGCCTTTTCTGGATATCGGAACGCCCGAAAGCGTCCGGCAAGCGGAGGCCTTTGTCGGCCGGCATATGCGGCTTACGGACCTTTGACTTGCGCCCCAACTCCATGGATTATCGGGGAAATTCGAAGGAAGAGCCATGAAAAGCCATAACGGGGGGCAACCATGATTTTGACGCGCGCGCCTCTGCGGGTGAGCTTTTTCGGTGGCGGAACCGACTATCCGGCGCATTTTCTGGAACATGGCGGGGCGGTGCTGGGCAGCGCCATCGGCCAATACAGCTTTATCACCGCGTCGCGGGTCCAAAGCAAAGGATTGCTGGATTACAGCATCCGCGTCACCTACCGCGAAATCGAATTGGTGCGCGAAGTGGCGCAGCTGCGTCATGTGCCGATCCGCGAGGCGTTGCGCCAGTGCGGTTATGAGCGCGATGTGGAAATTCATCATATTGCGGACCTGCCGGCCAAGACCGGGCTTGGCTCCTCGTCCAGTTTTGTTGTTGCCCTGTTGCAGGCGTTGCGTTTTCTGTCCGGGCGAACCGTCTCCGGCATCGATCTTGCCTATGAGGCGATCGCTTTTGAGCGGCAGGTGCTGAAGGAAAGCGTGGGCTGCCAGGATCAGGTGTTTGCCGCTGTCGGCGGATTCAACATGGTCGAGTTTCGCCGCGAGGACGACATTGCCGTGCATCCCTTGCCGGTTTCCGCGGCGCGCCTGCTGGAGCTCGAGTCCAGCCTGATGATGTTTTATACCGGCCTGGAACGGCGGGCAGAAGATGTCGTTAAGGCGCAATTGGGCAGTGCTTCCTCCAATCTCGATCGCTATCGCCGCATGCGGGCGCAAGTGGACAGGGCTTACGATCTTTTGACCGGAAACGCGCCTCTGTCGCTTTTCGGAGAATTGCTGGACGCCGCTTGGAAGGAAAAGCGCGCGCTGCACAGTGTCATTTCCAATGCCAGTGTCGATGCCATGTATGCCAAGGCGATAGAGGCCGGCGCACTGGGCGGCAAGCTTTTGGGCGCCGGCGCGGGCGGCTTCATGCTGTTTTTCGTGCCCCCCGAACGCCAGAAACGGGTCGAGGCGGCGCTGGCCGACCATTGCCTGATCCGGCCGCATTTGAACGCGCCGGGCTCGATGGTGATTTTTGACGGCATGAACGCCCGCGCCCCTATGGCGGGACGGCGTTTGGGCGTGGCATAAGCCGGGTCCATCACGGAGCGACGCTTGACCTTCAAGACGCATTTCGCCGAGGCCGCAAACCTCATCAACGCCAGCGCGACCGATGCCGTGGAAGCGCAAATGGCGCGCGCCGTCGACGCCATTGCGGCCTCGCTTGCCGCCGACAAGGCGCTTCTGGTATGTGGCAATGGCGGTTCGGCGTCCGACGCGCTTCACATTGCGGGCGAGTTGGTTGCCCAGTTCATGAAGAAACGGCGCGCATTAAAAGCCATTTGTTTGGGCGCCAATATGGCCGCGCTGACCGCCTGGGCCAACGACTATAGTTATGAATCCGCCTATGCTCGCCAGGTCGAGGCGTTTGGAGAAGCCGGCGGCGTGTTGCTGGGGCTCAGCACCAGCGGCAATTCCAAAAATGTCGTGGCTGCGCTGGAACGCGCCAAGGCGATGGGCATGATGACCATCGGCATGACGGGCGCTGGCGGCGGCAAGATGGCCGCCCTATGCGATATCCTGTTGGAAGCGCCGTCGCGTTCGACTCCTGCCATCCAGCAGGTGCATATCTGCATGTATCACTATCTTTGTGCCGAGGTTGAGGCTCGGTTTGAAGGCGTGGCCTAGTTATAATTCCCACGTCGTACCATCCCGGCGATTTAACCTAAGGACGAAGCGCAGAGAATGGAATCGCCAAACCATGCGCCTTGACGGCCAGCGCATCCTGATTCTTTCGAATTTTTTCACACAGGGCCATGGCGGTGCGCCGGAAAGCGTTTTGTTGCTGGCGCGGGAATTGTCCCGGCGCAGTATCAGCGTGGATGTCAGCTGCAGAAGCGGTCTGTTGCGGGATGTGCAAGCGCTGGATGTGTTGCCCAAAGCCGATGACGGCGCGGTGTTCCGCCGCCGTCGGCCCGACATGACGTCGTATGCCGCGCTTTTCATCGCAGGTTCCTGGATCAGGCAAGCTCCTTTCATCGCATTGCGTGCCGTATGGGCAGGGATTCCGATCGTCTATTCCGCAAAAGGATGTCTGTGCCGCGCCGAATTCGAGCGGCTGCGGGATATGCGGCGCATTCCCTATTTTTTCCTGGTGGAGTGGCTGCCGTTTCTGCTTGCGCGCAGAATCGTTTTTTCATCGCATTGGGAGCAGCACGAATATGTTATACCCGGCCGGTTTTGGAAGCGCCGCGCCGCGCTGGTGTCCGAGCCGTTTCGCGGTGAGGGCGGGAGGGCGGACCCAGTGGCTGCGGCCCCGGCGGTCACGGGCGAGATCCGGCTGGGATTTCTTGCGGAAATATCGCCCCGCAAAGGTCTATTGGAATTGATCGCCGGCCTGGGCCATTACCTGACCTCCCGGCCGGACGCCAAGCTGCGCCTGGTTGTCGCGGGTCGAGTGCGGCGCGGATCGGAGGCGTATTTTGAGTCCTGTCGCGCCCTAGCGCAAAATAATGGCGCGGCGGCATATGTCGATTGGTGCGAACCGGTGCGCGGCGAGAAGCGACGGGACTTTTACCGCTCGCTTGATATGTTTATGTGCCCAAGCCGTTTTGAGTCCTTTGGTTTGACGCTGTTAGAAGCCTTATGGCAAGGCGTTCCGGTTTGTGCCGGCCCTGCCCTGGGCGTTCTGGAACATCTTCAACCGGATGTTCCCGTGTTGCGGCTGGGGGCGCTGGACAAGGAAAAGATCGCGGAGGCCATGGATATATTGGCAAGCGACAGGAATGGGTGGCGCGGCAAGGGGCGCCGCTGGGAACGGCGTCATGCCTTGAAGCGCACCAATGAGGAGATCGCAGGTGATTTCGTGGAGCTGCTAGCGGGTCAGGATTTGTGACGCACTCGTCCTCCTCCAAGCCCAAAGTGTCGGTGATCACCGTCAATTTCAACATGGCGGACTCGATCCGAGGCACATTGGACAGTGTACTGGCGCAGGATTATCCCCATGTCGAATCCGTGGTGATTGACGGGGCATCGACTGACGGCAGCCGTGAGATTATCGCCAGCTATGGTTCACGGCTGGGCCATTGGGTAAGCGAGCCTGACCGCAACCTATACGATGGCATGAACAAGGGGGTGGTGGCGGCTACCGGTGAATGGGTTTTGTTCATGAACTCTGGCGACCGCTTTGCCGATGCGGACGCGCTCTCCCGCCTTTTCGCGGCCGCGCCGCAGAACGGCACCGCTGTTCTTTATGGTCATCATAAGCGCCGCTATGCTGAATTGGGCATCGAACGGCTGGTGCGGGCCGAAGCGCCAAAGGTTCTGCCGTATCGCATGCATTGTTCGCATCAGTCCATGGCGATGCGGCGTCAATTGCTGCTGGAGCGCCCCTTCGCGCTGGACCTGCTGATCGCGGATTATGATGCCATCCTGGCCGCCTATGTGGCGGGCCGAAGGTTCGAAGCGGTTGATTGTGTGGTGGCCGTCACCACCCAAGGCGGTCGCAGCGACATCAACCGCTTTCGCGCTTTGCGCGAACGCGCCATGCTGGTGCGGCGGGGCCGCCTGATGACGCCAAGGGTGGCGCTCTACTATGTCTATCTGGTGATGCGGACGGCTGCCGCCCTGGGGCTGAAAAGGGTCCTTCCGGGAGCGATCGTGTCGTCGATCTTGCGCTATCGTCCGATCAAGGGCATGGGCTAGGACGCATGACGTATCTCCAACTCGATTTGATGTGCCTGCGTGCGCGCAAGCTGCTGGCGCTCGCAACGGATTTCTTTTACCTGCGCGCTTTTCTGCGCGGCGGCGTTGCGCCCGCGATCGAGCATCGCGCGGTGCTGCAAGGGCTGCCGCTCGATTTTGTCGTCGATGTCGGCGCCAACAGAGGCCAATTCTCCCTCATGTGCCGGCGTCTGAAACCGCTTGCCCGCATCGTCGCATTTGAGCCACTCGCGGAGCCGGCACAGATCTATCAGGCGGTTTTCGAGGACGATGCGGGAGTGCGCTTGCATCGCTGCGCCTTGGGGACCAAGCGCGGCGAAATGGCCATGCATGTTTCGGCCCGGGACGATGCGTCGTCCTTGCTCGCAATCTCCAAAGTTCAGACTGACAATTTTCCCGGCACCGGAGCGGTTGAGCTGCGCATGGTCCCGATCGCGCCTATGCCAGATTTCATTCCGCCATCGGACATGGGGTTGCGCAATCTGCTCAAGATCGATGTGCAAGGATTTGAGCTGGAGGTTCTCAAGTCGGCGGGACCGCTTCTGCCGCGGTTCCGATGGGTCTATGTCGAATGTTCTTATGTCCCGCTCTACGAAGGCCAGGCGCTGGCGGACCAGGTTGCGGCCTATTTGCAGGAGCAGGGTTTTCGCCTTTCCGGCCGATTCAATGCCAGCTACTCCCGGTTGGACGGGGCCGTGCTGCAAGCTGATTTGCTGTTCGAGAGCGCCACAGGGGCGTGACCAAAGGCATGCCCCACAAGCTCTTGTGGGGTCGAACGGGGTATTCCCCACCATAGCGGCAACTCCGCCTCAAGGGGTTGTTAAGCAAATTTGGTCACACTCGGACCCGATAAACAGGATTAACAGACCATGAGTCTATCCGCTGGGCTTGCCCTTGCCGCGCCCGAGGCTACCGCCACGCCGGTCAGCGCGCCGTTGCGCGATTTCACCCAGCCTTGGATGGACTTGAACGGAAAATCGGTCCTGGTGACTGGCGGCACCGGCAGTTTCGGCAAGCATTTCATCAAGACGGTGATACGCGAATACAAGCCGCGACGCCTTATCGTCTTCAGCCGCGACGAGCTCAAGCAGTTCGAAATGCAGCAGGATTTTCCGCACGAACAATATCCTTTTATCCGCTATTTCATCGGCGACGTCCGCGACAGAGACCGGCTGGAACTGGCCATGAACGATGTGGATTTCGTGGTCCATGCCGCGGCCATGAAACAAGTGACCACAGCCGAGTACAATCCATTCGAATGTATCCGCACCAATGTTTTTGGAGCCGAGAACGTCGTCAGCGCATGCCTGCGCCGCGGCGTCAAGCGCGTTGTCGCTCTGTCCACCGACAAGGCCGCCAATCCGGTGAACCTTTATGGTGCCTCCAAGCTCGCTTCCGACAAGATTTTTGTCGCCGCCAACAATCTGGCCGGGGCCGATGGCACCCGCTTCTCAGTGGTGCGCTACGGCAATGTGTTCGGATCGCGCGGCAGCGTGATACCGTTTTTCCGCAAATTGATCGAAAATGGCGCCGATAGCCTGCCGATTACCGACGAACGCATGACCCGGTTCTGGATCACGCTGTCTCAGGGCGTGAACTTTGTTTTGTCCAGCATGGAAATGATGCGCGGCGGCGAAATCTATGTGCCGAAGATCGCTTCCTCGACCATCCCCCATCTGGCCACTCTTGTCAGCCCGTCCCACAAACAGCATGTGGTCGGCATTCGGCCGGGCGAGAAGTTGCATGAGACCATGATTCCGGCGGACGACGCCCACTGCACGGTTGATCTCGGCGATCGTTATGTGATCTTGCAGAGCTTCGCCACCGCGGCGCGCGACGCCTATCTACATCGCGGCGGCAAGCCGGTTCCGGACGGTTTCAGCTATTCCAGCGACAACAATCCGGAGAAGCTGGACGCGCGCGGTTTGCAGATCTTGCTCACCGCCGCCTATGCCTGACCGCAAAGACGCCGCGGCGGTTCCGTTCCTGCCTTATGGCAAGCAGGAAATCAGCCGAGCCGACCTGGATGCCGTCGTTGAGGCTTTGTCCTCAGCGTGGCTGACCACGGGTCCGCGTGTGGCGGAGTTTGAAAAGGCTTTCGCGCACCATTGCGGCGCGTCCGACGGCGTCGCCGTCAACAGCGGCACCGCGGCCCTGCATTGCGCCATGCGCGCGATCGGCGTGGGGCCCGGCGACGAGGTTGTGGTTCCGGCACTGACCTTTGCCGCCAGCGCCAACGCGGCGTTATATGAGGGCGCTCTGCCGGTCTTTGCCGATGTGGAAAGCGACACGCTGCTGGTCGATCCCCAATCGGTGGCCAGCAGGATATCCCCCAAGACCAAGGCCATTGTTGCCGTGGACTATGCCGGTCAACCCGCCGACTATGATGCATTGCGCCGGTTGGTGCAGGATCATGGCATCGCCGTGATAGCCGATGCCTGCCACGCGCCGGGCGCGCTTTATAAGGGGCGCAAAACAGGCACGCTGGCGGATATTTCCTGTTTCTCCTTCCATCCGGTCAAGCACCTGACGACCTGTGAAGGCGGCATGGCGGTGACCAATGATGCGGTGATGGCCGCGCAAATGCGCCGGTTCCGCAATCACGGGATTGACAGCGATCATAGCGCTCGCGAGGCAAAGGGCGCCTATGCCTATGACATGGTCGAATTGGGTTACAATTACCGGTTGCCGGATGTGCAATGTGCGCTGGGCATGACCCAGCTGGCGCGTCTATCCGATTGGGTCGCCGC
Source organism: Rhizomicrobium sp. (assembly GCA_035275465.1). Taxonomy (GTDB): domain Bacteria; phylum Pseudomonadota; class Alphaproteobacteria; order Micropepsales; family Micropepsaceae; genus Rhizomicrobium. The sequence goes on along the minus strand of DATEMS010000036.1, from coordinate 75,703 downwards.
GCGCCAAAGGATTGCCCGGCTGTATGACGAATCCTTGGCGGGGTTGGCCGCGATCACGCCTCTCAAGACCCATGATGATCGTACGCATGCCTATCATCTCTATGTTGTCAAGCTTGCCGATGGTGTCGATCGCGATCGCATATTCGCGCATTTGCGCTCTCAAGGCATCGGGGCAAACGTGCATTATGGGCCGGTTCACCTTCATTCCTTTTACCGTAAGCGCGGGTATGCGCCGGGCATCGCGCCCGTTGCCGAAGCGGCCAGCAAACAAATCCTGACCTTGCCGATGTTTCCCGCGATGCGCGAAGGGGATGTCGCCCGTGTGGCCCGGGCCCTTGCCGAAGCGGTCGCCTAGGCCCCGGCCTTGTTCTTCAAGAACCAGCCATAGGTGGCTTTAAGCCCATCCACCAAAGCGACCCGGGGCAACCAGCCCATCGCCGCTAGCCGCTCATTCGACATCAGCTTGCGCGGCGTGCCGTCGGGTTTTCTTGTGTCGTGTTCCAGCGCGCCATCAAAGCCAACGGCTCGCATCACCAACCGCGCCAGTTCGTCGATGGTGACATCGGTGCCCGACCCGACATTGATATGGCTGTCGCCTGAATAATTCTTCAACAAAAAGACCAGGGCGCTGGCGCAGTCGTCCACATGCAAGAACTCACGGCGCGGGGTGCCCGTGCCCCAGATGGTCATGGATGTGGCGCCGGTCTGCTTTGCCTCATGCGCCTTGCGTAACAGCGCCGGAATGACATGACTGCTGGTAAGGTCGAAATTGTCGCCTGGGCCATACAGGTTGGTGGGCATGGCCGATATGAAATCGCGGCCGTACTGGCGGCGATAAGCTTGGCACAGCTTGATACCGGCGATCTTGGCGATGGCGTACCATTCATTGGTCGGCTCCAGCGGGCCGGTCAACAGGGCATCTTCGGCAATCGGCTGGGGCGCGAATTTGGGATAGATGCAGGAGGACCCGAGAAACAAAAGCTTTTCGACGTCCGTTGCAAAAGCGCCGTGAATGATGGCGTTCTCGATGGCCAGATTGTCATAAAGAAAATCCGCCGGCCAACTGTCATTGGCGACGATACCACCAACCTTAGCAGCGGCCAGCACCACGGCTTGTGGCTTGTTCGCGTGCATCCAATTCTTGACCGCGCCTGCATCGCGCAGGTCGAGCGTGCCCCGTCCCACGGTCAGGATGGCGCAATTTTCGCTTTCGAGCTGGCGCACCAGCGCGCTGCCCACCATGCCGCGATGGCCGGCGACCCAGATGCGCTTGCCAGCAAGCGTGTAAGTCATGAATTGCGCTGACCTTCTTCGGCGACCATTTTGAGATCGGAGGCCACCATTTCCCTCACCAGCTGTGGGAATGTGATCTCATGGCTCCAGCCCAAAACCTTGCGCGCCTTGCTGGGATCGCCCAGTAATAACTCGACCTCGGTAGGGCGGAAATAGCGCGGATCGATCCTCACCAGCACCTCGCCGGTCTTTTCATCCAAGCCCTCTTCGTCTACCCCTTTGCCGCGCCAGGCGATGGTGCGGCCGGTTTCGAGGAATGACAATTCGATGAATTCGCGCACCGAATGCATTTCACCCGTGGCCAGCACATAGTCGTCGGGCTTGTCCTGCTGCAACATTAGATGCATGCCCTTCACATAGTCCCGGGCATCCCCCCAATCGCGCAGGGAATCGATATTGCCCATGTAAAGTGTCTTCTGAAAGCCGTGATGGATGGCGGCTACCGCCCGCGTGATCTTGCGAGTGACGAAAGTTTCGCCGCGGGTTGGCCCCTCATGGTTGAACAGAATGCCGTTGGAAGCATGCATGCCATAGGCTTCCCGGTAGTTCACCGTGATCCAATAGGCATAGAGCTTGGCAGCCGCATAAGGGCTGCGGGGATAAAAGGGCGTGGTTTCGCGCTGCGGCGTCTCTTGCACCTTGCCGTACAATTCGGACGTCGAGGCTTGGTAGAAACGGACCTTGCTCTCCATTTTTAGGATGCGGATGGCTTCCAGCAGGCGCAGCACGCCGATGCCGTCGGCATTGGCGGTGTATTCGGCGGTCTCGAAGCTGACCTGGACATGGCTTTGGGCCGCCAGATTGTAAATTTCGTCCGGTTGGGTTTCCTGCACCAGCCGGATCAGGTTGGTGGAATCGGTCAGATCGCCATAGTGCAAAAAGAAGCGTGTACCGCTCTTATGGGGGTCTTGGTAGAGATGATCGATGCGCTCACTGTTGAACGACGAAGCCCGGCGTTTGACGCCATGCACCTCATAGCCCTTGGCCAACAACAGTTCAGCAAGAAGGGCGCCATCCTGGCCGGTGACGCCGGTTATCAAAGCTGTCTTGGACATTTCTTGCACCCAGTTCAAGCCTGGTGGGTATAGCCGTCTCTTTGGCGAGTATCAAATCGGTTGCGCGCCGGTTTGGGATTTGGGGTAGGCAAGCGCGCGGCCTTGCGCCGGCCGCAGGGTCGCGCGGTAATTGAGATAGTTCAGCAAATAAAGTCCGGCGAAGAAAAATAATTCAACCGTAAAATAGGCGCCCAACCTAGCCACCCGGACAATCAGATAGGGAAGAAGGGCGTTACGAATCTGTAAAAAAGGCGAGCCCTTGACCCGCGCGCAGGTCAGAAGAAAAGCAAACAGGGCGATCAGCCCCGGCACGCCAAGTTCTGCCGTTACTCGCAGGATCATGGAGTTTGCGTCGTATTTATTAAGCTGTATTTCGAGCAAGTACGTCAAACCCAGTCCGTTGATATCGCCGATATACTTGTCATAGACATTGGAATAGCCGCCGATGCCGACACCGGTGAGCGGATGCGCCGCGAAGCTCTGGCCGGTGACATAGAGGTTGGAAAGAATGGCAAATGGGGAGGCGCCCACGCCGACCAGATCTTGTCTTATCCCCGCGCGTACCATTTGATCGATACGAATGCGCACATTGCTGCTGGCAAGATAGACGCCGCTGACAAGCACGGCCAGCAGAGTCGCGCCTGCCACCATTTGCCAACCCTTGAGTCGTGGACCGAAAGTGAAGAGGGCGATCAGGATCAGGCCCAGGAAACCCAAAGATGAATCCGCCAGGGCGTAGGACGCAACGAAGATGAGGGATTCCGCGCCATAGCGGCGCTCGCTGACATAACGGTTTATGCAATATCCCACTGCGGGAAGCGTCACATAAACATAAAAAGACGGTTCGCTGTAGATCGCCATCAGCCGGCCGTCGCCAACGCCAAGGGCGAGGCTGACGGCCCAGAGGATGAATCCCGCTATGGCGACGGCAAGCGCCAGATAGACATAGAGCTCCATCCAGCGCGATACGCTGAGGTTAAAACTGGTGAGGGCGCTGAAAAAGTACACCGACATGACGGTTATGCCCAGAATCTGCGCGACAATCACGGTGCTGGAGATGCCGGAAAGCTGGGTGCCGACCAAACTGAAGGCGGCGAGGGCCAAGATCGCGATAAGATGATTGCGATGAATGGAAAGCCGGTTGAGCGCCAGCAGAATAGCGCCGTTCCCCAGCGCTATAACATAACCAAGCTGCATGCTCGGCACGAACGGGACAAATAGAAGCGCGGCCAGGATGGTTGACCAGATCAGGTACTGCTCCAGCCCAAAGCGCTGGTTCAACACCGCTGCGAGCCCACTCACCGGCGCCATTTGGCCGGCAAAAGGTCGCGCGACGCCGCAAGGCCCGCGCCGATGAGGAAACCAATAGCCGTGAAGATCAGCAGCCGCTTGAGGACATTGTTGACAGGGACTACGGTGGGCCCATCCAAGACCTTTGCCGCATAGGGAATGTCCACTTCGGTCAGCATCAACTGCCGTTCTTCTTGCAGCAAAAGTGTGTCGATCGCTTGGCGCTGTTCCACATTGGTGGCCTTGGCCGCGTTCATGGCGAGATATGCGACGTAGCGCCGTTGGGTTTCGCGGTTCTGCGCGCGGATATGGTCATTGGTTGTGGAGACGACGGCGGAAAGGAATTGAGCGGCAAAATCGGGCTTGCTGTGGACGAAGGAAATCGTCACCAGAGAATTGGTCTTGTTGGTTTCCGGAACGATGGCGCCGCGGATGTACAAGGCCAGGTCGATATCGGTGCGGGGACCGTTGGGATCGGGAATGCCGCCTAGCTGTGCCAGCACGCCGTTGAACCATTCCCTGACGCCGATCTCCCTTTGCCAGCGGCGGGTGGCAGGATCGCACTCGCTGGCATAGAGCCGGCAAAGAAGGTTGTGTCGCCGGTTCAATTTTTTCGCCACGCCAACCGATGACATGGAGGAAATAAATTGGGTGAATTTAGGCAGCGCCAGCGTATTGGCGGTTCCGGTAAGGCCCGCGACCAGTCCCGCCGCGCCGCTGCCACCAATGTCTCCCGCAGCGGCATCGGAATCGGCCGGTGCAATCGACACTCTGGCGGTATATCTTGGGCCATCCGCATAGACTTTGTAGGTGCCGTACAACAGCCCTGCTAGCGTGGCGGCCAGCACCAGCAACCTGCCCGACCACACCATACCCAGCAGATAAGAGATGGAGATGGATCGCCGCAAATAATCGGCAATTGCCGATGCAGGGGGCGGATAACCGGCCCCCATCTCTTCTTGGCTCATGGCCATTGCGCGCTCCCAATGAGCGGATATTCGCTCATAAGGTCTCGTTTTAACATGTTTTTCCGAAAACAAAACAGCGCCTACCGGCCCGCCATAATGCCGCTTTGGTGGCGCAAAAGTTCACCTTGGCTGACATTGCGCGTTGCTTCGTAAAGATATGTGTCTCCCATCAAGGCCTGGCCGCCATCGCGCTGCACGGGCCGCAAATCCAGGCCGATCTGGCTTTGGCTTTCGATCGGCCCGATCCATCCCAGCGGTATGCGGATGATGATGCCCTTGTCGAAGCTGCCTTCGCCGAATTGCTGGCTGGAGACATTGGTCCGCGTGACGAAGGCGCCGATCTCCACGCCGGTGGAGAAGCGGCGTGTCACCGCGAATGTCACCCCTCTGTCTCCCGCCAGATACTGTCCCGCCCGCAGCTGGAAATTCAGTCCGTACCAAGGCGAGTCATAATAGAGCGTCACATGGCCGGTGGTTTGATGGTAGGATTGCAACCCGAACAGCCGGTCGAAATCCCGTTGCCAGACCTGGTAGACATCCGCCCCCAGCGCCCAGCGCGCGCCTTCCGGCCGCCACAGAATCTCGCCGCCCGCCCCCGCAAACATGCCTTCCAAATATCCCGCGCGCGTCGAGACAAAAACGGTGGGCGCCAGGCGGAAGCGGTAATTCACCTCCAGATTGCCGATTCCGGTCTGGCCTTGGGTGAAGTATTTCACGAAGTCGCTGCGGACGTGCGGCAGAACGCTGTCGCTGACCCGGCTGGTGTCGAAATTGTCGTAGAGGCTGACTTCCAGTGAACTGGCCAGCGACAGGCCCGGCGCCAATTCCAATCCGGCCCAAGCCGCCCCCAGAAGCTGAACCCCGAATGGTTGGTTGGGGTCGAACAGGGCCTGCCGGAATTGCGGATACACCCCCCAACTGAAGCGGGGATAGATATCGCCTGCCGCGGCCGCCAGGACAGGCTGTTGCATGGCCGGAGGGGTGATGCTCACGGCCTGATCGAAGTAGTTTTCTTCTTCCTGCTGATAGCTGCGCTCCACAGGACCGCGCAGCACGTCGAATTCCTGCAAAGGGACGCTGTTCTGAACAGCTATGAGGCGGAATTTTTCGATTTCGGGCGGCGCATCTTTGCTCAGAACCCGGACGATCCGGTCGATGGCGTCGGTTTCCGCGAGATAGTGATAATTCCGGTAATAGAGAAGCAATTCGCCTTCGCCGAGCGATAGGGCCTCGACGAAAATATTCTGTGCGGCGATTGCCGCGCGTATGGCGCGTTGCGCGGCGGCGGGGTTCGCTGCTGGCTCGGTCCCGGATGCGTCGATGGTTTGCACCGGCAGGGCTGGCACGGCCAGACGCTGCAAGTCATCACTCGACAGCAGCGCCGCGCTTATCAAGCCGCTCTCAATTGCGCGCGGGATGGTGCAGGCAACACTGCGTTTTCCGCTTGTGTCATGCAGCCGGATCTGGCGCAGATCGGTGGTAGAGCCTTGCGCCAGCCGGGCAAGGGCCGCGCAACGCGTGCTGGATATCGGACCGGCGACGGTCAAATCCAGGGTGCTTTGGCGCACTTGAATGTCGGTATAGTCGCGGCCCTGTTTCCATAGTGCGTCGACGAAATTGTTGCGATGCGCATTGCGGGTCTCGCGCAGCTTGGCCCGCCGGGCAACCGCAGGATCACGCTGTTGCAATAGCGCCGAAAGGGCTCGCTGCTGTTGCGCATGGCTGCGTACCGAGATGGGGGGCGGGGGCTGTTCTATCTTCTGGGGATATTGGGGCCGCACGGGATCAAGCCGCAGGGCGACGCTGCCGCCCACGGAGGTGCCATAGAGCCAGTAAAGCCCGGCTTGCAGCTGGTTCGTAACCTCATAGGTTACGCCGTAATTGACTTGACTATGGGGAGAAAGGTTGCCGGAATTTTTCTCCGACGCATAGGTATCGCTGTCATACTCAATCAAGAGCGAAAGTCCGTCGATGGGTGTGTGCCACGCCACGCCGCCAAACAGGCCGACTTCGCGGCCGTGGAACAAGCTGCCGAATTGCGCATCGCCCGCCTGACCAAAGGAGGATTTGCGGTCGTTGAAGGAGGGAAAAACCAAGGCGAACGGATTGCGCATGGCACGGGTTCCGGCACGGCGTCCCCAGCCCATGCCAAAGCTGGCATCGATATCGCCGAAGCGTTTTGACGCCACGATATACTCGCCGCTGTAGACGCCCGTGCCGACGATGTCGTCGATGCCAATGGCCAGCGCCGGCACAATGCCGCTCTCATCCCATAGCCGCGCCTTCACGCCGAAAGCGCGGTCGTAATAGACCTTGTAAGCGGGGTCGAAATGCTGCAACCCGGAATAGCGGAAAGAGCCTTCCAGCCAGGGCAGAATCTGAAAGCCGAAATTATAGTGCTGGTTGTTCTTGAGAAAGCTGGCGCCCACTGACAATTCGCCATCCGGCGCCATGCGCGCGCTGGGGGTGCCGATCAGTCCTCGGCTGCCAAACAAATTGCTGGTACTGCTAAGGTCTTGGGCTTGCAGCGGTGAGGTAAGGCACGCGAACATACCCAGGAACACGGTTGTGCGCACCGCCCCTCGGCCAGTGTGCCGGACGGCGGCAATTCTGCTGCCGGCTAGCGACGCCCGTCCCTTCACGCGTCCGACCTTCACTCTCGCCCGTCCAAGGTTTCCTTGCCTTTCACCTAAGCAATTGCAAGGAAAATCTTTTTCCTTCTCCCGCCCTGCGGCCCTATGCTAGACCACCGGCCTGTCGAACCTGGGACTGCCCTAAGTGTCACACCGGAAAAATGCCTGTGGCAAGCGCCGTAGCAGCGTCCTGGCGGTTGCCAGTTTTTTTGCTCCCTTCCTGTTGTTTGCGGGCACCCTGATTGCTGTCCCAGGAGACGGCAGGGCCCAGCTTTCGGCTTCCGATCCGCTTTCGGTGTTGCAGGCTCAGCGAGGCGGCCTGGGTGTTCTGGGCGGATTCAACAACGGTACGATCGATACCACCTCGCAACTGCCGCAAAACCAGATATTGCAGCCCCAGCTCTTGACCGCGCCGCGCCTGCCCACGTCGCGGCTGGAGCAAATTCTTTCGTCCCGTGCGGGTGTCAGGCTGACCCAGTTCGGCTATGACCAGCTTGGCGTGGCCCGTTCGGTCATCGTGCCGGAAACCGGCGCGGTGGCTGATGATTATATCATGGGTCCTGGCGACGAGGTGGTGGTCTCGCTGCGCGGCCAAGAGAACAGCGATTTTCGCGCCAATGTGGATCGCAACGGCCGCGTGGTTCTGCCGCGTTTGGCGCCGATCTCCGCGGCCGGCCGCAGCTTCGGCAGCTTCCGCCAAGATGTCGATGCCGCCATCCATCGCGCTTACGTCGCTAGCAGTGCCTCCACATCCATCGGGCGGGTACGGCAGATCAGCATCTTGGTATCGGGCGAGGTCAATATTCCCGGTCAGCGCATTGTGACCGGTCTATCTTCGGTTGTGGATGCCTTGCTGCTTTCGGGCGGTGTCAAGAAAACCGGTTCATTGCGCCATGTCCGTATCCAGCGCGGTGGCCGCGAACTGAGCGTTGATCTGTACAGCGTGCTGACGGGAAGCGGCGCCGGTGGGGCGATGCGCTTGGCGGATGGCGATCGCATCGTTGTTTCTCCCTTGGGGCCAACAGTCGCGGTCACCGGTTTGGTGCGCCGGCCGGGCATCTATGAACTGTCGGGTCGCGCCGGCAGCACAACTGCGCGCGCGCTTCTGGCACTGGCGGGTGGCCAGGAGGTGCGCGGACGCTATCGTCTATCGGTACAGCGCATCGAAGCCGATGGCCGGCTCAATTTAGCCGCTCTGCAGGGCGACAAGGGTGTTGTGCGCGACAGCGAAATTCTGCGCGTGGAATTGAATGCGGATTTGACGACGTCGCAGGCCACTCTATCTGGCGGCACCGGTTTGGCGGGCCAGTATGCGGTTTCTTCCGGCTCCAGATTGTCCGATGTGATGCGGGCCCCCGGCGCGCTTGGCCAAACCCCCTATACGCTTTTCGGCATCATGGTGCGCAAGGATCCGCGCACCCAGTTGCGATCCCTCATCGCTTTCACGCCTGTTGCGGTGCTAAGCGGCCAAGAGGACATGCCGCTGCAGAGCGACGACGTCATTCGCCCCATTACCATCGGCGAAGCGCAGATGCTGGCTTTTGTGGTGAAAACCCATCTCGACAAGCTGGCTTACGATCAAAGCCGCATCCGCAATCCGCTGGAATCGCAGCGCGGTGAGAATGCCCTTCAGGCGGTTGCTGCCGCCTCCGGCGGCAATGCGAGCAGTATTGGCAATCTGCAGACAAGCCCGCTGTCCGCGATTTCGCCCAGCAATCCCTTTGGTCTGGAGTCGGGGCAATTGGACGCCTATGGCGTAGGACAAGACGATTTCTCCAGCGTGCCGGCCGATATTCAACGCGCCAATATCATCGCCCTGCTGGATGTCGCGGCGCCCGGCAGTGCGTTGGCCGTGCAGCGGGAGGCCGCTTATCAAAAAGCCCTGACCGCCAATTCCGCCGCTTCCCAGACACCGGCTCAGATGGCGCAGGCTCAGCAGGCTGCTTTGATGGCGTCGCGCTTTGGTGCGCCTTCTCAGGACGCCCAATCCGCAGCATCTGCTTCAGGTGCGTTTCCTGGAGCGGGCGGCTCTTTTGGCGCTGCCGATGCCGCAGCTGCTGGCGGCCAAGGATTTGGCGCCCAACCGGCTGTTCCCATGGCCCCCAACTATCAGGACCAGCCCGCTGCTCCCGGCTCTTTTGCCAGCAATCAAGAAGTCCAGACCTTTGGCGAATTGTCCCGCCAGCTGGGCATGGATCCCCTGGTCCTGATCAATTTCCTGATCGATCACCGCGCCAGGCTGGATGGCGCAGTGCGTGGTCCGGGGCCCTATTTTATCGGTCCCAACGCATCCTTGGCCGATCTGGTTCAGGCGGCGGGCGGCACCCTTAGTTGGGCGGACGAAAGCGGCGTCGAGCTTCTCACAACCGTGGTGGACAGCCGCAATGGCCGCGCCGCCAGCCAGCGCCAGACCCTGCCGCTGCGCCAGGGCACTTTGGCCAGCTACATTGTGCGGCCGCGCGATCAGTTGCATTTCAACAAGGTTTTCACCGACACCGGCGTGGGCTCGGTTTCCGTCCAGGGCGAGGTCCGCTTTGCCGGGAATTATCCCATCACCCGGGGCGAGCGCCTGTCCGACATCTTGATGCGGGCCGGAGGATTGAACAGCACGGCCTATCCCGCCGGCACGGTGTTCCTGCGCAAATCCGCCGCGCAGGCCGAAGAGCAGGGCTATAAGCGCACCGCCAACGAGATTCAAAGCCAGCTTCTGGCGGGCATGGCGCGCATCGGCAGCGACAAGATCTCGGGCGAGGGATTCACGGCGATCCAGGCCTTCATCACCCAACTGCGCAACCAAAAGGGGCTGGGCCGTATTGCCATATCCGCCGACCCCAGCGTTCTGGCAGCCAATCCCCAACAGGATCCCTTATTGGAGGCTGGCGATGTGGTCTTCATCCCGCAGCGGCCCTCGACCGTCACGGTGCTGGGCGAAGTCATGCAGCCCGGCAGCTACAGTTATCAGCCCGGCATGAAGGTGAGTGACTATATCCGCAAGGCGGGCGGCTATGCCCAATTCTCCGACGAGGACCTGACCTTTATCGTTCAGCCTGACGGCTCGGCGCGGCGCATCGAGACATCTTGGCTGGGCTATGAAGTTTCCGCCTTGCCGCCGGGCAGTTCGATCGTCGTGCCGCGCGATTTGGCGCCGCTCACGGCGCGGCAGGTCATCCTGGACGTGACCAGCATCATGAGTTCGCTGGCGGTGACCATCGCTTCACTGGCGGTCTTGGCGAAGCAGTAACGGCGCGCTTAATTTCTTCCGTAAGTGTCCTCGAAGCGGACGATATCGTCTTCGCCGAGATAGGAGCCGGATTGCACTTCGATCAGGTGCAACGGTTCGGCGCTTGTATTTTCCAGCCGGTGCTTGGCGCCCAGCGGAATATAAGTGGACTCGTTCTCCTTCAGCGCAAACACCTTCTCATCGCAGGTGACTTGCGCCTTGCCCGACACCACGATCCAGTGCTCGGCGCGCTTGTGGTGCATCTGCAGCGACAGTTTGGCGCCGGGATTGACGATGATGTGCTTGACCTGAAATTTGTCGCCATTGTCGATGCTTTCGTACGAGCCCCAGGGGCGGTACACCTTGCGGTGGGTGGTATGCAGCTCGCGGCCTGACCGTTCCAACTGTTCGACAATCCGTTTCACGTCCTGTGAGGCGCTTTTGTGGCTGACCAGCACCGCGTCCTGGGTCGCCACCACCACGATGTCTTCCACCCCCACCGCCGCCACCAGCGGGCCTTCGCTGCGCAGATAAGAATTGCGCGCGCCATGATGGAGCACATCGCCCTTGGTGGCATTGCCGGCCTCGTCGCGGCTGGCGGCGGCCCACAAGGCTTCCCAGGAGCCGACATCGCTCCAACCCATGTTCACCGGCACCACCGCCGCCTTGTCGGTCCGCTCCATCACGGCATAGTCGATGGAAATTGCCTTGGCTTGGGAAAAGGCGGTTTGTTCGAGGCGGAAAAAATCCAGATCCTGTTTTCCGTTTTCCAACGCATTGCGGCAATGGGCCAAGAGCTCCGGCTCGAGGCGTTCGAGTTCGCGCAAAAGCGTGGCCGCCTTGAACAGGAACATGCCGCTGTTCCAGTCATACGTGCCCGAAGCGACATAGCGCGCGGCAGTGGCCGCATCCGGTTTCTCGACAAACCGGGCGACTTGGAAGCTGTTGCCAGCCAGGGCCGCCCCGCGGCAGATATAGCCATAACCGGTCTCCGGCGAATCAGGCGTGATCCCGAAGGTCACCAGGCGATCTTGCGCTGCCATGGCCGCCGCCCGCGTGACGGCCTCCAAGAAGGCGGTGCGGTCCCGTACGATGTGATCGGCGGGCATCAGAAGCATCAAGCCGTCAGGGTCTTTCCCGGCCACCATCAGGGCCGCCACGGCGGCGGCGGGGGCGGTGTTGCGCCCTATGGGCTCCAGCACAATGGCGTCCGGCGTAATGGCGGCTTCGCGCAGTTGCTCGGCGATCAGGAAACGGTGCTCGGTGTTGCAGACGATCAGGGGGGCGGCAAAACCGCTACCTTTTGCCCGCAGCACGGTATCCTGGATAAGGCTGCGTTCCCCGGCCAAGGCCAACAATTGCTTGGGAAAAAGACTGCGGGACAAGGGCCATAGCCGCGAGCCGGTGCCGCCTGACAAAATAATGGGGTGGATCACGGACATGGGCTGGAAGCTTTCTTGAAAGGCCGGCGTTACTTAGCAGAATTGAAGGTTAGGAGAGATTTACGGCATCTGACAGTTTGCCAACAGAATCGGCTGTTGCGCCGCAGCAACACCATGACATTCTTCCAGATTCGGTTGAAACTTCCTTGCCCCCTCGTGAATTGACACAGTTACGCGAAGCCGCGTAGAAGTGGCCTTACGCCCTTAAAAACTTTATATGGAGAATGTGATGCGGATTTTCGGTGCAACCGTCCTGGCTACCAGCCTGTTGATCACCAACGCATTTGCGGAAACCGCGTTGACCGCGGGTAAGCCGGCTGGCGTGAAGAAGGCGCAGATGGAAACCAATACCCTCCTGATTATTGGCGGCGTTGGTTTGGCCGGTCTGGGTATCGGTCTTGCGGCCAGCGGCAATGGTTCGGGCCCGACCACGACCACCACGGCGACGGTTACCACCGCCACCGTCCCGTAACGGAATTCCAAAACCGGAAGGTTTATTGGGAGAGCCCTGGGGCTCTCCCAATTTTTTTCCGCAGCTAGGCTGGCGGCCTCAGTATCTCTGTTTCCACCGCATCCCCATTGGGATGGACATGCTGGAGGGAACGCCAGACCAGGCCATTGTCGGCATCCACCCAGAATGTATCGGTGAAGGACCAATCCGGCTTGCGGCTGCCGCAGGTCTCGTCCACGCGCATGGTGGCAATGGCCTGTCCCAGAATTTTGATGGTTTGCCGTCCCGCCATGCGGGCCCGGCAAGACACTTGCACGCCATAGAAACCCAGTTCGGGAAAGTCCTCCAGCCGCGTGGTTGTGAAAGATCCCCGGATCGCGGCGGCGGGAGAGGGGAGGCGGGTCGTGTCGCGCGCCGTTTGGGCGGCGCGGTCGTGACCCAAGCCTATGGTGCGGACGATGCGGCCGTCGCGCGTGACGATCACCACACGCGCCGCGGACGTCCAGAGCAGTTCGCCGCCGCTGTCAGTGCCCAGGACCAGCAACGCCTGGTTTCCCCCGTCCAGCCGGTACCCCATGGTGGCATAAGGGATGGCGCCCGCCTGTTCGCGGGTTACCCGCACCCGGCCCATGCTGGCGGCAAAACTTTGCCGCAGGACCTGATAAAATTGGGAATAGTTGGTGTTGCCGGAGCTTGCGGAGCTGCATGCCCCCGCCAGCAATGCCAGCGCCCCGCTCACCGCTGCCTTGACCGTCCGCGCGCGCCAACCGGCGAAACGTCTGGCGGCTATCACACCAAGTCCTTGAGGATGGCGTTCAGCTGCGGTGCGATATCGGGCCGCGACAGGCCGACCGCGATATTGGCGTGCAGGAAACCCACCTTATCGCCGCAGTCATACCGGGCGCAGTCGGTTTTGACGGCATGAAAGGGCGCCTTGCCGATCATCTGGGCCATGGCGTCGGTGAGTTGGATTTCGTTGCCGGCGCCGCGCTCCTGCCGGTCCAGAATGCCGAAAATTTCCGGCTGCAGGATATAGCGTCCGATGATGCAGAGATTGGACGGCTCGGTGCCGGTCGCCGGCTTTTCCACCACGCCTTTGACTTCGGTCGCATTACCTTTGCTGACGCCCGGATCGACCACGCCATAGCGCTTGATCTCGTTTTTAGGCTTTTCTTCCGCGGCCACAATGATGCCCCCACCCACCTGATTGTAGGACGCGATCATCTGCGAGAGGGCGCCGGGCTTGCCCACCATCAGATCGTCGGGCAGCAAAACCGCAAAGGGCTCGTTGCCCACGAAATGGCGGGCGCACCATACCGCATGGCCCAGCCCCAGAGGCTGCTGCTGGCGGATCATGCCAACCGAGCCCGTCTTGGGCAGCATTTCCAACAGGCTGTTCAGCTCGGTGGTCTTGTCCCGGGCCTCCAGCAGGGATTCCAGCTCATACGCATGGTCGAAATGATCGGCGATAACATGCTTGCCGCGGCCGGTGATGAAGACGAATTGTTCGATTCCCGCCTCGCGGGCTTCTTCCACCGCATATTGGATGACCGGCTTGTCCACCACCGGCAGCATTTCCTTGGGGATCGCCTTGGTGGCGGGCAGGAATCGGGTGCCCATGCCGGCGACGGGGAAAACGGCTTTGCGGACGGGTTTTGCGGTGGACATGTTTTTTTCCGGAGGCGTTTTCCAGGGGATGGTTCTGAAACGGCCTGTTTCATGGCATAGGCTCGCCATTATTGTCCAGTTTCAGGCATTTGGCGGGAACCATGGGCAAGCCGGCTTTGCTCCCTATCGGCACGATGGTCCTTGTTGCGGTCCTCGCCGTTGCGCGGCCGGCATGGGGATCGGCAACGGCCCAGGTGATCGTGGCGGAAACCGAGGCCGCGCTCGACGGCGGCGATCCGCAACAAGCGGTAACCCTGGCCAACGCCGCCCTTGATGAAGAGGGCTTAAGCCCGGCTCAGCGCGGCTTGCTTTTGCTCTATCGCGGATTGGCGCGGCAATTGTTGGGCGCCTATGACGCGGCCATGAACGATTTTACCCAGGCGCTCGCGACAGAAGGCTTGGCGCCGCCGGAACAGGCGGCGGCTCTCCTGCAACGCGGCTTTCTGCATGACGGGCTGGGACGGCTCAATCCGGCGCTCGCCGATTATGGCGCCGTCATCGCGCTGCGAAACGAAGGTCTAGCCACCGCTCTCAACAATCGCGCCAATATCTATCGCCGGCAAAACAAGCTCAAGGAAGCGCGGCGCGACTATCTGGCCGCCCTCTCGGTCCCCGGCAGCAAATCCCAATATTCTTACTATGGCCTGGGACAGATTGCGGAAGCCCGCGGCGACGAATTGGCTGCGCGTGAATTCTATGCCCGGGCCGTGTCGGCGGATTCCGGCTATATCCTGGCGACCGACCGCCTGATTGCCCTGGGCGGACCGCCCGATGGGTTCGTGGCAAATTCGGAAGAAAGAATCATTTTGCGTCCGCCTCCGGAAAAAAGCCGGCCAGCGCAAACAAGCCAAAGCAGCACGATGGCGGGCGCCCCCGTCAAAGACGTCCGCCCGTCTCCTGCGCAAAATCCTCGGCCGGCAACGCCTGCTTCGCTGTCGCCTCTCATACCGGTGAATACCTTGACGTTGCGCCCCGCATTGGACCAAGCCTCCACCGGCGATGCCCGGCAGGTGCAATTGGGCGCTTGGCGCAGCGCAGCCGAAGCGCAAGCAGGCTGGATGAAGGCCAAAGCCGCAGCCGGCACTTTGCTGGATGGCGTGAGTCCGCATGTGCTGATCGCCGAACTGCCGGGTAAAGGCCGCTATTACCGCTTGCGGGTCCAACCGGGCGCTAATCGGAGTCAGGCTGAGTTTTGCACGCTTCTCACGCAGAAGGGCCAAGCCTGCGTTCCTGCCAAAGATTGAGGGGCCGTCATCTGCAAGCATTGAAAATTCTTACAGAAGCAGGCTTGTTCGCATTTGCGGAATCGGTAATCTGCGCCGGGGCGGGGGCGCTTTGGAGTTTCATGCAGAGCCGATATTGGGGCGGAAAAACCGCCTGCGCCCTATTGCTATGGGCCGCGACAGGTTTGCCATCCGCTGCATCCCCCTGGGCCGAGGTTGGGGACAACCAGCTACGCGCTGATATTGAACTGCTGCAGGCCGTGGGCGTGGTGGACAATGTCACCACCCAATGGCCTTTGCCGTGGCAGTCCTTGCTGCAAGACCTTTCGACGGCGCATGTCTCGGCGTCCGTGCCGCTTTCGGCGGCCGTCCAACGTATCCAGACGCGGGCCCGGGCCGGGACCGCGCGCGGCGTTTCCGCTTGGCTCAGTCTGGATGCCACCAATAGCCCTGGGCTCGTCCGTGGCTTTGACGGCCTGGGCCGGGGGCAGGGGCAGGCGCAATTCTCCCTGGAAGGCACCAGTGGGATTTTTTCAGGACGGATATCGCTGGGGGTTCTGACCCAGAATTTTCGCGGCAACGGCACCAAGCTGATGCCGGACGGTACCTATGGCGCCATGCGTCTGGGGGATGCGCTGATCTATGCGGGTTACCTGGATCATTGGTGGGGGCCGGGACAGATTTCGGCCTTGCAGCTTTCCAACAATGCCCGCCCCATGCCGCAGGTCGGCATCACCCGGGCGCAAACTGCTGCGTCCAGTTGGCCGGTGCTGCGCTGGTTGGGGCCCTGGCAGGCGGAAGTCCTGTTCGGTTATCTGGACGGACCGCGGCTGCAACCAGACACCTATTACAGCGGCGTCAGGCTTACCATTCATCCCTTGCGCGGATTCGAAATGGCCATCGCCCGCACCGAGGAATTCTGCGGCCAGGGGCACAATTGCGTTCCCATCCGCGACTATTTCCACTTCTCCAACAACCCGCGCAGCGTCAACAAGACCAATGACGAACTGACCTTCGATTTCAAATATAGCGGCAGGCTGGGTGTGCTGCCCTATCAGGTCTATCTGCAGCTGATGAACGAGGATTACTCCTGGTTCAACCATTCGGGTACCAGTCATTTGTTCGGGGTCAGTATTTTCATCCCCGCGCGCCACAATCCGGTGAAGCTGACGGCGGAATTCACCGACAGTATCGCCACCCGCCACCCGTTCAGCTTCGGCGATCATTTTCACGGCTTCACCTACAACAATGGGCAATATCCCGATGGCATGCGCTATCGCGGGCGGACTTTGGGCTTCAGCCTGGACAACGATTCCACTCTGTTGTCGCTGCAGGGCAGCTGGACCGACGCCGGGGGACGTTTCTATCAACTGTCCGCCCATCACGCGACCATCGGCAGCCATGGTGGGCTGGGCGCCAATATCGTCAGCCCCACGCCTGTTGTACTGAACATGGCGGAGGCGCGCTTGTCGCTTCCTCTTCCCCTCGGGGGCGGGCGCGTTCATCTGGATCTGGCCGGGCGGCTGCAGGACGATCAGCCGCGCCCGCATCAGGGTTTTGCGGCGGCCGTCGAAGTGGCATTGCGCGCGCCGCTTTGACGCCTCGCCGGGTTGCCCACGGCGATTGAAATTCCCTGTGACAATGTTTGACCGCCGCCAACCCGGTTTTCGCCGCAATCGGGCCCTGTGATGCCGGCCTTGTGATAAGAGGATGCGGATACCATAAGCTTCGCCATGCGCGCTTTCGATCCCAAGACCTTCGATCCGGCCATCAGCTGGGCGCGCAGGCATGAGCGCAAGATTTCCGCCTTCTCGCTCGCGGGCGGATTTGCCTTCGACAGCCTCACCTTCGGCCGCATCGACCATGCGCTGACGCAAGCGGTTTTCATCGTCTATCTGCTGGTGGCGGGGGGGACCATTGCGGCGCTGCATGTGCTGGAATCGCGCCCCGATGGCAGAAAGCCTTCCGACCAGACCCGCACCATCCTGATCGCCGTGACCCAGTTCGCGCTGGGATGTTTGCTGTCGGGCTTCTGTGTTTTCTACATCCGTAGCGCTTCGCTCACCTCGTCCTGGCCGTTCCTGTTGGCGATGGCGGCGATCTTCATCGGCAATGAGTATATGCGCCGTTATCATGCGCGGCTGGTTTTTTCGGCCCTGCTGTTTTTCTTTGCCATCTATTCCTACGCCGTCCTCTTGGTGCCGATAGCGCTCGGGCGCATCGGCCATGGCCCCTTTTTGATCAGCGGCGTCGTCGCGGTGACCCTGTTCTTTTTCTACATGCGGGCGCTGGCATGGCTGGGACATGAACGCTATCGCGTTGCCCGCATGCAGGTTCTGGCCGGCATGGTGCTGATTACGCTGGCGCTTAATGCGGTGTATTTTTCGCGCATTCTGCCGCCGCTGCCCTTGGTTTTGACCGATGCCGGCATCTATCACCATGTCAAGCGCGTGGGCGTGAATTTCCAGGTCGCGGAGGAAGACGAGCCGCCGGAATGGCAGGCGTTGTTCGGCACCCATCCGATCATGCATGTGCAAAAAGGCGCCAGGCTCTATCTCTACAATGCGATCTTTGCGCCGCGCGGCTTGAGCACCCGGATCGTGCACGATTGGCAATGGCTGAGGCCCGGCACGGGCTGGGTTTCCCAGCAGCGCATTTCCGTACCCATCACCGGCGGGCGTGAGGAGGGCTTTCGCTATTTCACCTTCAAGACCGCTCCCAAGCCGGGCCAATGGCAGGTCAATATTCAGACCTTTGACGGCCGCTCGGTTGGCCGGGTGCGTTTTGCCGTGGAAGAGCAGGCCGTTCCCCCGGCAGTGACCTCCAAAATTCTGAAATAAGCCTGTGCTACCCCCGCTATTCACGGTGGGGCCACATTTGGGCTTTACAGGCTCTCAGAGCTGGGGCGCTTGCCAAAGCCACGGCGGTAGCATATTTCACAGCCCAAGTTTGGGATATTTAAAATTGTCCAGTAATAAAACTGTTATATCACATCTGCGGCGCCTGGAAGCCGAGAGCATCCACATCCTGCGCGAGGTGGCGGCAGAGTTCGCCAATCCGGTGATGCTCTATTCCATCGGCAAGGACAGCAGCGTGATGCTGCATCTGGCGATGAAGGCCTTCTATCCCTCCAAGCCGCCCTTTCCCCTGATGCATGTGGATACGACCTGGAAATTTCGGGAGATGATCCAGTTTCGCGATGAGACCGCCAAGCGGCTGGGCCTGGATTTGATCGTCCATATCAACCAGGACGGGGTGACGCGCGGGATCAATCCCTTCGACAGCGGATCTTCGCTGCATACCCAGGTGATGAAGACCGAAAGCCTGAAACAGGCACTCGACAAATACGGCTTCGATGCCGCATTCGGCGGCGCGCGCCGGGACGAGGAAAAAAGCCGCGCCAAGGAACGCATTTTTTCCTTCCGCACCGCCAGCCATGCCTGGGATCCCAAGAGCCAGCGGCCCGAACTCTGGCGCGTCTACAACACCCGCATCAACAAGGGCGAGAGCATCCGCGTCTTTCCTTTGTCCAATTGGACCGAGCTGGACATCTGGCAATATATCCTGGCCGAGAATATTCCCATCGTGCCGCTTTATTTCGCCAAGAAACGCCCCGTCGTGGAGCGCGACGGCACGCTGATCATGCGCGATGACGAACGCATGACATTGAAGCCGGGCGAAACGGTGGAAGACCGGCTGGTGCGTTTCCGCACTCTGGGCTGCTATCCCCTGACCGGCGCCATCGAAAGCGATGCCGACAGCCTGGAAGACATCGTTACCGAGATGTTCACCGCCCGCACGTCCGAGCGCCAGGGCCGGCTGATCGACAGCGACGAAAAGGCCTCGATGGAGAAGAAGAAGAAGGAGGGCTATTTCTAGTGCAAAATATTCTCTCCATGGCCGGCCCTGAGCCGGCCATCCAGAGCAACCAACATCTATGGCTGCGGCCCCTGGATGGGCGGGTCAGGCCCGCCCATGGTGAGGTGGTGGTATGAACGCCCCGGCTTCCGCCCTCCAACAATTTCTCGCCGCCCAGGAAAAGAAATCGCTGTTGCGCTTTCTCACCTGCGGCAGCGTCGATGACGGCAAATCCACGCTCATTGGACGCTTGCTGTACGACACGAAATTGTTGTTCGAAGACACGCTGGCGTCGCTGGAAAAGGATTCCAAGAAATTCGGCACCACCGGCGAGGATATCGATTTCGCGCTGCTGGTGGATGGGCTGGAGGCCGAGCGCGAGCAAGGCATCACCATTGACGTGGCCTATCGCTTCTTCGCCACCGACAAGCGCAAATTCATCGTCGCCGATACGCCGGGTCATGAGCAGTATACCCGCAATATGGCGACCGGCGCCTCCAACGCCGATTTGGCCGTCATCCTGATCGACGCGCGCAAGGGCGTGCTGACCCAGACCCGCCGCCACGCCACGATCGCCTCGCTGCTGGGCATCCGCCACATCGTGCTGGCGGTGAACAAGATCGATCTGGTGGATTATTCCCAAACGGTGTTCGATCGGATTGTTTCGGATTTTCATGCCTTTTCGGCGCGGCTGAATTTCGCCAGCCAGGCGGCGATCCCGCTGTCGGCGCGTTTTGGCGTCAATGTCATCGAAAAGTCCAAGGAAACGCCATGGTACAGCGGTCCGCCGCTGCTGTCGCATCTGGAAATGGTGGATGTGGATACGGCCCTGGCCGACAAGCCCTTCCGTCTGCCGGTGCAATGGGTCAATCGTCCCGATCTGGATTTCCGCGGTTTCTCCGGCACCATCGCCGGCGGGCGCGTCAAGCCCGGCGATACCGTCGCGGTCGCCAAGTCGGGTAAGGCCAGCAGAGTCACGCGCATCGTCACCATGGATGGCGATCTGCCCGAAGCGGTGGCGGGCGACGCCATCACGCTGACATTGGCCGATGAAGTGGACATTTCGCGCGGCGATATGCTGGCCGATCCGCAGGCGCGCCCGATCGTTTCCGACCAGTTTGCGGCGCATCTGTTGTGGATGGCCGACGAGGAATTGCTGCCGGGCCGCCAGTATCTGCTCAAGCTGGGCACCGCCACGGTGCCCGCCCAGGTCAGCGGCCTCAAGCATAAGATCGATGTCAACAGCCTGGATCATCACGCCGCTGCAACCCTGGCGCTCAACGAAGTCGGCTACGCGAATTTCGCGCTGACTCAACCGCTGGTTTTCGACGCCTATCGCGACAACCGCGATACCGGCGGCTTCATCCTGATCGATCGCTTCACCAACGCCACGGTGGGCGCTGGCATGATCGATTTCTCGCTGATGCGCGCCACCAATGTTCACTGGCAGGCGCTGGACATCCACAAACAGGCGCGCGCCGCCATGAAAGGCCAAAAGCCCGTGGTGCTGTGGTTCACCGGCCTGTCGGGTTCGGGCAAATCCACCATCGCCAATTTGGTCGAAAAGGCGCTCGCCGCGGAGGGCAAGCACACCTATCTGCTGGACGGCGACAATATCCGCCATGGCCTCAACAAGGATCTGGGCTTCACCGATGCCGACCGGGTGGAGAATATCCGCCGCGTCGGCGAGACCGCCAAGCTGTTCGTCGATGCCGGCCTGATCGTGCTGACCGCCTTCATTTCGCCCTTCCGCTCGGAACGCCGCATGGCGCGCGAGCTGATGGGCGAGGGGGAATTCCTGGAAGTGTTTATCGACACACCCATCGAAGTCTGCATGCAGCGCGATCCCAAAGGCCTGTATGAAAAGGCGCGGGCCGGGACGATCAAGAATTTCACCGGAATCGACAGCCCCTATGAAACACCGGAGCGGGCCGAGTTGACGGTTAAGACAGTGCAGGGCACGCCGCAAGCGCATGCCCAGGCTATTGTCAGATATCTGCGCGACAAGGGGTATCTGGGCTAACAGGCTTTTGTGAAAGGGGGCCGGGGCGGGCTCTGGAATCCCCGGGCGCGAGGCTTTATACGGGCTGCCCGGCCAGCCGGCCGCCACGCCGAACGCAGAGTTGTCCCATGAAGACTGTCGCCAATTTTGACCGTATCGGCGAGGAAAACGCCTTCGCCGTGTTGGCCCGGGCCACCGCCCTGGCGGCGCAGGGGCGCGACATCATCAATCTGGGCATTGGCCAGCCCGATTTCCGCACACCCGAACATATCGTCGAAGCGGCCGCCCAGGCGCTGCGCGATGGCCATCATGGCTATACGCCCGCCAACGGCATCCTGCCCTTGCGCGAGGCGGTCAGCGCCGATCTGCACCGGCGCTTTGGCGCGCATGTGTCGCCCGAAGACGTGATGATCATGCCGGGCGGCAAGCCCACCATGTTCATGTCCATTCTGATGTTCGGCGAGCCGGGGGTGGAGATCATGTATCCCGATCCGGGTTTCCCCATTTACCGCTCGATGATCGAATATACCGGCGCCACGCCTGTGCCGATCCCGATCCGCGAGGAACATGGCTTCGCTTTTTCGGCGGAAGAAACCTTAAGCCTGATCACCGACAAGACGCGCCTGATCATCATCAACTCCCCCGCCAATCCCACCGGCGGCGTCACGCCCAAACAGGATGTCGAAATCTTCGTCAAGGGCATGGAGAAATGGCCCCATGTCGCCATCCTGTCGGATGAGATCTACGATCAGTTGATCTATGACGGCCAAGAGCATGTCACGCTGCTGAACTATCCCTCGGTCCGCGACCGGCTGATCCTGCTGAACGGCTGGTCCAAGACCTATGCCATGACCGGTTGGCGGCTGGGTTATGCGGTGTGGCCGGGCAAGCTCTATGACTATGCCCGCAAGCTGGCGGTGAACCTGCATTCCTGCGTCAACGCCCCCACCCAATATGCCGGCATCGCCGCCTTGACCGGGCCGCAGGATGCGGTGGCGCATATGCGCGGCGAGTTCGACAAGCGCCGCACGCTGGTGGTGGAAGGCCTCAACAAACTGCCGGGCGTGTCCTGCATCACGCCCAAGGGCGCCTTCTATGCCTTCCCCAATATCAAGCAGACCGGCTGGCTGGCCAAGCCTCTGGCCAACGCGCTGCTGGACGAAACCGGTGTGGCGCTGATCGGCGGCCCGGATTTCGGCATTCTGGGCGAAGGTTATCTGCGGCTGTCCTACGCCAATTCGGCGCAGAATATCCTCAAGGCGCTGGGCCGCATGGGCGACTTTCTCAATTCCCGCAAGGCGGCATAGATTTAGGCGCGATAATAGTCCCGGAACCAGGCGATGAATTTTGGAATGCCCAGGCTGATCGGGGTGGTGGGTTGAAAACCCAGATCCCGGCTGCTGGCTTCGATATCGGCATAGGTGGCCGGCACGTCGCCCGGCTGCATTTCCGTCATAATCATCTGGGCCTTCTTGCCCAACGCCTTTTCCATCTCGGCGATGAAGTCGGTGAGCTTTTCGGACCTGTTATTGCCCAGATTGTAGAGCGCGTGCGGCGGTGTGCCGGTGGCCGGGCGATCCAGCGCCTGTAAAACGCCCGCGACGATGTCGTCGATATAGGTGAAGTCCCGCCACATCTGGCCATGATTGAACACCTTGATGGGCTCGTCCGCGGCGATCGCCTTGGCGAACAATATGGGCGCCATGTCCGGCCTGCCCCAGGGGCCATAGACGGTGAAAAAACGCAGGCCCGTAGAGGCGATGCCATAGAGATGCGCATAGGTATGGGAAAATAGCTCATCGGCCCGCTTGGTCGCGGCGTAAAGCGAATTGGGATGCTCCACCGCGTCACCGATCGCGAAGGGCGTTTTCTTGTTGGCGCCATAGACCGATGAAGAACTGGCATAGACAAAATGCTTGAAGGCGGCGCCTGCAGATTGGAGCGCGCGCGCCAATTCCAGCATGACGGTATGGCCCATCACATTGGCGGTGACATAGGCGAAAGGATTTTCCAGGCTATAGCGGACCCCCGGCTGCGCCGCCAAATGCACGATGCCCGCGATATCGGGCGCCGCCAGCGCCAGCATGGCCTCTTTGTCGGCGATGTCGGCCTTTCGGAAGGTGAAATTGGGCAAAGGCGTCAGCAGCGCCAGACGGGCTTCTTTCAGGCGCCTGTCGTAATAGCCGTTGAGATTGTCGATACCGATGACGGCATCGCCCCGGGCCGCCAGCGCGCGGCATACCGCGGCGCCGATAAATCCCGCCGCACCCGTGACCAGAATCTTCGCCAAGGCCGATCCGCTCTTGAAATGGCCTCTCGAACATCGCTGTTGATGAACCCGCGGTCAACTTGGATTTGGCGCTTTTTGCGCCACCTTAGGGATCGCGGCTTGACGCTGTCCGGCCTTTGACCTAAAGGCGCGCCAGCATTCTTTCCCCTTTGCAGCGCAGGCGGTTTCGCTCATGCCCGAGCCTCAGCAACTTTACTGGATTCACCAGTTCGCCGGGGGAAATGTGGCGACCATGGCCGCGCCGCGCTGGGATGAGCAGTTGGAAAGCACCATCATGGCTTGGCGGGACGAGGGCGTTGATGTCATCGTCTCCTTGCTGGCGGCGTCGGAGATTCCCAATCTGACCGAGGCGGAGGCTGCGCTTTGCGAAGAATTCGGCATCGAGTTTTTTTCCTTTCCTCTGCGTGACAAGACCGTGCCCGACAGTGTGGAGCCTTTCGCGGTGATGGCGCGCCAGTTGGCGGATCGGGTGCTCGCCGGAAAATCGGTGGCCATCCATTGCCGGGCCGGGATCGGCCGTTCCACCACCTTGGCGGCTTGCGTTCTGATCCTGTTGGGCGTGGACGGAGACGTTGCGCTGGACATGATTGCAAACGCGCGGGGACTGGAAGTCCCCGAAACCGAAGCGCAACGTCAATGGATTTTGGGCTTTCGCCACGCAACTGGACAATAGCAAATCATGCCTGCTGGCGCTGATCGGAATCGGGCGCCAGGGCGAGCGTCAGATTTCGCGCGCTGGCGTTCAATTGCACCAGGACTTCGGAAAGATCGGCGGGCTGCACGCCTTTTTTGAGGTTCTGACGCAGCAGTTCGAGCTGGTCGAGCAAGCTGTCATAAAGATCGCGCGCCGGTTTTCCGGCATACGAAGGCAAGGCAAACCGTTCCAGCCGCACATGCGCGATGCGCTGGCAGAGGAAAAGAGCGGGGCTGTTTTCCTTCTCCGCCGTCAGGGTCAGCGACGCCAGGGCGGAGCGGATGAAGCTGCGCAACTGTTCCAAGCCGGTGACGATATCGGCTTGTGCGCGTGGCTGCGGGCCGGCCATGGCGGGCGCCGTGCTCAAGCGCAAATCGCGCCGGTCTTGCGATATCGCGTCGGCGCGGATGCGGGCAGCCCTGAGGACGGACCAGGCGAGGATAAGCGCTGCCAGCAGCACCAGAACGCCCGCCAGCAGCAATTGCCATTCCTGCGCCCAATCATAGGCGGCGCTCAGTGCAATCTGAATCTGTACGTCGTCCAAATCTGATCTCCGCCTATCACACGATGATCCGGCCTTTGCCGCAGCTCATTTGCAGAATGGCATGCAGCATTCCGCCCAGCCAGTTAACAGCGGAAGAAGGCAGTTTGATTTGCGGGAGAAAATTCGCGGGACGCAGCCTTGAAAATGTTTACTCTGAAAACATAACCGTTAATGCGATAGAAAGAAACTCTCCCTATGATCTGCTCGACCCGTGAGTCGCAAAATCTAGGGGGGCAAACCATGTCACTTGCAATCGTGCTGGGGATTTGGACGGGAATTTCGATCCTGGTCACGCCTCTGATCGGGCGTCTGATGCATGGCGTCGGTGAAACCAGTTTTGTTGCGGAGCCCCCGCTTGCCAATTCGAGATTTTCCTCTTGGCCGCGCTTGCGCCACAGCGAAAGCGCCGTGCGCCGGAATGTCGCACGCCAAATCCAGCGCCGAGACGCCAGTTGGCTGCGCGCCGGAAAAGGTGTTCCAGCGCGTTAGGGCCATTCGATAGCCCCTGCCCGTATAAATCTGTAATTCGGCGCTCGAATAGCGAACGACGATGAGCGGCGCTCAGACAGCGGCGGCGGTGCCGCCACGCCTTGGGCGGAAGATCACTCCCGTGGCCGGATCGGTGCAGAGTTGCCATCTTCCGCGTGTGACAGATTCGCTGAGAAATTGTCGCCCTTAAAATGGCGGAATCCCGAAGCATTCATGGTTAAAACACTACGCGCCCGCACAAGCGTGGGAACTTTTCCACACATTCTTGGTTACGAAGCCCAAGCGGCAAAACTGTTTCATTTCGGGGCTCTTTTGCCTCGCATATGCAGCAAAGATGTCGGATAATAGGACGGTTGTACGGGGCGTGCCGTTCAATTCCTTGAATAAGGTTCGGCGAAAAACGGGTCGCTGGCGGCATAAGCCTTGCCCATAAGGGCTGGCGATGATGGGGAATCAGTGATGAGTCTCGACGGTGTGTCTCAAAACAACACGCAGCTAAACGTGGCCGCGCCGGCGCCGCATCTGGGAAAAATCGATACCTTTGTTCGCCGTGGCGCTTCCACGGAAACGCCTGCCGCCAGGGCGCCTCGCATGCGCATCCTGCCGCCCGCCGAGACCGCCGGCGCAGCGCGGCGTTATCCGCGTTATGTGCCCGCGGCCAACGTCTCCCAGGCGTTGCTCGATCTGGTTCTGATCGGCGGCGCTCAGCTGATTGTTTTATCGCTGATCCATAGCCGCCTCGCCTTGGGCGGCTTGGGCGAGGCCGCCGCGGTGGTGGGCATTTCTCTCATCGGCTCGATGGTGTTCCTTTACGCCACCGGCTGCTACCGCCGCGACGCCCTGCTGAACCGGACCACCGCGCTTTCGCGCATTCCCACCGCACTCGCCATTTCGGGCATCGTGCTCTTTGTTGTGCTGCACTATGGCTTTCCCCTGCTGTTCCCGGATGCGCGGGTGTTTTGGAGCATCAGCCGGTGCGTCACCATCATATTGGTGGGCACCGGCATCTCGCTGGGCGCTGCCGTGATCAGCCGCAATGTGGTGCGGGTGTTGCTGCACAATGATTTCTTCCGCCGCCGCATTCTGGTCGTGGGCGCCGGCCAACGCGCCCGCCATATCGAAGACCTCAGCCGCGCCCATGGCGGTCTGCAGGAAATTCATTTCATCAACGAAGATGTGTTGACCCAGGTCGTTCAGCCTGACAGCGGCGATCCGCATGTCGCGATCCCCTCCATCGGAGAGGTGGTGGACCGGCTCAACGCCGATGAGATCGTGGTGGCGGTGGACGACCGCAACCGCGTCCCCCTGGATAGCCTCTTGTCCTGCAAGGCGCGCGGTGTGCCGGTGACCGAATTCAACGCCTATGTCGAACGCCAGACCGGCCGCGTCGAATTGGCCTGGCTGGAGCTGCCCTGGCTGATTCACACCCCCGGATTTCAGTTCCGCCTGATCGACGATGCGGTCAAGCGGCTGATGGACATCGTTCTCAGCCTGACCGCGCTGATCATCAGCCTGCCGGTCCTGATCGCCGCCATGGTCGCGATTCGCCTCGATTCGCCAGGTTCTGTGATCTACCGCCAACAGCGCGTCACCCGCGGCGGCCGCATTTTCTGGCTCTACAAGCTGCGCAGCATGCGCGCGGATGCCGAGCGCAACGGCGCGCAATGGGCCGACCAGAACGATCCCCGCATCACCAAAGTCGGCATGTTCCTTCGCCGCAGCCGCCTGGATGAAATCCCGCAGCTGATCAATATCCTGAAGGGCGATATGTCCATCGTGGGCCCCCGTCCGGAACGCCCCTGTTTCGTGGACGACCTGTCGCGTCAACTGCGCCTTTACGACCTGCGCCACACGGTTCGGGCGGGCCTGACCGGTTGGGCCCAGATCAACTACCACTATGGGGCCTCGCTCGAGGACGCCCAGCGCAAGCTCGAATACGATCTTTTCTACATCAAGAACTTCAGCCTGTTGCGCGACCTGGGGATTATGCTGCAAACCTTGCGGGTCGTTTTGTGGCCTGAGGGCGTGCGCTGAACAGGACCTGTCGCTGTCCGCGATGGGGCCGGCGGTACAGCTGATCGGGGACGCCGCGGAACGCCGGGATAGTCAGGAACGTCGCGCGGTGCAGCCTTGAAGATTCTCTATCATCACCGGACCAGGTCCCGTGACGGCCAATCCGTCCATATCGACGAGATGATCGCCGCCTTGAAGCAAGAAGGGGTGCAAGTCCCGGTCGTGGAGCCTGAGCGGGTGGACGCGCTCAAGCCCGCCCGCAAGAAGCAGGTGATTCCCAAGCTGCTCTACGAGATCCTGGAATTCTCTTATAGCGGGTTGGAATTTCTCAAGCTCGCCTTGGCCATCGCGCGCGAGCGGCCCGATGCGATCTACGAGCGCGCCAATATCTACATGCTTTCGGGCGTGTGGGCGGCGCGGCTGTTTTCTCTACCGCTTCTGTTGGAGGTCAATGCGCCGCTGGCGGAGGAGCGGGGCAAGTTCGACGGATTGGCGATGCCGGGTTTCGCTTATTGGACGGAAAAGACCGCTTGGCGCAATGCCCGCTATGTCTTGCCCGTCACCCATGTGCTGGGCCGTACCATCGAACGGGAAGGGATTTCTTCTGAGCGCATCGTGGTGACGTCCAATGGCGTCAATGCTGATCAGTTTCGTCTTGTCGAGGCTGGGGCGCGGCCTAAGCTTCCCGCCTCCTTTGGCCCCGGCCCGGTATTGGGTTTTGTCGGCTATGTCCGCGCCTGGCATGGACTGCCGCAGGTGGTGGATTTGCTGGCGCAGGACCCGGCATTGGCGCAGGCCAATTTGCTGGTGGTGGGCGATGGCCCCGGCACGGCCGATCTGATGCGCCGCGCCAAGGACCTTGGCGTGGCCGAGCGCGTTTGGGTTTCGGGGCTGGTCGAGCGGGGCGCGCTGGCGGCTTATATCAGCAGCTTCGACATCGCCCTGCAGCCCGAAGTCACGCCCTATGCCAGCCCGCTCAAGCTGTTTGAATATATGGCGCTGAGCCGCGCCGTGATCGCGCCGGACGCTTCCAATATTCGCGAGATTCTGACCGGCGAGGTGGACGCCTTGCTGTTTGAGCCCAACAACAGCCAATCCTTCGCCAATGCGGTGCGCAGGCTGGTGGCCGATCAGGGCTTGCGCGCGCGCCTGGGAGCTGCGGCCGCCGCCAAGATCCGCGATGAAGATATCTCCTGGGCGCGCAACGCCCGGCGGGTGATGTCCCTGGTGGACAAGGCCCGCGCCGGCGAACGCGCATAAACCCCGTGGCGAATCGGCAAACGCATCTGCTGCATGTTTTTCCGACCTTCGCGGTCGGCGGCTCGCAGATGCGTTTTGCGCAGTTGGCCAGGATTCATGGCCCGCGCTATCGCCACACCGTGTTGGCGCTGGATCAAAATTACGACATGGCGGGCCGGTTGGGCGGATTGCCCATCGCCTATCAAGAATTGACCTTCGACAAGCGCAAGACGTTGCAGAGCTGGCGCACGTTCCGCGCCCTGCTGCACAGCCTGCAGCCGGACGTGTTGTTGACCTACAATTGGGGCGCGGTCGAATGGGCCTTGCTCAACCGGTTTGGCGCCCGCACGCGCCATGTC
Source organism: Rhizomicrobium sp. (assembly GCA_035275465.1). Classification (GTDB taxonomy): domain Bacteria; phylum Pseudomonadota; class Alphaproteobacteria; order Micropepsales; family Micropepsaceae; genus Rhizomicrobium. The sequence goes on along the minus strand of DATEMS010000036.1, from coordinate 46,972 downwards.
CATATCGAAGATGGATTTGGCCCCGAAGAAGTCCGCCAACAGCTTTTGCGCCGGATTTGGACGCGGCGGCTGGCGCTTTCGGGGGCCCATACAAGGGTGATCCTGCCATCCCGCAATCTGGAGAAGATCGCTCTTTCCCAATGGTCGTTGCCGCCAAACCGGGTGCTGTTCGTTCCCAATGGCGTGGACTGCGCGCGGTTCGCTGTGGCGTCGCGCGCGGCCCGCAACGCGTCCCCCCTTGTCATCGGCACGGTGGCGAGTTTGCGGCGGGAAAAGAATATCGCCCGCCTGATCAGGGCCTTTGCCGTCCTCGCCGCGCAGACGGCGCCGGGCGCGGTCCAATTGGTGATTGTTGGCGAAGGCGCGGAACGCCCGGCTCTTGAGCAACTGGCGCGTGCGCTTGCCGTCTTCGATCACGTCCGTTTCACCGGCCAAACCAACCGCCCCGAGGAATGGTATCCGCAGATGGACATTTTTGCGCTGTCCTCGGATACCGAACAGATGCCGCTCAGTGTGCTGGAAGCGATGGCGGCGGGCTTGCCGGTGGTGGCCACGGCGGTGGGCGATGTCGCCCAGATGGTGAGCGCGCGGAATGCGCCCTATATCGCCGCCGCCCAGGACCAGGCATTCGGCAATGCCTTGGCGCGGCTGGCCGCGGACAGGCCCGCGCAACGCGCCATCGGCGCGGAAAATGAAAAGAAAGCGCGCGAAGATTTCGACGAGCAGGTCATGGCGCGGCGCTACGCCGAAATTATCGGCTGACCTTTTCCAACAGGCCGCGAAACACGCGCAACTGGCCGTCGGTGGTCGATTGCCAATCGAATTGCTCGGCATAGCGGCGGGTGGCGGCCCGGTCCGGCAAGGCCTGCCGGAGTTTGGCGATGGCCGCAACGATGCTTTGGGCGTCGCGCTTTTCCAGCAAAAGCCCGGCATCGGGACTGGCGATCACTTCGGGCGTTCCCCACACGGCCGAGCCGATCACCGGCGTCCCGCACGCCATGGATTCCAGCAACACATTGGCCCAGCCTTCGCGGCTTGAGGCCAGCACCGAAACATCGGCGCAGTTGTAGACCTCGCAAAGAGATTTCTGGTCCATGGCGCCCAGAAAGCGCACGCGATCTGCCACACCCAAGCGTTGCGCGAGATTTTCGAGCTGTTGCCGGTCAGGACCCGATCCCACGATCAGCAATGTGGCATCTGGTATCCGCGGCAGCGCCTCGATGATCAGGTGATGGCCCTTGCGCTCGATCAAGAGGCCGACGCTGACCAAGACAAAGCCCGCAACACCCAGTTTGGTCCGCAAGGCATCGCGGTCTTTCATCGCAAAAATCTCGAGATCGACGCCATTGCGCAGCGTGGTGATTTTGGCGCTGGGAACGCCCAGCTCCACCAGCCGGTCGTTAAGCGCCTGGCACACGGTGATGATGGCGCCCGCGCTTTGGGCGGCTTGCAGAATCAGGCGGCGGGGATAGGGATAGTCCGGAATGAGATTGATGTCGGTGCCCCGTGCCGTGATGACGACCGGGATATGGAAATCCCGCCCCAGCCAAGCCGCGGCAACCCCGTCGGGATAAAAATAATGGGCGTCGATCAAGTCCACTTTGATCCCGCAAGCCAGCAATTTCGTGAAGCGGCGGCGCATGGCGCGGTAGAGCGTATATGGCGTGAGGTTCATGCCGATCTTGGGAATGACCAGATAGCGGGGATGATCCACGTCCAACCCGTTTCGCTGCTCGAAATCGGGAATTTGGCGCAGTTTTTTGAGCTCGGCGCCGGGCAGGCCGGGCGGCGTCCAGGCCACCGGCGCCAGAACCCGCGCCTCCACCCTGCCGTCCGCCAGCAAACGGCGCAGGCGCGTCTCGACGAAAATGCCATGCGCCGGTTGAAGCGAATTGGGAAAGAGGGTGGTGGCCGTAACGATGGAGAGGGGCGGCGATGTATCCAGCATTTAGGAATTTTCCGGTGTCTATCCGGCCGGATTGCCGGGCCCAGCCAACGCTTTCTCTTGTGTCGGCCAAAGTCCTATACGCGCGGCGATAGACGAGGGTTAACAAAATCGCCTCCCCGGATCAAGCGGCCCTGCGTGTACAGCTTGCGCCATTTGCGGTATAGCGCAGCCCGAACGCATGGCGGCGATTTTCCACGCAAGGCGGGCACGCAAAAGGACAGATCGTGACGAAGTCGCGTCCCACTACGGCCGGGCTGGGAAATTCATCGCCGCGTTATGTGCTGATCGCGATCATGATGGCTGTGATCGTCTATGGCTCTCTATATCCCTTCGCTTTTCATGACATCGGCCCGCTTGCCTCCGCTGTCGAACATTTGCTGGGCACCTGGAATTTGCGTCCCCATGGCCGGGGCGACACCCTTGCCAATCTGCTTTTGTATGTGCCCCTGGGCTTGGTGGTTGCGCTAGCGGCCGGTCAGAACCGGCCAAAATGGCTTGCGATCGTGACCGCGGTGGCGGTCGGGGCGGCCTTGTCCTTGGCTGTGGAATTGGCCCAATTCTATGACCGCAGCCGGGTCAGCGTTCTGTCGGATTTCTATCTGAACCTGGCCGGTACGCTGGGGGGCGCGATGCTGGCGGGTTTGGTGAGCCTGGGCTGGGTGAAAACCGCCTGGCCCGCGGGCGCGGTCCCCGCCTTCGCCCGCCTTCTGCTTATGGCGTGGCTGGGCTGGCGCCTGTTTCCCTATGTGCCGACCATCGATCTGCACAAATACTGGAACAGTCTAAAGCCACTGCTGCTCTATCCGAATAGCGATCCCCAGAGCATTTTTCGCTACACGGTTCTTTGGCTGAGCGTGACTTTTCTCTTTCGCGCGGGGTTCAAGCCCAATCGAACCATGTCCTATCTCCTGCCGGCGATGCTGGCGTTCTTTGCCGCGAAAATCGTCATTGTTTCGCAGGCCATCGGCTTGCCGGACCTGATGGGCGCAGGCTTGGCCCTTGCGCTGGCGCCGATTCTGCTGCGTTACCCGCGCGCCTGCGTTCCTGTCTTGGCCGTGCTGATGCTGGCGGTGATTGTCATGAGCCGCCTTTTGCCCTGGCAATGGTCCGAGACGATCAGGCCGTTTCAATGGGTGCCGTTTTTCGCCGTCCTGCACGGCTCCCTGCAGGTCAATCTGATGGTTCTGGCGGAGAAATTCTATCTCTATGGCGCCTTGATCCTGCTTCTGACCACCTCGGGTCTGGGTTTGCGGACCGCTGTGTTGTTGCAAGCCGCCATCCTGCTTGCCACCAGCGTGTTGCAGATGTTCATGGTGTCGCGTTCGGCGGAGATCACCGATGCCTTGCTTGCGGTTATTCTGGGCCTGATCTTTGCCTTGCTGCGGCGGCAAAATCCGCAAAGCGCGGTTACTGCGCGCTAACGCGTTCCGCCAAGCGGTCTTGGGTCCGGGCGCCGCGCTGCGCCTCCATGAATTCCTCGAACATCCAGACCAGCCAAAGCGCCCGGCTATTGTCCAGGCTGCCGCTTTGATGCTGGGCAATCAGGCTGCGGATGGTATCGCCCTTCAAATAGTCGGCGCAGGCCAAGCCGGTTTTGGAAGCCAGTTTCTGTTCCAGATGGCGTCCCATCGTGCCGCGGAACCAGCGCGCCAGCGGCACGGAGAAGCCCTGTTTGGGCCGGTGCAGAACATTCCTGGGCACCAGCCGGCCAAAGGCGCGCTTCAACAGAATTTTGCCTTCGCTGCCGCGGCGATTGACGGCGGACGGCAGCCCCAGCGCCCAATTGACAAAATGATGGTCCAGCATGGGCACGCGGACCTCCAGGCTGTTGGCCATGGCGGTGCGGTCGACCTTGACCAGAATATCGCTGGGCAGCCAGGACTTCAGATCGACATACTGTGCCTGCGTCACCGGATCGTCGGTGGGCGCGGCCTTGGCGTGACGCGCCACCACATCCACGGCATGATAGCCGTTCAGAGCCTTGCTCAGCCCGCCTGAGAACAGGGCACGGCGCATATCGTCGCTCACCACCGATAAGTTCCAGAAATAGCCGGTGACGGAATCGGCGCTCAGCTCACGGAAGGTATGGCGGGCGCGCAGGAAACGCGGCGCGCGGTCGAGTTGGGGATAAAGAGACGCCAGTGTGCCGAACAGAGGCTGGCGGATGGCCCCTGGCAGCCAGCGCCGGATGCTCTCTTCCCGGGCATGGAAACCGTAGCGCCGGTAACCGGCGAACAGCTCGTCGCCGCCGTCGCCCGACAGGGCGACGGTCACCGATTTGCGCGCCAGTTGCATCAAGCGATAACTGGGCAGGGCGGAACTGTCGCCAAAGGGCTCGTCAAAGATCGCGGGGAGACGTTCGACCAGATCCAGTTCATCGCCCTGCATCCGCGCGATGATGTGGTGGGACCCGTAATGCTTGGCCACCGCGCTGGCATAGGCCGTCTCGTCGAAAGACGGGTCGTTGAATCCGATCGTAAAAGCCATGATCGGGTCTTTGGCGGCGCGCGCCATCAGCGCCATCGTGCCGCTGGAATCCACGCCGCCGGACAGAAAGGCGCCGACCGGAACGTCCGCTACCAGCTGGGATTTTACGATACCGCCCAAACGCTCCAGCAGCGCATCGTCCAAATTGGCCAATTCGCTGCTGCTGACGGTGGCCGGGGCCGGGTCCCAATAGGCCCTGATTTCGGGCTTATGGCCGCGGCGCAGGGTCAGTGTTGTGCCGGCCGGCAATTGACGCACCGTGCTGTAGATGGTTCGCGGTTCGGCGATATAGCCCAGCGCAAAAAACTCCTCCACCGCGCAGGGATCGATCCGGCGCTCCAAGCCGGGATGAACCGTCAGCGCCTTCAATTCGGATCCGAAGATCAAGGTCTGGTCGGCGAGATGCGCATAGTAGAGCGGCTTTTCGCCCAGCCGGTCGCGCGCCAGGAACAGGAGTTGTTGGCGCTGATCCCAAAGGGCGAAGGCAAATTGTCCGGTCAGGTGGTCGACGCAGTTGCGCCCCCATTCCTGCCAGGCCACCAAAATGACTTCGGTGTCGGATTGGGTGGCGAAGCTATGGCCGCGGCGTTGCAGGTCCTGCCGCAATTCCCGGAAATTGAAAATCTCGCCATTGAAGATCAGGCAAATGGCCTTATCAGGCGTCAGCATGGGTTGGGCGCCGCTGACCAGGTCGATCACCGCCAGGCGGCGATGGCCCAGGCCCAGGCCGGGCTCGAAATGATAGCCGTCCCCATCCGGGCCGCGATGGCGGATGGTGTCGGTCATGGCGCGCACCAAGCCGCGGTCTGGCGCACGCTCGCCCGTTTGATCAAACCAGCCGGCTATTCCGCACACGTCTCACGGCCCTTTCGCGGACGCGCTTTGCGCCGGTTGGTTTGCCTGGTTGAGCCGCGCCGTCACCTGGTCCAGGCTCAGCAGCGCCCGGGACAGATGGGCGCGGGCGTCCTCGATCGTGCCGTCGATCGGGGTAGAGAAAGCGATCACGGCCTGCCCCTCACGGCCCTGCAAGGCGGCGGCGGTTTGCAGCAATTTCACCCGAAACGGACTGGGGGTGAAATGGCCGTTGACCCAATAGACAGACCAGACGATCCGCTTCTCCATGGACGAGGCAATCACCGATTCCCGAAACGGGATGTCGGTACGTCCGAACTTCGCCATGGTGATGCGGCGGTTGGAGGCGGACCATTCCTTCTCGTCCCATAGCTTGTTGACATGGGCGGTCATGGCATGTCCGGGACGGGGCCGGGCGTAATAGCTGATGAAAAAGTCCACCGGGGTCACAAGCCGGCTTTCGCTGCGCATCAGCGATGCCAGGATTTGCGCATCCGCGCCGGTAAAATGCGGACGCCAGAAGGCGGAGGGCGGTCCTTGGTGCCAGCCGGGTACGTTCAATGGCGCGGTCAGAGCCTGAAGGTCGGGCTTGGTGAAATAATTGTTGTGCCACCAGGCTAAGGCGGGCCCGGTGCCGATCAATAGCGCAGCCAGCGCCGTCACCGGCGCCAGAGCGGCCCGTGCGCGCGGCGATGCCGGCGGCGCGACGCTGTTGTTCTCGACGTCATCGCGGAAGAACGAGCCCAAAATGCCCAGCACCAGCAGGATGGCAATATTGAAACCCCAGCCATAGACGATGTGATCGGCGCCCGCGCCATACTCGTTGTTGGTAAAATGCGCCAGAACGATGATGCCCACAACGCGCAGCCCGTTTCCGATCAAAGGGACCGCGACGCAGGCGATCAGAAACAGCACGGCCTTATAGAGTTTGCGGAACATCATGTAGGAAAACAACACGCCCAGCGTCACGGTGGCGATGAGAAAACGCAGGCCCGCACAGGCTTCCGCGACCTCGAAGCGGCCGTTGGCGAGTTCGAGGATGGTGCCTTCGGTATAATGCACAATGCCCAGGAGATTGAGGGCGGTATCGGCAAAGCGGGTGGCGAATTGCTGCATCGGGCCGATCAGATATTCTCCGGTGGGAACCAGGAATATCAAATAGAGGATGGGAAACCAGATGACCCGCGCCACTTGGGTTCCCAAGAGGGCGACGATAAGAACTTGCATGATGCCGACCACGGCATATTGCTGGATTTCGTTGATGGCGGACAACTCGCCCAGCCACCAACCCAGGCTGAGAAAGGGGATCAGAATCAACGCCAGCGGCGCCAGGCTGGGGGTGATTTTCGCCAAATCCGGCCATTTTTCCCAACTCAGCCAGGCGACGATGGGAATGATCAGGAAACAGTGCGAATAGGTCGGCGACACCCACCAAACCTGCAGCGCGGCCCGGACCGAATTGTGGAACGCCAGGACCGTAAAAAGCAGCATCAAGACAAGCGCGCCGCCGTGCCTGAGCCATGCACGGGAGATGGTCTGATTGGAATCGGACAAGGCCGCCGCGCTGGTCATGGCTGGCACGGGGCCGCGGGCTTGATAGGACGGCCGCCCGCGGCGCGGGAAAAATTGAGCACGGGTTCAGACACGGCCAGGGACGGCAAGCGCAAGGCTTCCAAATGGTCGTCCACGCTTCTCAAGATGTCCGGCCAGTTGTGATGGTCTTCCACATATTTGCGCGCGTTCCTGGCTATCGCTTCACGCTCGGGTGCTTGCAGAGCCTCTACTACCGCCGTGGCAAAGCGCTGAGGGTCATTCTCCACCCAAAGATGGTGGCCGGCCTTGACGTTCAGCGACCGGGTGGCGTCATGCGTGGCGACAACCGGTTTTTCCATGGCCATCGCTTCCAGAACCTTGTTTTGCACGCCGCGGGCGATGTGCAGAGGGGCGACGACAGCGCGGGCGAACTGAAGATAGGGCCGCACATCGGGCACCGCACCCGTCACGGTCACCTTGGGCCCTGCGGCGTGGCGCAGGGCAGGGGGCGGGCCGGAACCGACAAAATAGGCTTTGGCGTGCGGCACCGATTTCAGAACATGCGGCAGCACCTGCGCCGCGAACCATAGCGCGCCTTCATGGTTGGGCCGGTAGTCCATGCGGCCGGTCATCACAATGGGTAATTCGCCGGCCGCGAAAGGGTTTTGCAGCGCATCGGACGAAAAGCGCTCCAGATCCACGCCATTGGTCAGCCCGCCGATCTTGAAGGCGCTGGCGGGCGCGATGCGTTTGAAGGTATCGGCCTCGAACTGGGATGCCAGCAAGGTGGCGCCAAAGGCCTTGGCGGCTTGGCATTCCAGCGCTTCCAGCTTGCGCGCCTCGCGCTGATAGAGCCATTTGACCGCGCCGCGCGATCCTGCTGCATACTGTTTCCATTTGTCGGAATCGATATCGACCATGTCGAACAGGACGCGGTGAGCGGGAAAGCTGCTCTTCAGCAGATAGGGCGCCATGGCGGACCCGAACACCACCACATCGCTGATCGCTTTGCCGGCAAGGGTCCGGTCGACCCATTGCTGAAGCCCAGCGCTGCCGAAACAGACGGTGGTGAGCGGCTTGCCGGTGGCAAGGCCTGTCAGGCTGCGCCACATCTTGGCGGCGGGGCCGAGCGGCTCGAAATAGCAATCGCCGCCCGCCAGTTTTCGCACCGTGTCCAGATGCTGCCAATCGTCGGGATCGTCCACGAAACAGGCCAGATGAACCGGCCCCCGCTGGGCGAGATGGCGCAGCAAGGCATGCGAGCGGATCTTGTCGCCCTTGTTCGGCGGGTAGGGCAGGCGATGGCATAGAAACAGGCTGCTGCGGATCATTGTCTTGACGCGGATTGCGCGAAGAACACCTGATCGACACTGGACCAGCGGAAATCGTTGAGCAGCATTTTGAGCCGGTCGAATGTGCGGTTGAGGTTCAAATAGTGCCGCACACGGGTCTTCAGCGACGTTCCGGGGATCCGGGGCTGGTCCGCATCGATTTCCCAAGGATGGAAATAAAAGGTGCAGGGCTGGCGGTCTTCGGCGCGGATTGCCTTGAGGCTGCGCTTGAAAAGACCGTAGGGGAAGAGGCGGAAATAGCCGCCGCCGCCCGAAGGCCAGTTGCGGCCGAAACGGCGAAGGGTGGTGATGGGGATTTCCACGAATTGGCTGTCGGGAAAGGGGTAAAAAGCAAAGCGCGGCTGTTCCGGAATCCCATACAGGTCGTGCTGAATCGGAAAGGTGCTGGAACTGTATTTGTAACCGGCTTCATCCAGCGCATTCAGCGCCCAAAGATTGCGGCGGGAAATGGAGAAGGAGGTGGCGCGATAGCCGCCCACGGCCACGCCGCCGATATTTTCCAACAAGGTCTTGGCGCGCGTCACATCGGCCAGGAATTGTTGCCGCGATTGGTGATCGGCACGATAATGCGCCAGTCCGTGGGACGCCAATTCATGGCCGTTTTCGACGATGCGCCGGACCAGTTGGGGATAGCGTTCGGCAATCCAGCCCAATGTGAAAAACGTGGCTTTGGTGTCGGTGTCGGCGAAGAGCTGCAGAATGCGCTCGACATTGCGTTCCACGCGGCATTCGCGGCGGTCCCATTCCTGGCGGGCGATATGGGGAAAAAATGCCTCGACCTGGAAATAGTCTTCCACGTCCACCGTCATGGCGTTGAGGGGCGAACCGGTGAGATTCCGGACCGGACGCCTTCGCCAGCCGACAATCGGATCACTGTCCAGTGGATTGATAGTCACGATTGCCCCTTTCGCAGCAGGCCCAGGCCTACGGCGCGTCCGAATTCGCCAAGTTGAGAATTTGCTGGATGATCGTGCCGGCACGGCGTGTATAGGCTTCTTGTTTGTCCAAGCGCTCCTCGATACGGTCCAGGCGCGCGGCCAGGGAAGCGGCGCTTTGCGCATTTTGATTGGCCGGCGCCGGTACGCCGTCCTGCATATCCGCAGCCTCGTTTTCGTTCGCCAGATCGGCCGCCACGCGGTTGACGTCTTCCGCCGTGAAGGTATGCAGCTCGTCCAGATAGCCTAGAATCATCAACCGATTGCCCAGGGCGTTTATGCGGCGTGGAATGCCCCCGGTGTGCTGGTGAATGGCGCCGATCGTGCTCATCGGAAAGGAGGGGTCTCCCGTCCAGCCGACCTGCTTGAGCCGGTGCAGCACATAATTGCCGGATTCCAGGCTGCTCAAGGGCCCCAGATGATAGGAGGCGATCACGCGCTGGCGCAGCTGTTCCAGGTCCGGATTGGCGATGATCCGGCGAAACTGCGGCTGGCCGACCAGAAAGCTCTGGAAGGGCGCGGCGTTCTGCACCTGGAAATTCGACAGCATTCTGAGTTCTTCCAGCGCGTTTTCCGACAGATTTTGCGCTTCGTCCACGATCAACAGCGCCCGCCGCCCTTGCTGGTGCGTGGCGTTGAAGAACTCCTGCAGCTTGAGCAGGATGCCGCTCTTGTCCTGCGGCAGATCGCGCAGGCCGAAGGCCGCGGCGACCATCTTCAGCAAATCATGGCCGGACAGTGACGTCGTCACGACATGGGCGGCGACGATCTTGCTGGGATCGATGGTGGCGATCAGGCGCTTGACCAAGGTGGTTTTCCCCGCCCCAACGTCACCGGTGATGACGATGAAGCCTTCTCCCCGCTTCAAGCCATAGGTCAGATGCGCCATGGCTTGCGAATGAACGCTGCTCTCGAAGTAAAAGCGTTCGTCCGGCGTCAGAAGGAAGGGTTCGGCGCGTAGCTTATAGAAGCTCGTATACATGACCCACCCGCAAACTAAGACTCAGCAGGCGCGGTCGACGTCACCGTATTGGCATACCCATAGTAAGCAATATATTCAGCCTCGTTCCAACTGGGCGCCTTGTTGAACAACAGGCTGACGCTTTGGCAGGACGCGACGGTCTCCAGCGACTTGCGCAGCTGGTGCCGGTCCGTCTGATCGGCTGCGACCACCATGATCAGATGGTGCATATAGCTGGCCAGGATCGCGGGCTCGGTCGAAGCCAGAACCGGCGGGGTGTCGATCACGATCACGCGGTCGGGATAACGGGCCGACAATTCGCGGCACAGATTGGCCATCCGGCCGCTGGAAATCAGCTCCGGCGTGTTGGCGCTGGGATTGCCGGCAAAGATCACCGCCAAATTCGGGATGTCGGCGCAGCGGTACAGCACATCGGAAACATGGCTGACTTTGCCGCTCAAAAGATCGGTCAATCCTTCGGTGGGCGGCGACACGAACATGTTGCCGACGGACGGACGGATGACGTCTGCATCGATCAGGAGAACCTGCAACCCGCGTTCCGCCGCCAGGCTCAAAGCCAGGTTGATCGAGGAAAAGGTCTTTCCTTCGCCTGGCAGGGAGCTGGTGACCATGATCAGGTTGCTGACGGTAGCGCGGGTCTGCGGATCGCGAACCTTCTGCAACAGCCTGCGCTTGACACCGCGAAACTCGTTGGAGATGGCCGAGGTCATATTGTCGGGCGTGATCAACCCGTTCTGGCGCAAGGCGCGGAAGTCCAGACGCACGGTCTTGCCCGGTAGGGTGGCGCCATGGGGACGCAGCGGTTCGGGCGCCTTGGGCGTGGAAACGCGTACCGGTTCAGCGGCTGGACCCACCATGGAAACGCCGTCGCGGCGGGCGGCGGGCGGCTGGGGTTGGAGCTGTTCGCGGATCATGCCGTTCTGAGAGACGGCGGCTTTGGGAGCCGCATCGCCGTCAAACACGTCCCGTTCCATCGCCCTTCCAATCACATTGGCGGAAGGGGGCGGCACGGCACCGGCGGCCTTTTCCTTTTCCAGGCGTTGCGCCATGCGTTCGATCAAATTCAAGGAGGTTGGCGGCTTGTCCGTCATAGCATACTCCGCAGCGTCAGGCGGAAAGACGCGTCCAGCGCAACCAGCACGACGAGATATCCGCATAGCAATAGGCCGGTACAAGCCGCCAATGCGGTGTAGGCGCGCTTGGTGTTCAAGGCATCGTCAGCGCGCGCCAGACGTCCGACGACACCGATGATCGGATAGTCGAATTCCGAAGTCAGTTGTTCCTTGGCGAAGAAGCGTCCGGCATTGATGCTCAGACCGATTGTGGTTGCCAATCCAGCCAGCAGACCCACCAGAATGACGATGGAGTTCAGCAGGGGACGGTTCGGCGCGACCGGGAAGGGCGCCTTTTTGGGCGGCTCGACGATACGCACATTGATCGAGGATTGCTCATCATTGACCGACTGCGACAGCTTGGCGGATTCGCGGCGGGCAAGCAGATCCTGATAGGTCTTGTGAACCAGGTCATAGTCACGGTCCAGATTGGCGAATTGCGCGCTGATCTCGATGGCCTTGGAGCCGATAGTTTTCGCATTCGCCAGTGCCGTTTCGGCATCGCGCAGACGCTGCGCCAGCAGCGCGACCTCTGTCATGGCGTCGGAGACCTTGCTTTGGGTCTGGACATAGACGGGGTTGGGAATCGACTGGTTGCCCGAGCCTTGCGATCCGGTGGGCGGGGTGCTGGCGAGTTCGGTCTGAAGATGGGCGACCTCGCGTTTGGCCGCGATCACGTCGGGATATTCGTCGGTATATTTCGAACGAAGCTCAAGCAGGTTTTGCTTGGCATCCGCCAAGCGCTGAAACAGACTGCCGCCGCGGCCGCCGACCGCGGAATTGCCTAGGTTGGTGCTGACGATCAGCGGACCGGGACCGTCGATATAGATGATCTTGGGAATGGCGGCGAGTTGTCCGCGCAGGCTGGAAAGCCGCGCCTGGGCGCCGCCCAGCGCAAGCCTGGCGGCTTCCACCTGCTGGCGCGCCTGATCCGGCGTGACGGACGAGGACAGCACATCCAGGTTCGCCTGCTTGAACGCCATGCGCCGCTGTTCCGCCTGACGAACCAGCGTTTCATACTCGTTGACCTTGGTGTCCAGGAACGACTGAGCGCCTTCCAGATCGTGGCGCTTGCTGCCGATATTGGAGTCCACAAAGATCGAAAGCAGCGTTTGGGAAACGTTCAGGCCTTTGTCAGGATCCGGGTCGGTATAGGCGAGCGAAAACAGGTTCTTGGTGTTGAGCGGCGTGATCTCAATGCCGTCCTGGAGCCGTTTCACCTGCCGTGCCATGTCGGCATTGGACAAGCTGTTGGCCTGGGGATTGGTCAGATGCACGACTTGTTCGAGGTTGGGGCGCGCCAACAGCGTATTCAGCATCACCGACACTTGCTGTTGCGGGTCGGTGGAAACGGTCAGCCCCTGCAGCAAGGGCGCCATCATGGTGTCGGTGTCGACATAGATCATCGCCACCGCTTGAAATTTGTTGGGAACAAGCGCCAGGCCCAGCCAGCCAAGGACGCAAACCGCCCAGGCGACCCCCATGCCGATCCAGCGGTAATGCCAGGTGCCGGCCAAATAGGTTCGAAGGACGATTTTCCAAGGTTGCATAATGATTTAGCCCATATCGCATCGACCACCGCAGGTCTCTGCGAGGCCCAATCGGGCTAAGTTTGCCCGGTATGTTAGGTCTATACCAGACCCGTTAAACAAGTATTTCAAGTTCCTGGTAAATCGGGAACTCATGCAACCTTTGGAAGTTCCATGATTTTTTGTCACATCGTGACGGCTGTTAACACCCCGCTGCGCCTTGCCAGCTGGTTAACTGCCGAGCCGTTTTGCTAGCCGAAGTAGCGCTCCCCGATTGGGTCCCGGCAGACGATATTGCGGATTTGCTCGATATGTTTGGGGTCCAACTGCGATTTCCATCTGTTGGCCGCCGCGACCGGATTGCGGGCCAGCGAATAGTAGGATCCGTCGCCCGTGGAACACGCCTTTAGAAATTGCGTTGTGCTGTCGGACCACGCCAAGCCGAGCTTGGAAAACAAAGCGCGTAATTGCGCTTCCGGATTTTGGGCCAAATCTTCGTAGCGCAGGACAACGCCTCGTTCGGAAATTGCCGGATAGGCTTCGCAATTGGCCAGCAGCCAATCCCAGGCCAGCGTTTCCACAAGTCCGCCTGCGCTCGATACCGCGCGTGCGGCACCCAGCCGGTGCGCTGATCGCGTTTCCAGCAATTCACCCAGCGGGCGCGGGGGAGGCATAACGCCCATCCGGTTGCCGCGCATGTAGGAATGCACATAGCCGCAAGGATGGCGCAGCAACAGGATCGGCGTGATATCGGCTCCCGATCTCACCAGGGCTTCGGCTCTTCCCAAGGCGCTAACCGACTTGATGACGATTTTCGGGGGGCTCGCCGGTTGGGACCAATCCGGAATGCCGATTTTTTCGGCTGTTGCGGGAAACCCCGCTTTTTCAAGCCCTTTTCCCAGATAGATCAATCCCGTCCGCGCGCCCCTTTCGATCAGCCCCCGGTAGGTTTTCGGAAAAAAAGGCCGCGTTCCGACGGTGCGCAGATTGCGATTCGCGCGCAGGCGCGAGAGATAGGCCTTTGCCCGGCTCTCATATCCTTGCGAGGTATGCGCGAACCAATAGGGTAACAGATCGTCTCCGCGATCGGCGATGTCGGGTTCATGCAGATAGATGGTGTCGGGATGGCTGTCGAACGCCTTTGCGAGCCAGGTGGAGCCGCTGCGGGCCGAACTGAAGATAAAGATCATCCGTCAAACTTCCTGCCAGATGGCCCTGCTTGGTCCTTGCGCGGTGCTGAACGTTAGCGGCGCTAGACGGCGTGTGCGGGCGCTCTCCATTTTCTTCCGCTTCGCGCCTGGGCCACGGCCGTTGCGGAGGCCTCTGCTTCCGCGGGATTGTTTTTATGATCCTTGAGCATTTGATCCAGCGTTAGCGCAATGCCGATGTAGATATAGACCATGTCGTAATAAGCCATGCTGAGAGCGGCGCCCGAGACGAAGAAGGCCAGGAACGACACCTGGATCATGGCCACCAGGTCCGCGGCCCAGGTCATGGCGGGAATTGTACGGGCCTTTTTGCGGATTCGCCTAAGCAGGAACAGGGTCGAGAAAAGAAGGGCAAAATAGACGCCGAAACCCAGAAGGCCGTGGTCGCCCAGAACCTGGAAATAGACGCTGTGTGCTGCATGGCCGCCAGTCTCGCCCGTTTTGGGGTCCAAGTAAAAGGATTTGCCGTAGCTGTAAACACGATAAACGTTGCCATCCTCGCTCGACGCGAAGCCGCCGCCCGTGAATGGCCGGGCCAGGGCGATGTTCAAATTGACCATCCAGGCATCGTAGCGGGTCTGAAATGTCGTCTGGGCGCTGACATCTTTCAGAGTGCCCATCCGCTCGTACCAGCTTGCCGGCATGAACAGATAGGCTGGAACAACGACGGCAAGCGTCCCCAGCAACAAGGCGAAGCGGCGGGATGATTTCCACCAAAGATAGGCCGCCATCACCCCCAGTCCGATGAAGCCACCCCGGGAATTGGTGCCCATGACGCCAAAGGTGGTCGTCACCATCGCAAACAACAATCCGGTCCGCGCCAGAACGCTGCCCGTTCGCAGACGCAGGTAGTTCATCAGCGGCAGCGACATGACAAGCGCCAGCGCCAGGTTGTTGTTGTCGGCGATCTGGGTGGAGGGCGGCCCCAGGACATGGCTGCCGCTGCCTGTGATGAGGGTGAACAGGCCGCCTTTCACGCCGAAATAGCCCAGGCAAATCGCAGCCATCCAAATCATGGCGTGGATGCGCCGTTGCGTCATCATCAGCACCGGAATCAGAAATCCCAGCACCATGATTTTGATGGCCCGATCCCAGATTTCCCACGAGATTTTGGGGCTGAGCGCAAACACGGTGGTCATCGTTATGACGCCGATGAACAATAACCAAATTATGGTGACGGTATTGATCGGCAACTTTCTTTTATCGCGGGTGGTCACCACCGTCGCGAGGGTGACAATCGCCAGGATCAGATTGAGCGGCATGCTGCTGAGAAATCCCCAGATCAGTTTCTGGGGCGCCATCAGCGTCAGCCAAGTCCAGCCCAGCACGCCGGCGGAGGGCGTGCGGATCGTCTGAATAAGAATGGCCAACAGCAGAGGGCCGAGGAAAAGGTCACGCATGCGCGTCTACCGCCGCACTTTGCTGTTGGGCGGCGCCGTGGGTTTTGCGTCCGGCTGGCGGGGGGCGAACAGCTTGGAAAGCCAGGCGGGCTCCGGTTCGGCGCTGCCCCAATAAATGATCAGCACGGCGATGATGGCGCTGATGGCAAAATAAGTAGCAGCCATTTAGGATATTTTTCCTCGCATATCGTATTGTGCCGTCTCGGACGCCCGAACTTGCCGGGAACCAAAATTGCAGGCTTTCTCCTTAAAATCAAAATGAGTCGCGCTTTGGCAAACCCAATTCGAACGCCAAATCCGGCTCCTGCTTAAGCGGTGCATTATGGAACCAAATATCACAAAGAGTGATTTACAGGGCCTTTCCCTTCTTAAATATGGACCGCCGGCGTCGCGCGGCTGGAATCCCAGATTGCGGGACAGGTTTGGCTATCACACCCCCGACGATTGGTACGAAACGCTTTTAAATCAGTTGGTTAAGTCGCAAACCCGGTGGCTGGATGTCGGCTGCGGCCGCCGGCTTTTCCCCTCCAATCACGCCCTGGCCGAGGATTTGTCGCGCCGTTGCGCGCGGCTGGTGGGAATAGATGAAAGCGACAATGTCGCGGAAAATCCTCACATCCATGCCCACCAGAAAGTCTTTCCGGAAAATTTCCAGACCGACGAAAAATTCGATCTTATCACCCTGCGCATGGTCGCCGAGCATGTCCGCGATCCCGATACGCTGGTGACGGCATTGGCGAGACTATTGGCCCCCGGCGGAAGGATCGTCATCTATACCGTTCACCGCTGGTCGCCTGTTTCCATCATGGCCGCGATCACGCCGATGTGGGTTCATCATGCCTTGAAGGGCATAATTTGGGAGACCGAGCAGCGCGATACGTTCCCAGTGGAGTATCGGATGAACACGCGGCGGGACCTTTCGCGCCTGTTTGCCAAATTCGGCTTCGAGGAAAAAAGCTACCGCCTGCTGGGCGACTGCCGGACCTTTCAGAAATGGAAACTGACCAATTTTCTGGAACTATCGGTATGGAAGCTGTTGGGAATGGTCGGCTTGACCTATCCCGAAGTGTGCGTGCTGGCGACCTATGGCTGGGCGCAGGGGCAGCCCGACAGTTCGCGCCGCCTGCCACGGGCCTGAAGGCATGACTGCGGCAAACGGCAAGGCCTGTCTGCTGATCACCAACATTTTTCCGCCCGCGATCGGAGGCTCGTCGCAGGTCTATGCGGCGCTGGCCGCCGCCGCCAAAGGCGGCATCGTTGTTCTGACATCTTCGCACGATCATGAGACAGGCCTGGAGCGCGCGGGCTGGCGTAAGCATGACCATCGAGCGGACTATCCCATTCATCGCCTGACATGCGTGCGTCCTTTTTTGCGGCAAGCCATTGGCGGCCCCGCGCTCCTGTACCGCCTGCATGAAGTCGCGGCCGCGATAAAGCTGATGGCGAAGACCGCCTTGCTTGCGAAGCGCTACCACGTGCACGCCATTTGCATCGCCGATGACGAGACCGTGGGTTGGTTGGTCGCTCTGGCGAAATACCTGCTTGGCCGTCGAACGCTGATTTATTGCCACGGCGATGATCTGCAATGCGCGCCGCGAGCTCTGCCGCGTCGTAGCCATTGGCTCAGGACCGCCGATGGTGTTGTCGCGGCCAACCGGTATGCCGCCTCCTTGCTTGCCGGCCGTTTCGACGTCCCGGAAGGTAAGATCCTTCTGGTTCAGAACGGTGTGGATCTCGCCGCTTTCCGTCCCGGCCCCCCGCCATCCGAGCTTGTGCAACGCTTCGGTTTGGCGGGGCGCAGAGTGTTGCTGTCGGTGACCCGGCTTGTACCCAGAAAGGGCGTCGATAAGGTCATCGCGGCGCTGCCGGATATAGCCAAGCGTTTTCCGCAGACTGTCTATCTTGTCGTTGGGGATGGTCCGCAAGCCGCAGACTTGCGCGGACTTGCGCAGAAATTTGGCGTCGCGGACCAGGTGATTTTTGCGGGCTCCGTGCCCCATGGCGACGTCCAGTATTTCTATAATGCCGCCGATATCGTCCTTTTGCCCAATCGCGCGGAGGAGGGGGAAGCCGATGGCCTTCCCTTGGTCTTTCTGGAAGCCAATGCCTGCGGCAAGCCTGTCATAGGCGGCCGGGCTGGCGGTACCGCCGAAATTGTGCGGGATGCGGACAATGGCGTTCTTGTTGATGGGCACAACAGCGCGGAGATCAGCCGCGCGATCTGCGATTTGCTGGGCGATGAGGCGCGCAGACAGGGTATGGGGCAAGCTGGTCTTCGCAGGGCCCAGGATTGGGGCTGGGATGCGCGGACCCAGCTTTTCCTGGATTTTTGCCGCAGATAGGCCAAGGGCCGGGCTGGCTACAATCCGCGCGGGCCGGTCAGCTGTATCAAACGCTTTTTGATCTTCTTGAAAGCTGTATCTGGTACTATGGGCGTGACGCTGTCCGTCACACCACCGCCCATTTATAGGGAAACCATGTTCGGGCGGCGAGAGCACGATTGAGCTCCCGTTCGACCCAGATCAAGCTTGAGTCCAGATTGGGCACTTGCAAATGCTTGGCAAAAACCAACGCGCCGCGCGCATAAGGGAAGTAAAATAACTGTTTGAGGTCCAATTGGTCCGGATCCGAAACGGTGAGCTTCAATCCGGCGGCGGTCAGGTCCCAAGCCTCCTTCCAATTTTGTACCCATGGGGCGTTGGGTCCGGAACGCATGATCATGCGATAGGTCACGCAATGCGATCGCGGCCAGCCGCTTTGGCCGTTGGTGCGCGCGATGGTGGACCCGATTTTCCATTCAAATATCGGCCGCCAGTCCGAATGCCCCATCAGCACCATCCAACCGAGGACCGCCGCAAGAAAATCCTCCTGCCAGGTGGAGGTGTAGGTACCGCCCAGCAAGCCGTCGCGATTGTCCCCGAATTCCTGTTCTGTGGAACGGAAAATGGCATGGGGCGGCGCGGGATTTGTGACGAATTTCGCCATATACCAATCGCGGTAGCTGTTAAGCAGCTTTTGCCAATGGGCTTTGGGCATCATCCATTGGGGCACTTTTTCCGGCGTAACGGTCACGACCTGTGCCCAGGTCCGCAAGCACCAAGCTTCGCCGCGGACCTGGGTGGTGCGGTAACGGTAATCCCAGGGGCGCCAAAGAATGTTCCAGGTTGCCACCAAATGCATCTGCTCGAGATGATAAGGATCTCCTGTCAGCAGAAACGGCAGATAGGACAGTGCGGGCTGATGTGCGGCATCCGGTCCGATCGGGGTTTGCGCCGCGCGGATAAATGGATTGCCCGCATTCGGTCCGTATATCGTCGCCCGCGGGAAGGCAAAGATATCCATAGGAGCGTGGGTTTTTTCGTTGCGCAAATTCCATGGCACCGTGCCGGCCGCCTCGGCTTGCGCGAACAAGGCTTTCAAGGGGCGATCAGCTCCGGTGCAGAGATATTCCGCCTGAATGTCGGTGACCAGGCCGATCTCGTTGCGCTCGCCGGTTGTGCCCATATAGGCCACCAGACCCGCAAGCCCCATTGGTTGATAGCCCGCCGAGTCTTTGGAAGGGCTGGTATTGGCGCCGACCCGCTCGCTATATCGGGGTATCAACCAGCGCTCCATCAATTGCACCGGCGCGGTGCGGATGGGACGCGGCGCGGACTGCCAGCGCCAGCGCGAAAACCAGTAATGCGCGGGTACATCTACGGATGCGACCGCGGCGGCCCCTTTGATGATTCTGACCTTATAGGCCCCCAGATTCTTGGGCTCCTCGCTTGTCCATAGCCGGCCCAATTCAAACACCACTTCCAACCGTTCTGTTCCGCGGTCCGGGCGGATGAAAACACTCAGCGGCAATTGCGGGTGATCTACGCGGATACAATCTTGGGTAAATTGCCCCTGCGGATCGACATAGGGGCCCAGATCGGTGCCGGTCGCGCTGTCATACCGGTAGGTTTGACCATTCAATTCGATCTCGACCATGACACTCGGCGCCGCAGCAGCCAAAGCGGGGCTGGCAATGAGCCCTGTGAGTCCGGTCGCAACAAACTCCCGCCGTCTCATATGATCTCGCCAAAGTCTAGGATGACTGTACAGACTATAGGCAGGGCACGCAAATGCCAATCCGAATAACGGTCGAATAGCCATAGGGTCAAACACGTGGAGCCAAAAAAGCGGAACCAGTTGTGCCGACGCCCTCAATTATGGCTTGAAGCACAGTCGCGGCCTATCCATGACTTTTTTTCCTTGGCGGCTAGCGGGAGTGCATGAATGCATACGTCTCCAACCGGGTCAGGATGGTTGACCGCATGGCGGCGGAATTTTGCTGCGGCTGTTTTATATTTCGAGCAGTCAAGACGGGATTAAAAACGCTCCCCATCATCGCTGATATTTTCGCGCTGATTATCTTATCTGTGTCAATCGTCATGGGGAACGACTTTCTATGCCTGTTCGCCATAGCGCTGATTGTGTTGCTGGCCGCTCAGGAGCGGGGTCCGATCGCCAAGGCCCTTTCGGCGCCGACCGCGGTATTCCTGGGCGAAATATCCTATTCCGTCTATATGGTTCACTGGATCATGCTGCAAGTGGCCAACAGGATTGCGGAGAAAATGGCGCTTACGGGATTTGGGTTTGCGGCATGGAATGTCGGCATCATCGCCCTGATCATGGGGACTTCCATGATCACGTATCGCTTTATTGAAATTCCGGCGCGCCGGTTTGGAAGAAAGATCGGTGTCCGCAATGCCATTGCTGCGGCAAACACCGACGCAATTTGAATTTGGCGCCCGCGAACGGGCCGCCGAAGGACGGTGCATTGCCGCTACACCAATGTGCCTGAAGAGAAAACGCTCGGGCGGAAATCAAGCAATGTCTTCTTTGGGACGCAAAAGCCGAATGAGTCTCTGTCTGGTGAACTGCTCCGCCGGCTTTTCAAAACTTCGATAGGACACGGCGGCAACCAGGCTCGTGCCCAGCACGAATAGCATGTATCCGGTGAGCGTGCCGAACGTGCCGAGCATCGGTCCCGCTTCATAAAGGATCACCGAATGCAGGAGGTACATTCCGTAGCTCAATTCGCCGATCAAAGCGAATGGAACCAAGATGGCCGGCCTATTTCTCGGTGCCACCGCCGCACACGCAAGCAACAAAACCGCGCCACCTGCAATGAACTCATTCTTAAAGAGATTGATGAATTCTCCGAACGGTTCGGTGAATCCGATCGCCAATAGGATCGCACCGAGGGTTGCGAAGAGCGGTATCCGATGCCGAGGGGTTCGTTGCGCGTAGAGGGCGGTCATAACCCCTGCAGCGATAAATTCAAAACAAACCAATGAATTGAATCCGGAATGGTGCCAGCGATATGCCAATCGGTAGGTTATGCTGAGCGCGATAATCGACAGCAAAATCAAAACAAGCCGTTTGCGATTTTTCGCCACAAGAAGCAGCAGCGGAAATGCGATATAAAACTGCTCTTCCACGGCGAGAGACCATAAGACATCCCAGTGAAGGCCCCAGCCAGGGGCTATGGGCAAATTTTCAATTCGCCAAATATTGAAGGTGAATGTCGCTATGGATGCCCAGAATGCCCAATCGAATATAGCCTTCGGGTTTCTGATCGTGGCTTCGTAAAGTTCTGTCTTTGCCCCAGGAAATGCCAACAAAAACACGCCGATGAGACAACTCAAGATGAGCAAGGGGAGTATTCGCGCCACGCGGCGGGGATAAAATGTCCGATAGGATAAAGCGAACAGATCGGCTTCCCGACCAATCGCCGCCGTTGTGATGACATATCCCGAAATCACAAAAAAGAGATAGACGC
Organism: Rhizomicrobium sp.; assembly: GCA_035275465.1. Classification (GTDB taxonomy): domain Bacteria; phylum Pseudomonadota; class Alphaproteobacteria; order Micropepsales; family Micropepsaceae; genus Rhizomicrobium. The sequence goes on along the minus strand of DATEMS010000036.1, from coordinate 25,822 downwards.
CACCCGAGCCAAACCCGGGAAAGGATCGGTAGAGAGCCAATCCATTTGGCGTAATGCCCGATCCCATCCAGTGTTCGAACAAGACGGACATGATCGCGAAGGCGCGCAGCACGTCCACATAGGTGTTACGGCTCACCGGCTGTGCGTTTCCTGGAATTGGCCGGGATGATGGCATTTCTGCGGACGACACGAAATGCGGCTTGGTATGACAATTTGTCATGCGGTCGCGCCAAGATACGGATGGCGCAATTGTGCTGCGGCAAAGCACTATGGAAGGCGGAACGATTTATTGGCGCGAATACTATGCCATCTCGCCCGGCGAATGGCCGGCACGCGCGCTATCCACGCATTCAGAGGCGCCTGAGCCCCAAAAACGCGATAGTGAATCCGCTTAAGCGGCGATCGGCCACATCGCGCTGGTCAGCGCGGAAACCGGCAATTGGGTACGGTAGAGCGTCTTTTCGACGAACCAAACGCAAGTGACGGTCGTCACATCCGGTGTGGCGCCGGTCTGCACGGCTTCGATGGTCATGTCCGGGCCGCCGGACTTCAGGCAAACGACTTCACCAGGCTGGAAAGAATGCATGGGTCACCTCAGCAATATTCTGACGCGCAGTATTCCACTGGAATTGTTGGCTATTCGTTAATGTCCCTGCAGCTTGCGCGACCGAAGCTGACCGGATTTGGCACAAAGGTTCGTTTTGTAGGGCATTTGGGGCCGTGTGAAGGACCGGCGCACGGCTGCAAGAAAGAGTACGCAAGCGCAGAGCGCTAGACTTTGGCGTCCATTTCGTCTCTGACGCGGCGTTCCCAGGTCAGCGCTGTTTTCACGATCGTTTCCAGGTCCTGATATTTGGGAGTCCAACCCAGCGTCTTGGTCAGCTTGGCGGTCTGGGCCACCACAATTCCCAGATCGCCGGGCCGGCGCGGCGCATATTCGATCGCCAGCGGCTTGCCATTGACCCGTCCGACTTCGGCGGCCACTTCGCGGACCGAGAAGCCGCGGCCATAGCCGCAATTGAACAGCACGGACGGTCCGCCGTCGCGCAGATACTGCAAAACCCGCTCATGGATGTCCACCAGATCGGAGACATGGATATAGTCGCGCACCCCGGTGCCGTCGGGCGTCTCATAATCGGTGCCGTAGATGGTCAGATGCGGTATCTTGCCGGTGGCGACCTCGCAGGCGCGCTTGATCAGATGGGTGGCGCGCGGCGTGGACTGGCCGGTGCGCCCCTGCGGATCGGCGCCGGCGACATTGAAATAGCGCAAGATGCCGTACTTGATGGGATGCGCCGCGGCGACATCCTGCAGAATCCATTCCGTTATCAGTTTGGAGCGGCCATAGGGACTGACGGGGATGGTGGGGCCATCCTCGGCCACCGGCACGACGGGCGGCGAACCATAGACCGCCGCGGTGGAGGAAAAGATGAAGTTGGACACGCCGTTTTTGACACAGGCGGCGATCAGGGTGCGGGCCGCCGCCGTGTTGTTGGCATAATAGTAAAGCGGATTTTCCACCGACTCCGGCACCACCACCGAGCCCGCGAAATGAATGACAGAATCGATTCCGTGGGCCGCCAGCAGGTCCGAAACCAAGGCCTCGTCGCCGATGTCGCCTTTGACGAAGGTGACGTCTTCCGGCACGTTTTTTTTCACGCCCGTCACCATATTGTCCAGAACGACGATCTTTTCGCCGGTGCCGAGCAAGTGATGCGCCATATGGCTGCCGATATAGCCGGCGCCGCCCGTGATCAGAATGGTCATGTCGTTGCCTCGCCGGTTAAGCCGGATTGCTGTCAGGCCGCCCGACGCTGACATAGCGGAAACCCGCTTCGCTCATCTGGGCGGGACGGTAAATATTGCGCAGGTCCACCATCAGCGGCGTCTTGAGCGCGGCTTTGACCTTGGCGAAATCCAGCGCCCGGAACTGGTTCCATTCGGTCAGGATCACCACGCCGTCGGCGCCTTCCAAGGTCTCGTACGTGTCCGAGCAATAATCGAGTTGCATATGCTTGGCCGCTTCCTTGCGGCCTTCGGGATCGAAGGCGCGGATGGTGGCGCCCGCCTTTTGCAGATAGGGCACAATCACCAGTGATGGCGCGTCGCGCATGTCGTCGGTGTTGGGTTTGAAGGTCAGGCCCAGAACCGCGATGGTCTTGCCTTTCACGCCGCCAAACGCGGCCTCGATCTTGCGCGCCATGTTGAGCTTGCGCTGATCGTTGACGCCCACCACCGCCTCGACGATGCGGCTGGGAGCGCCCAATTCCTGCGCGGTTTGCACCAGGGCCAAAGTGTCCTTGGGAAAGCAGGACCCGCCATAACCGGGACCGGCATGGAGAAACTTGTTGCCGATGCGCCCGTCCAATCCGATGCCGCGCGCCACATCCTGCACATTGCCGCCGACCATTTCGCAGATATCCGCCATCTCGTTGATGAAGGTGATTTTGGTGGCGAGAAAGGCGTTGGCGGCATATTTGATCAGCTCGCTGGTCTCGCGGCTGGTGAACAGAATCGGCGTCTCATTGAGATAAAGCGGACGATAGACTTCACGCATCACCTCGCGGGCGCGCTCGGTATCGCAGCCCACCACCACCCGGTCCGGGCGGCGGAAATCTTCCAGCGCCGAGCCTTCGCGCAGGAATTCCGGATTGGACGCCATGTCGAACTGGACATCGGGACGTTTCTTGCGGACGATCTCTTCCACTTTGCGGCTGGTGCCGACCGGCACGGTGGATTTTGTCACCACCACGGCATAGCCGGTCAAGGCGTCCGCAATTTCTTCGGCGGCGGCGAATACAAAAGACAGATCGGCATGGCCATCGCCGCGACGGCTGGGCGTGCCCACCGCAATGAACACCGCCTGCGCCCCCGCCACGGCGGCTTTCAAATCGGTGGTGAAGGAAAGGCGGCCGGCCTTGGCATTGACCGCCACCACATCGTCCAGGCCGGGTTCGTAAATGGGAATCCCGCCGGCGCGAAGCGTTTCAACCTTGCCGGCGTCCTTATCGATGCAAACAACATCATGCCCGAACTCCGACAGACAAGCGCCGGACACAAGCCCTACATATCCTGTGCCGATAATCGCGATGCGCATGGAATCTCCGAAAAAATTGCCTTTTTCTGGCCTGAAAGGGCGTCAAATACAAGGGAATTGCCAAATGAGGGGTTAAATTGTCCCTTTGATGACAAAGGCTTATCGTATTTGCGAGGCAGGCCTGTGACAATTAGCGGTTCGGGCCGCGCAAAACGCGTTAGCCCGCGGCGCGCCAAGCGGCGGTCACGTCGCTGTGCCTTCAATAGGTCGTGATGCGGTCGTAAATCTTGCGAATCGCCGATTGGGGAACGCCTGTTTTTAAGGCGTCCTGTTCGATAGCGTCCTGCCAGCCATAGCTGGAAATGATCAGCGCGCAATCGGACCAGTCGATGTCGGCCAAGACAGCTTTGGGCGAATAGGCGTGCAGCCCACCTCATAGGCGCGTCCCGGTGCGATAGCGAGGTCTTGAACCAGGGATAAAAACCTTTGGACATGCGGCTGGGGCGGCGCGGCGCGCAGCCGCGCGACATCGCCGAACAGCTCATAAGTGGCGAAAGTCCGGTAGTGATAGTCCATCAATTCGGGCGATACTGGCGGCCATTGCTGCAGATGGCCGCAAGCGCGGCAGAGGCTGAAATCGATCCGACAGGGATCGTCCCGATTGAGGAGCGCGAGGGATTGGGTTTGGATGATCTCCCGATCGCCGCTCTTGCAAAGGGCGCAATGCCCGATCGGGTGGGAAGACTGCATGTCAGCCGGCGGCGTAAGCCGCGAAGTCCACGGCAAAACGGGGCAGCACTTCGTCCCAATCGCCGAGCTTTTTTGGCCAATAGACGCGTGTGTTGGCGTGCCAGGGATATTGCGCTGTTCCCAGTTGCGGCCAGCCATAGCCGACCGCGAGAAACCAGACCTCGGCGCCGACACTGCCGGCGGTATGGGCCGCTGCGGTGGGCGCCGACAGGACCAGGTCCACCGCCTGGCAAAGCGCGGCGGTGCCGTCGATATCATCTTTAAGGTCCAGTCCTGCCACCTGATGGATTTCGACGCCGAACTTTTCCTTGGCGCGTGCGATATCCGGCGCGCTATCGCCATACTGCAGACTGACGAAGGTAATGCCCGGTGTCCGCAGGATGTCGCCCCAGGCGTCGATAGCGGTGAATAATCTGCCGCGCTTGCCGGCTATCAGCATGGAGCGCCAGCAGATGCCGACCTTCTTGCCGGGAAGCAATGCCAGCTGTTCCTTGTACCGGGCCACCCGCGCCGGGTCCGGCGTCAGGAAGGGCTTGCGGGGAAAGTCGGCCAAGGATTTGCGGTAATATTGCAGGGCTGAGCCCATCGGCGCCCAGAAATCCGGCTTGTTGCCCTTGGAGGCGAACGGGATCAGACGCAGAGCCTTGTTGCCATCGTCGTCGATCAGGGTGCGGTCGTCATAGGTGCCTACTTCCGCCTTGGGATAGCTGCGCTGGTACAAGGGTATCAGGCGCGGATCGACGCAAATTTGCAGCTTACCGCTGTCGCCGACTGCGGCTTGCGCGTCGGGCAGGATGTTGGAAAACAGGATCTCGTCACCAAGTCCTTGCTCGCCGACCAGCAGCAGCTTCTTGCCGCGCACATCCTCGCCATGCCAGCGAGGCGAATCCATTATGTGATGGAAGTAGCAGCGGAAGCGCTCATTATTACGGATTTCATACTCGCGGAAACCTTCTTCCAGTTTGCCCAGTCCGATCAGGCAGATGCTGCGCGAATGCAAGGTCTCGATGCGCTCGGCGGGGTCTATCACCAGCTCCAGGGCCTTGTCGTAGGAAATCAGCGCCTTGTCGAGCTGGTCGAGATGCTGATAGGCATACCCCAAATTGTGATAAGCGCGCGCAAAGCTTGGGGCCAGCCGCGCCGCTTCTTCATAGAAGATCAGGCTTTCATCGGCCCTGTTGCTCTCGGCCAGCACGGTCGCCAGCGAATTCCACAACATGGCTTCCCCCGGCATGCGATACAGCGCCGCGCGCAGGGTTTCGATCGCCGCTTCCTGGTCGCCCAAGTCGCTCAACACGCTGCCGAGATTGTTATATCCCAGCGGCGAGTCGGGACACATGGCGATATACAGTTTGAACATTTTTGCCGCGCCGTCGGTCAGCTTGAGGTTCCAGGCCGTGAGACCGAGATTGATCAGCAATTCGGGGTCTTCGGGATCCAGTTCGAAGGCGCGTTCATAAGTGATCAAGGCCTTATGCTGATGCCCCATGCGTTCTAGCGCCATGGCCAGAACGTGAAACGCCTTGGGATTTTCGCCGTCGATGTCGGTGGCCTTCAGCGCCCATTGGCCGGCCTTGACGATATCGCCCTTGCGCCAGGTGCGAATGGCCCGCTTGAGCGCCACATTGGAGCGGTGGCGGGTCTTTTCCCGGACCACCTCATTGACCAGCTCTTCCAGCTTGTCGATGGCCTGGAGACGGGCATCCATCCCGGCACGCGCGTCCAATGTCGGCTGGGGCAGGGCCTTGGCCATGTCTCTCTCGGCTTGAAATCGGCCTGCATCAAAGCGGCTTATCGTTAATCACTCGTGAACGAAAAGGTTGAAATATGGAGCATTCGCCAAGCCATTGCTCTTTTGGCGGCAAAATACAAAGCTGGGACCCCGATGAAAGCTGCCCAACGCCTGGCCAAACATCCGGTCCATCGCGGTCCGGTGATCGCGACCATGGACGGCTATGACGTGATCGAATGCCAAGCCTGCGGCATTCGCCACATCGATCCGCTGTTCACCGATGAAGAGCTCGCGAAATTCTATGACGGCGAATTCTACGAGAAGGAACGTCCTGACTATTTCGAACGCATGGAGGCGGACAAGGAATGGTGGATGTTGCGCTATCACCATTATTTCGGATTGCTGGAAGCGCATATGCCTACGGACAATAGCCGCCGGCGCATTCTGGATATCGGCTCGGGGCCGGGCTATTTCCTGGAAGCGGGCCGTGAGCGCGGTTGGCAGGTATTGGGTTTCGAGCCCTCCAAGATCGCCGCCGAATACACAAGCTCGCGAGGCTTGGCGGTGGTCAATGGTTTCTTCTCGGCCGCCAAGGCGGAGGAACATGGACCGTTCGACGCCATTTCTCTCAGCATGGTGCTGGAACATGTGCGCGATCCCATCGGGTTGATCGAAGAGGCCCGCAGCCTCTTGGTCCCGAACGGCGTGCTGCTTCTGATCTCGCCCAATGATTTCAATCCGCTGCAGATGACCCTGTGGAAGAAGCTGGGTTTTCAGCCCTGGTGGGTCAATCCCAAACATCATCTGAACTATTTCGATACCGTGTCTGCCCAAGCATTTTTGACGGCGCGCAGATTTGACGTGCTGCATCTGGAAACCAGCTATCCGTTGGAAAACTTCCTGCTAGCGGGCCGCAACTATGTCGGCAATCCCGCGTTGGGCCGCGAATGTCACAATGAGCGCAAGGCGTTCGAGGTTGCGCTGTTCCGTCACGACAAGGCGCGGATCGAAGCCTTGGCGGCGTCCTGGGCGCGGCAGGGCATTGGGCGCGAATTCATCGTCCTGGGCAAGAAGGTGGGCGCGTGAAAATCGTCGGTTTGGTTCAAGCGCATCATCGTAGCTGGGGCGGGGCCCGGGATTTTTCCCTAGCCCAGATCAAAGGCAAGTACGCGGTGGAAGAAGTCATCGACCGGCTGCAGTCCATGCCGCAAATCGCTCACGTCATCGTCGCGGTGCCGGACGATCCCAACAATGAGATTTTCCGCGATATCGCGGTGGCGCGCGGTGCCACATGCTTCTTCGGCTCCCGGGAAAATGCGCTGGAGCGCGTGACCGGTGCGCTCGACGCCGTGGCGGCGCAGATTGCCGTGCATGTGATGGGCCAGCACTGTTTTGTGGACATCGCCCTGTTGGGCGCAATGTTGGATTTCATGTGCGAGAAGGGTGCCAATTTTGTCTCGCTGCCGGACGCCTTTACGCCGTATTTTGCGGGGAAAATCTATCGCCGCGCTTTGCTGGACGAAGTTTCTGCCGCAATTGCGGCATTGCCGGAAGACCGCGCCATTCATTACGCCCGTTGTCACGCCTTCATCGAGCACCGGCGTGAGCAGTTCAAAGCCTTGGTTTACGAACAGCTGCCGCAATATGACCGCGACTATCTTTTGAAGGTGCGCGATATGGCGCGTGAGATTTTCTCAGAGGACCGCATGCATGTGGATGCCTCGCAAGCCAGCAAAATCTCCAACCCGTTGTTCGAAAGCTATGAATTCGCCCGCGGCCAGTTCGGCGCGGACGACAGGGTTTTGGATATCGCCTGTGGCGACGGCTATGGCTGCCGTATCCTGTCGCGGCAGGCCGGCCAGGTCCTGGGCATCGACACCAATGAAGATCTGATTGCCCAGAATGCGCGCCAGAATGCCGACAGTAATATCACCTATGCAGTGGACAACGCCTTCGGCCTGTCGCTGGGTGACGGGTCGGTCAGCGGCGCCACGGCGATGGAATTGATCGAACATCTGCCGGTGGATCAGGTCGACACTTTCGTGAAGGAAGTACGCCGGGTGGTGACGCCTGGCGGGCTCTTCATCTGCTCCACGCCGCAGAACAGCCATGGCGAGATTCCCGTCGTGCCCTGGCATGTGCGGGAATATTCTTTCAGCGAGCTCAAGGCGATCCTGAGCCCGCATTTCCACAAGGTCAAAATTCTTTCTTCCAAATCCGGCGGACGGCTCACCGAAAGCGAGACCGGCCAGAAAATGGTTGCCCTATGTCAATAGTCAAATCCGATAGCTGCATTCCGCAAACTGCGCGTCAGATCTTTGGCGCCGACGCGGTGCTGGATGCGTTCCTGCATCACAATGTGCAGCATGTCTTCATTTTCCCTGGCGGCACTATTGCGCCGATTCTGGACAGAATCGAAAAGCGCTCGCGTATCGAGATTGTCTGCCCCCGCACCGAGCAGGGCGCCGGCTATGCCGCCCTGGGCTATGCCCGCATCACCGGCCGGACGGCGGTGTTCATGGTGACTTCGGGTCCCGGCGTGACCAATGCGGTGACGCCGGTCGCTGACGCCTATTTCGACAATATCCCGATGGTGGTGATTACCGGTCAGGTGGGAACGGGCGACATGCGCGGAGATTTGCCCGTCAAGCAGCGCGGTTTTCAGGAAGTGGATACCACCCTACTGATGAAGCCCATCACCAAGGCGGCGTTCTTGGTCAAGGATATCCGCGATCTGCCTAATGTGATGGAGCAGGCGTTCTTTCTGGCGCGCTCGGGCCGCCAAGGTCCGGTGGTGGTGGATCTGCCCATGAATATCCAGCGCGGCATCTGCGCGCCGGATGCGTTTCATCCGGTGGAGAAGCGCACCGAAGTCGTGCCCTTTGGCAGCGCCGACAAGATCGAAACCTTGGCGCAATGGATTGGGGAAGCGGAACGTCCGGTGATCCTGGCGGGCGGCGGCGTTATCGCCTGCGGCGCTTACGAGGAACTGCGCACCCTGGCCGAGCGGCACCGCATCCCCGTGACCATGAGCATGCCCGGCATGGGGGCTTATCCGTCGCAAGGCGCATTGTCTCTCGGCCTGTGCGGTTATGCCGGCAGCCAATTTGCCAATATGGCGATGTACAAGTCCGATCTTTTGATCGGGATAGGCACCACCTTTCATTTGCGCCAGACCGGCAGCTTGCCGGATCGCACGGTGGAAAAGGGCCGCGTTGCCCGCATCGATCTGGACGGCAACGAATTGCGTCACAGCCGCGTGCCGTTGGACCTGGAGGTTCATGCCGACGCCCGCGCCGCTTTGGCGGTGCTGGACCGCGCCTTGCCGCGCGCGTCCGGCAAGACAGGAGCGTGGCTCACCCAGATCGCGGACTGGAAAAAGCGTTACCCCTTGATCCCGGGCAAGCCCGCTTCGCTGCCCAAGCCCCAAGATGTGATTGCGGCGGTCAACAGCGCGGTCTGCGGCAAGGTCATTGCCACCACCGGCGTGGGCCAGCACCAGGTCTGGGTGCCGCGCCATTTCGATTTCGACATGCCGGAGCGCATTCTGCTGACCTCTTCGGGGCACGGCACCATGGGTTTCGACCTGCCGGCCGCCATCGGCGCCAAGATCGCCAATCCGGCCGCCACCGTAATTTGTTTTGTCGGCGACGGCAGTCTGCAAATGAACATTCAGGAACTGGCGACCATTGTCGAGCGCAAGCTGGATATCAAGATCGTGGTGTTGGACAATCATGCGCTGTCCATCGTGGCGCAATTCCAGCGCCAGAATTGGCAATCGCATCCCTCCACCGGCGACAAATACAATCCGGACTTCGCGGCCATTGCCCGGGCTTACGGCCTTGCGGCCGTCTCCATCACCTCCCCGGACGGGATGGCGCAAAAGGTACGAATGGCGCTGCAGGAAAAGGGACCGGTGCTGATCCATTGCCATATCGACCCGCAGGAAGACCTTTTGCCCATGCTTTTGGGCGGGCACACTCTGGACGATATGTCCAACGACTGGTCGTTTCCGCAATGAAAAAATCCGCCAAATTGGCGTTGGTGACAGGGGCGAGCGGCGGTATTGGCCGCGCCGCCGCGCTGGCTTTGCTGGGCGCGGGCTATCGGGTTGCCTGCGGTTACAATTCCAATCGCGCGGGCGCCGCGGAAATCCAAAGGGCGCATGGGGACGCCTTGGCGGTGAAGATCGACATTGCCAGCCGCGTCTCGGTCAAACGGGCCATCGCCGCGGCCGCCAAACATTTTGGCCGCAACATAGATATCGTGGTCAACAACGCCGCCCTGGTCCAAGAAAAACCGTTCGTGATGCTCACCGATGCCGATTGGGACCGCATGCTGGCCGTCAATCTGCGCGGCGCTTTCATCGTGGCGCAGGAAACCCTGCCAGGCATGGTGGCGCAAAAATGGGGCCGCATCATCAATATCGCCTCTATCGGCGGGCAATGGGGCGGCATGCGCCAGGTCCATTATGCCGCTGCCAAGGCCGGGCTGATCAATCTGACTCATTCGCTGGCCAAGCTTTATTCCGGCGCGGGCGTCACCGCCAATGCCATCGCGCCGGGTTTGGTGGCGACGGACATGATCGCCAAGGAACTGAAATCCAAAGCGGGCAAACAGAAGGCGGCGCAAATTCCGGTAGGGCGTATCGCCGGGCCGGAAGAGATCGCCGCCGGAATCGTCTTTCTGGCATCGGACGGCGCAGCCTATATCACCGGCCAGACCTTGAACATCAATGGCGGGATGCTGATGTCATGAAGACATTGCTGATCCTGGGCGCCGGCAAGGAACAGCTTGCCGCGATTGCCGCAGCCAAGGCCAAGGGCATCCGCACCGTCGTTCTGGACATGAATGCCAAGGCCGACGGCCGTGCCCTGGCGGATGAATTTCACGCTGTCAGCACCCGTGACCGCGCCGCTCTTTTGGCGTTTGTCAAAGCCTATCCCGGCAAAATTGACGGTGTGATGACCATCGCCAGCGATATTCCCCATATGGTGTCGGCCGCCGCCGAGGCGCTGGGCGTGCGCCATATTCCGGTCGCGGTGGCCGAGCTTTGCGTCCACAAGCTGCGCATGAAAGAGCAGCTGCGTAAGGCGGGCGTCAATATTCCGCTGTTTGCCCGCATCGCTACCCTGGACGATCTGGAATCTTTTATCGCCCAGGCGGGTTTTCCCATCGTGATCAAGCCGGTGGACAATTCCGGGGCCCGGGGCGTGCAACGTCTCAGTCCGGGCATGGATATTGCGGCGGCCTTCGACTATTCGCGCGGCTTTTCCTATTGCGGCGAGGTGATTGCGGAAAAATTCATTTCGGGCCTTCAGATCAGCACCGAAGGGTTGATCCATGACGGCGTGTTTCATTGTACCGGCTTTGCCGACCGCAACTATGCGCGGCTGGACGATGCGGAGCCGTTCATGGTCGAGGATGGCGGGGATATCCCCACCATTCTGAACGGAACCGAAAAAGCTTTGGTGGAAGCGGAATTCGAAAAGGCCGCCCGCGCGCTTGGCATTGATTGGGGTCCGGCCAAGGGCGACATGATCTTCGGCAAGGACGGCAAGCCCTATGTGATCGAGATCGCGGCGCGGCTATCGGGCGGGAATTTCTGCTACGACAAGGTGCCCTGGTCCACCGGCGTGGATATTGTGGACATTCTGGTGGACATGGCGGTGGGCAACAGGGTGGATACGTCGCGGTTTGTGCCGACGCGCGACTTGGCCACCTCGCAGCGTTATTTCTTCCCGCGACCCGGCACCATCCGCGCGGTTCGCGGCGTGACGGCCGCGCAAAGCACGCCCTATATCCGCAAGGTGGATATCTGGGCCAAGCCCGGCGATGCCGTGGCGGCCCTGGAAAATCATCCTTCGCGGGTGGGCTATGTGATCTCCTGCGCCCCAACCCGAGATGAGGCCGTCGCGGCCGCGCAGGCGGCCGTGGCCCGCGTCGAATTTCTGGTGGAGGCTTAGATGGTCAAGTTCATCGCCGAAGTCTCCAGCAACCATGCCCAGGATCTGGGACGTTCTTTGGCGTTCGTGGATGCGGCGGCGGATTGCGGCTTCGACGCCGTCAAATTCCAGCTGTTTCGTGTCTCGCAGCTTTTCGCGCCGGAGATTTTGGCCAAGAGCCCGCAGCATCGCAAACGCGAGGCCTGGGAATTGCCGGTGGCGCATCTGGAACCCATCGCTCGGCGCTGCGCCGAAAAGGGCGTGGAATTTTCCTGCACGCCTTTCTATCTCGAGGCGGTGAAGGAGCTCGAACCCTATGCCGCCTTTTACAAAGTGGCGTCCTATGAATTGTTGTGGTCCGACCTGCTCAAGGCCTGCGCTGCGACCGGCAAGCCGGTGATCATTTCCACCGGCATGGCGATCATGTCCGAGATTCAGGCCGCGGTCGCTACCCTGCAAAAGGCGGGCGCCTCCGACATCACCGTGCTGCATTGTGTTTCCGCCTATCCTTCGCCGCCGGAACAATCCAACCTGGCGGCAATCGCCGCCATCCGGGAGGCGACTGGCGCCAAGACCGGCTGGTCGGATCATTCGCGCTCGCCCGCGGTGATCGAGCGGGCCGTACATCATTGGAACGCCAGCACCATCGAACTGCATCTGGATCTGGACGGCACGGGTGAGGAATATCACACCGGCCATTGCTGGCTGCCGGAGGAAATCGGGCCGGTGATCCGCCGCGTACGCCAAGCCTTCACCGCCGACGGCCAAGGTTTCAAGGAGCCGGCGCCGGCAGAACTTTCCGACCGCGAATGGCGCGCCGATCCGGCGGATGGCCTTCGGCCCTTCCGGCATATCCGCGAAAGCTGGACGCCCGCCGGATGACCGGGCCCGTCGTCGCCGTCATTCAGGCGCGCATGGGCTCGTCGCGCCTGCCGGGCAAGGTCTTGATCCCGGTCGCGGGCAAGCCGCTCTTGTGGCATATCCTCCACCGGCTAGGCCAATGCCGCACGGTCTCTTCGGTTGTGGTGGCGACGTCCATCGATCCCCAAGACGATGCCATCGAAGCCTTTTGTGCGGAGGCTGGTGTGGTCTGTGTGCGCGGCCCCTTGCAGAATGTGCTGGAACGCTATCGGCTCGCCGCGGTCCGCACCCATGCGGGCATCTTGCTGCGCGTCACCGGCGATGCACCGCTGATCGATCCGGGTCTGGTCGATTATCTGGTCAGCGGCATGACCGGGGCGGGAGCCGATTTCGTGCAATTGGAACCGGGCGCGGTCTGCGCGCATGAGGGCGTGGATGTGTTCTCGCGTCCGGCGCTGGATTGGCTGATGGTCCATGCCGCCCAGGACGAAATCGCCCGTGAGCATGTCACCGGCTATCTCAAGCAGAATCCGGACAAAGTCCGCACCGCCTATCTGCCGTCTTACAAGCCGCTGGCGCGGGAGAAAGGCGCGCGCCTCAGCGTCGACACCCCGGCGGACTTGGAGTTCTTGCGCGCGGTCTATGCGCGGCTGCAAGCTCCGGCCGGAGACCTGCCGTTGACGGACCTTTTGGATCTGGTGGATCGCGAACCCGCTTATGGCGCCATCAACGCCCATGTACGGCAGAAACCGGTGACCGAGGTTGAGCGCCCGCACGCCGCGCGGCGGCTGGGCTTGGGCACGGTCCAGTTCGGCCAAGCCTATGGCATTTCCAACCGGCGCGGCCAGGTGCCGCGGGAGGAAGTGAGCGCCATTCTGGAACGTGCCGCGCGCGCGGGTATCGGCTTGCTGGATACCGCGGCAAACTACGGCGAGGCGGAAGATGTGCTGTCGCGGATGGACACCAAACCATTCCGTCTGGTCAGCAAGACGGTCGCTGTCGATCTGGGCGTGGACAAGGTTGTGGCGCGCGCGCGCCAATCGGTGCAGCAACTGGGCCGGGTCGATTTGTTGCTGGTCCATGCCGCCGGCGACCTTTTGGGCCCGCGCGGCGCCGCGCTTTGGCTGGCCTTGCGCGCGTTGAAGGACGAGGGAACGGTGGGGGGCATCGGCATTTCCGCCTATGTCGCGGAAGATCCGGTTGCGCTGGCGGAGCGGTTTCGCCCCGACGCCCTGCAGGTGCCTTTCAGCCTTTTGGATCAACGCTTGCTGCGGGACGGCTCGTTGCGGCGGCTGAAGGATCTGGGCGTGGAAATCCATGCCCGCTCGCTTTTCCTGCAGGGGCTTCTTTTCATGGAAACCCCGCCGGACGATCTTCAGCATGCCGCGCCGATGCTGAGCGCGGTGCGCGCCAAGATCGCGGCGGCGGGCGCCACGCCGTTGCAGGCGGCGCTGGGATTTGTGCTGTCGCGTCCGGAAGTGGACCGGGCGGTGATTGGCGTGACCGCGCTTCGGCAATTGGATGAGATTGTGCAGACGGTTTCGGCGCCGCCGCCGGATATGGATTGGGCGGCCTGCGCCCTGGACGATGCGCGGGTGCTGACGCCGTCTCTCTGGTAACGTCAGGCCAGCAGGGCCTCGACATGCCTGGCAATCGCCAGCGAGGCCGTCAGCCCGGGCGATTCAATTCCGAACAGATTGACCAATCCGGGCAGACCGTGATTTTGCGGCCCGTCAATGCAAAAATCGGCATTGGGCTCTTTCGGCCCCGACAATTTCGGCCGCACACCGGCATAGTCCGGCGACAGCATCTCGTCCTTGATGGCCGGCCAATAAGACGCGATCAGCGGCGCGAAGGCGGCGGCGATGCCGGGCGACACGCTATAGTCGATGGCCGCGGGATCGTTATGAGAAAGCCATTCGACATTGGGCCCGAAACGGGCCCGTCCGCCCATATCCAGCGTCACATGCACGCCCAGGCCGCCGGGTTCTGGAATGGGATAGACCAGATGGCGGAACGGGCTTTTGACCGACAGGCTGGCATAATTGCCCTTGGCCAGGACCAGCGGCGGGATCGTCTGCAAGCCTTCGATGCGCGAGGCCAGGGTTTGCGCCCATAGGCCTGCCGCATTCACAACCAGGCGGGCCTGGAGCGCGATCTGCGCGCCGCCATTTTCCACCGTCAGCGACCAACCGCCGGCATTTTGGCGCATGGCGGTGACGTTGCTGCCGCGCACCACGGTGCGTTCGCCCAGCAAGGCCAACATATATTGATGACTGTCGATGATGCCGGTAGAGGGAGAAAACAGCGCGCCGGCGGCACGGATTTCGGGCTCCAGGCTTGCGCGTTCGCGCGCGCTCAGCGGCGCAAGATCGTCCACGCCATTGTCACGCGCCGTCTGGGCGATGACCGCAAGCTGCGCGTCTTGGCCCTTCTGGCCGACGATCAATTTGCCCAGGCGCTTGTGCGGCACGCCGTGGGCGGCACAGAAATCGTACAATAGATGCTTGCCTTGGGCGCAGAGCCGCGCCTTGAGCGAGGCTTGCGGGTAATAAAGGCCGGCATGGATCACCTCGCTGTTGCGGGCGCTGGTCTCCATGCCGATATGATCGTTCTTTTCCAGAATGATGACGTCCAGCCCGCGCTCAGCGAGCTGGCGCGCCACCGCCAGCCCGACCGCGCCCGCGCCGATCACCACCGCTTCGGATTCGAACTGGTCCATGGCGCTTCATGCCGCGAAAGTCTGCGTCCGGCAACCAGCTTGCTTGCGCGGGGCTTTTATGACGATATCCCGCCATGTTCTTTGTTCTGTCCAAGATTTTCTGGATCCTGGCCGCGCCCAGCCATTGGGTGGGACTTCTTATTGTGGCAGCGGCGTTGTTTTTGGTGTTGCGCCGCTATCTTTGGGCCAAGCTCTGCGCCTTCGGCGCGGTGGCGATTCTGCTGATGGCCTGGCTGGCCGCCATCCCCTTGGTGCGCGCCTGGGAAGACCAATATCCGCGGCCCGCTTGGCCGGCGCGCGTGGACGGTATTCTGGTTCTTGGTTCGGGTTTTGACAGTGCGCTGCTGCGCGACCGCGGCGCGCCGCAGACCAATGGCGGCGCCTACCGGCTGGAACAAGGCGTGGCGGCGGCGCGTCGTTATCCGCAAGCGCGCCTGGTGTTCAGCGGCGGGTCGGGCGCGCTGGGCGGTGCGCCGCTGTCGGAAGCGGAAACCGCGCGTCATGTTTTCGCGGAGCTGGGCGTAGAATCCGCGCGCGTGATCCTGGAGGCGAAGTCCCGCAACACCTATGAGAATATCCTTTTCTCCAAGGCCATGGTGAAGCCTAAGCCGGGCGAGGTCTGGTTGCTCGCCACATCCGCCATGCACATGCCGCGCGCGATGGCTATCGCGCGTAAACTCGATTGGCAAATGACCCCTTGGCCCAGCGATTTCCTCACCGGGCCGGATAGCCGCCGCGACATCTGGGACATCACCGGCAATCTTTCTCTGCTCGATTATGTGGTGCATGAGTGGATCGGGATGGCGGCCTACCGCTGGAGCGGCAAGGCTGCCTAATCCCTGTTATCCGGTGCGCAAATAGCGGACCGCCTCATCGCGCCCGAATAGATAGAGCAGCACCCGCAAAGCTTCGCCGCGCGGGGACTTCAGATCGGGATCGCGGGCAAGGATCAGCCGCGCATCGTCATGCGCCACGGCCAGCAGATCGGCATGAGCGGCCGGATCGGCCATGCGAAATTCTTCCAGCCCGCTTTGGCGTTTTCCCAACACCTCACCGGGGCCGCGCAGGCGCAAATCTTCTTCGGCGATGACAAAGCCGTCATCCGTGTCGCGCATGGTTTTCAACCGCGCCTTGGCGGTTTCGCCCAAAGGCTCGTGCCACAGCAAGATACAGGAGGATTTTCCCGGGCCGCGGCCCACCCGGCCGCGCAACTGATGCAGCTGCGCCAGGCCGAAGCGTTCGGCATGTTCCACCACCATGATGGTGGCTTGCGGCACGTCCACGCCCACCTCGATGACGGTGGTGGCGACCAGCAATTGGGTTTCGCCAGCTTTGAAACTTGCCATGGCGGCATCGCGGTCGGCTGCTTTCATCTTGCCGTGCACCAGGCCGATAGTCCGTCCCAGCGCTTGGCGCAGCATGACGGCCCGGTCTTGGGCGGCGGCCAGATCGATTTTTTCGGATTCTTCCACCAGCGGGCAAACCCAATAGGCGCGCTGCCCCCGGTCCAGCGCCGTGCGCAGATGGCTGATCAATTCGTCCAGCCGGTCGGCGCTCATCACCCGCGTTTCCACGGGCTTTCGCCCCGGCGGGCGGCCGGTGATCTTGGAGACATCCATATCGCCATAAGCCGTCAGCGCCAGGGTGCGCGGAATGGGCGTGGCGGTCATCACCAGCACGTCGGCGGGTTTGCCCTTGGACTGCAATTGCATGCGCTGATGCACGCCAAAGCGGTGCTGTTCGTCCACCACCGCAAGGCCCAGGTCCTTGAAGGTCACATCATCCGAAAACAGGGCATGGGTGCCGATCAAGATGTCGATCTCGCCTGCCGCCAGCTTTGCCAGTATGGTTTCCCGGCTCGCGCCTTTTTCGCGCCCGGTAAGGCAAGCAAGCCGCACACCGGCCGCCTGCGCGTAAGGCTCCAGCGATGCCAGATGCTGGCGCACCAACAATTCGGTGGGCGCCATCAGGGCGGCTTGCAATCCGGCTTCCACCGCGTCCAGCATCGCCAGCAAAGCCACAATGGTCTTGCCCGATCCCACATCGCCCTGCAGCAGCCGCAGCATGCGTTTTTCCGATGCCATGTCTGCTTCGATTTCGGCCAGCACCGCCAATTGCGGATCGGTCAGGGCAAAGGGCAGGGCGGCGATCGCCAGGGCCTTCAACTTGCCTGTGCCGCTGATGACGCGCCCTTTACCGCCGCGCAGATTGGCGCGGATCAACAGCAGCGCGAGTTGGTTGGCCAGAAGCTCGTCATAGGCCAGCCGCTGGCGTGCTTGTGTACTGGGCTCCAGGTCGCTGTCATGAGCCGGCGCGTGCGCCGCTGCCAGCGCCGCGCCGAAATCGTCCCACTTGCGCTGCTTTACGAAAGCCGGGTCCTGCCATTCCGGCAGCGCGGGACACTTTTCCAGCGCGCCGCGCACCGCCTTGACCATCGGGCGCAGGGTCAGGCCTTCCGTCAGGCCATAGACCGGTTCGTGCAGGGGAAAGGCCGTGCCCTCCTCCGGCGCCACCACATAGTCGGGGTGCGCCATTTGCAACCGGTCTTTAAACCGTTCGATGCGTCCCGATAACAAGCGGCGTGTGCCCACCGGCAACAATCCGGCCAGGTAGTCGGCATGCGCCCGGAAGAACACCAGCTCCATCAGCGAGGTTTCGTCCGATACCATCACTTTATAAGGCTGCGCCTTGACGCGGCCCGGCCGGTGCTCCAGCACCGTAACCTCCACCGTGGCGATTCTTCCTGTTTCAGCCGCACTGAGCTTGGGGCGGTAGCTGCGGTCCACCACCCCAACCGGCAGGTCGAAGATCAGGTCCACCAGCCGGGGACCGGCCACTTTCTGGATCAATTTTTCCAGCTTGGGGCCCACCCCGGACAGGGTGCGGATTTCGGCGAAGAGAGGGAACAGAATCGCGGGCCGCATGACGGCAAAGATAATAGCTGCCGCCCGTTGTTCTCAAACAGGCGTGAGGCTATATCCCGCCCCATGACGGACCTCGAACAGGGTGGCTCTTCGGAGAACCGCCGGAAACGCCTTTTGTTTCGCGCCCAAAGGCGCGGCTTCAAGGAGGTTGACCTGATCTTTGGCGCCTATGCCGAAGGCCATTTGACAGGGTTGGACGCCGCCGGGCTGGACCAGTTCGAAGCATTGCTCGCCGCGCCCGACCAGGACGTCTATGCCTGGCTGCGCGGTGCCGAGCCGGTGCCGGCCGCATATGACAATCCGGTTTTCGCCGGGCTGAAGACGATGTGTGAACAACAGTCGCCACGCTGGAAGACGTAAAACTTGGATCGTCTGGATTATATCGCCAAACAGCAAACCCGCCTGACCGTGTCCGGCGCGCCGCAAGGTTATGACGCTTATATCGCCGCAGAAGCCGCGCGGCGGCGGGGCGGTCCGGTCCTGTTCGTGACATTGGACGATGGAGAGGCCGATGCCGCGGAACGGGCGATCCGTTTTTTCGCGCCGCAGATGACGGTGCTGTCCTTCCCGGCCTGGGATTGTCTGCCCTATGACCGGGTTTCGCCCAAGCCCGACATCGAAAGCCGCCGCCTGGCGACCTTGGCGGCGCTGGCGCGTGATGCAGGCAAGCCATCGGTCATCGTCACCACCATCAATGCCGTGTTGCAGCGCGTGCCGCCCAAAGACGTCATCGCCGGCGCGAGCTTCGCCGCCAGGAATGGCGCGGAGGTGGACCGCGAGGCGCTGGTGGGCTTTTTGTCCGCCAATGGCTATGTCCGCGCCGGCACGGTGCGCGAGCCGGGCGACTTCGCGCTGCGCGGCGGCATTGTCGATCTATGGCCGCCGGGCGAGGAAATGCCGCTGCGGTTGGACTTTTTCGGCTCGACCTTGGATGCCATCCGGCGCTTCGATGCCGAGACCCAACTTTCCGACAAGTCCGCGGTGGCGGACATCGCGCTTCTGCCCGCCAGTGAAGCGCCGCTGAATGCCGCCGCCGTCAGCCGTTTCCGTTCCGGTTATGTCGCGGCCTTCGGGGCGGCGGGTGACGATCCGCTTTACGAAAGCGTCAGTGCGGGGCGCAAGACGCAAGGCATGGAGCATTGGCTGCCGCTATTCTATGAGCGTCTGGACACGCTATTCGATTATTTGCCGCGCTGCCTGGTGCTGCTGGGTCACCAGGCGGAAGAGGCCAAGGCGGCGCGGCTGGAGCTGGTCCGGGACTATTATGAAACCCGCGAACAGTTCCGCCAGGCCAAGGACGATAAAAATGCGATCAAAAGTCCTCCCTACAAGCCGCTGAAACCGGAAACGCTGTATCTGACCGATGCCGACTGGAAAGCGGCGTTGGCCAAGCAGATCGTGCGCGAGCTCACGCCTTTCCAGGCGCCAGAATCCACCGCCAGCGTGGATGCGGGCGGCCGCCAGGGGCGCGACTTCGCGCCCGAAAGGCAGGGCGGCAACTTGAATGTCTTCCAGGCCGCCGCCGATCACCTGAAGGCACTGCAGGCCGGCGGCAAGCGCGTGCTGGTGGCAAGCTGGACCGATGGCTCGGTGGAGCGCATGGGCGGGGTGCTGTCGGACCATGGCGTCACGCCGATCCGCAAAGTTTCCGACTGGCCGGAAGCATTGAAGCTCGACCTGTCGGCTTTCGGGATCGCCTGTCTGGGCATCGAGCGCGGCGTCGAGGGGCCGGATTTCGTCCTTCTGTCGGAACAGGATGTGCTGGGCGACCGCATGGTGCGCGCCGTAAGCCGCGTGCGCCGGGCGCAGAATTTCATCGCCGAAGCCTCGTCCCTGACGCCGGGCGATCTGATCACCCATATCGAACATGGCGTGGGCCGCTATCTGGGCCTGAAGGCCATCGACGCGCTGGGTGCGCCGCATGATTGCCTGGAGCTGCAATATGACGGCGGCAAGCTGTTCCTGCCGGTGGAGAATATCGAGCTGTTGACTCGTTACGGCTCGGACGAGGGCGCGCAACTCGACCGGCTGGGCGGCGCGGGCTGGCAGAAACGCAAAGCCGAGATGAAGGAGCGGGTGCGCGCCATCGCCGCCGAGCTGATCAAGATCGCTGCGGCCCGCCAGTTGAAGTCCTTGCCGCCGGTCGAGCCGCCCAGCGGCGTGTACGACGAATTCGCGGCGCGCTTTCCCTATCAGGAGACCGAAGACCAGGACAAAGCCATCACCGACACCATCGCCGACCTGGCGGCGGGCCGCCCGATGGACCGGCTGGTATGCGGCGATGTCGGATTCGGCAAGACCGAAGTGGCGATGCGCGCCGCTTTTGTCGCCGCCATGGCGGGCGAGCAGGTGGCGGTGGTGGTGCCCACCACCTTGCTGGCGCGCCAGCATTATCGCGGTTTCGCCGAACGCTTTGCGGGCTTTCCGCTCAAGGTGCGGCAACTGTCGCGCTTTGTGGACCCCAAGGATGCCAAGGAAACCAAGGACGCGCTGGCCGAGGGCACGGTGGATATCGTGGTCGGCACGCACGCGCTGCTGGCCGAAAGCATCGCCTTCAAGCGGCTGGGTCTGGTGATCGTGGACGAGGAGCAGCATTTCGGGGTGGTGCACAAGGAACGGCTGAAAAACCTCAAGGCCGATGTCCATGTTCTG
This sequence comes from Rhizomicrobium sp., assembly GCA_035275465.1. Classification (GTDB taxonomy): domain Bacteria; phylum Pseudomonadota; class Alphaproteobacteria; order Micropepsales; family Micropepsaceae; genus Rhizomicrobium. The sequence continues at coordinate 5,199 of DATEMS010000036.1, read as the reverse complement.
ACCCTGACCGCCACGCCGATCCCGCGCACTCTGCAATTGGCGCTGTCGGGGGTGCGCGATCTTTCGCTGATCACCACCCCGCCGATCGACCGGCTGGCGGTGCGCACCTTTGTCACGCCCTTCGATCCTTTGGTGGTGCGCGAGGCCCTGCTGCGCGAACATTACCGCGGCGGCCAGAGCTTTTTCGTCGCGCCGCGCATTGCCGACCTGCGCGAGGCCGAAGCCTTCCTGAAATCGGTGGTGCCGGAAGTCAAACCGGCGGTGGCGCATGGCCAGATGTCGCCCAAGCTGCTGGAGGAGGTGATGACGGCCTTTTACGAGCGCAAGGTGGATGTGCTGGTCTCCACCAATATTGTGGAATCCGGGCTGGATATTCCCACCGCCAACACCCTGATCATCCAGCGCGCCGACATGTTCGGCCTGTCGCAGCTTTATCAATTGCGCGGCCGCATCGGCCGTTCCAAGCAGCGTGCCTATGCCTATCTCACCACACCGCCGGACAAGAAACTGACCGAGACCGCGACGCGGCGGCTGGAAGTGCTGCAATCACTGGACCAGTTGGGCGCGGGATTCAGTGTCGCCAGCCATGACATGGATATTCGCGGCGCCGGAAATCTTTTGGGCGAGGAACAGTCGGGCCATGTCCGCGAAGTCGGCATCGAACTGTATCAGGAGATGCTGGAGGAAGCCGTGTCGGGCCTGAAGGAGGGCGGCGACGCCGAGACAGAAGATCAATGGTCGCCCACCATCAATCTGGGCGCCTCGGTGCTGATCCCGGAGGATTATGTCGCCGATCTCAATGTCCGCATGTCGCTGTACCGGCGGCTGGCGGGGATCGAGACAGGCACGGATATCGACCGTTTCGCCGCCGAACTGATCGACCGTTTCGGGCCGCTGCCGGACGAGGTCAAGCATCTGTTCGAGATTGTCACCATCAAGCAGTTGGCCAAGGCCGCCGGGGTGGAAAAGATCGATGCCGGTCCCAAGGGCGGCACCATTGCCTTTAGGGGCAACTCCTTTGCCAATCCCTTGAAGCTGATCCAGTTCATCAATCAGCATAGCGGCACCATGAAGGTTCGCCCGGATCAGAAGATCGTGGTCAGCCGGGACTGGCCGACGCCGGAAGACCGGCTCAATGGCGCCAAGGCGCTGCTGGGGCAGTTGGCCAAGCTGGCCACATGAAGCCTTATACCGTGGCCGAAGGCGGTGTGCGGCTCGCTTTGCGCCTGACCCCACGGGCTTCGCGCAATGGCGTGGATGGTGTTACTGCCGACGCCGAAGGGCGGCCCCTGCTCAAGTTGCGGCTGGTGGCGCCGCCAGTGGACGGAGCGGCGAATGAGGCTTTGATTGCCTTCCTGGCCAAGACCCTGTCGCTGCGCAAGGCGGACATCGCCATCCGTTCCGGCGAGACCGGCCGGATCAAGATTCTGCATCTGGCGGGCGATAGCGCTGCGATCCTGCAAAAGCTGGATGCCTGGCTGAGGAAGGTGTTTGAGTGAATTGTTTTCTGACTGAATCAAACCCAGCTTGTCATCCCGGCCAAGCGATGGTCGATAGGTCTTGAGCGACAGCGCATCGACGCATCGCGCTGGTCCGTAGCGCCAGCGTACGGACGGATCCATCTTGCAGGCGGCATGATGGATCCCGGATAGCCGCTACGCGGCTTCCGGGATGACACGTTCGGATAAATTTGATCACAACCGACTCTAAACCAGGACCGTCACTTGGCGGCGGCGTCGCGTTGGTGCAGGCCGAAGATGTTCTTCTCGGTGTCGATCAGATAGGCCTGCCAGCCGACCCCCGGAATGGCCCATTTGGGCAGCGCGACCTTGGCACCTGCATCAACCGCTTTGCTGAGATAGGTATCCACCGAAGAAACCGACAACGTCACCACATAGGCGTTGGGCGCCTGACCGGGCACACAGGTTCCCGGCCGCGCCAGCAGGCCGCCCATCATGGCGCCGGGCTCGTGGGTCTCGATGCGCCAATATTCGGTATCGCTGCCGTGAAATTCGGTAAAGCTCCAACCGAACACCTCGCCATAGAATTTGCGTGCGCGCGCAAGGTCGTCGGCATGGATTTCGAAATAGCCGGGTGCGGGCATCAGTCCTCCTAATAATGCAGGGTCAGTTTCTGGCCGCTGACGCTATAGGATTTCAGGCGCCTGAGGAACGCCATGCCCAGCAGCGAGGAACCCATCCGGGCATTGTTGATGGAAACCTCGACATTGGTCAGCACGATGGGGCCGACGGACAAATTTGCCACTATTGTTCTTGCGCCATAGCCGATGCCGTTCGCTGAGCCGAAAGGCCGGTCGAATTTCAAATTGCTAAGATCGATGCCCGCCCGCTTGGCGTCCGCCGGGTCCAGCACAATATCGGTGGCGCCGGTGTCGATCAGAAAGGCGATGCGCGTTCCGTTGACCGTGCCATAGACATTGTAGTGGCCGCCTTCGCCTTCGGACAGCGTGAGTTCGCGCAGTCCCGTTTCCACCGCATAGCCGGGCATCAGGTTTGATCGCAGCCTAAGGCCGAAGGCGCGTAATTCCTCCTGAAAGGAAAAGCCGATGATCAGCACCGTGCCCACCGCCACCCAACCTAGCACATTGCGCGCCGTCTGTTTCAGGTTGAATTCGCGGATGAACAGCAGGCCCGTGGAAACCAGCGCCAGAAAACCCACGGTGCGCACCAGAGCGGGATCGCCCCAGGGCGAGTCGCCGGTGGGAAACAGGCGGTCCAGCAACAGAACGGCCACGCCGATCAGCGCCAGCGCCCCCAGCCAGAGATACAGGCCCAGACGCGGGGTTTTGCGTTTTGGCGGCTGGCCCCAAGGACCGGGACTGGACATGCTCAGCTATCCTTCGCCGTCCTGGCATCCCGGCGCTTCACTCCAGCTCCATGATGACGCCGCTGCCGGCCTGGATGCGTTCGAGCAGCATGGGGCATTCGGGCACCATGCGCTCCATCCAATAGCGGGCGCACATGATTTTGCCTTTGTGGAATGGGTCGTCCTTGCCTAGCGAGGCTTTCGCCATCATGCCCCACATCAGGGCCACCATGGTGATGCCCATCAGGCGCAGATAGTCGGATGCGCCCGCGCCCGCATCATTGGGATTCTTCAGGCCATTGGCGGCCAGCCACAGTGTGGCGGCCTGCAACGCCTCGGTGCCGCGTTTTATCCCCGCCACGAACGGCGTCATCGCTTGGTCTTTTTCCTGTTCGGCGATCCAGCCGGTCAGAAGCCCGAACAAGGCCATGGGCGCGGCGCCGCCACCCCGGCCCAGCTTGCGGCCCACCAGGTCCATGGCCTGCACGCCATTGGCGCCTTCATAGGTCATGTTGATGCGGGCATCGCGCACAAACTGTTCCACGCCATTGTCGCGGATATAGCCGTGGCCGCCATAGCATTGCATGCCCAGATTGGCGGCCTCGAAACCCATATCGGTGCCGAAGGACTTGATCACCGGCGTCATCAGATCTTCCAGCAGCCGCGCGGTTTGCGCGTCGGGGCGCGAGGACTGGGCGATGGAGAGGTTCAGGGTCGTCCAAGCCGCCAGTGCCCGCAGACCTTCGGTGGCGGCGCGCGCCTGGAGCAGCATGCGCTTGACGTCGGGATGGACGATCTCCAGATCGGCGGGCTTGTCGGGTTCCTTGGGGCCGGTCAGGGCGCGTCCCACCCGCCGTTCATGGGCATAGGCATAGCCGTTCTGATAGGCGACTTCGCCCAATCCGATGCCCTGGATGCCCACCCCCAGCCGCGCCGCATTCATCATGCCGAACATGCCCGCCATGCCGGCGCTGGCGGAGCGTTTCTCGCCCGGCTTAGGCGGGGTGGGCTTGGGTCCCAGTCGCCAGGCGATGGCATCGTCGAAATTCAGCACACAGGTGGCCTGGCCCTTGATGCCCATCTTGTGTTCGATGCCGCCGGTGTTGACGGGATTGCGCGCCCCCACCGCGCCGTCTTCCTGGACGATGAACTTGGGCACCATGAAAAAATTCACCGTCGAAAGATCGTCGTGAATCTGGCCGTTCTCGTCGGGAATCTTGGCGATCACCAAATGGATGATGTTGGAAGTTAAATCCTGATCGCCGCCGGAGATGAAAATCTTGGTGCCGGTCATTTTATAAGTGCCGTCGGGCTGCTCCACCGCCTTGGTCTTCATCAGCCGCAGGTCCGTGCCGCAGCCCGGTTCGGTCAGGCACATGGTTCCGGCCCATTCGCCCGACACCATCTTGGGGGCGATATGCTGCTTCATCCAATCGGGGCCGGTGGCCAGCAGCGCGCCATAGGCGCCGGCCGTCAGCATGGGATACATGGCCAGCGACTGGTTGGCGCTCATCCCCATTTCGCTCACCGCCATGGTGAGGATGGGCGGCATGCCGGCGCCGCCCGCGCTTTCCGGTGCGCCCAGCCCGCCCCAGCCGGCTTCGCTATAGGCCTTGTAGGCGTCCTTGAACCCCTTGGGCGTGCGCACCGTGCCGTTCTCGAAATGGCAGCCTTCTTCGTCACCGGATTGGTTCAGGGGCTGCAGCACTTCTTCGCAGAATTTGCCCGCATTGGAGAGAATGTCGTCGATCAGGTCCGGCGACAGATCGGCGAAGCCGGGCAGGTCGCGGTGCTTTTCCAGCTCCAACACGTCATGAAAGAGAAAGCGGAAGTCTTCGACCGGCGCGCGATAGATGGGCATAGGATGGTCCGTGCTGGGAACGCACGACTCTTACCCCGCGCCAGGATTCCTGGCTATTGTGCAGCGCAAAACAAAAAGACCGGGCGCCGGGCCCGGTCTTTTCTTCTCATGGAACGGTCTTAGGACCGGCTTTGCGTCGAACGCTTCCTGCGGCGGCGCAGGGCAGCGGTGCCAACAAGGCCGGCGCCGAACACCGTGATCGAAACGGGCTCAGGCACATCGGTTGTGACGACATTGGAAATGCCGTTGAACCCCAGAGTCAGGCGGAAACGCTCGCTGACGAGATCGGTATGGCCGAAGCGGGGGAAGGTGCCGAGATTGTGATCCACCGCATTCAGTTCCGAACCCGCCACGCAGTCGGCGATGAAAGTCGAGCAGATGCTGCCGGTGGCGAAGCTGGCGACATAGTCGGCATAGTCGCTGGGCAGGCTGACGAAATCCAGCTGCACTTCGTTGATGTTCATGCCGCCGAAAGGTATCCCATAATTGCGCCAGATGCCTTCGATGGTGAG
>DATEMS010000035.1:0-6924 GCA_035275465.1 Rhizomicrobium sp. | reverse complement strand
GCGTCCAGCCCGGGCGTCGAACCCACCGCCAAAGCGGCGGCGTCCAGCGCCTCGGCCATTTGCTGGCGCACCATCATGGCGCGCGCGAAATCGAGGCCCGCGCCGGCGCCGATCATGATCGGCACCACCGCGACGCCGAATATCATCGCGATATTGCCGCGTTTGCACCGCAAAAAGTCGCGCGCCGTGGCAATAAGTTTCCGTGTACGGCTCATAGAGTTGCCCTGGGTTATTCAGGCCGCCACTTTCCGCCAAAAAACCTGAATATGCTGTTGATTTCCGGCAAGCCGGTAACGCAATCCCTAATAAAAACCTTCGAACCGTTAACGCAGCCGGGCAACGGATTGAAATCCTTTCTGCCGCGTTACGACTGTAACGGTGTGCTTAACCCCTTGTTGAGCAAAACGCCCTGTTTGGCTTCGTTCCGACACGGTTGGGTTCTAAAAAGGCAAATACAAGGGGGCGCAATCCCGCCATGGCCATTCGAACGCGTTTCCAAAATTTTTGCCGGCGCCTGCGCGCCGACGCCAACAAGGGCTCGGTGGCGATCGAATTCGCCATGGTCGCGCCTGTATTTCTCTTGATATTGATGGCGACCATCGAAACCGGCGTGATATTCTTTGCCCAGACCACCTTGCAAAATGCCGTCAACGACGCGGCGCGGCTTGTGAAGACCGGCCAAGCCGCATGCTTCACCAAAGCGGCCGACGACACATGCCTGCCAATAACAGCCGATCAGTTCCGCAAACAGATCTGCGATGAAGTGATCGCCCTGCTGCATGTCTGCAACAAGGATGCCGACGGCAATAGCAACCTGCAATTCGATGTCAAATCCTATAGCGCCGGTTTTGGCGGCGTCAGAAATTCCTCGCCGCTGGATGCGGGCGGGGCCCTGCCCAAACTGACCGCCTTCGACACCGGCAAGGCCTGTGACGTGGTGCTGGTGCGGGCCTTTTACCGCTGGCCGATCGCGACGCCTATGCTGGACTTTCTGCTGTCCAACATGAGCGGCTCCGATCACTTGCTGTCTACCGCCGCGGCATTCCGCAATGAGCCTTATGTCAACAATGTGGGAGGCTGCTGAACATGTTGCGCGTCATCCGCGAGATAGGCATCTGGGCGCGCGCGTGCAAGGCGGCACGGTGCGCCGCCAATCAGGATGGAACGGCGGCGGTGGAATTCGCCATGCTGATGCCGATCATGATCACCCTGTTCTTCGGCGTGGTGGAAAGCTCGTTGGCGCTGATCTGCCGGTCCGATGTCTCGTTGATGGCCAGCACGGCGGGCGACCTGATCTCACAGGCCAACGCGACCAGTACTGCCGACATCAGCAATGTCTACAGCGCCGCCGGCACGGTTTTGTACCCTTACTATGACCCAGCGAAAACCGATCCGGCGGACCCCGGTTCGAAAAAGCCGACCATTCGCATCACCAGCGTTATCGACGACGGCAGCGGCGCGGCAAGCGGGGACCATTTGACCGGCAAGGTCGCCTGGACCTGCACTCAGGCCGGCTCGGGCGATCTGCCCACCGCGCCAACAGTGGGCGACACCATGCACTTGCCCCAGCCCCTGATGACCGACAAGGGCAGCATTGTGATTGCCGAAATCGCCTATAAATACTACTCGGCTACCACCAAGGTGATCGGTGGGCCAATCAATTTCACCAACAATTTCTATGCCAAGCCGCGCCGCGTCTTGCAGATTGCAGCCCCCACCGGCGGCTGCCCCTGATCAGCGCGGCCGGATAAGGCCTTCCTGGGCGACTGACGCCACCAACGTGCCGTCACGCTGATATATCGCGCCGCGATTGAAACCGCGCGCGCCAAAGGCGCTGGGACTATCCTGGGCATAGAGCAGCCAATCGTCGACGCGGAACGGGCGATGAAACCACATGGCATGGTCCAGGCTCGCCACCTGCATGCCCGAAAAAATGCTCTTGCCATGCGGCAACAGTGACGTGTCCAGCAACGACATGTCGGAGACGAAGGCCAGCAAGGCGCGATGGATATCGTCATCGCGGGGAACCGGGCCCCGCGTCTTCAGCCAGATATGATCTACCGGCGGCCGCGCCGGCCGGTCGCCCGAATTTTCGAACGGACCGCGCCCCAACACGGAGCGGGTCTCGAACGGGCGCTCGCGCGACACCCATTGGCGGATATCGGGTCTCAGCCCGGGATCGCGCAGCAGCACCTGCCGATCGTCTTCCAAGGATTCAGGATCGGGCACCACCGGCATGGAGGATTGATGCTCGAAACCGCTTTCAACCTTTTGGAACGAGGCGGCCAGGATGAAAATCTGCGCCGCCCCCTGCAGAGCAACCACGCGCCGTGCGGTGAAACTGCCACCGTCGCGGGAGCGGTCAACCTGATAGACAATCGGGATTTTGGGATTGCCGGGCCGCAGGAAATAGGCATGAAAGGAATGGCAGGGACGCTGCCGTGCCACCGTGCGCATGGCCGCCACCAGCGCCTGGGCCAGGACCTGACCGCCGAACACACGCTGGATCGATTCGTCCGGCGAACGGCCAGAGAAGACGTCTTGTTCGACCTGCTCCAAGTCCAGCAACGCCAGCAGCCGGGTCAACGCGCTATCAGCCATTCGCTCCCCATAGTGCCCAGAAATTTCTACTATCTATTTGATATAATTATATAAAATGAAAAAATCCTCATGTGCCCGATCACACAGGACTGGCAAACTGAAAAACTGTCAGAAAAGGACGGGTGTACAGTTGGAACATTTCACCTTCCCGACTGTTGCCAGCGAGTCACATAGCCTAAATAAAACCTGGGAAAGCGTGCACTTATCTGCCGCAAGGCAGCATTTGGCTTGGAGACAAATCCGGGAACCGACGTTATAACCACTACGGTAAATTTTGCGAGATTGGGCGGGGGGCACCTCGCCAATGGATATTTTTAGCGAGGGTAAAAACATGAAACTTCGTTTGCTCGCCATGGCGACTGTTGCCGCCGCGGCTCTCAGTACACCTGCACTGGCCGGCGATGGCTGGTACCTGGGTCTGGGTGGCGGTTGGGACAACCAGCCCGGAATTCGCGGCACCTCCGTTCCGTCTCCCACCTTCACCCAGAAGACCAACTCCAGCGACAATTTCATCGGCGCGATCGCCATCGGCTACAAATGGGCCGATACCGGCTGGCGCTTGGAAACCGAGCTGGCCTTCACCCAGCATGATCTGTCGCTCGGCGCGTCCACTGTCGCACCTACCGGCGCCAGCGGCGGCAATCAGATCACCTCCAGCATGCTGAACCTGCTGTACGATATTCCGTTGGACGACCAGTGGAAGTTCACGGTCGGCGGCGGTATCGGCATAGGCGGTGTCCGCGGCTCGCTGCGCACCAACGGCACCTCCTTCGATATTTTCCGCGGCGCCCACAGCGCCTTCCAGTGGCAGGCCATTGCCGGTCTCGCGGTCACCGTGGCGCCCGATGTGGACCTGTTCGGCGAATATCGCTATCGCGAGAACGAGACGGATCACAACTTCGCCTCGTCCTACACCAATCTTACGCCTATCCACGTCTCCGCGATTCAGGAGAATGTGGTGATGGTCGGCCTGCGTTGGTTCCTAACGCCTCCTCCTCCTCCGCCGCCGCCACCCCCGCCGCCTCCTCCTCCGCCGCCTCCGCCCCCTCCGCCGCCTCCTCCGCCACCGCCCCCGCCGCCGGCGAAGACGTACATCGTCTTCTTCGACTTCGATAAGTCGGACCTCACCGCGGAAGCGCAGAGCACGGTCACCGAGGCTGTGTCCGCGGCCAAGACGCTGGGCTCCGTCCGCATCATGGTCACCGGCCACACCGACACCGTCGGTTCGGACCGCTACAACCAGGCGCTCTCCATCCGCCGCGCCACCGCCGTGAAGGGCGAAATGGTCCGTCAGGGTCTGGGTGCGGACTCGATCGCGATCGAGGGCAAGAGCTTCCACGATCCGCTGGTTCCCACCGGTCCGGGCGTGCGCGAGCCCAAGAACCGCCGTGCGGTCATCGATCTGGGCGGCTGATCAGCCCAAGACTGAATCAGAAAGGGCGGACCTTACGGTCCGCCCTTTTTGTTTTTATGACCCCCTCCGGCCTCGACTATCACGCCGCCTACGGCGGCGCCCGTCTCGGCCACCTCCCCCTTAGGCGTGCTTACGCACGCGAAGGGGTAAGGAGCGGCGCGCGAAGCGCGTGAGCAGGTCCGGTGGACCTGCGAAAGCGACGAACGCCGCGAGCCAAAGCGAGCGGCCGGGTGCTTCAATCTGCTCAATCCATTTGCCGGCCCGGCCTCGCGACGCGCTTAGACACGCGTCGCTGCGGCGTTCGCCGGGCGAAAGGTCCACTGGACCTTTCGCTGTTTCGGCTCACCCCCTTCGGCGCGAAGCGCCAGGAAGGGGGAGTGAGGCCATCGGCCAAGATGGCCGAACGGCGCAGCGAAGTGTTTGCGCAGCAAACCTGAGCTGCGACGGATGGGGGTAAATTAAAGAACTACCTTGGAACAGCAGCGGAAGCGGAATTCTGCCCGTCGCTAGGCAGGTCCGGGCGCGGTGTGGGAACAATGTCAGATCCCGCCTGCACACCTTGCAACGCCACGGCCACTTTGATCTCGCAACTGTCCACCGGCGTGGCTTCGTTGACCGGCACGCCGGACACGAAATCCTCCAGCACCGGCTTATCCGGCGCCAGCGCGGCGGCAAACACCACCCCGGCGGTGCGGCAGAAATTCTCATGCGCGCCCGGCTTGGTGCGGCGCTGCTCGGCATGGGCGATGGCGCGGGTCTTGAACTGGTCATAGGCGGCATTGCCGCGAGCATTGCCGTTCAGGCGCTTGAACATCCGCAGCATGGTGGCGTCGGACCGCCGCAGCTCCTTGTTGAAGACGGTCTGGAAGCGGTTGAACAGCGCCACTTCCTTGGGGCCGCAGGCCAAGGCCGCATCCGTCAGTTCCTGCTGCACTGCCGCGACCTGGATGGCCGAGATTTCCGCCGCACTGGCGCAGGCCGATGACACCGGCCGGGCTTGTGCGACAGACGCCGCAGCCAAGCTGAAGGCCGCCACACAGGCGCCCAATTTCATACACGTCATCCGAACCCTCTTCGTCTTGCCCAGCCCGGCAAGCTTAACGCCATCGCCAGGCGGCCGCCAAGCTGTTGGAAAGGAGGAACTTTCCAATCCGCGGACGGCCTTTACGAAACAGGAACGGCTTTTGCACGTTTTGAATGACATGCGTTCTTTTGGGACCTTCGCTTTCGCCTTTGTGGCTTTGGCCGCGGGGTTTGAGCCGGCCTGGGCGTTTCGCACCCTCGACGGCACTGCCGCATGGCCCACGGAGCATCAGAAGGCCTTGCGCTATGCCGAGACCCAGCCCCAGCCCTATGCCATGAACTATACCGACGAGGCCGCCCAGACCTTGGGGGTCCGGGAAGGCAAATGGGAGGCTTTCACCTCCCGTTCCAGCGATATGCCCAGTGTGAAAGGCAGCCTGGACAGCGGCCGGCCCATGCTGATCCTGCAATGGCGTCCCAGCCAATAATTGACCGATTGACCGGCCTTTCCCCCACTCCTTCAGTTTAGTATTGCTGCGCCCGCCAATTGGCGCGCACAGGAGCAAGGACATATGGCCTATAAAGTCGCGGTGATCGGGGCAACCGGCAATGTCGGCCGGGAGATGCTCAATGTCCTGATCCAGCGCCAGTTTCCCATTAGCGAGGTGGTGGCCCTGGCCTCCACCCGTTCGGTCGGCAGCGAAGTTTCTTTTGGCGACGGCGTGTTGAAAGTGAAGGCGCTGGACTATTACGATTTCAAGGGCACCGACATCGCCCTGATGAGCGCGGGCGGTGAGATCGCCAAACAATGGGCGCCCAAGATCGCGGCGCAAGGCTGCATGGTGATCGACAATTCCAGCGCCTGGCGTATGGACCGCCAGGTCCCGCTGGTGGTGCCCGAAGTCAATGCCGGCGCGCTGAGCGATATTCCCAAAGGGATCATCGCCAATCCCAACTGCTCCACCGCCCAGCTGGTGGTGGCGCTCAAGCCACTGCATGACCTGTTCACCATCAAGCGGGTGGTGGTCTCAACCTATCAATCGGTGTCGGGCGCGGGCAATGATGCGATGGACGAACTGTTTCGCCAGACCAGGGCGGTGTTCGTGGCCGATCCGATTGAGCAGGGCAAGTTCACCAAGCAGATCGCCTTCAATGTCATTCCCCATATCGATGTCTTCCTGGATTCGGGCATCACCAAGGAAGAATGGAAGATGGCGGTCGAGACCCAGAAGATTCTGGACCCCGACATCCAGGTCACGGCGACTTGCGTGCGGGTTCCGGTCTTTGTCGGCCATAGCGAGTCCGTCAATATCGAATTCGAAAAGCCGGTGACGGCGGAGAAAGCGCGCGCCGCCTTGCGCGCCGCGCCGGGAATTCTGGTGGTGGATAAACGCGAAGACGGCGGCTATGTCACACCCGTAGAATGCGCCGGCGAGGACGCTACCTTCGTCAGCCGCATCCGCAAGGATCCCACCATAGAAAACGGGCTGAACCTTTGGATCGTTTCCGACAACCTGCGCAAAGGCGCCGCGCTGAACGCGGTGCAGATCGCTGAATCACTTATCAATCGCAACTTATTGAGGGCTGCCTGATCATGCCAAAAGCCTATTGGATCGCTCGCGTCGATGTTCGCGACCCCGAAACCTACAAATCCTATGTCGAGACCGCCAAGCCGGCTTTTGTGCGCCACAAAGCCAAGTTCCTGGCGCGCGGCGGCAGGACGGAAGTTTTGGAGGGCAAAGCCCGGGCCCGCAATGTGATCATCGAGTTTCCCTCCATGGAAGACGCGCTGGCCTGTTACAATTCGCCGGAATACACCGCCGCGCGCGCCATCCGTCAGACCGTGAGCGACGGCGAATTCGTGCTGGTCGAAGCTGCGGAATAAG
>DATEMS010000034.1:0-182234 GCA_035275465.1 Rhizomicrobium sp. | reverse complement strand
CCCGGCGCGCTGATCACAATCGCGGGCCGGCGCTTTTCCGCCAGACGGTCGGCATAGGGAAACGGCACGACCACCACGTCATAAGGCGCGAACATGTCAGAGTTTGCCGAATGCCCGCTCATCGGCTTCGCTCCCCCATTCCGTGAAGGTGGCAAAGGGGTCATCGCCTTCGGCCTGCGCCTTTTCGATGATCACGCCCTTGGGCGTGATGCGGTAGGCCAGCCGGTCGCCCGCCTTCAGCCCCAGCCGGGCGCGCACCTCGCGGGGAATGACCGTCTGCGCCTTGGTCGTGACTTTGGAATAGGCCGTGGTCATGTCTGCCTCATATCTTACGGTAAGAAGTAAGACATCTTACCGAAACAATCAACCCCGCGCCATGCCCCCACTTCCGAGAGATCTGAGGGCTTCCCGGATCAGCGCGCCGGTCTCGCTATGCTCGCCCAGGGCTTGCGCGGCGCGCGCCACCGCCTCGGCGGCGCGCACATCGGCATAACCCAGATGCACCAGGGCCGACACCGCATCGCCTTCCGGACCGCGCGGCACGGCCGCAGCATGCGCAACCGTGTCTCCACCCGCCATCATCGCCGGCACTTTGTCTTTCAGTTCCGTGGCGATGCGCAGCGCCAGCTTGGGGCCCACGCCCGGGGCGCGGCCGATCATCGCCTTGTCGCCCAAAGCCAATGCCCGTTGCAAGTCGCGGGGCGAGAGGGTGGACAGCACCGCCAGCGCGATCCTGCCGCCGACATTCTGCACGGTTTGCAGCAGGCGGAACCAGTCGCGTTCCTCGGTCGAGGCGAAACCATAAAGTTTGATGGCATCGTCGCTGACTTTCATTTCGATCATCAGGCTGGCATGCGCGCCCATCGTCAGACGCGACAGAGTCGAGGCCGGGCATTGCACCAGATAGCCGACGCCGCCCACGTCCAGGATCACCGCATCCTCGGCGATGGAGTCCACGGTGCCGGTGAGCTTGCCGATCATCAATTGGCCACCATGCGGGCCGACACCATCCGAGAACGTGTGGTGGAAAGATGGGCGTGCGCGATGGCCGCCGCCAGCGCATCGGCGGCATCGGCCTGGGTGACGCCGCAGGCGGGCAAGAGGCGCTTGACCATGAACTGCACCTGTTCCTTGCCGGCATGGCCGGCGCCCACCACACACTTCTTGATATGGTTGGGAGCATATTCGGCGATCTCCAGGCCTGCCTGGGCCGCCGCCAGCAGCGCCACGGCGCGGGCATGGCCGAGCTTCAGCGCGGCCTGCGGATCGCGGGCGACAAAGGCCTGTTCCACCGCAATCGAGGCCGGTGCGTGTGTCTGGATGATCAGGCCAAGCTCCCGGTGCAGGGTCATCAGCCGCATCCCCAGCCCGCTGGCGGTTTTGGTGGCGATCACGCCATGGGCAATATGGACCAGCCGCGAGCTCGACACGTCGATCACCCCCCAGCCCATCTGGGCCAGGCCCGGGTCCAGGCCAAGGATGCGAATCGTCAGGCTCATAGCCTGTTTGTACCCTTTATGTTCGAGGTTTTCCTACTGGGTGGTGAGCGGTTTTTGCGCGAAATCCAGCATCGCCATGGCGATTTCGCGCTCCCCCATGATCACCTTGCTGGCGCCATAGGACAGCAGATGGTCCACCTCGGCATCGAAATGGGCCCGCGCGATGATGGGCAGGCTGGGATTGGCGCGGCGCGCCTGCTGCACGATCTGGCCCGCCTCAAAGGCTTGCGGAATGGCGACGAACAACAGTTTGGCGTCCGCCAGATTGGCGGCGGCCAGCACATCGTCCTTGGCGGCATTGCCCCTGATATGCTCGATTGCAGGATCGCCCACCGCGTCCTCCTCCACCACCAGCAGCGGCAGGCTGGTCTTGATGCCGTCGGCGATCAGCCGCCCCACCCGGCCATAGCCCACCAGCACCGCATGGCCGGTGAGCTTGGTCTTTTCCGGCGCAGGCCGGGGCATGTCGGGATTGGGCGCGACCTGCGCCGCGGCCTCGCGCCCCGCCGCCAGGGCGAACAGAAGCGGGTTGAGGAAGATGGACAGAATGGAGGCACCCAGGATCAGGCCGCGCGCCTCACCCGGCAGCAGGCCCAAACCGATGCTGAGATCGGCCAGAATGAAGGAAAATTCGCCGATCTGCGCCAGACTGACCGCGATGGTGAGCGCGCTGGGGGCCCGCACCCCGAACAGCCGCAGCAACAGATAGGTGGCGCCCCCGCCCGCCGCCACAATGGCGAAGGCCAGCGCCAGCGCCACGGGCTGCTGCACAATCACGCGCGGATCGAACAACATGCCCACCGAAACAAAAAACAGCACGGCGAAGGCGTCGCGCAGCGGCAAGGATTCCTCGGCCGCGCGCTGGGACAATTGCGATCCCGCCAGGATCATGCCGGCAAAGAAGGCGCCCAGGGCGATGGACACCCCAAACAGATAAGACGCGGCAAAGGCCACGCCCAGCGCCACCGACAACACCGCCAGACGGAACAATTCGCGGCTGCCGGTATGGGCGATGTAATGCAGCACGGCTGGAATCACGCGCCGGCCCACCACCAGCATCAGTCCGGCGAACAGCGCCAGCTTGCCGAAGGTCAGACCCAGACTCTTCGCCAGCACCACCATATTCATATCGGTGCCTTTCAGCACCGAAGCGATGGGCGGCAACAACACCAACACCAGCACGGTGAGCAGATCCTGCACCACCAGCCAGCCGATGGCGATGCGCCCGCGCCCGGTGTCGGTGAGGCGGCGATCCTGCAGCGCGCGCATCACCACCACGGTGGAGGCCACCGACAGACACAGGCCGAACACCAAACCCTGGGCCAATGGCCAGCCGAAAGCCATGCTGGCGCCCACCCCCAAGGCGGTGACGATCGCCATCTGCAGAATGGCGCCGGGGATCACGGTGCCGCGGACCTGCATCAGGTCGCCGGGCTTGAAATGCAGGCCGACGCCGAACATCAGCAGCACCACGCCGATATCGGCCAATTGCTGGGTTAGATGCTGATCGAGCACCACCCCGGGGCTGAAGGGGCCGACTACCACCCCGGCCAGGAGGTAACCCACCAGCGGCGGCAATTTCAGCCGCTGGGCGACCGTACCCAGCACAAAAGCCAGGCCCAGGCCGATCACCAAGACGCCAATCAGGGGGGACATATGTTCCATGCCGCCACTATGGCGGCAGATGGTGCGCGCTAGAAGCGAAAACCGCCGAGATTTTCTTGGCGAGGAACGAGCCTAGAAAATCCGGCGTCCTCCGGCCGCGAAGCGGTCCGGGGGACCCAACTTCGACACAGACGCGTACTTTAGAAGCGGAAGCCTCCGGGTTTCTTGAAATTGCCCTCGGCAAGGGTGAGCGGATAGCGGCGGGAGGAAACCCAACCGTCTTCATCCAGGAACAGCGCGTCGCCCGGATCCTTGAACAGGGGATGGACCTTGCCCCGGTAATTCACCCAGCCGGCGATCTCCGGCCCGGCTTCAAACTTGAGGCGCGCGATGGTCCTGATCCGGAAGCCATTGCGCCGGACGGAGATGGTGACAGGTGGATTGACTCGCCGCATCACATCTCCTTCGGCGGCAGCTACTCCGCCAGTTTGGCCATCAAACTTTCAGACAATTCGTAATTGCCATAGACGTTCTGAACGTCATCGTGATCGTCCAAAACTTCGACCAGCTTTATCAAAGTCTCGCCCGCCTCATCCGCCACCGCCACAAAATTCTGCGGCCGCCAGACGATGGCCGCCGAAGCCGGCGCCCCCAACCTGGCTTCCAGCGCATCGCGCACGCCTGCGAAGTCTTCCATGCTGGTCAGGAACTCATGGCCATCGGCGGTCGAGACGCATTCGTTGGCGCCGCAGTCCAGCGCCGCCTCCAGCATCGCATCCTCGCTGCCCTTGGCGGGGGGATAGCCGATCACCCCGACATGATCGAACATGAAACTGACCGAGCCGGTTTCGCCCATCACCCCGCCATATTTGGAAAAAGCGGCGCGGACATCGGCGGATGTGCGGTTGCGGTTATCGGTCATGGCCTCCACGATCAGCGCCACGCCGCCCGGGCCGCGGCCCTCATAGCGAATCTCGTCGTAATTCTCGGCATCGCCGCCCGCCGCCTTGGAAATGGCGCGCTGAATATTGTCCTTGGGCATGGACTCCGCCTTGGCGGCGATGATGGCGGTGCGCAGGCGCGGATTGTGCGCCGGATCGGGCAGGCCGGATTTGGCCGCCACCGTGATCTCGCGGCTGAGCTTGGCAAAGAGCTTGGAGCGCTCCTTGTCCTGCTTGCCCTTGCGGAACATGATGTTCTTGAACTGACTGTGACCGGCCATTGTCGCCCTTCCTGCTGGGCGTCAGATACAGGTCCCGGCCCACCTGTTTCAAGTGGCCCTCTTTCCAAGTCCGGGGGGCGCGCGCAGGATAACCGGGATTTGAACCCGTCTGTTTCCAGGAAGCCCCCATGACCGCGCTCGGCACCGATCCTTTGACGCTGGGCCATGTGGCCATCAGCCTGATCGCTATTGTCACCGGCTTGATCGTCTTGGGCCAGATGCTGGCGAGCCGCCTATCGCCGGGATGGACCGGAACGTTTCTGACCACCAGCGTGCTCACCGGCGTCACCGGCTTTGTCTTCTTCGCCCCACCCAGCTTCACCCCGGCGCAAGCAACCGGCATCGTCGCGCTTCTGGTGCTGGGTCCCACCCTGTACGCGCTGTACGGCAAGCATCTGGCCGAGCGCTGGCGCGTCTTCTATGTGGCTGGCGCGGTGATCTCGCTGTATCTGAATGTGTTCGTGCTGATCGTCCAACTCTTCTTGAAGGTGCCGCAACCTGCCATCACCGGCGGGCCGGTGTTTGGCGCAGTCCAGGGCGCGGTCTTGCTAGCTTTCATGGTTACAGGATTTTTCGCGGTGAAGCGTTTTTATCCGCCAAGAATGTGATGGGAGAAATCTGACATGAAACGTCTTGCGTTGGCGCTGATGCTGGCGGCCTTCCCGGCCCAGGCGCAGGACCTGCCCTTCGCCAAGGAGCGTGTGGAATGGAACAAGCCGCAGGCGCCGTTCCGCGTCATCGGCAATCTATATTATGTCGGCATGGCCGGCGTCAGCGCCTTTCTGATCGTCACGCCGCAAGGCCATATTCTGACCGACGGCGGATTGCCGGAAAGTGTCGAGGATATCGAAAAGAACATCCAGGCCTTGGGCTTCAAGCTCACCGACGTGAAAATCCTTTTGAACAGCCACGCCCATTTCGATCATTCCGGAGGGCTGGCCAAGCTGAAGGCCGATACCGGCGCGAAGTTCATCGCCAGCGCCGCCGACCAGCCTTTCCTGGAAAACGGCCATATCACCTTCGGTCCCTCGGCCAAGATCGACACCGCCCCGGTCAAGCTGGACCGTGCCGTCAAGAACGGCGAGACGGTGCAATGGGGCGGCGTCACCCTCACCGCCAATGTCCTGCCCGGTCACACGCCCGGCTGCACCGCATGGACCATGCCGCTCACGGACGGCGGCAAGACTTACAACGTGATGTTCCACTGCTCCATCAGCGTGGGGGGCAACGAACTGGTGGGCAACAAAGCCTTTCCCCATATCGTGGAAAGCTATCGCACCAGCTTCGCGCGGTTGAAAAAGATGCAGGCCGATATTTTCCTCACCCCGCATGGCGGCCAGTTCGGCATGAAGGAAAAACTGGCCAGAGTGAAAGCCGGCGCGCCCAATCCGTTTGTCGATCCTTCCGAATTGCAGCGCTTTGTCGCCAAGGCGCAGCAGGATTTCGACCAGGAATTGGCCAGCCAGCAGGCAGTCGCAAAGCCTTAACGAGCGTCCGGCGGAGCCTTAACTTCCGTCCCTGAATTGAACTCCCGATTCAAGCTGCGTTAGGATCGGCGCACAGGGCGAATCGGGGACGGACATGCCGGACGATATTTTCGATCGCTATTTGCTGGCCCTGCGCAAAGTCGCCCTCGCCGAAAAGACCGAGCATACCGACCGCGCCGCGCTTGAGGGCTTGCTGGGTGTCTTTGCCGGGCAAGCCAACGGCAAGCCCAAAGTTCAGCATGAACCCAAGCGTATCGCCGACAAGGGCGCGCCCGACTTCAAGGTGACACGGGGCGGCCTGATCCTGGGCTATGTCGAGAACAAGGCGGTCGGCGAAAATCTCGATAAGGTTCGCAAGTCCGACCAGATCAAAAAATATCAGAGCCTGTCACAAAACATCATCCTCACCGACTATCTGCGCTTTATCTGGATCGGCAAAGATGGCGTTTTGGCCGATGAATTTCTCTGCCGCGAAAGCAATTTGGAAGACCGCAAATTCCGCTTGCGCGAGGACCGGATTGCGGCGGTCTCAAAGCTGCTGCAGGGCTTTTTCTCCAGCGCTCCGGAAGGAATCGGACGGGCGCAGCAGCTGGCACTGGCCTTAGCCACCCGGAGCCGATTGCTGCGTGACTATCTGGACGAGGAACTGATCCGCCAGGAGAAAGTGCATCAGGAAGGCCGGCTCTACGGCTTGTTCCAGACTTTCCGCGACCAGATTTTCCATGACCTAACCGTGGCGGAATTCGCCGACGCCTTTGCCCAGATGCTGGCGTATGGCTTGTTCCTGGCACGCCTGAACGCAGGCGAAAGGGAGACGATCACCCTCAACAATGCGCGCGAACATGTGCCGGGCGCGTTCCGGCTGATCCGCGAGTTGGTGGACTTCCTGGGCGAACTCGCCAAGGAGGACTATCGTGAAGTGCGCTGGGTGGTGGAGGAAGTTCTATCCATCGTCAATGCTTTGGACCTGCCCGCCATTCACGAAGACCTGTCCTTCCGCCAGCGAAAGGCGATCAACCGCAAGGTACGCGCGGCGGATGAGGAAGAACATCGCCTGTTTGAGCGCGATCCCTTTATCTATTTCTATGAAGATTATCTGAAGGCCTATGACAAGGACATGCGCAAGGGGCGCGGTGTCTATTACACCCCGCCGCCCGTGGTCAATTTCATCGTCCGCGCGGTGGATGATATTCTGAAAGACAGTTTCGGCATCAAGGATGGTCTGGCGGACCACAAGCGCGTCACCGTGCTGGATTTCGCCTGCGGCACCGGCACCTTCCTGCTGGAAGTGTTCCAGCGCATTTTCGACAATATCGGCGGCGCCGATTCAGGCAGGGCCGACCTGATCGTGCGCAAGCACATGCTGAAAAATCTGTATGGTTTTGAATATTTGATCGCGCCTTACACCATCGCACACCTGAAGCTGTCGCAATTTCTTGCCGATCGCGGCCACCCTTTGAAAGACAAGGAGCGGTTGCAGGTGTTCCTGACAAACACGCTGGAGCCGATTGAGCCGCAGCGCAATCTTTATCTCCCGGCGATCACCGAAGAGGTGAAAGCCGCGCAAGAGGTGAAGGACAAACCGATTCTCGTGATCACCGGCAATCCTCCCTATTCCGGTCACTCCAAGAACAAGGGGGAATGGATCAGCCGCGCTATCGATGGATACAAATTTACGATAGAGAAAGATGAGGCAGGCCGGGAAGAAAAGAAGCCGCTGGGAGAACGCAATCCCAAGTGGCTGAACGATGATTATGTCAAGTTCATCCGCTTCGCCCAATTGAAGATGGATGCCGTTGAAGAAGGCATTGTGGGCATCATCACCAACCATTCCTGGCTGGACAATCCAACTTTTCGTGGCATGCGCCAGTCCCTGATGCGCAGCTTTGAGCAGATTTATGTACTCGATCTGCATGGCAACGCCAAAAAGAAAGAGCGCGCGCCGGACGGGTCAAAGGATGAGAATGTCTTCGACATCGAGCAGGGCGTGGCGATCAGTATCTTTGTGAAACGCCCGGGGCTTGAGCGCGGCGTCTGGCGAGGAGACCTGTGGGGCAAGAGACTTGTCAAGTACATAGCTACATCAGATGCAAAACAAAATGCGGTGCGGTGGGGAAAAATTTCTCCGCAAGCGCCGCAATATCTTTTTTTGCAACAGAATGATGATCTCAAGGCCGAATATGACAACGGCTGGAATATAAAAGAAATGTTTAGCGCGAATAGCGTCGGCATCGTTACAGCCCGAGATCATTTATCCATACATTTCGAAAAAGACGAACTGATGAGAACAGTTCGTGATTTCGCTTCGCGCCCCGTAGAAGAATCGCGCGAGCTCTACAAATTAGGTAAGGACGTGCGAGATTGGCGCGTAGAGTGGGCACAGAACGATTTACAAGAGGCGGGCTTAGCTACCAAGCACATAGCACCAATTTTGTACCACCCCTTTGACACCCGATGGACATACTACACTGGACGATCTCGGGGATTTCACTGTTATCCTCGTAACGAGGTTATGCAGCATATGTTGCGTGATAATATCGCCATTCTTACAAACCGCTCCCAGGAAATTCCGGGGGAATGGTCCAACATCTTGGTCGTTGACCAACTGGCGACCCACCACACAGTTTCCAACAAGGAAGTAAATACCATTTTTCCTATTCGCGTGGCCGGTCGAGAGAATTTCTCTGCGGATTTCCGCGCCTTCCTCGATGCCCGCTATGCTCATCATTACACACCAGAAGAAGTTCTCGGTTGCGTTTACGCTGTGCTGAATGCGCCAGCTTACCGAGTGGAATACATCGAATTCCTGCGCCGTGACTTTCCGCGCATTCCGTTTCCAGAAAGCGCGGACGATTTCGAAGCCTTGTCAAAACTCGGCTGGGCGCTGATCCAGACTCATCTGCTGCACCAGCCGCCGCCAAGCAAGCTCGCCCAATATCACGGCAAGGGCGATCATACGGTCGAAGCGGTTCGCTATTCGCCGGTCGAACAGGCAGCGTGGATCAACCAAAGCCAGTGCTTCAAGCCGGTGCCCGACAATGTCTGGAACTTCCATATCGGCGGCTATCAGGTGCTGGAAAAATATCTCAAATCCCGCAAGAGCCGTACCCTGTCGCTGGACGAGATCAATCATGTCGGGGCCGTGGCCGGCAGCCTTGCCTTCACCCTCCAGCAGATGGAAAAAATCGACCAAGCTTACCGGACCGCCTTCCCGGACCGTGGATAAATCTTTGGCCTATCTCGCCTGCTACCCCCGATTGCCGCAATATAGTGGCGATTCGGAGTTCATCATGGCGCGCAGCAACCAGGCCCTGGCGGAAGACCAGCCCGACATGTTCGGGCCGGAAACCATGCCCGCCTATCAACCCAATCTCGACAAGGTGCGCGCCAGGCTGCACAAAATTCTGGCCGAGGCCCGGGTGGCCAAGCCGCTATCCTGGGAACCCTCGACCCTTTCCCTGTACCGCACCATTTTCCCGCAAATGGCCTTGTTCCTGCCCGAACAAGAAGGCGCGCAATTGCGCCAGCAATTTGAGGCCGAACTGGCCCGGCTGGACCCGCCCCCTTCCGCCTAAATCTCCGGCACCGCCGGCTTCAGCCGTCCGCCTACCCGCACCGGCTCGATGCGCGCCGCCAGGCCATTGGCGCCGGTCTGCACGAACACGCCGCACAAGGTGGCCGGCCCGGTGGCGGGGGAAAAACGCTGCGACGAGATTTTTCGCGTGAAGCGCTGCAGCGGCTCAGCCTTGTCCATGCCGATCACCGAATCGTAATCGGCACACGCCCCCGCATCGGTCTGGTAGGCGGTGCCGCCGGGCAAAATTTGCGCATCGGCGGTCGGCACATGTTGGTGCGTGCCCACCACCAGGCTGGCGCGGCCATCGCAGAAATGGCCCATCGCCATTTTCTCCGAGGTCGCCTCGGCATGGATGTCCACCACAATGGCGTCGGCGCCTTCGCGCAGGCCGCAGGCCGATAGTTCACGCTCCACCGCGGCAAAGGGATCGTCCAGCGCGTCCATGAACACCCGCCCCATCACATTGACCAACAGCAGGCTGCCGTTCGGCGTCTGATAAAGATTGGCGCCGCGCCCCGGCGTGCCTTTGGGATAGTTCGCGGGCCGCAGGATGCGGTCCTCACTGTCGATATAAGTGAGGATTTCCTTCTGGTCGGCCCAGTGATTGCCGGTGGAGATCGCATCGATCCCCATGGCGAAAAATTCCTCGGCGATAGCGCGGGTGAGGCCAAACCCGCCGGCGGCATTTTCGCCATTGGCGATGACAAAATCCAGCTTCAGGCTTTGGCGCAGGCGCGGCAGTTCGGCATAGACCACGTCGCGGCCCGGCTTGCCGATAATATCGCCCAGAAAAAGAATGTTCATCGAAAACGCCTGAAGCCTTGCTCGGTGAGAATAGCGTCGAGGGTCCTATCATGCGCCTGATGCGGAATCGAGGACATCTCCTGACCGGCATAGGCGATGCCGATGGCCGGAACCGTTAACCGTTCCAAGGTGCGGTCGTAAAAACCGCCGCCAGTGCCCAGCCGGTGCCCCATCGCATCGAAGGCCAAAAGCGGCACCAGCAAAATGGCGGGAACGGCGCGCGGCCAACTGTCCAGCGGTTCGTGAATGCCGAAAGCGCCCGGCGCCAGCACTTCGCCATCGGGCACGCGATGAAATTCCAGCGGCAGACCTTTGCCCGCCACGCGCGGATAGGCGATGTGGCAACCCAGTTCGACCAGCCGTTCCAACAGCAGGGCGGGATCGGCTTCCTCGAGCAACGCGTGATAGCCGCCGACAATCGCACCCTTGGCGATGTTCAGCGCTTCGGCATGGCGTGCGATCTGTGCCGCGAATTCCTTGCGCGTCAATGTCAGGCGCTTCTGTCGGGCGGCGGTGCGAAGATCAGATTTCGTTTTTGAAAGCATCGGCTCGATCATTAAATAACATCGGTGGCGGTTGCCGAGCCGCTCGCCCAAGCTCGCGGCACCGTCCACCTCTCGCAGGTCCACTGGACCTGCTCGCGCGCTTCGCGCGCCGGTGGACGGTACCGTATTCGCCGTTGGTATTGGATCTCATGGGCCTGCAAGTGCAGGTGGGCGTCGTGTGTCCGGAACCACGGTCCCGGTCAGGGACAACTCCCGATGAGTACAATTAAGGCCCCTGGGCATCGCAACCTGACGCGCGAGACAGTGACCGTCCACGCCTAGTTTAGGCGTGCGCAAGCCGCACGGCAATGTCCTCTAACCTTTTGGCGGCGCTTTCCAGGGCATCGGCAGCGGCGCGTTCCGCCTGTTCCGCCCGCAAATGCAGGTTTTGTCTCTCGCCATCGCTGGTTCCGCTCTTGCCGGAAAGCTCATGACGCTCATCGGCGATCAACAGCGCCGCCATCAGCAGCATGCGGATATCGCCCACCTGGCCCACCGAGCCCAGCACCTCGCGCGCCTTGGCGTCCACATGCGCGGCCAATTCCTTCAAATGCTCTTCCTCGCCCTCATCGCAAGCGATGGTATAGGCGCGGCTGTTCACCATCACATTGACCAGCGGCATGGACTCTCCTTTTTTGGTCGACCGGGCGCGGATGCGCCCCTTAAATAAACCGCGCGCTTGGCGCGCGGAGCGACGGCTTCGCTACGCTTGCCTGCCCGATGCTCCTACCTCGCCAACGCGGTGCGGATTTCGCCGATGGCGCCGTCCAACCGGCCTTCCACCTCTTCCGTCAGACCCGAAAGCACGACAATCTCTTCTTCCAGTTCCGCGACACGGCCCAAAAGTTTTTCGCGCTCGATCTCAAGTTCCGCGATGCGTTCCGGCAATTTGGCGGCGGCATCCAGATTCTCACCCACCGAGGCGGCGGTGTTCTCCAGGGCTTCCAGCGCCGTTGCAAAGCGTTTTTGCGCCAAATCCAGCCGGCTCATGCGCGCCTCGTCGCTCAATTTCTCCAACAGCTTAGGCCTTGAGGGGAAATCGGGTCAACGGATACGCGCGCGTTGCATATCCCGGGGCCTTGACGGGGGGACCGAGCGCTGGCTTAAGGCCCCCACACCCGCCGGGAAACCCATGACCGCGCCCGCTGCTGCCCTCCCTGACCAGAACCAGACCCGCCGTCTGGCCAATGCCATTAGGGCGCTTTCCATGGACGCGGTGGAAACCGCCAAATCCGGCCATCCCGGCCTGCCCTTGGGAATGGCCGATGTCGCCACCGTGCTGTTTTCCCGCTTCCTGAAATTCCATGCCGCCGAACCCGGCTGGGCCGACCGTGACCGCTTTGTCCTGTCCGGCGGCCATGGCTCGATGCTGCTCTATTCCCTGCTCTGGCTGACCGGCTATCCCAAGATCACCGCCCTCGACCTCAAGCATTTCCGCAAAGTCGGCAGTCCCACCGCCGGCCATCCCGAACATGGCGACCTGCCCGGCATCGAGACTACCACCGGCCCCCTAGGCCAGGGCATCGCCAATGCCGTCGGCATGGCGATGGCCGAGCGGCTGCTCAATGCCCGCTTCGGCGACGAGCTGGTCAACCACAAGACCTATGTCATCGCCAGCGATGGCGACCTGATGGAAGGCATCAGCCAGGAGGCCATCACCCTTGCCGGGCATTTGGGGCTCTCCAATCTGATCGTCTTATGGGACGACAATAGCATCACCATCGACGGCGCTTTGTCGCTGGCGGATTCCACCGACCAGATCAAACGCTTCGAAGCGGCGGGCTGGATCGTGGACCGTTGCGACGGCCATGATGCCGCCGATATTTTCCGCGCCCTGCAAAAGGCGCAAACCGCCGACCGTCCGGTGATGATCGCCTGCAAGACTATCATCGGCTTCGGCATGCCGGGCCGCCAGGGCACGCAAAAAGCGCATAGCGACGCGCCCGGCGCCGAGGTGGTGGCCGGCGCGCGCAAGGCGTTGGACTGGGAGTATGAACCCTTTGTGGTGCCCGACGATTTGCTGAACCAATGGCGCGCCATTGGCGCGGCCGGCGCCAAAGAGCATGGCGACTGGTTGGCGCGCAAAGCCGCGAGCCCGCATGCCAAGGATTTCGATGACGCCATCCATGGCACCATCCCGGCTTCGGTCGGGTCTGCCCTGGCGGCGCTGAAAGAAAAACTGTCGGCGGAAAAGCCCGTAGCCGGCACGCGCAAAATGTCGGAAAAGGCGCTGGACGTGATCAACGCCGAAATGAAGACCACTATCGGCGGTTCGGCGGATTTGACGCCCTCCAACAACACCAAGACCAAGAATATCGAGGGTGTGACGCCCGGCAATTTCGCCGGCCGCTATATCCATTACGGCATCCGCGAGCATGGCATGGCGGCAGCCATGAACGGCATGGCGCTGCATGGCGGGATCATTCCCTATGGCGGCACCTTCATGGTGTTTTCCGATTATTGCCGCCCGGCGATCCGCCTGGCTGCGCTGATGGGCATCCGGGTGGTGTTTGTGATGACCCACGATTCCATCGGCGTGGGCGAAGACGGTCCCACCCATCAGCCTGTCGAGCATCTGGCCGCCTTGCGCGCCATTCCGGGTCTGTTGGTGATGCGGCCCACCGACGGCGTGGAAACAGCGGAATGCTGGGAGTTGGCATTAAAGAACGACCGCCGCCCCAGCCTGATCGCTTTTTCGCGCCAGGATGTGCCCACCATGCGCGACAGCCACACGCCCGACAATCTTTGCGCCAAGGGCGGCTATGAACTTGTCGGCGATCCGGCCGCCAAGGTCACCTTCCTGGCCACCGGCACCGAAGTCAGCCTGGCGGTGGAAGCCAAGGCCAAGTTGGCCGCCGAAGGCATCGCCTCCCGCGTGGTGTCCATGCCCTGCTGGGCCTTGTTCGAAGAGCAGCCGGAAAGTTACCGCAAACAGGTGTTGGGCCCAGGCACCGTCAAGGTTGCCATCGAAGCCGCCGCGCGCGAAGGTTGGGATCGCTATATCGGATCGCCCTTATTGGGCGAGGCTGGCGCCTTTATCGGCATGACCAGTTTCGGCGCCAGCGGTCCTTACAAAGACGTCTATAAGAAATTCGGCATCACCGCCGACGCGGCGGCGGCGGCGGCCAAACAATTGCTCAAGCTTTAGTTCAGGAGAAAGACATGGCGCTTCGGGTTGCAATTAATGGTTTTGGCCGCATCGGACGGCTGGTGCTGCGCGCGATCGTGGAATCGGGACGCCGCGATATCGAGGTGGTGGCGGTCAACGATCTGGGGCCAGTGGAAACCAACGCCCATCTGCTGCGCTATGACAGCATTCATGGCCGCTTTCCGGCCCAGGTGAGCGTGGACGGCGACTATATGATCGCCGCCGGCCACAAGATCAGAGTCACCGCCATCAAGAACCCCGCCGAGCTGCCGCACAAAGAGCTGGACGTGGACATCGCACTGGAATGCACCGGTATCTTCACCTCCAAAGAAAAAGCCAGCGCGCATCTGACGGCAGGCGCCAAGCGGGTGCTGGTGTCGGCGCCATGCGATAGTGCCGACCTGACCGTGGTCTATGGCGTCAATCACGACAGACTGACCAAGGATCATCTGGTCGTCTCCAATGCCTCCTGCACCACCAACTGCCTGGTGCCGGTGGCCAAGGTGTTGCACGACGCGGTGGGCATCGAACGCGGCATGATGACCACCATTCACAGCTACACCAACGACCAGCCGTCGCTGGACCAGATGCACAAGGACCTGTACCGCGCCCGTGCCGCGGCGCTGTCCATGATCCCGACCTCCACCGGCGCCGCCAAGGCGGTGGGCCTGGTGCTGCCGGAATTGAAAGGCAAGCTGGACGGCATTTCGGTGCGGGTACCGACGCCGAATGTCTCGCTGGTGGATTTGAAGTTCGTCGCCAAGAAAGCCACCAGCGCCCAGGAAATCAACGACGCCATCAAGGGCGCCGCGATGGGCCCGCTCAAGGGTATTCTGGAGGTGGTGCACGACAAGCTAGTGTCCATGGACTTTAATCACAGCCCGGCCTCGTCCAGTTTCGCGCTGGACCAGACCAAGGTGATGGACGGCACCTTCGTGTCGGTGATGACCTGGTACGACAATGAGTGGGGCTTTTCCAACCGCATGGCGGATACCGCCGTGGCGATGGGGAAGTTGATTTAATTCCAGTCTTGTCATGCCCGTCCCCCGGTCCGCGCGAAGCGCGGCCGGAGGATAAACTCCAGCGGGCATGTAACTTGTGTCCATGGATTCCCGCTTACGCGGGAATGACTAAAGAGAAGGCAGATGGCGTTCAGAACCCTTGACGACCTGGATGTGAAAGGAAAGCGCGTGTTGGTGCGCGCCGACCTCAATGTGCCGGTCTCAGGCGGCAAAGTGACGGACGACACCCGCATTGTCCGCCAGGCGCCCACCATCAAGGAACTGGCGGAAAAAGGCGCGGCCGTGATCGTGCTCAGCCATTTCGACCGGCCCAAGGGCAAGGTCGTGCCCTCCATGTCGCTGAAGGTTCTGGCCGAACCGCTGGCGCAGGCGGTAGGCCGTAAGGTGGCGTTCGCGGAGGACTGCATCGGACCCCAAGCGCAAAGCGCCGTGGCGGCGCTGAAGGACGGCGAGGTCCTGTTGTTGGAAAACACCCGCTTCCACAAGGGCGAGGAAGACAATGATCCGGCGATGTCCCAGCAATTGGCCGCGCTGGGCGACATCTTCGTCAATGACGCGTTTTCCGCCGCGCACCGTGCCCATGCCTCCACCGAAGGCGTGGCGCGGCTTTTGCCCAATGCGGCGGGCCGCTCGATGCAGGCCGAGCTTACCCATTTG
Organism: Rhizomicrobium sp.; assembly: GCA_035275465.1. Taxonomy (GTDB): domain Bacteria; phylum Pseudomonadota; class Alphaproteobacteria; order Micropepsales; family Micropepsaceae; genus Rhizomicrobium. The sequence goes on along the minus strand of DATEMS010000034.1, from coordinate 166,668 downwards.
CAAAAGGCGCTGGGCAATCCCGAGCGCCCGCTGCTGGCAGTGGTGGGAGGCGCCAAGGTTTCCACCAAGATTGCGCTGCTGGAAAACCTGGTCCAGCGGGTCGAGACCTTGGTGATCGGCGGCGCCATGGCCAACACCTTCCTGGCGGCGCAAGGCATCCATGTCGGAAAGTCGCTTTATGAACCCGACCATCTGGAGACCGCCCGCAAGGTGATCCATATGGCGAACGAATCCGGCGCGGTAATCCTGCTGCCGAGCGATCTGGTGGTGGCCAATGAATTCAAGGCCGGCGCCGCCCACCGTACGACTGCGGCCAGCAGCATTGGCCCCGACGAGATGGCGCTGGATGTGGGCCCCGACAGCATCAAGGCCTTTGAAAATCGCCTGCTGACCACCCGCACCCTGGTGTGGAACGGACCGTTCGGCGCCTTCGAAACCCCGCCCTTCGACCGCGGCACGGTGACGGCGGCACAAAAAGTCGCAAGCCTAACCCGCGCGGGCCGGCTACTATCGGTGGCCGGCGGCGGCGATACTGTCGCGGCCCTGGCCCATGCCGGCGTGGAACAGGATTTCACCTATGTCTCCACCGCGGGTGGCGCATTTCTGGAATGGCTGGAAGGAAAAACATTGCCGGGGGTCGAAGCCCTGCAAGCCCAATAGAGGAAGCAAAGAATGAATCTGGACGAATTGAACACAATCGCCAAAAAGATGGTAGCGCCGGGCAAGGGCCTGCTGGCCGCCGACGAATCCAACAATACCATCGGCAAGCGCTTCGCCGACATTGCGACGGAAAACACCGAGAACAACCGCCGCGATTATCGCGAGTTCATGTTCCGCACCGATGTCGCAATGAAGAATCACGTTTCCGGCGTCATTCTGTATGACGAGACCATCCGCCAGAAAGCCAAGGACGGCACCACCTTGGTCAAACTGATCCAGGATGCCGGCGCGGTTCCGGGCATCAAGGTCGATACCGGTCCCGTGGCGATGCCCGGCTTCCCGGGCGAGGTTATCACCCAGGGCCTGGACGGGTTGCGCGAGCGTTTCGCCGAGTATCACAGACTGGGCGCCCGCTTCGCCAAATGGCGCGCGGTCCTCGACATCGCCTCGGGCATTCCGACCTATGGCGCCGTCCATGCCAACGCCCAGGCGATGGCCCGCTACGCCGCGCTGGCGCAGGAAGCCGGCATCGTGCCGATCATCGAGCCGGAAGTACTGATGGACGGTGACCATGATGCCGCGCGCTGCGAGGATGTGACCCTGTTCGTGCACAAGGAATTCTTCCAGCAACTCTATATCGCGCGCGTCGAGCTTGAAGGCATCGTCCTCAAGCCCAACATGATCGTGGCGGGCAAGAAAAGCGCCAAGCAGGCGGGCGTGCAGGAAGTCGCTGAGCGCACCCTGCGCGTGCTCCGCCGCACCACCCCGTCGGCGGTGCCGGGGATCGCCTTCCTGTCGGGCGGCCAATCGGACGTCGACGCCACCGCGCATCTGGACGCCATGAACAAGATCGGCGGCAATCCCTGGCCGCTGACCTTCTCCTATGGCCGTGCCCTGCAGGCCGCGCCGCAAAAGGCCTGGGGCGGCAAGGAAGCCAATGTCGCGGCCGGCAAGGCCGCCTTCGCCCACCGCGCGCTGATGAACAGCCTGGCGGCGCTGGGCAAGTGGAGCAATGCGGACGAGAAGAAAGCGGCTTGAGTCTTTTTCTCCTCACCCTTCGACGAGCTCAGGGTGAGGAGAAGTTTTATGCATCCGGCATGAGAAAATCCTCATGCTGAGCTTGTCGAAGCATGAGGATCGCTTTGAGCGATTGCCGCCTTTACTTGGTTTCGCCGCCGAAGCTTTCGGCGGCGAATTTTTTGATCCCGCTGCGTGAGGCGCTGGACGGCGGCGATGTCGCGTCCTTCCAGCTGCGCCTCAAACATGTCAGCGACGATGAAATCCGCCGCGCCGTGGACCTTTTGCGTCCCGCCGTGCAGGCGGGCGGCACCGCCTTCATCCTCAACGACCGGCCCGATCTGGCCGCCGAACTGGGCTGCGACGGCGTGCATGTCGGTCAGGAGGATGCTTCTTATGCCGAAGCGCGGCGGTTGCTGCCTGACGGCATTGTCGGCGTCACCTGCCACGACAGCCGCCATCTGGCGATGGAAGCGGGCGAGGCCGACGCCGACTATGTCGCCTTCGGCGCTTTCTTTCCCACCCAGACCAAAGACCCCAAAACCCAAGCCGACATCGAACTGCTGCGCTGGTGGAGCCAAACCATGGTGGTGCCTTGCGTCGCCATCGGCGGCATCACCATCGCCAATGCGCCAACCCTGATCGAAGCGGGCGCCGATTTCCTCGCCGTGTCGGCGGGGGTGTGGGAACATCCCGACGGGCCGGAAAACGCCGTGCGCGCCTTCAATACGCTGTTCCGGTAACGGCTATTCTGCTGGCATTACCGTTTCCAGCCTGCTATCACCCGCCCGCTCTTTGAACCTGCGAACCTTCCATCCCCCGTGCCCGGAGGCGTGAACCCTTATGGCCAAGATTACCGGCAATGAAATCAGCCCCGGCACCCTGATCAATTATGACGGCGGGCTGTGGATCGCGGTGAAGACCGTCAAGGTCAAGCCCGGCAAGGGCGGCGCCTACAACCAGGTCGAACTCAAAAACGTCACCAGCGGCACTAAGCTGAACCAGCGCTTTCGCTCCGACGAGGCGGTGGACGAGGCCTATCTGGACAAGAAGGACTTCCAATTCCTCTACGCCAGCGGCGACATGCTGACCTTCATGGACATGGAAAGTTACGAGCAGATCGAATTGGCCGCCGATTTCGTCGGCGACCAGGCCCAGTTCCTGCAGGACGGGATGAAGACCCTGGTGCAGCTCTATGACGGCAAACCCATCGGCATCAAGCTGCCGGTACAGGTGACGTTGACCGTTACCGAAGCCGATCCGGTGCTCAAAGGCGGCACCGCCGCGCCGTCCTACAAAAGCGCGGTGCTGGAGAATGGCCTCAAGATTCAGGTGCCGCCCTTCATCGGCGCGGGTGAGAAAATCATCGTCGCCACCGAAGACGGCTCTTACGTTCGGCGGGCCGACTAGTGGTCTACACCTCACCCGCCCTGAATGTGATGATCGCCGCCGCGCGCAAAGCCGGCCGCCCGCTGATCCGCGATTTCAACGAGCTGGAAAACTTGCAGATCTCGATGAAAGGTCCGGCCGATTTCGTCACCTCTGCCGACAAGCGAACCGAGAAGATCCTGATCGAGGAGCTCAGCAAGGCCCGGCCCGGCTATGGCTTTTTGGGCGAGGAGGGCGGGGCGGTCGAGGGCGCCGACAAGACCCATCGTTTCATCATCGATCCGATCGACGGCACCACCAACTTCATGCACGGCATTCCGCATTTCGCCATCTCCATCGGGCTGGAGCGCGAGGGGCAAATGGTGTCGGGCGTGATCTACAATCCGGTGACCGACGATCTCTACACCGCCGAAAAGGGCCATGGCGCCTATCTCAACAATAGGCGCCTCAGGGTAGCGGCGCGCAAGGAATTGGCCCCGGCCGTGATCGCCACCGGTCTGCCCTTCCTGGGAAAAGAAGGCCATGCCCGGGCAAGCGCCGAAATGGCGGAAGTGATGCATGTGACGGCGGGCATCCGCCGCTTCGGTTCGGCGTCTCTCGATCTCGCCTATGTCGCGGCGGGACGGTTCGATGCGTTCTGGGAGCGTGGCCTGCAGGCCTGGGACATCGCGGCGGGCATTGTGTTGTTGCGCGAGGCGGGCGGCATGGTCACCGACCTGCGCGGCGGCGGCGAGATGCTGACCCAAGGCACGGTGCTGGCCAGCAACGAACATTTGCATCCGCAACTTCTCAAGCTGCTGAAGAGCGTGAAAGCCTGACGCGCCGGATCAAAATTCGATCACGGTGCGAATACTTGTCCCCGCATGCATCAGGTCGAAGGCCTCGTTGATCCGCTCCAGCGGCAATTTGTGGGTGATCAGCGGGTCAATGCTGATCTTGCCCTCCATGTACCAATCCACGATCTGCGGCACCTGGGTGCGGCCCCGCGCCCCGCCAAAGGCGGTGCCTTTCCACACCCGCCCGGTCACCAGTTGAAACGGCCTTGTCTTGATCTCCTGCCCCGCCCCCGCCACACCGATGATGATGCTTTCGCCCCAGCCGCGATGGCAGCATTCCAGCGCCTGGCGCATCAAATCGACATTGCCGACGCATTCAAAGGAATAATCCGCCCCGCCCTTGGTCAGCTCGACCAGATGCGGCACCAGATCGCCTTTCACCTCTTTCGGATTGACGAAATGGGTCATGCCGAACTGGCGCGCCAAGCTTTCGCGTGCCGGATTGATATCCACGCCTACAATCATACCCGCGCCCGCCATGCGCGCACCTTGGATCACATTGAGCCCGATGCCGCCCAGCCCGAACACCACCACGTTTGAGCCCGGCTCGACCTTGGCGGTGTTGATCACCGCGCCGATGCCGGTGGTGACGCCGCAGCCGATATAGCAAACCTTGTCGAACGGCGCGTCGGCACGGATTTTGGCCAGCGCGATCTCCGGCAGCACGGTGTGGTTGGCGAAGGTTGAACAGCCCATATAGTGATGGATCTTCTTGCCGCGAATAGAGAAGCGCGACGTGCCGTCCGGCATCACGCCTTGACCCTGGGTGCTGCGGATCGAAGTGCACAGGTTGGTCTTGTGCGAGGTGCAGCTTTTGCACTGGCGGCATTCCGGTGTGTAGAGCGGAATGACATGGTCGCCCTTTTTCAGGCTGGTCACGCCTGGCCCCACCTCCACCACCACGCCCGCGCCTTCATGGCCGAAGATCACCGGAAACAGCCCTTCCGGATCGGCGCCCGAGCGGGTGAATTCGTCGGTATGGCAAACCCCGCTGGCCTTGATCTCGACCAGCACTTCGCCGCTCCTGGGCCCTTCCAGCTCCACCTCCTCGATCACCAGGGGCTGGCCTGCGGCATAAGCCACGGCGGCTCTTGTTTTCATGGCGTTTGATCCTTCTTAGGCTTTCTTCCCCGCGCGCGAAGTGGCCGTGGGGGATGATGTCCGTTAGCTGTGGCCTGCCGTGTAGCGGACAGATGGGGGGAAAATCAACGGCTTGGGCCATTTGGGTAATGGTTGCAAAGCGTTAGATTACGGCTAGGCTGCGTTCCGGGCCCCTTTTGAGCTGTCATCCATGCGTCTTGCGTCCCATCTTGCCGTCGCGATCGCCTTCGGGCTGGCCGCCCCGGCCACCGCTTGGGCGCAGGTGGTGGAAACAGGCGCGGAAGTACGGGTTAATCCGGTGGCGTCGCGCGGCGGCGGCGTTCTGCTCTATCCTGGCGGGGAATATTCCCGAATCGTACCGTCCTTGCTCTATCCCGGCGAACGCAGCGGTCCGGTCCGCCTGCAGATGCCAGACCCGCGCCGGCGCAGCGTGGCTCGCGCCGCGCCGCCTGTTCAATCCAGACCTGAAGAGCCGCCCAAGCGGGTCGCTCGCGCGGAGCCTGCGCCGGCACACCCGCCAGCGCCTTCATCCGCAACAGCCGCCAATCCGTTCGGCGGCGCCCCAGACCTCAGCAATGTTTTCGCCAGCGCCCAGCCCCCCGCACGGACCGCACCCGCCGGCCCCGTCACCGGGCGCGAAAACCTGACCAAGCGCAGCGTGATCCTGTTCGCCAAGGATGCGCCCGACCCGGCCAAGTCCGCGCTGGGGCAAATCAAATTCCTCGCCGGCGACCTGAATGCCGCCATGACCAGTCCCGGTGCGCGGATCGAACTGCAGGCCTTTGGCGGCGCCAGGGGCGACAAGGGCTCGGATGCGCGGCGGCTTTCGCTCAAACGGGCTTTGTCCATCCGCCAAGTGTTGATCGACGACGGGGTTTCGGCGGACCGCATCGATGTGCGGGCGATGGGCGGCGTGGACGATACGGGACCGACAGACCGCGTCGACGTTTACGTCAAAGCTTGAACGTGACAATCCAACCTTTGCGGCTCTTGTTTGCGGTACTTGGCTTGCTGGGACTGGTGGCGCAACCCGCCGATGCCGGCACCAGCACCAATTTGGGCACGGGCGTGGCCATCGCCCTGCCGGCGATTGCCGGCGGCATCACCCTTGCGAAAGAGGATTGGAAGGGCAGCGCGCAGCTCACCGTGGATACCGTAACGACCTTGGGCATCGCCTATGGCCTCAAGCAGGTGATCCGTGAACGGCGTCCGGATGGAAGCGATTTTGAATCCATGCCGTCGGATACGTCGGCGCTGGCTTTCGCTCCGGCGCAATTTCTGTGGGACCGCTATGGCTGGCGCTATGGCGTGCCGGCCTATGCGGCGGCGACCTTCGTGGCCTGGAGCCGGGTGGATGCAAACAAGCATCATTGGTACGATGTGACCGCCAGCGCGGCTTTGGCGTTTGGCGTCAGCAAGATTTTCACCACCCGTTATCAGGCGCCTGGGCTTCGCTATGGCGTGACGCCCACCGATGGCGGCTTGTATGCGGCGCTGGAGTACCGGTTTTAGACCTGGAGGCCATGGCGCTGAATTTGTCCGCCTTCCGCAGTGGCGGGAACAGCTTCATCCACCATCCCACCACCAGCAGCGTGCCCACCCCGCCCACCATCACGGCAGGGACCGTGCCCAGCAAGGCGGCGGTAATGCCGGATTCAAATTCTCCCAATTCGTTGGAGGCACCGATGAACAGCATGGAGACGGCCGAAACCCGGCCGCAGGCGCGATGGCCGGATCGGAGGGGGCCCCAACCTAATTCGTGGCGATCAAAGAAACGGAATTCTGCAGATGCAAGATCTGCGTGTTCACTCCCGGCGCCACTTCGAACTTGACCGCCGAGAAACGCGGCTTGGAAAGGCGCGGCTTGGCATCGCGGGAGAAGCCGAACGGCTCCTGCGGAAAACCGAGCCAACTGGTGTCCATTTTGTCGTTGCTGTTGATGTCCTGATAGGCCTGGATGGCATAGGTCCCAGGGGGGACATTGTTCAGGGTGACGGTGGTCCGCCCCGGCTCAGCCTTCACATCGGCACTGAGGATGGCTGCGGAATCGTCGTCGGGATAGCGGGCTTCGTCATACAGGCCCAGCCTCAGGATGCCGCCTTTGGGCGAGACATCCTCGATATGGATGACCAGGGTCCCGTTGGGTTCCTGGGCCCAAGCTGGAGCGATCAAGCCCATGGCGGACAGAACCCCGGCCAAGGCGAGGATCCGCGAAACGCGCTGAAGCATCCTGAAGCTACCCATTGCGACAATCCGTCTTAAGCCTTCCCCGGCCCGTACAAACGGCAAAACTGCCGCGATCCTGCGATCACGATGGTTTCGCCCAAATGACTTGGGGGGACTGGAGGCTTAGATCAAGCCAACTTTGGTTCCAGTTTCTTACAGGCCTCTATCAGGCCCTGAACGGCGCCCGAGGACTTGTCGAGCCCGGCCTTTTCTTCGGCCGTCAAAGCCAGCTCCACCACCCGCTCCACGCCCGTCTCGCCGATCACGACCGGCAGGCCGACATATAGGTCCTTGATGCCATAGGCGCCGTTCACATGCACGGCGCAGGGCAGAACCCGCTTCTGGTCCTTCAGATAGCTTTCCGCCATGGCGATGGCGGAGGTGGCGGGCGCGTAATAGGCCGAGCCGGTCTTGAGCAGACCGACAATTTCGGCGCCGCCATTCCTGGTGCGGTCCACGATCTGGTCCAACCGGTCTTGTTTGATCCAGCCCATCTTGACCAGTTCGGGCAGCGCGATGCCGGCCACAGTGGAAAAACGCGGCATCGGCACCATGGTATCGCCATGACCGCCCAGCACAAAGGCGCTGACATCTTCGACGCTGACATTCAGCTCGTCGGCGATAAAGTGGCGGAAACGCGCCGAGTCCAGCACGCCCGCCATGCCCACGATTTTGGCATGCGGCACACCGGAGAATTTCTGCAGCGCCCACACCATGGCATCTAAGGGGTTGGTGATGCAGATCACAAAGGCACTGGGGCAATTGGCCTTGATGCCTTCGCCCACCGCCGCCATGACTTTCAGATTGATGCCCAAAAGATCGTCGCGGCTCATGCCGGGCTTGCGCGGCACGCCGGCGGTGACGATCACCACATCGGCGCCGGCGATATCGGCGTAAGAGTTGGTGCCCTTGAGCTTGGCGTTGAAGCCGTCCACGGGGCCGGACTGGGACAGATCCAATGCCTTGCCCTGGGGCAGACCTTCGGCGATGTCGAAGATCACCACATCGCCCAACTCCTTCAGGGCCGCCAGATGGGCCAGAGTGCCACCGATTTGTCCGCCGCCGATCAGAGCGATTTTCTTGCGCGCCATGTGGGTAATCCTCGTAATTTGCGGGCCTAACTAGCCCGCTCCCGCGCGCCGGGCAAGGCGACAGAATCGCCGCGCGTTACTCGGCCGAAAGCCGGACAAAGGCCATGGCGCCGCGCGGATTGCTGCCATAGGCGGCGGGGGACGAGTCCGGCACGAAATCAAAGGCATAGAGGCCGCCGACGCCGAACTTCCAATGTTCGGCCAAACGCCAGTCATGGATGACGCCCAAACTGATTTCACCGGCGCCGCGGACCTGGCCGCCCGGCAGGAGTTCCTTGCTTTCGATCGTCTCGCCGCGGGCAAACAGCGTCCAGGCTTCGTCCGGCATATATTCGGCTTCCAGCAGCAGCGCATTGGTGTCGGTGCCGTCGCTGAGATGCTTGTTGCCGAAGGCCAGCGTGGCGGCGACCGCGCCGAATGCAAAACGGTTGAAATAAGTGGCGCTGGCGGTGAAGCGGCGCTCGTCCAGGTCCGGCTCCAGCGCTTCGGGACTTTCGATCCAGCCATGCGAGACCTGCAGCGACCAGTTGGACGAAGGATTCCAAGACAGTCTGAGCGCGGTGGAATCAAACCGTGCGGAATCGAAATTGAATCGATGCTGATCCGGCTCGCGGCCGGTAAAGCGCGAAGCTTCCAGCTTCCAATCGCCATGCACCAAGCCCGCCGTCACCACGCCAAAAGCGATATGGGTGGAATCCAGCCAGTGATGGGCGATGGGGGTCATCGGATTGTCGCTGGACGAAACGCGATGCATATAGGCTGAAGGTCCCAGCGCGGGTTCGCCCGGATAGCCGCCATAGAGAAACAGGCTGTCCTGCTCGCCCAGCGGATGGCTGTAGCTGGCCGCCAATTCCATCAACAGATCGTGGGGATGCTGGCGATCCACCAGATGGGTCGCGCCATCGGCACTTTCGCCCGAAGCCAGCAATAGCGGATAGCCGCGCCGTCCCATAAAGGCATCTCCGCTCAGCATGGCTCTCAACCCGATCGTACCGCCACCGGCGAGATCCTTGCTGGCCATCGCCATCGCCATGCTGGTGGAAAAAACTTGATCATCGCCGCGCGGTCCACTCTGCCAGTCCGCAATCCCGCTGATGCGGCCATGCAGCATCACCATCCAATCATCGGCCATCAAAGGAATGCCGGAATGGGGCGCGTCCTGCGGCTGCCAACTGGTGCCCGAGGCTTCGCGCGTCATGGCGTAACCGCCCAAAAGGCCATGCATCGCCACTTCATGACTCATACCGGAATGACTCATAGCGGACATGCCATGATGCATGCCCTGTGGTGAAGCCGATTGTGCCGCCGGAACACTGGACAACAGAATGGCAAGCGCGATGAACGAAGGACGGATGGCGTGCATTTCGTGACTCATGGCAAGTTGCGGGCTTGCGCCCTATGCCGGCCGACCGTAATATACCCCTAGGGAGTATGCAAGGCATGGCCACCGGACATCTGAAACTATTGACCCGCCTCTCGCGCATCGAAGGCCAGGTGCGCGGCATTGCACGCATGGTGGAGGACGATCGCTACTGCATCGACATCCTGAACCAGATGCAAGCGATCAAGGCCGCGCTCAAAAAAGTCGAAGAAGAAATTCTCAAGGGCCATGCGTCGCACTGCGTCGCCCACGCCATCAAAAGCGGCAATGTCAAAGACCAAACCGAGAAATTCTCCGAGCTTGTCGAACTTTTCAGCCGCTATGGAAAATAAATTGGGCCCGATGCGCGATCCGGTTTGCGGCATGGCGGTCGATCCGTCGGCCGCCAAGTTCCAGGCGAGCGAGGGAGACGAAACCTATTATTTTTGCAGCAAAGGATGCCACTCGAAGTTCCTCGCTGACCCTGCCGCGTACGCCAAACATGAGGTTGCGCCAAAACCCGCTTCCGCCGGTATCCTCTATACCTGTCCCATGCATCCGCAGATCCGCCAGACGGATCCGGGCAATTGCCCGATCTGCGGGATGACGTTGGAGCCCCTGACGGCGGCGGTTGAGACCGGTCCCAGTCCCGAACTAAGCGACATGTCGCGGAGATTTTGGATCGCATCGGTCCTGACCCTGCCGGTGCTTTTATTGGAGATGGGTAGCCACATACCGGCGCTTAACTTGGCCAACACCGTTCCGGCTGCCACATCGATCTGGATACAGTTCGCGCTCAGCGCCCCGACCGTCTTGTGGGCGGGCTGGCCGTTCTTCGCGCGCGGCTGGGCCTCCTTGCAAAATCGTTCGCTGAACATGTTCACGCTGATCGCTCTGGGGGTCGGCGTGGCCTATCTCTACAGCCTGGCCGCCACCTTTATGCCGGACCTGTTTCCCATGGAAATCAGGCACCAGGGAATGATCGCGGTCTATTACGAAGCCGCCGCGGTGATAACCGTCCTGGTGCTGCTGGGCCAGGTGCTGGAGCTGCGCGCCCGCGAACAAACGGGCGGCGCCATCCGCGCCTTGTTGAAGCTCGCGCCGAAAAGCGCCCGGCGCATAAACGCTGAGGGGCATGACGAAGAAGTCGCGCTTGAGCAGGTTCGTATCGGTGACCGGCTGCGCGTCCGGCCCGGACAGAGCGTGCCCGTCGATGGCACCGTGATCGAGGGCGGCGGCAGCGTTGACGAGTCCATGGTGACGGGCGAGGCGATGCCTGTTGAGAAGACCCTAAACGCCAGGCTGATCGGCGGCACTATTAACGGCACCGGCGGTTTTGTCATGCGCGCCGACAAGGTCGGGGCGGACACGGTTCTTGCCCGCATTGTCCATATGGTGTCGGAGGCCCAGCGCAGCCGCGCACCCATCCAGCGCCTCGCCGACATTGTTTCAGCCTGGTTCGTGCCCGCCGTCATTCTCGCTGCGATAGCCACCTTCGCGGCCTGGATGATTTGGGGTCCGGCCCCTGCTTTTGGCCATGCCCTGGTTGCCGCGGTCTCGGTCGTGATCATTGCCTGCCCCTGTGCGCTGGGCCTGGCCACGCCCATGTCGATCATGGTGGGGATCGGAAAAGGCGCGGGCGCCGGCATTCTCATCAAGAATGCCGAGGCGCTTGAGCGATTTGAAAAGGTCGACACCCTGGTGGTCGACAAGACCGGCACGCTGACCGAAGGCAAGCCGCGCGTGGTCGCGCTCGTACCCGCGGAAGGATTTGACGAGATTGGAATTCTGGCGTTCGGGGCGAGTTTGGAACGGTCCAGCGAACACCCTTTGGCCGCCGCAATAGTGGCGGCCGCGCGCGACCGGAATATCGCACTGCAGGACGTAGCGGAGTTCACGTCGGCGACCGGCAAGGGCGTGACCGGCAAGGTGGGTGGGCATGCAGTGGGCGTGGGGACGATCAAGCTCGTCGGCGACCAGGCTGTCAGCGCCGCGCTGAAGAACCGTGCGGACGCGTTACGCCGGGATGGCGCAACGGTCATGTTTGTGGCTGTCGATGGCAAGGCGGCAGGCATCATCGCGGTCGCCGATCCCATCAAACCCACCACAGAAGCGGCGTTGAACAGCCTAAGGGCGAATGGCATCAAGATCGTGATGCTGACGGGTGACAATCGGCTGACGGCGCAAGCGGTCGCCGCCAAGCTCGGCATCACCGACATCGAGGCCGAAGTGCTGCCCGAGCAAAAGAACGCCATTGTGCGCCGCCTGCGGAGCGAAGACCGCGTCGTGGCGATGGCGGGAGATGGGGTGAACGATGCTCCGGCCCTTGCCCAGGCCGATATCGGTGTTGCCATGGGCACGGGAACCGACGTGGCCATGCAGAGCGCCGGGATCACGCTGGTCAAAGGCGATCTTACGGGCATCGCCCGCGCGCGAACCTTGAGCCGCGCCACCATGCGCAACATTCGCCAGAACCTCGTCCTGGCCTTCGTCTACAATATCCTTGGTGTGCCGGTTGCTGCCGGTGTTCTGTATCCGGCGTTCGGCATCCTGCTCAGTCCGGTGATCGCGGCCGCCGCAATGAGTTTGAGTTCGGTATCGGTGATCGCAAACGCGCTGCGATTGCGCCTCGTGCGGCTTTGACTGGCGATAGCAAGACAAAGAAAAGGCCGGACCCCGAAGCGCCCGGCCTTTCTTTCTCTTCATCGAAGAGAAGCGTTTAGATCGCTTCCTTCAGTTCCTTGGAGGCGCGGAACGCGACCTTCTTGGATGCCTTGATCTTGATCGCTTCGCCGGTGGCGGGATTGCGGCCCATGCGCGGACCGCGCTTGCGCACCACCAGGATGCCCAAACCATTAAGGCGGATACGCGCGCCCTTCTTCAGATGCTTGGTGATCAGTCCAATCGTGTCTTCCAAAATCGCATTGGCGCTCTTCTGGGAGAGTTCATGCTTCTCGGCCAACTGGCTGGCGAGGTTACGCGTAGAAACGGTTTCGACTTTTGCTTTAGCGGCGGCGGTTGCCATGGGATTCTCCCTCTTAACGAATCAACGATAAGCCCGATTTTACGGCATTTCTCGCAAGATAAAGGGGGGCGAACGCAAAAAAGCGCAAGAAATTGGGGCTTTTTCCACATCTGGATGAAAAAACCCGCAAAATCAGGCTCTTTTTGCATCCCCAAACGCAATCGGGCCGCGCGGAAAGCACCGCGCGGCCCGATTTCAAAGCATTTTGCGCGACTCAGGCGGCTTCCGGACCCGCATTCTCCGTGCGCTCGCCGATGCGGGCGGACTTGCCGGTGCGGCCGCGCAGATAATAGAGCTTGGCGCGGCGCACCTTGCCCTTGCGCACCACGCTCACCGAGTCGACCAGCGGCGAATAGATCGGGAAAACGCGTTCCACGCCTTCGCCATAGGACACTTTGCGCACCGTGAAGGCCTCGTTCAACCCGCTGCCCTGGCGGGCAATGCACACGCCTTCAAAGGCCTGGAGGCGTTCGCGGGTCTTATTCTGCTTGGCCTTTTCGTCATAGGTGACGTCCACCACCTTGACGTTAACCTTCAGCGTGTCGCCGGGACGGAAATCGGGCAAAGCCTTGGCCCGCAGGGCGCTCATCTGCTCGGCTTCGAGCTGCTGCAACAGGTTCATTTTCTAACGTCTCCGGGCGGAAAGGCGGATTTGAGCCGGGGCGTATAGCCTAGCGCTTGTGTTTTTCATAGAGGGTCCAAAGATCGGGCCTGAGCCGCCGGGTCAGGTCTTCCGCTTCGTCCCGGCGGAATTTGGATATTTCCGAGTGATTTCCGCTGGTTAACACGTCCGGAATGGGGCGGCCTTCAAAGCTCTGCGGGCGGGTATAATGGGGGTATTCCAGCAGCCCGGCGGCGAAGCTTTCCTCGGCGGTCGAGGCAGGATCGCCCAACACGCCCGGGATCAACCGCACACAAGCCTCGATCAACGCCATGGCGGGAATTTCCCCGCCCGCCAGCACGAAATCGCCCAGGCTGACTTCCTCCATCTCACGCGCCTGGATCGCCCGCTGGTCCAGGCCTTCGAAACGGCCGCAGAGCAGGATCGCACCCGGCCCCGCCGCCAGCGCCCGCACCCGCGCCTGATCCAGTCTTTGGCCGCGCGGCGAAAGATAAATCAGCGGCCGGTTGCCCCGTTCCACAGCATCGATCGCCGCAACCGCCACATCGGCGCGCATCACCATGCCGGGACCGCCGCCCGCCGGGGTATCGTCCACCGTGCGGTGCTTGCCCAAGCCATGCTCGCGGATGTCGCGCACCTCAAGCCGCCAGAGGTTTTTCTCCAACCCCTTGCCCAACAGCGAAACGCCCAGCGGCCCGGGAAACATTTCGGGGAAGAGAGTCAAGACTGCTGCGGACCAGCTTGTCATCGGTTTTGCGCCACCCTCGCGGGCCAAACTACGCTGCCGCTATGGCCCGCTCGGCGATGAAGGCAATGATCATTCGACATGATCATTGCCTTCATCGTCTTCAGGCACCGCCACGACGATAAATCCTTCGGCGATATGGATCACCGGCACCGTTTCCTTGGTGAAAGCCAGATGCACGCTGTCGCCGTCGGAGCGGGAAAATTCCAGCACATCGCTGGCGCCGAAATTGTGCAGCGCGATCACCTTGCCCAGCACCCGGCCATGCGCGTCGCGCACTTCCAGCCCCATCAGATCGGCGTGATAGAACTCATCGTCGTCCGTTTCGGGCAAAGCGGCGCGGTCAACAAACAGCTCCGCGCCTTTCAGCGCTTCGGCCTGATTGCGGTCGCCGACGCCCTCAAACGCAATCACCGCCTCGCCCTCTTTTGCGGGGCGAAAGGCGGTGATCACAAGCTTGCGCCCGTCCTTGGTATGCAGCGCGCCATAACGCGGCAAGGCATCGGGCGTGGCGGTGAAGAGCTTTGCCTTCACCTCGCCTTTGAGGCCCTGCGCGCCCATGACGGCGGCCAGAAGAACGTCCCGCGCCAATGTTATTGGGCGGCGGCTTCCGCGGCCTTGGCATTGGCCGCGGCGCGCTCCTGCGCCTTCTTCTTGGGCTGGGCCTTTTGCGGATTGTTGTGCTGGCGCGCCTTCACCAGACCGGCATTGGCCAGCATCTTGTGCACGCGGTCGGACGCCACCGCGCCTTTGCCGATCCAGCTCTTGGCCGCTTCCAGATCCAGCTTGATGCGGTCGGCATGATCCGACGGCAGCAGCGGATTGTAGAAGCCGATCTTCTCGATGAAGCGGCCGTCGCGCGGATTGCGGCTGTCGGCGATCACGATGTTGTAGTGCGGGCGTTTCTTGGTGCCGCCGCGGGCGAGACGAATGCGAAGAGCCATATCAGTTTTCCTTGTCGTTAAACGTTGAACCTAGAATTCACCGCCGTCCCGGAAACAGTCCGGGCGGCAATCCACCGGGCATTCCACCGCCCATCATGCCGGGCATTTGCGGCATGCGGCCGCCTTTGCCCATTTTCTTCATCATGTCCGCCATCTGGCGGTGCATTTTGAGAAGCTTGTTGACTTCGCTGACCTCCACGCCCGCGCCCGCCGCGATGCGCTTTCGGCGCGAGCCATTGATCACATCGGGGTCCACCCGTTCCTGCTTGGTCATGGACTGGATGATGGCTTCCTGGCGGGTGAGAATCTTGTCGTCCAGGCCCGCCGCATCCAACTGGCCCTTGATCTTGCCCACGCCGGGCAGCATGCCCAAGACGCCCTTCATGCCGCCCAGCTTCTTCATCTGGTTCAACTGGGACTTCAGGTCGTTCATGTCGAACGACCCCTTTTTCATTTTGGCGGCGATCTTCTCCGCTTCTTCTTTATCCAGCGTTTCGCTGGCCTTCTCCACCAGCGAGACCACATCGCCCATGTCCAGAATGCGGCTGGCGACGCGGGCGGGATGGAAAGCTTCCAGCGCATCGAGCTTTTCGCCGCTTCCTAAGAATTTGATCGGCGCGCCGGTGACGCTGCGCATGGAAAGGGCCGCGCCGCCACGGCCATCGCCGTCCACGCGCGTCAGGATGATGCCAGTGACGGCGACGCGGTCATGGAACGACTTGGCGATATTGACCGCGTCCTGGCCGGTCAGGGCATCGGCCACCAGCAAGGTCTCGTGCGGGTTCACCAGCGCCTTGACCGAGGCGACTTCGGCCATCAGTTGTTCATCGACATGCTGGCGTCCGGCGGTATCCAGAATGACGGCGTCATAGCCGCCGACCTTGGCCGATGCCATGGCGCGCTTGGCGATGTCCAAGGGACCCTGGCCTGCAATAATGGGAAGGGTGGCGACGCCGGCCTGCTCGCCCAAGACGCGCAGCTGCTCCATGGCGGCGGGACGGGTGGTGTCCAGCGACGCCATCAGCACGCGCTTTTTTTCCTTGGTCTGCAACAGCAGCGCCAGCTTGGCGGAGGTGGTGGTCTTGCCCGAACCTTGCAGACCCACCATCAGAATGGGCGCAGGCGGCGAGCCGATCGACAGCACAGCATTTTCCTGGCCCAGCGTCTCGACCAAGACGTCATGGACGATCTTGATCACCTGCTGGCCAGGGGTGACCGAGCGGATGACATTTTCGCCGATGGCGCGCGGTCGTACCTTGGCGATAAAGTCCGTCACCACCGGCAAAGCCACATCGGCCTCGATCAGGGCGGTGCGGACTTCGTCCAAAGCGGCATCGACATCGGCCTCGCTCAGGGCGCCACGGCCGCGAAGCTTGTCGAAAACGCCGCTCAGGCGGGATTGTAAACTCTCAAACATCCAGACCTCAAAATTCCTCATGCTGGTCGCGCTACGCTGTCGCTAGCGACTGTCGAAGCATGAGGACCTCACCCTTCGACAGGCTCAGGGTGAGGATCGTTATATTCCAAGCACTTTCGCCCCAGGGGGCGCAACGCGCTGCCTGGGGGCGATCCCCCGCGCCGGGCGGGGGACCGGAAAGACCTGTGGCTTTCCGGAAAAAACGGCCGGGTTTTAGGCTCCGTAGGCCCAAAAAGTCAAATGGCCGTCCGATAGCCCCCCATTTGACAGGATTTCTGAGGACACCGAAGCTCTACCCAATAAAAATATTGGGAGGATCCGCGTGACCTATCTGAACCGCCGCCTGATGCTGGCGGGCGCTGCCGCCGCAGTACCCGGCCTGGCCTATGCGCAAACCGCCAAACCGCAACTGGGCACGCCACTGTCGGTGATCACCAATCCGCCACGCCAGTTCGGTCCCGGCGCGCCCCCGCCCGGCTCACCCGATCCCGACATCGTCCGCGTCGATCCCAGCTTCGGACGCCTGTTGATCGGCCAGGCTGCGATCAAGCGCGTCGCCACCGGCTTTCATTTTCTGGAAGGCCCGGCCTGGTCGGCGGTTGGCCTTTACGCCATCTTCAGCGACGTCAAAGAAGACACGCTTTATCGCTATCTGTGGGACACCGGCCAAGTCTCGATCATGCGCCGCCCTTCTTTTTCCACCAACGGCAATGCGTTCGACTTCCAGGGACGCCAGCTTTCCACCCAGGATTATTTCCGCCGCGTGGTGCGCTGGGAACTGGACGGCTCCATGAGCATCGTGGCCGATGCCTATGACGGCAAGCCGCTGAACTCGCCCAATGACCTGGCGCCGCACAAGGATGGCAGCGTGTGGTTCAGCGATCCGCAACATGGCGGCAGTCTGGCGGAAGGCCATCCCGATGACGGCGACGGGCCCACCAATCCGGGCGGCTTGCGCGATCCCAAGATCGGCCATAGCGGCGTGGGATTGATCGGCGGCATGCATCAGGTCTTGCCCGCCAATGTCTATCGCGCCGATCCGTCGGGGCGGGTGGATCTGGTGCTGCCCTTCGAACAGGGGCTCGGTCCCAACGGGCTTTGTTTCTCACCCGATTATACCAAGCTCTACATCATCCGCGCCGGACGCATTCATGTCGGCGATGTGGCGGGCAACAAGCTGACCAATGTGCGCGAATTCACCGATTGCATGGTGGACGGCATCCGCTGCGGCGCCGACGGCATGCGTGCCGACAAGGCGGGCAATATCTGGGCCAGCGCCGGCGGACCCCTGGGCTATTGCGGGGTGACGGTGTGGGATCCAGCCGGAAAATTGATCGGCCGCATCCGCCTGCCGGAAGGCTGCGCCAATGTCTGTTTCGGCGGACCCAAGCGCGATCATCTGTTCATGACCGCCACCCAGTCGCTCTATCTGCTGCGGGTCAATATCCAGGGCGCGAGTCCTGGTTGATGATAGGCCGTAAATTGGGCATCTGGGTTGCGGCAATCCTTGTTGCCGGGCTGGCTTGATATTGCGGCACAATCATCGCCGCGAATTATGGCATCGATCTGATTTGTAATAGCCGCCATCATTGACAGCGTTCGCCGCGCGGGTTCCAGTTTCATCTCAGAACAACAATCTGGGAAGACCTCCATGCCATTCCATATGACGCGCCGCGGCATGATCGCGGGCGCAGCCATCGCCGTGCCGAGCTTGGCTTATGGACAGAACAAGCCGCTGCTCGCGCCCGCCAGCTCTATCCTCACCGGCCGTCTCTACGGCCCGGATGCGCCGCCCAATACCTATCCCGATCCCGATATCCTGCTGCTGGACCCCAGCGCCCGTGAAGTCTTCATCGGCCATAGCGCGATCAAGCGGCTGAAGACCGGCTTTGAGTGGGCGGAAGGCCCGGCCTGGAGCGGCCAGGGCCAGTATGTGGTGTTCAGCGACGTGTCCAAGGACATTCAGTATCGCTACATCTGGGAAAGCGGCGAGATCACGGAATACCGCCGCCAGTCCTTCAATTCCAACGGCAACAGCTTTGATTTCCAGGGCCGCCAGATTTCGGCCCAGCATTATCTGCGCCGCCTGGTGCGCTGGGAGCATGACGGCGCCATGACCGTGCTGGCCGACAATTACAATGGCCAGCCCTTGAACTCGCCCAACGACATGGCACCCCACAAGGACGGCAGCATCTGGTTCACAGATCCCTATTACGGCGCGCAGCTGGCGGAGGGGCATCCCGATGACGGCGTGGGCCCGCTCAATCCCAAAGGCCTCTACAAGGACGCACCCGGCAATGGCGGCGCCGGCATTGTCGGTTCGCGCCATCAGGTGCGCCCGCCCAGCATCTATCGCTGGGACCCCAGCGGACGGCTGGACGTGATCCTGGAAGGCAGGCCCGGCCTGGTGGCCAACGGCATCGCCTTCTCGCCCGACTATTCCAAAATCTATTTCACCTGGCGCGGCGGCATAGATGTGGCCGATGTGGTGGGAAGCAAAATCGCCAATCAGCGCCGCTTCACCGATTGCGATGTGGACGGGGTGCATTGCGGGCCCGACGGACACCGGGTGGACATGGCGGGCAATGTCTGGTCGGGCTCGAACGCGCCGCTGGGCTATTGCGGTGTCACGGTCTGGAACCCGGCCGGCAAGTTGATCGGCCGCATCCGCCTGCCGGAGGTCTGCGCCAATGTCAGCTTCTGCGGTCCCAAGCGCGACTGGCTGTTCATGTGCGCCTCCCAGTCGGTTTATCTGGTGCGGTTGGGGATACAGGGGGCCGCCCCAGGCTAAAGAGCCTGTACAATTTCGCGGGACCGGGTTGCAAAATTCCTCCGTTTACGGGTGAGGCCCGACCGGCTTGCCGGTCAAATCGGTTTCGGCTCTCGAAATGGTCCGAAAGGACCATTTCGCCGCCTGCGGCGGACGCGCCTCAAGGACCGATTTGAGGGCCGAACGCCCGGAGCACAAGCGACGGGCGGGTGGTCGCCATGCGGAAACGTCCGTTTACGGACCGGCGGTGACGCCTTAGGGTGGGGCCAGCCGTTCCCCACCCGAAAGTTCCCCATGCCCAAATTGCCCGATATGTCTGCCGCCGCCGTCAAAAACCGCGCGGCTTTGGCCAAAAGGACGCCAAAGCCCAAGGAAGCGCCCCCCGCCCCGCCCAAGCCGCGGATTGCCAAAGGCCGATAGAAAGAGCCCGCCCCTTGGCGGGCTTTTTCTTTGGGCGCCGGATTATCTGGGCGCCAAACCCAGCTTCTGCGCCAGATAGACAAAGGACAGCGCCCACATCTCGGCCGCCTGTTTGTGGTCGGCCGCCGCCGCATGGCCGCCGTCGGTGTTTTCGTAGAACAACACCTCATGGCCTTGCGCCATCATCTTGGCCGCCATCTTGCGTGCATGCACCGGTGAGACGCGGTCGTCGCTGGTGGCGGTGACGAAAAAGACCGGCGGATATTTCACGCCGGCTTTGACGTTCTGATAGGGCGAATAGGTGAGGATATAATCGCGTTCTTCGGGGGTGGCGGGATCGCCATATTCCCCGATCCAGCTGGCGCCCGCGCCGATATGGGTGAAGGCGATCATGTCGATCAACGGCACCTGGCACACCACCGCGCCGAACAGATTGGGACGCCGCACCATCACGGTGGACACCAAGAGACCGCCATTGGAGCCGCCCATGATGCCCAATTGCTTTGGCGTCGTCAGACCGCGCCGCGCCAGATCCGCCGCCACCGCTTCGAAATCCTCGTAAGCCCTTTGCCGCTTGGTCTTGAGCGCCGCGTCATGCCAGGCAGGCCCGAATTCGCCGCCGCCGCGAATATTGGCCACCACATAAATGCCGCCCTGGGTGAGCCACAGCCGCCCGAAATTGGCGCTGTAAGACGGCGTCAGCGAAATCTCAAAGCCGCCATAGCCATAAAGAATGGTGGGGGCCGGACCTTTGAGATTTTTGGGCCGTGTGACGAAATACGGAATCTTGGTGCCGTCTTGGGAGATCGCCTCAAATTGTTCGGTGGCGATGTTGGACGCGTCGAAACGTGCCGGCAGGGATTTGATTGCTTTGGGCCGATCGGTGCCGCCGTCGAAATAGAGCGTGGTCGGGGTCACATAATTCTGGAAACTGAACAGGACTTCGGGGCCGAAATCATTGGCCGAAACAATGTCGGCTGAGCCCTGTCCCGGCAAGGCCAGCGCCGTGCCCGACCACACGCCGTCCCTGAGCGTGAAGACCTGCACCGAGCCGATCACATTGTCGGTGATGACGGCATAGATCTTGTCGCGGCCGATGCCCACGCTTTCGATCGACTGGCGCGGCATCGGCGCAAAGATCACCTGCGGTCTGGCACCGTCACGAAACGCCACCAGCGCGCCCTTGGGCAGTGGAACGCCGCCCATTTCGAAAGGTTGACGCAGGGTGGCGATCCAAGCGCCGTCGAACACACCTTTGACATCGGCGGAGCGCGGCAGCGGCAGCTTCTTCACCTCATCGCCTGCCAAGGCGAAATAATCGCTTTCGAAAAAACTCACCGCCCGCACCACCAGCCCGACAGAGCCGCGCGCTGTGTGAAAGGTGGCCGGCGCCGAAGCCACGTCACGGACCTCGCCCTCATACAGCGTCTTGGCGGCGGTGAGCGGCGTGCCGCGCCGCCAGGATTTGACGATGCGGGCATAGCCGGAGGTTGTCTCGCCATCCTTGGCGGTGGCGAACAGCACGGTATCATCGTCCAGATAGCTTGCGTCGCTTTTGGCCTCGGCCAGGCTGAAGCCGTCGCCGGCCAATGCCTTGGCCTTCAAATCATATTCACGCACCACCACCGCATCGCCGCCGCCGCGCGACAGCCGGATCAGGCAGCGCGCTTCACCGGGCGAACATTCCGCGGCCTTGAAGACCCAATTTTCCTTTTCGCGCCTTGCCAGCGCGTCCACATCCAGCAACAGCTCCCACCGCGGCGCGGGGTTCTGATAGTCCGCGATGGCGGTCCGCCGCCAAATGCCCTTGGGATTGGCGGCATCCTGCCAAAAATTATAGACAAAGCCGTGACTCAGACTGCCCATGGGGATGCGGTCGGTGGCATCCATCACTTGCAGGATGGAATCATAATTCTTTTGGTAGCGAGGATCGGCTTTCAAAGGCGCCAGGGACTTGGCGTTCTGATCCCTGACCCAGGCTAAGGGTTTTTCGCCATGCGTATCTTCCAGCCAGACATGCAGATCCTCGGTTTGGGCTTGGGAAACGGGCACGGCAAAGCCTCCTGTGGCGAGAACGGAACCGAGCAGCAGGGCAAACAGGTTCGCGCGCATGTGGGGGATCCGGGTCTGGGCGGGACAGGATGGAAATTTTCGCGTGCGCTGGCAATGGAAAAGGGCGCTTGACCCGCCTATAACGCCCCCATGACCGCCTTTGTGAAGATGCATGGCCTGGGTAACGATTTTGTCGTGTTCGACGCGCGCGACAGCGCCATCGACTTGCGTTCCGATCGCGCCAAGGCGGTGGCCGACCGGCATTTCGGCATCGGCTGCGACACGGTGGTGGTGATCCGCCCAGGCGGGGCGCAGGCCGACGCCGGCATCCACTTCTTCAATGCCGACGGCTCGGAATCGGAATCCTGCTTTAACGCCACGCGCTGCGTGGCGCGCCTTTTGCTGGACGAGCGCGGCTTGGCGCGGGTGAAATTGTCCACCAAGGGCGGCATGCTGACCTGCAGCGATGCCGGCAAGGGCCTGGTGATGTTGGACATGGGCCCGCCCAAGCTGGATTGGCAGCAAATTCCGCTGGCGCGCGAAGTGGACACGGTGAATTTTCCGCTGGATGTCGGCGGGGCCAACCTGCCGGTCAGCGCCCTTTCCATGGGCAATCCGCATTGCGTGTTGTTTGTGCCCGACGCGGAAAAGGCGCCCGTGAACCAGTTGGGTCCCAAGATCGAAACCCTGCCCTTTTTCCCCAACCGCACCAATGTCGAATTCGCGCAAGTTCTGGACCAGGGGCGCATCCGCATGCGGGTGTGGGAGCGCGGCGTGGGCGTGACGCTCGCCTGCGGCACCGGCGCCTGCGCCACCGCCGTGGCCGCTATCCGGCGCGGCCTTACGGGCCGCAAGGTGGAGATTTTGTTGGATGGCGGATCGCTCGCCATCGAATGGCGCCAAGAGGACGATCATGTGCTGATGACCGGCCCCACCGCCATGCCCTTCCGCGGCCGGGTCGATCTGGGCGCATTATGACCCTGCAAGTCGTGACCTTTGGCTGCCGCCTCAATGCGTATGAGAGCCAGGCGATCCGGGACCGCGCCGCCGAAGCGCAATTGCGCGATGCGCTGGTGGTCAACACCTGCGCCGTGACACACGAAGCGGTGCGCCAATCGCGCCAGGCGATCCGCAAATTCAAGCGCGAGAACCCGGCATGCCGCATCATCGTCACCGGCTGCGCCGCGCAGATTGAGCCGCAAGCCTATGCCGCCATGCCGGAAGTGGATGCGGTGTTCGGCAACGCGGAAAAATTGCGCGCCGGCAGCTATGCCGATTTTGGCATCGGGCAAAGCGAAAAAATCCGTGTCAACGACATTATGAGCCTGCGCGAGACCACCCCGCAGATGGTGGACCATTTTGACGGCAAGACGCGGGCCTTTTTGCAGGTGCAGAATGGCTGCGACCACCGCTGTACGTTCTGTGTCATTCCTTACGGGCGAGGCAACAGCCGCAGCGTGGCGATGGGCGCGGTGGTGACGGAGGCCCGCCGTCTGCTGGAAAAGGGCTTTGCCGAGATCGTGCTGACCGGGGTGGATTTGACCTCTTATGGCGGCGATCTGCCGGGGACGCCGTCGCTGGGAACGCTGGTGGAAAAACTCCTCAAGCAGCTGCCCGAACTGAAACGCCTGCGCCTGTCCTCGCTCGACGCCATCGAGGCCGATCCCATCCTGATGCGCACGATCGCCGAAGAAGAGCGGCTGATGCCCCATTTCCATCTTTCGGCCCAGTCCGGCGACGACATGATCCTCAAGCGTATGAAGCGCCGCCATAGCCGCGCCGACATGATCGCCTTCTGCGACACGGTGCGCCGCTATCGCCCCGACGCCGCCTTCGGCGCCGATTTGATCGCCGGCTTCCCCACCGAAAGCGAGGCCATGTTCGAAAACAGCCTGAGCCTGGTGGACGAGGCCGGCCTGTCCCGGTTGCATGTGTTTCCGTTTTCGCCCAGGCCCGGAACGGCGGCCTGCAAGATGCCGCAACTGCCCCGCGCCGTGATCAAGGATCGCGCGATCCGGTTGCGGCGCAAGGGTGAAGCGGCGCTGACAGCGCGGCTGGACGGTATGAAAGGTTCGCGTCACACCGTTTTGATGGAGCGGGGCGGCATCGGCCGCACACCTTGCTTTACGCCGGTTACTTTCGCGCACGGCATGCCGGGCACCTTCCTGCCGTTAACCATTACCGGCCGCGACGGCGATCATCTGACAGGCCTTGCGGCATGAGAAGTTTCGGCGAGGCGCCCCCGCCGCCCAGTTTTTTCGACCGGCTCAAATCCAGCCTGGCCAAGACCGGCTTGGGCGAGATTCTAACCAAGAAGAAACTGGATGCGGCCTCCATCGCGGAATTGGAAGAGGCGCTGATCCGCGCCGATATGGGCGTCGCCCAAGCCAAGAAATTGGCCGCCGCCGTGGCCAAGAACCGGTATGACGCGGAAATTTCAGGCCGTGAGCTCAAAGCGGTGCTGGCCCAGGAAATCGCCATGGTGCTGTCACCCCTTCAGAAGCCGCTGATGGTGGAAGACGGCAAACAGCCTTTTGTGATCCTGGTGGCCGGTGTCAACGGCACCGGCAAGACCACCACCATCGGCAAATTGGCCAAGCGCCTTGCCGAGGAAGGCGCGCATGTGACGCTGGCGGCCGGCGATACGTTTCGCGCCGCGGCCATCGAACAGCTCAAGGTCTGGGCGGAACGCGCCAAGGCGCAGTTTGTCGCCACCAAGCCCGGCGGCGACGCGGCCGGATTGGCGTTCGAGGCCCTGGAAAAGGCACGCGCCAATGGCAGCGATATCCTAGTGATCGATACCGCGGGCCGGTTGCAGAACAAGGCCGGGCTGATGGCGGAATTGGAAAAGATCGCCCGCGTCATTAAGAAATTGGATGCGTCGGCGCCCCATGCGGTGCTGTTGGTGCTGGACGCCACCACCGGACAGAACGCGCTGTCGCAGGTGGAGGCCTTTTCGGCCTCGGTTCCGGTGACCGGCCTGATCATGACCAAACTGGATGGAACCGCCAAGGGCGGCATTCTGGTGGCCCTGGCAGGACGCTTCGGCCTTCCGGTGCACTATATCGGGGTGGGTGAAGGCGAGGACGACCTGCAGCCCTTTGTGGCGGCTGATTTTGCCCGGGCCTTGGTTGGGGCCGATGTCTTGAATGAAGGAAAAGGACCATGAACCCGCAGGTCAGGCGCCTGATCCTGGATTTCGGACCCTTGGCCGTTTTTCTGGCCGCACTCAGCCATTTCGGGATCTTCAAGGCAACCGCGGCTTTCATGGTCGCGGTCCTGGCGGCGCTGGCGATCGGCTATGGGCTGGAGCGCAAACTTTCGCCCGCGCCGCTCTTCACCGCAACCGTGGTGATGATCGCCGGCGGCCTGACGCTTTATTTCAAAAACGAGATTTTCATCAAGATGAAGCCGACGCTGATCTACGGCTTTTTCGGAGTGACGCTGCTCGGCGGGCTGCTCTTCAACCGCTTGTTCATCAAATATCTTTTGACCATGGCATTCGAACTTAACGATGCGGGCTGGAAGAAACTGACGCTGCGCTGGGGGATATTCTTCTTGGTGCTCATGAGCCTTAATGAGCTCCTATGGCGCAACGTCAGCACGACCGTCTGGGCCTATAGCAAGATCGGCATGATTGTCCTGACCGTGCTCTTCGCGTTCGCACAGGCCCCTCTGCTGATAAAGCATCAGGTCCACCGCGAGGACAGCGACAACAGCGCGCAAGATTGATACGCCCCGCCGCTGGGCCATGCGGACTATCTTCTTAAAAACACTACGCACTTCGCGGCGATGGTGCGCTTAAGCCACAGTCCTACCAAACATAGTGCCCATGCGCGCAAACCACGCAGAGGTTACCGTTCAATCCGCGCAAGGATCATGGGATACGCATTTTGCAAGGTCGCATCGGCAAAATTTGCGCATGGACTTCTGCATGCAAAACCGTTTTAACTTCGACCTCCGGAGCGCAACGCCTTTTTCCGAGAACCCGCATAAGGGTCCTGATCGATAGCGGCGCACCGGGACGAGAGCGGCAGAATAATAAGGGGTCATGAATGATGAAGGGGCAGCGCAGGCCAGGGAACGGCTTTGACCTTTCCGAAGCGCCCTCTCACCTGATCCGCCGTTGTCAGCAATTCTATGGCGACCTTTATGCGCGCGAAGCCGGCGGCAAGGAATTGACCAAGCAGCAATTCACGCTGCTCTGCGCCCTGGAACAGAATGACGGCGCCAGCCAAACCGCGCTGGTGGAGATCACCGGCATCGATCGTTCCACGCTGGCCGAGATGGTGCGCCGGATGCTGGAAAAGGGTTTGCTGTCGCGCGAACGCACCGAAGAAGATGCGCGCGCCAACGCCGTGGCCATCAGCCCGTCGGGCCGCAAGGCATTGCGCGGCGCCCGCAACGCGGCGGATCGCGCAGAGCGCGCCCTTTTGGAGGCCCTGCCCCAGCCGGAGCGTCAGAAATTCGTCAAAGCCCTGTCCCAGATCGCTCAGGCGGCGGAACAACTCAATGGGGATGCGACCAAGCCTCTGCGCCGCAATGTCCGGCGCAGAAAGATGGGTGGGTGAGGAGCGGCGCGCCGAAGGCGCGTGAGCAGGTCCAGTGGACCTGCGAAAGCGACGAACGCCGCGAGCTTAGGCGAGCGGCGGGATGTTGGCCGGTTCTCCTGGACCATTTCAAGTACCGAACGCCGCGAGCCCTAGCGAGCGGCCGGAGAGCTGCCCGAAACAAGCTCCCCTCCAATCCAACAGCCTAAACAGTAATATCCACGTGCGTACCCATCCGCGCGGGGGCCTGGGTCTGCGGCTGTGCTGGCGCGGGGGCTGCGGCTGATGTGGCCTGCTTGAGCGGCAAGGGCGAAAATCCGCCCGATGTCTTTTCCAGGGCCGCCGCGAAATTCGCCTGAGAGGTCTGGGGGGCAGCCTGCGGCACCTGCAGGCGGGTGCGGGCTTCGCGGGCGGCCTGTTGGGCGGCGATCAGGGTGGCGCTGACTTGCATACCGCCACACTGCCAAAACAGGGTTAGCAAAGTATTGATACGCCGCGTCCCTGGGTTTTCTAGGGATTTTCCTGGGCCAATTTGATGGCGGGGATCACTTGCCGGGCCAGAACCGCATCGGTGAGCGGCCCCACATATTTCAAACGAATGATGCCCTTGCCGTCCACCACATAGGTTTCCGGCACGCCATAGACGCCCCATTCGATGGAGGCGCGGCCGTCATCGTCGCGGGCGATGCGGACAAAAGGATTGCCGACCTCATCCAGAAAGGCGCGGGTCGCCGCCGGCTTGTCCTTTTGCGTCAAGCCGTACAGGGCCACGCCCGGCAATTGCGCCAGCGCCGCCAGTTGGGCGGTCTCGGTGCGGCAAGGCGCGCACCAAGAGGCAAACACATTCACCACACTGACATGACCGGCTGTGAGATCGGCGGGCGTGAAGGCGGGCGTTTGGGCGTCCAGGCCGGGCAACACCAAGCGCGGCGCCGGCTTGTTCAAAAGCACCGACGGGATGACGTTCGGCGCGGGCGCCCACAGGCTCTTGAACAGAAAAAAAGCCAGCAGCCCAAAGCAGACAATGGGCGCAACATAAACAAGACGCTTCATGACGGCGGGCGTGCTTTTTCCAGCGCCGCCAGTTTGACTTTGGCGCGCGCCCAGGCCCAAAGCGTCCAGAGTGTCGCGCCGGCGAGCGCCAGCACCGAGACGGCATAGGCGGGCCATATAAACACGCCATAGGAACCCATGTCGAAATTCATGTCCCACCTGCCTGCATCAGATTGCGGGCGCGCCGTTCCACAATGGCGGTCCGTATGCGGATCATCCACAAAGTGAGGAACAGCAAGCCATAGCCCAGCAGCATCACCAGCAGCGGCGCCAGAAAGACGGGGGCCAGATGGCCGCTGGTGATGCTTTCGCCCTGATGCAGGGTGCTCCACCATTCCACCGAGAATTTGATGATGGGAATATTCACCGCCCCCACCAAAGCCAGAATGGCGGCGGCCCGCGCCGCGCGCGCCTCATCCTCGATGGCGTTCCACAGCGCCATATAGCCCAGATACAAAAACAGCAGCAGCAGGAAGCTGGTCAGCCGCGCGTCCCACACCCAATAGGTGCCCCACATGGGCTTTCCCCAGAGCGAGCCGGTGATCAGGCCCAGCGCCGTGAACAGCGCGCCCAAAGGGGCGGCCGCCCGCGCCGCCGTATCGGAAAGAGGGTGCCGCCACACCAGCGACAAAAGCGAGCAGACCGCGATGGCCCCATAGACGATCATTGCCAGGCTGGCGGCAGGCACATGAATAAACAGGATCAGGACCGTGCGGCCCTGCTGATAGTCGGGCGGCGCGCTGAACCCCAGATAAAGACCGATGCCAAAGCACAGCAGGGTGGCGATGGCCGTGAAAGGCAGGACCGCGCCGGACAGCCGCATGAAATGGTGCGGATTGGCATAGCGGAACAGGAACTGCATTTAACCACCCAAATTGAGGCGGACGCTGGCAGCCGCCGCAAAAGGACTTAGCAGCACGGCGGCAAAGGCAAAAGCCGCCAGCAGCCGCAAGGCAGCGCCGCCATCCAGGCCGTCCAGCGCCAGCGACACCGCGCCGGCCCCGAAAATCACCGCCGGGGTAAGCAGCGGCAGGACGATCAGGGGCAGGATCAGCCCGCCCCTTTTCAAGGAAAGGGTCAGGCTGGCGCCGATCACGCCCACCGCGCTGACGGCGGGCGTTCCGATCAAGAGCGAGACAAACAATATCTGGGTCGCGGGCGGCGGCAGGTTGAACAGCAGCGCCAGAGCAGGCGACAGCAAAGTCAGGGGCAGACCGGTGGACAGCCAATGGGCCGTAATCTTGGCCAGGGATGTCAGTTCCAGCGGCAAAGACGAGAGAGCAATCAGCTCCAGGCTGCCGTCCTCGAAATCGCCCTGGAACAGCCGGTCCAACGACAGAAGCGCCGCCAGAACCGCCGCCACCCACAAGACCCCGCCCGCCATGCGGGCCAAAAGACCCAGGTCCGGACCTACGCCCAGCGGCACCAAGGTTGCAACCAGCGCAAAAAAGGACAGGGCCAAGGCCGCGCCGCCGCCGCTGCGGGCCGCCAGCCGGATATCGCGCAGCACAAGCGTAGCGAAGGGGCTCACAGTTTCAGGCTTTCATTGCCAAGGCCGAGAGGCTCATGGGTGGCGGCAATGATGATGCCGCCTTGGCCGCAATGGCGCGCCATCAATTGCCCCACCAGCGCCTGGCCGGACGCATCCAAAGCCGCAAAGGGCTCGTCCAGCAGCCAGAGCGGACGCTGGGAGACCAAAAGCCGCGCCAGGGCCAGCCGCCGTCTTTGTCCGGCGCTGAGATAGCGGCAAGGCAGATCCGCCTGCCGCGCCAGTCCGACCTGTTCCAGCGCAGCGCCATCCGCCTTGTGGCCATACAGGCTGGCAAAAAAATTGAGCTGCTCGCGGACGGACAATTGCGGCTTAAGCCCATCCTGATGCCCCAGCCAACCGACGGCTTTGCCACGCTCCTCGGCGTCATCGCTTTCCCGTTCGGCGATTTTGACTTTGATGCGGCCCGACACGGGCGCAAGGAACCCCGCGATCATCCGCAGCAGCGAGGTCTTGCCCGCGCCATTGGCGCCTTCCACCGCCAGCGCCTGGCCGGCCGTGACGCGAAAACTCAGGCCATCGAACAGGTTTTTGTCGCCGCGCGCGCAGGCGAGTTTCTCGGCGGTGAGGGATGAGATCATTCTATCCGTTCTCCATGGGCGACCTTGAGCCGCCCATCCAACTTTGTTGGAACAAGATGGATGGCCGGGTCAAGCCCGGCCATGGAGAATGGGGGAAAAGCGGCGCTAACGATTGAGAGCCGCGTCGGATACTGCCCCCGAGCACTTGTCAATTGTCATGTAGAGCTGACCACCGCCCGCCGTAACAATCACTGTGTTGGGCTCAGGTTTTGGCGGTGGTGCATTATCGGTTTGGGATACCTTCCAATGATCGCCTTGGTCCTCTGCAACGATGATCGGAAATTTTTTGAGATTCGAAGGCACCAGGGCGCTGGCAATTGCGCGGTAGATTGTTTCGGCCACCTGAGCGTTTGGAACAACGTATTGCGACCCCAGACCGCGACCTGGACAAGGCGCCACTTCTTCTTTGGGATTGGCTTGGTCGGCGGCGGCCGCAAACAAGATGATGACTGCAACTATCAACGGTCGCATCCACTCTCTCCAAGCCGATCCGGCTAATACATATGCTGTCCACCGTTGATCGACAGAGTCGATCCGGTAATAAACCCGCCCTCATCGGCCACCAAGAACAAAACACCGCGGGCGATTTCGTCGGCATGCCCCAGCCGTCCTACCGGAATCCGCGCCACGATCTTGGCCAGGACTTCGGCGGGCACCGCCGCCACCATGTCGGTGTCGATGTAGCCGGGCGCGATGGCGTTGACGGTGATGCCTTTGGCGGCGCCTTCCTGGCCCAGCGCCTTGGTGAAACCGTGAATGCCGGACTTGGCGGCGGCATAATTGACCTGGCCGTACTGGCCCGCCTGGCCGTTGATGGAGCCGATATTGACGATGCGCCCGAAGCCGCGGCTCAGCATCCCGTCCCACGCGGCTTTGCACATATTGTAACAACCGCCCAGATTGGTATCGAGCACCTCGTCCCAGGCCTGGCGGTTCATCTTTTTCATGGTGGCGTCGCGGGTAATGCCGGCATTGTTGACGATCACGTCCACCGGACCCAGTTCGGCCTCGACCGCCTTTACGCCCGCGACGCAATCGTCAAACGATGAGACGTCCCACTTGTAGGATTTGATGCCGGTGCGGTCGCTGAACGCCTTGGCACGTTCGTCATTGCCGGCATAGTTCGCCGCCACGCTGTAGCCTGCATTTTTCAGCGCTACCGAAATCGCTTCGCCGATGCCGCGCGTTCCGCCCGTCACCACCGCTACCCGTGCCATATGCTGTCCTTTTGCTCTTTTGTTCTGGAAAAGCAATTAGGCCCCATTTTTGGAGCGTTTCAACCCAGAACGATGCTGCGCTGCACTTCCCCCTCCCTTGCGGGAGGGGAACCGCAATTAACGTTCGACCGTCAACGCGATCCCCATGCCGCCGCCGATGCAGAGCGTGGCCAGCCCCTTCTTGGCATCGCGCCGGCCCATCTCGAACAACAGGGTAGTAAGAATGCGCGCGCCCGAAGCGCCGATGGGATGGCCGATGGCGATGGCGCCGCCATTGACATTCACCTTGGCCGGATCCCAGCCCATATCCTTGTTTACCGCACAGGCCTGGGCGGCGAAGGCCTCATTGGCTTCTACCAGATCCAGGTCGGACGCCTTCCAGCCGGCTTTTTCCAGCGCCGCGCGCGAGGCCGGAATGGGCCCGGAACCCATCACCTTGGGATCGACACCGGCCTGGGCCCAGGAGGCGATGCGCGCCAGCGGGGTCAGTCCGCGCGCCGCCGCATCCTTGGCGCTCATCAGCACCAGGGCTGCGGCGCCGTCATTGATGCCCGACGCATTGCCCGCGGTGACGCTGCCATCTTTGGCAAAGGCGGGCTTGAGCCCCGCCACTGCCTCATAGGTCGCGCCGTCGCGGATATATTCGTCATTTTCGACCACCGTGTCGCCCTTGCGGCCTTTCACGGTGACGGCGACGATCTCGTCCTTGAAACGCCCGGCTTTGCGGGCGGCTTCCGCCTTGTTCTGCGAGGCCACCGCGAAACGGTCTTGGTCCTCGCGGGTGATCTGCCACTGGTTGGCGACATTCTCCGCCGTCATGCCCATGTGATAGCCGTTAAAGGCGTCCCACAACCCGTCGCGGATCATGGTGTCGATAAAATTGAAATCGCCCATCTTCTGACCTGAGCGCAAATAGGCGGCATGGGTGGACAGGCTCATGGATTCCTGTCCGCCGGCGACAACGATCCGGCTGTCGCCCTGGCGGATCGCCTGTGCGCCCAGCGCCACGGTGCGAAGGCCCGAGCCGCACACCATATTGATGCCCCAGGCCGGCGTGGCGATGGGAATGCCCGCCGCGATGGACGCCTGACGCGCCGGATTTTGTCCCTGGGCGGCGGTCAGCACCTGGCCCAGAATGACTTCGCTGACATCCTCGCCCGCGAGCTTGGCGCGTTCCAGCGCGCCCTTGATGGCGACCTCGCCCAGCTTGTGCGCCGGAACAGTGGCGAAGGCGCCGCTGAAGGCTCCCACAGGCGTGCGCGCGGCGGAAACAATGACGATGTCTTCCATGGGGACCTTCCGTTGACGGATGTTCGCTTATTGCCGCGCGCAAAATGCCGCGAACGCGCACATTGGTAAACTGCGACCAAAATACCATTTATAATCAATTGTTTAATTGAAATCTGACAAACTGTCCGGTGTTGCGGATGCTAAATGGCGCTGGACTCCCGCGCCGCGGAATGATGTCCTTAAGAAAAGTTGGCGCCTTCGGGGAGGCGTTGTGTACAGCATCTGGGGAAGCGACGTGTCAGACGATAAAGCCAAATCCGAAGGTCCGGTGATCATCAAGAAGTACGCCAACCGGCGGCTCTACAACACCCAGACCTCGTCCTATGTCACGCTCGATCATCTCGCGGCGATGGTGAAAGACGGCACCGAGTTCGAAGTGCAGGATGCGCGCACCGGGGAAGACATCACCCGCAGCGTCCTCACCCAGATCATTTTCGAGGAAGAAGCCAAGGGCCAATCGTTGCTGCCGATCAAATTCCTGCGCCAGTTGATCCGCTTCTATGGCGACAGTTTGCAGGCCTTCGTGCCCGGCTATCTGGACATGAGCATGGATGGTTTCACCAAGAACCAGGGCGCCATGCGCAACCGCATCGCCGAAGCCTTGGGCGGCGGCAATCAGATGGTGGAAAATCTCACCCGCCAGAATCTGCAAATGTTCGAAAACGCCATGGCCATGTTCACGCCGTTCGGCGCGGCCGCCAAGGGCGGTGAGCCCGCGTCCAAAACGGCGGCCAAGCCGACCGAGGACATCGCCGATCTCAAGGAAGAGATGGAGGCGATGCGCAAGCAGCTGGCCGAGTTGAGCCAGCGCAAGTGACTTTGCTTTTTTGCCGCGTGGCCGTTTGAAAAACCGCTCCGCGTCCGCACGCCACAACGCCGGACTTGCTTCCACGCTCCATGGCCTTTTTGGCGGAATACTGGGCGCGATTTTGCTTGTCACCTTGGCCGGCTGCGCCGCGCCCATGACCGGCCGCGAGGCGCAAGGCATCGCCCGTGAGCGGCTGATGCGCTATTGCGGCGGGCAGTGCGGCGGCCTTGCGCTGGGAAAAACCCAGCGCATCAAGGATCGCTGGCTGGTGGACTTCGATGCCCCGCGCCAGAAATTCACCGTCATTGTTGAAGACGACGGGAATGCGAAAGTTACCGTTTGGAATAAGTGAGACGCGACCGGCGAAAGCCATCCCGGAATCTCGAGCCCGGCATTCCGCCGGGCGACCATCCGCTAGGGCCATGACTCGCCTCCCCCTTCGCGTGCGTAAGCACGCTCAAGGGGGAGGTGGCCAAGACGGGCGCCGGAGCGCAGCGACGGCGTGATAGTCGAGGCCGGAGGGGGTTCAAAAAAATAAGCGGCTGTGACGGATGGGGGAAAACAAAAACGGTTATCGATCCCACTTGGGATCGATAACCGGCTCGCCGAAGAAAAAGCCCTGGAAATAGTCCACACCGAAACTCTGCAACAGGGCGGCATCCTCATCCGAGCCCACCCATTCGGCCACCGTCTTGATATCGAAATTCTTCGCCAACCCCACCAGGGTGCGCACAAAGACCTGATTTTCCGGCGACTGGCTCAGATCCTTCACATAGGAACCGTCGATCTTGACGGTATCCACGTGCAGCATCTGCAGATTGCGGAACGAGGTATAGCCGGCGCCGAAATCGTCAATCGCCACCCGTACGCCCAGCTCGCGCAACTGCGACACGAATTGCGCATTCTCCTCGAAATGATGCAAGGCCGCGGTTTCGGTCAGTTCCACGATCAGCCGCGGCGCCACGTCCTCGTGGGCCCGGATATGGTCCACGAAATCATGCAGCCAGCCCGGATCGGATGCCGCGGTGCCCGAGACATTGACCGCCAGCGTCACGGACTTGTGCGCGCTCAAGGTGCGGACCGTGGCTTCCAGCGCAAAGCGGTCCACCAGATGCACAATGCCCATCTGTTCGGCGGCCGGCACGAAATGGCCCGCGGTCAGGACGCTGCCGTCCGGCTTGACCATGCGCAACAGGCACTCATGGTGCGAGACCTTGCGCGAACGCGCCGCCACGATGGGCTGATAGGCGAGCTTCAGGCGGCTTTCCTTCAGCGCCAGCATCAGCTCGTCGGCGATCTGCATCTGGCGCAGGCGCGCCGTTTCGCGCTGGGGTGAAGGCTCATAGACCGCAAAACCGTCGCGGCCATTGGCGCGCGCCTTGTCCAGCGCCTGTTCGGCCCGCAACATGGCTTCCTGGCTGGTGGAGGCTGCCTCAGGCAGCCAGACCGCGCCCACCGAACAAGTGGCCGCAACCATGCCGGCGCGGGTTTCGATGCCAACGCCGCGCACCGCAGCGCGCAGGCGCGCCGCCACCACGGCGATTTCGCTGTCGCTGCAGTTCTTCAAAAGAACGCCGAACTTGTTGCCGGCGGTGCGGCCGATCACGTCGCTGCCGCGCAAGGCGCCGGCGAGCCGCTCACCCACCCCCATGATCACTTCTTCGCCGGCGTCGAAGCCGAAGCTGTCATTGATCATCGCCAGGCGGTCGACGGAGGCGACCAGGAAGGCGCAGTTGCGGTTTTCCGCCTTGGCGGAATCGATCGCCTGAGACAATTCCTCGCGCAGCGCATTGCGGTTGAGGTGACCGGTCAACTCGTCGCGGGTCGCCAGATAGGTCAGGCGGCGCACTTCGCGGGAACGTTCGGTGGTGTCGCGCATGAAGCCGACCAGGCGCGCGGTGCGGCCGTCCGCATCGGGCATGCGCGTGCCGGCCAGGGTGAAGCTGACGGCGCCCAGAGCGCTGGCGATCTCGATATCGGCGATGAAAGCTTGAGATGACTTGTCACGGCAATCCAGCACGGCCTGAAGCTCGCCGCGCCGTTCCGCCAAAACGCCATCCAGGAAATTGCGCACATTGGCGCTGTCCAAATGCACCGGCAGGATATCGGTGGCGCCATCCCAACGAATGGTTCCGGCCGCGATATTCCAATCGAAGGCGGCACAGCCCGCGGCTTGCGCCGCCAGGCGCAACCGCAATTCGTCTTCCAACTGGCCGAGTTGGGCGACTTCTTCCCGCTTCTGCAATGCGACGTTCAACACAGCCCACCGTTTCTGCGGCCAGATATTGCGGCCTTTGTGCGGGGCAGTATTGCGGGGCCGGGCTTAAAAAAGCGGAAATCCAAGGACCTAGGCGGGCCGGGAACAAGGTTTGCGTTGTCAGCCGGTATGCGCGTGTCCGGACCCCATGATTTCAACCTCCGCAGCGGCCTCAAGGCCCTGGCGGTATCCGCGCGCCGCTGCGAAAAAGTCAGCCCTTCCAGCGCCTTGGAACAGCAAGAGCCAGATCTTAACGATGACGGCGCCCGTTCCCGCGCGCCCTTGCAAGTGGAACTGGTGTGTCAGGAAGAGACGCAGGACTTCGATCCATTTTGGGACGGCCCCAGACTGCTGCCGACATTTGTCGCACAATTGATGGGCCAGGTCATTTGGGAGAGGCGCGATCCCGCGATATCGGTGGAAACCGCCTATGGCAGCGCGCGCTCGCCCCGCAAAGCCCTGCTGCTGGATCGCAAGAGCTGATCTTTCTGGCTGGAACGCGAACGCGTCACGCCCATCAGCGCGGCGGCGCACAAAAGAAATAAACCCGCCTTGGCGCCCTGTTCCAGAAACGCCAGACCGCAAGCCAGCAAAGCCGTTCCCGCCAGAGCAGGCATCAGCGCCATGCCCTGCAAAGCGGCCGCGATGATGGCCAGGCTGGCCAGGACCGCCGGCGCCAGCGCAAGCAGGCCATAGCCCGTCAGCAAACCGCCCAGACCGGCCGCCAAACTGAGAACGAGCGCCAGACTGGCGGCGAACCCGGGCAGCGGCGTGGCAACGCGGGCCAAGGCGCCGATCATCAAGGACACCGAACTCAGCGGCAGCAGAAAAAGCGCGGTGACGTCGGCCAGGCCCAAAGGCGCCGACACCGCCAGCGCGGCAAACAACATAGCGGCGAACCGTGTGTAGAGCCGCGGCGTGGCGGCAAGCGGCGCGGCCAGCCGCCACGCCGCGACGCTGGCGGCGAACAGCGCCAAAGCCCCCACAAGCGTGAGCAAATCGAAGGTGAGAGAATCAAAAACCATCCGGAGCACCATACTCCGGATGGCGTTGAGCGCTTAAGCGGCGATCAGGTTCCTGAGAACATAGGGCAGAATGCCGCCATTCTTGAAATAGGCCACTTCGTCCGCCGTCAGGATCATCAGATAAAGCGGCAGATTGAAGGTCGAGCCGTCCGGGCGATGGACGATGGCGCCCATCTGCTGGCGCGGCTTGAGGTCGCCCGACAGGCCGGGAATGTCGATGATTTCGCGCCCCGTAAAGCCATAGTCCTTGCGCGTCTTGCCCGCCTCGAAGCAGAAGGGCGCCACCCCCATGCCGATCAGGTTGGAGCGATGAATGCGCTCGAAACTTTCGGTGATCACCGCGCGCACGCCCAAAAGCTTGGGGCCTTTCGCCGCCCAGTCGCGCGACGAGCCGGTGCCATACTCCTTGCCGCCGATCACCACCGTGCCGTGACCGTCTTTCTTGTATGCCTGGGCGGCATCGAAGATGGACATGGTTTCGCCCGGCGCATTGGGATCGCGATAATAGACGGTGTTGCCGCCTTCCGCCCCGCCCATCATCTCATTGCGGATGCGGATATTGGCGAAGGTGCCACGCTCCATCACTTCATGATTGCCGCGGCGCGAACCATAGGAATTGAAATCCTTCTGGCTCACCTGGCGCTCGGAGAGATAGGTGCCGCCCGGCGCCGTCGCCTTGATATTGCCGGCGGGCGAGATGTGGTCGGTGGTGATGCTGTCACCGAACACCGCCAAGACCCGCGCGCCCTTGACCTCTTCCACCGGCGCGGGTTTGAGGCCCATGCCTTCGAAGTAAGGCGGGTTCTGCACATAGGTCGAGCCTATGTCCCATTGATAGGTCTGGCCCTTGACCAGCTTGACCTTCTTCCAGTTGGCGTCGCCGTCAAAGACATTGCCGTAGCGCTTTTTGAAACTGGCCGGCTTGACCGCCTTGCGGATGGCAGCGGCGATTTCCTTCGGGCTTGGCCAGATGTCCTTGAGATAGACCGGCTCGTTTTCCTTGTCATAGCCCACCGGCTCGCGCGTCAGGTCCATGTTGATCGAACCGGCCAGGGCATAGGCCACCACCAGCATCGGCGAGGCCAGATAGTTGGCGCGCACCTGCGGATGCACGCGGCCTTCAAAATTGCGGTTGCCCGAAATCACGGCGGCGGCCACCAAATCGGCCTCGGTGACGGCCTTGGCAACGGCTTGCGGCAAGGGGCCGGAATTGCCGATGCAGGTGGTGCAGCCATAGCCCGCCAAAGTGAAGCCGAGCCTGTCGAGCGCTTTGTCCAGCCCCGCTTTCTTCAGATAGTCGGTAACCACCTGCGATCCCGGCGCCAACGAGGTCTTGACCCAGGGCTGCACTTTCAAGCCGCGTTTCACCGCCTTTTGCGCCACCAGGCCGGCGCCGATCATCACACTGGGATTGGAGGTGTTGGTGCAGGAGGTGATGGCGGCGATCACCACATCGCCATGACCGATCGAAGCTTCGCTGCCTTCCAGGCGGGCGCGCTTGTTGGCACTGTCTTCCTTCTTCCAGGTGTTCATCAGATGCTCAGCGAAATTGCCGGCGATCCCCGACAGCGCCACCCGGTCCTGGGGGCGCATCGGACCGGCCATGGACGGCTCCACCTCAGTCATGTCCAGCGA
The DNA here is from genome assembly GCA_035275465.1 of Rhizomicrobium sp. Taxonomy (GTDB): domain Bacteria; phylum Pseudomonadota; class Alphaproteobacteria; order Micropepsales; family Micropepsaceae; genus Rhizomicrobium. The sequence continues at coordinate 129,028 of DATEMS010000034.1, read as the reverse complement.
CAGCGTATCGGTGAACACCGGATCGGCCGACTTGGCGGTGCGCCACAGGCCTTGCGCCTTGGCGTATTTCTCCACCAGCGCCACGCGCGCCGGTTTGCGGGCGGTGTTTTTGAGAAAGCGCACGGTTTCGGCGTCAATCGGAAAGAAACCGCAAGTGGCGCCATATTCCGGCGCCATGTTTGCGATGGTGGCGCGGTCTTCCAGACTGAGTTCGTCCAGGCCCGGGCCGTAATATTCCACAAACTTGCCCACCACGCCTTTTTTGCGCAGCATTTGGGTCACGGTCAGCACCAGATCGGTGGCGGTGACGCCTTCACGCAACTTGCCGGTCAGCTTGAAGCCGATAATTTCAGGGATCAGCATGGAGATGGGCTGGCCCAGCATGGCGGCTTCCGCCTCGATGCCGCCCACGCCCCAACCCAGCACCGCCAGGCCGTTGATCATGGTGGTATGGCTGTCGGTGCCCACCACACTGTCGGGAAAAGCGACTTCGACCGTCTTGCCCTTGGCGTCCTTGGCTTTGCGGGTCCACACGGTCTCGGCGAGATATTCCAGATTCACCTGATGGCAGATGCCGGTGCCCGGCGGCACGACGCGGAAATTCGCAAAAGCTTGCTGGCCCCAGCGCAAGAAGGTGTAACGCTCCTTGTTGCGCTCATATTCGATGGCGACGTTCTTCTTGAACGAATCCTTTTGGCCGAAATTGTCGATCATCACGCTGTGATCGATCACCAGGTCCACCTCGGCCAAGGGATTGATCTTTTCCGGATTGCCGCCCAGCTTCTTCATGGCGTCGCGCATCGCCGCCAGATCCACCACCGCCGGCACGCCGGTCAGATCCTGCATCAACACGCGCGCGGGCCGAAAGGCAATTTCGCGGTCGGAGGTGCGCGTCTTGCCCCAGTCCACCACCGCCTTGATGTCGTCCTTGGTCACCGTCTGGCCGTCTTCATAGCGCAGCAAATTTTCCAAAAGCACCCGCATGGAATAGGGCAGCTTGGCGGCACCCTTCAGGCCGTTCTTCTCCGCCGCCGCCAGGCTGAAATAGACATAGCTCTTGCCCCCGACCTTCAGCGTCTTGCGGCACTTGAAACTGTCCAAGCTCTGCGTCACGGGAAACCCTTCCATTAAGATTTGAGAGCTGACCCTTTAGTCATAATCCGGCCCAAAAGGAAGGCGCGAAACAGTCTCACCCAGGGTTTCGCCCCTTCCCGCCGCGTCCGTTGCGGACTAAAAAATGCCCTATTGGGATGACATTATCCCAAGCCATGAGGGGGTTGGCGAACGTCGCCAGCCGAAGGCGGCAACGACCGCCATGAGAAACATTGTGAGAGTGGTATTCACATTTCTGGTTCTGCTGCTCGGCGGCGGATCCTTTGCCTGGGCGCAGCCGGAAAGCCCTCCCGGCGTGCCGCCCGGCATGGCCTCGCGCCTTGCCGCCGAGCGCATGGGCGCCATCCAACCGGGGCTTTATAGCGCCGGCGATGGCGGCAGCTTCATTCTCACAGCCTATGGCGCAGGCAAATGTCTGCTGCGTTTCACCGGCCGCTCTGAAACCTTCGTGCTGAGCGTGGAACGCGGTTCGCTGGGCGCCAAGTTGCTCAAATACGATACCGGCACGACGGCCCTGCGGGTTTCGGTGTGGGGCGGGCTTACCCTTTATACCCAGAACGCGCCGCAAGGCCTGCCCGCCACCTATCAAGGGACGGCGCCGCAGCCTCCGGTCTTGGCGATCTCGGCGGCGGAATTGCAGGCGGCCTTCAACGACGAAGCCAGCCATCTGTCTTATGTTCTGAATATAACGCTTAAGTTTTCGGCAGATCCGTCGGTGATGGTGGCGGACCCGGAGACGCGCGGCCGCGCTTTCGACGCTCTGGTCAATGCCGGAGTCGGCATCGAACGCTTCCTGGCCTCCACCCCTTCGGCGCGGCAGACGCTCACCAAGCGCGTCAACAGCGTGAAAGTGGCCGAGGGCGGCAAGCCCACCGTCGCCCTTTTGGGCCAGACTCTCGTGGTCAGCTTTGTGCCGGGCGAAGGCCATGAAGGCCATGCCTCCTCGCTCGCCATTCAGCAGGAGCTGGGCAAGCTGTTCGCGGGAACACCGCCGGATATGGCCATCAAGTAGTCGCCAGGGTACGGTTACCAGGGGACTCACATGCATTGCGTGAAAGGCCATTGCCTCTGCCGCTCGATCACCTTCGAGTACCGGGCACCGCCCAATTGGATATTGCATTGCCACTGCGAAAGCTGCCGCCGTGCCACGTCTTCGCCCGTCACGACGTGGATTTCCGTTCCGCGCACAGCTTTCCGCTTCACACAGGGCGAACCACGTTACTTCCGTTCGTCGGAAGGGGTACGTCGTGGATTTTGCGCGACCTGCGGATCACCGTTGACCTACGAGAACGAACGTATTCCTGAAGAGATTCATCTCTATGCCGCATCTCTCGCGGAGCCCGGTTCCGTGAGTCCGACACGGCACGTTTTCGCTGAGGAACAACTGCCTTGGTTCGAGATAGAAGACGAACTACCGCGATTCGCCAAGACCAGCAGGGGTGGCGTCCACCCGTTGAGACACGGCCCCGCCAAAAAATAAAGCGCTCCTTGCAGAGCGCCTTTATTTTCTTCGCGGCCTTCCGGCCAAATTATTTGGTCATCACCGTAACCCGCCCGACGCTGGTGTCACCGGCGATCAGGTTGTTGTTCTTGTCGAACGCCCAGTAGCTGGCCTCCATGAACTGGCCATGGCCGATGCCCATGCCGTTGCCGACCGCGCCCAGCACCTTGCCGTCGCGGTTGAGCTTGAGGAACTGGCCGTCCTGGCCCGAGGCCATCCAGGGATTGCCCTGACGATCGAAATTCAAGGCACAGACCAGATTCCTGGTTTGCAGCGTCTTCTTGAAACGGCCATCCGCCGTATAGACGACGATGCGATACTGTTCGCGGTCGCCGATCCACACATCGCCATTGGCGGGATCCACCGCCAGGCCATGGGCGTCGTTGAATTTGCCCTGCCCCACTTCATTGCCGAACCACTGGCGCACGAACGTGCCGTCGGAGGCAATCTGCAGGACACGCGCGGCGCCGATTTTGTTCCAAGGATCGGGGCTGCCGGCATCATTGGGGCTCTCATAGGCGTGGCCCATGCCGATATAGACCTCGCCCTTGGGGCCAAAGGCGATCATCACCGGCTGCCACAACAGGCGCTGCTCCTTTTCCTCGATCCAGTCGCCGCGCTTGCCCCGCTCCCCGATGGTGAGCAGCAGCTTGCCCTCGGGCGACAGCTTCTTCACCGTCGCCTGGCCGGTGTCGGCGATCCACACATTGTCCTGGGCATCCACCGCCATGCCATGGGCTTTTTCCTGATAGCCGATCACGCTTTGCGGCACTTCCAGGATCAGCTTGTGGTCCGCACCGAACTTCATCAGTTGGGTGACGCCTGGGGGCGAACGCTTGAAGACCCACAGATTACCCTTGGAATCCAGCGCGACCGACGGTACGCCGCCAATGCCCTTGGGCAGAAAATAGGGATAGGAGAATTTGTAGCCCAAATTCTGATCGTAGAGGACGCGCGCCAGCTCACCCTGGATAAAGCCGCCTTCGCGGCTGCAGATCGGCGAACCCTTGCAGGCGGGGGTGGCGGCATATCCGGCCGGCAGGCTGGCACGGATGCGCTGCTCGCGCGGAATAACATTCACCGTGCCGTCGGCCCCCACCATCGTGAAGCCGGAGGGGTCGGGAAAGGATGCGCGAAGCTGCCAGGCAGGCGTACCGGCGCGCGCCGCTTCGCTCTGGATCGCCAAGCGGCTAGCCTGGCCGAAGGCGGCGCTCGTCATCACGCTCAGCGCCAAGACTGTGGCGGCGAAAATGTGTTTTTGCATGCAGGGCCCCTAGGATTCTTTTGTTATCCCCCGCCGCGGTGCGCTGCAACGAAATTTGCTCAGGGCTTAAAGCCGTCCGGCGCCATTTCAAAATGCTGAAAATCAAAGCCCGGCGCGACGGTGCAGCCGACCAAAGTGTAATCGCCCAGGCTTTTGGCGGCCTGCCAAACATGGGACGGCACCACGATCTGCGGCGCTTGGCCCTCATCCACATTCGGTCCCAGCAGATAGGTCTGCTGGCCGATCGAAAGTTCCAGCGGCGCGCCGCGATAAAAATGCCAAACCTCGGCGGCATCCACCCGATGCCAGCGGGAGACCTCGCCTGCCTTGAGCAGGAAATAAATGGCGGTGGAATGACCACGCCCTTCGCCATCCCGAAATGTTTCGCGGAAATATCCCCCTTCGGGATGGGGCTTGAGATCCAAAAGCCGGATCAGCCGATCGGCCTCATTGTTCATGCGGCGCTGCGCAAGCGCGCCCCGCGCCCCACCATCGCTTTCATCGCGCCCGCCAGCGCGCGGGCATCGTTGAGGGCGTTGTGCGTCTGGCCGGCGAAAGTCAGTCCCATTGCCGGGCCGATATCGCAGGCATGCAGGCCGCGCGGATCCACGCCCAAGGCCGCGAACCAGCCGCGCAAATCGTAAGCCACCGGCAAGGACCGAACATCCGTCAAACCGTAAAGGCGCAGATTGGCTTCCAACACCCGTTCGTCGCGGCCAAAGGAGGCGATCGGTCCCTCGTCCGCGAAATCCAGGAAACGTTCATAGGCGGTGGTGAAATCCACCCCTTGGCGGGCGACGGTTTGGTTGGAAAGGCCGGTGAGTTTTTCGAAATAGGCCGACAAGACGGGATTGATGCGCGGACGAACCAGCAGATCGAATTCCGCCAGCACGTCGAAACTGTCGGCATCCAGTTTCACCGCCCCGATCTGCACCACTTCCTTGAATTCGCCGGGGGACAGCCAATGGCGCGCCATGGAACATTCCCAGGCGGTATATTCCAGATCGAAGACGGTGATCGACGCCAAGCCAATGCCCCGACTGTCCGTACCCGCACGAATCATCTACTGGTCCCATTAATACATTGTTAAGCTTGTCGCTCTAACGCTGAACACCGCTCGCGGAGGCGTTATATGGCCCTCACCGATCTCAACTTGCCCGGCCCGGCATCCGATCCTGCACGTCTTCCAAAAACCTTCCGTGACGTTGAAGGGCGCAAACCCGTCCCGCATGGCGCGCTGGCCCGCCTGTCCGTCCTGCATGACGAGGCCCAAACCACCCTGCGCCTGTCGCAATTTCTGGCCGGCGCACCCAAGCTCTGCCTGGTTTTGATGCTGGCCGCCGCCCTGTCCCTGATCTGGGTCGCCGCCAGCGTCAGCCTGCAGGCCCGCTTTGTCTGGGCGGTGATGGTCCTGATCGGCGTCATCGGCATGACACGCAATGCCATCCAAGCCATGGCGCGCCGCCCGCAACAGATTCCGCTGCAAAAGAGCGTCTGGGAACTTCGCATGTTGCTTTTGTACACCGGCACCGCCTGGGGAACCGGCGCCTATTTGCTCATGCCGAACCTTCCGGCCGCGGCTTTGGTTTTTGCCGTGACCCCGAGCCTGGCAGCCTCGCTGGTTCTCAAGGATGAAATAGGCCTAGCCGCTTTCGCCGGACCCGTGAGCTTGGCGACGGTGAGCGCTGCCATGCTGGGCGCGTTCGATCTATGGGTTGCGGGCGCGGTCTTTGTTGCCGGCGGTATTATCGCCGGCCTGAACCTGTTGCGTCGCCCCATGCAAAGACCGCGCGAGATGGCCTGGGCGCCCCAACGGAGGTCTTAAGGGACGCAAGCGGCGTCCTGCCGCTATAATAATTTCGTACCTCACCGCGTTTCTCCCACGAGGCTTTTGATGACCGCGATGACTGCCATCCGTTCCGCCGAGACCGAAGAGGCCAGACACGCCGCCGACCGTCTGAAGCAAGCCCGGGCCTTGCTGCCGCTTGATCCGGCCTTGGTCCGCTTTTTCGATGCGTTCTACGCCCATGCTGTTCCCGAAGATGTGATGCGCGCGCGCGCCGACCAGTTGGCGGCACTGACCGTCACACTGCACACCGAAGCCTGCATGCGGCCCAAGGGCGCCATTCATGTCATCGCCTTGGATCAGAGTCACGAAACGGTGCTGGTGGGGATCAATGACGACCGCCCCTTCCTGTTCGATTCGGCGCTTGCCGCGGCGATGGCGGGCGGCGCGCGCATCCGCGCAGTGTTTCATCCCGTCATGGAGCTGGATGGGGTCAAGACCAGCGTCATCGCGCTGGTCTGCGATGCGCTGACGGGCGATACAAGGCAAAGTTTGGTGGACTCCTTGCGCGAAGCCTTTGCCCAGGGCGCCTTGGCGGTGCGCGATTGGAAGCCGATGCTGGCGCGCCTGACGGCGGCCCGCGAGGATCTGGTGCGCCATCCCCCCAATGCCGGCGGCAAGCCGGCCGATATCGCCGAAGACCTCGCCTTTCTGGATTGGCTGGCCGACAATCATTTCACCCTTCTGGGCGTTCGCGACTATCTGCTGAGCCGGGACGGCGCCAACGGCATGCTGGAACCGATCAAGGGCAGCGGCCTGGGCGTGCTCAGCGACGAACATGCCCGGGTGCTGAGACAAAGCGGCGAGCGCGGCGGACTGACGCCCGAAGTGCGGGCTTTCCTCAATACACCCGAACCGATCATCGTCACCAAGAGCGCCGCCCGCAGCGTGGTCCATCGCCGCGCGCATATGGACTATATCGGCATCAAGACCTTCGATCCCAACGGCGCCTTTGTGGGCGAGCGCCGCTTTGTCGGCCTGTTCACCTCCAACGCCTATTCCGCCCAAGCCCGCGCCATTCCCCTGCTGCGCCGGAAAATCGAGGCGGTGATGGATTATGCCGGGCTGGCGCCGGCCAGCCATGACGGCAAGGCGCTGACGCACATCCTGGACACGTTTCCGCGCGACGAACTGTTCCAGATTTCCGCCGACGAACTTTATGTCATCGCCACCGGCATCCTGCATATGGGCGGGCTGCCGCGTCTGAAACTGTTCCTGCGCTTCGACCGCTTCGACCGCTTCGTCTCAGCGATGCTTTTGGCGCCGCGCGACCATATCAATGCCGAGATCCGCGGCGATATTCACGCTTTGCTGGCCAAAGCCTTGAATGGGCGTACCTCGGCGGTGGATACGGCCGTGGATGAAAGCCCCTTGATGCGGCTCCACTACATTATCGGCCGCAACGACGGCCCCTTGCCCAAGGCGGATGTGCGTGATCTGGAGCGCCAGATCGCACAGCTGATCACCACCTGGGACGATCATCTGGCGGAAGCCTTATGCGCCGCTTACGGCCGTGGCGAAGGCCATGCCAAGCTGGCGGCGCTCAGCCCGCGCTTTTCCCCCGGCTATCGCGGAAATTTTCCAGCCCATGAGGGCGCGCGCGACCTGGCGATCCTGCTGGAGATCGCGGGCGCCCAGGACGGTTTGGCCTTGCGCGCCAGTGCGTGGCGGCACGAAGGCGATCCGGCGCCTTCGCTGCGGCTGAAGCTGCATGTGCTGGGCGATGTTTTGCCCTTGTCGGCTTCGTTGCCGGTGTTCGAAAGCCTGGGCCTGAAAGTGATCGCGGAAGATTCCTTCCCCGTTTCCTTCAACAGTGACGGCGGCTGGCGGCAGGAAGCGGTGATCCTGGATTTTTCCATGGAACGCGCCGACGGCCTGCCGGTCAATTTGCATGAGATCCGCGCGCCCCTGGAAGATGCCTTCCATGCCGTGCTGCGCGGCGAAGCCGAAAGCGATGACTTCAACAAGCTGGTGATCGCGGCCCGCCTGGATTGGCGCGACGTCACCATCCTAAGGGCGGTGGGCAAATTCCTGCGCCAGGCCGCCATTCCCTTCAGCCTTGCCTATATGCAGCAAGCCATGGTGCGCAATCCCGATGTGGCCGGGCTTTTGGTGGCGTTGTTCCATGCCCAACACAATCCTGCTCTTTCCGGCGACCGGACGCTGCAAATCAACGACATCGCAAAGCGTCTGGACTTGGCGCTCAAGGATGTGCCGTCGCTGGATGACGACCGCATTATCCGCCGCTTCCGCAATGTGATCGAAGCCGTCTTGCGCACCAATTTCTTTCAGACCGGCGCGGATGGGATGCCGCGTCCCGCCATGGCGCTCAAGTTCGATTCCGCCCGGTTGGAGGAATTGCCCGCGCCCCGGCCCTGGCGGGAAATCTTCGTCTATTCGCCCGCCATCGAAGGCGTGCATCTGCGCTTCGGCCGCATCGCGCGCGGCGGCTTGCGCTGGTCCGACCGGCGCGAAGACTTCCGCACGGAAATATTGGGCTTGGTGAAGGCCCAGCAGGTCAAGAATGCGGTGATCGTGCCGGTGGGCGCCAAGGGCGGCTTTTATCCCAAGCTGATGCCCGCCAATCCCACCCGCGAGCAGTTCATGGAAACCGGCATCGCGGCCTACAAGATTTTCATCCATACGCTTTTGGACGTCACCGACAATCTGGACCGGGATGGCCAGGTGGCGCCGCCGCCCGATGTGATGCGTCCCGATGGCGATGATCCCTATCTGGTGGTGGCGGCGGACAAGGGCACCGCCACTTTCTCCGACATCGCCAATGGGATCGCGCTGGAACGCGGCTTCTGGCTGGGCGACGCCTTCGCCAGCGGCGGCAGCGTCGGCTATGACCACAAGAAAATGGGCATTACCGCGCGCGGGGCCTGGGAAGCGGTGAAGCGTCATTTCCGCGAGCTGGGCACCGACATCCAATCCACCGATTTCACCGTGATCGGCGTCGGCGACATGTCGGGCGATGTGTTCGGCAACGGCATGCTCTTGTCCAAGCATATCCGCCTGGTGGCGGCCTTCGATCACCGCCACATTTTTTTGGATCCGTCCGCGCCGACAGGCGCGGACGCCGAGACGCCATTCAATGAACGTGCCCGGCTTTTCGCCCTGCCGCGCTCCAGCTGGGACGATTACAACAAGGCGCTGATCGGCAAGGGCGGCGGGGTTTTTGCCCGCAACTTGAAGGAAATTCCGCTTTCGCCGGAGGTAAAAGCGCTGATCGGCATCGAAGCCGATAGCCTATCGCCGCCCGATCTGATGAAGGCCCTGCTGAAGGCCAAAACCGATCTTTTGTGGTTTGGGGGTATCGGCACTTACATCAAGGCTTCGAGCCAATCCCAGCAAGAGGCCGGCGACCGCGCCAACGATGCGTTGCGCGTCAACGGCGGCGAATTGCGCGCCTTGGTGGTGGGCGAAGGCGCCAATCTGGGCGTCACGCAATTGGGCCGCATCGAAGCGGCGCGCGCTGGCGTGCGCATCGATACCGACGCGGTGGACAACAGCGCCGGGGTGGACACGTCCGACCATGAGGTGAATCTGAAAATTCTGCTGGGCGGACCGGTGATGCGGGGGGAACTCAGCCCGGATCAGCGCAACGCGCTGCTTGCCTCGATGACCGACGATGTCGCGGCGCATGTGCTGGCGGACAACTACAACCAGACCTTGGCGCTATCGGTGGCTGAGGCGCGCAAGGTGTTGGATCTGGACGCGCATGGCCGGCTGATCCGCGATCTGGAGCTGCGCGGCAAGCTGGACCGGACGGTGGAGTACCTGCCCAGCGACGCGCAACTGAAAGCCATGGCCCATGAGGGCCGCGGCCTGACGCGGCCGGAGCTTTGCGTGCTTTTGGCCTATGCCAAGCTGGATCTGGATGCGCAGGTGTTGGCCAGCCCCCTGCCCGACGACCCGGCTTTTGCCGCCTTGCTGGCAGGCTATTTTCCGCCCACCGCGGTTGGCGCCTTCCCGCAGGAGCCGGAACGCCACCGGCTGCGGCGTGAGATCGTCTCAACCGTCCTGGTCAATGCCATCGTCAATCTGGCGGGCCCGGTTTTTGTGCTGAGAATCCGCGAAGTCACCGGCCATATGGCGGCTGAGGCGGCGCGCGGCTTTGTCTTGAGCGACGGCACCTTTGGCTTGTCGCAGCTCAAGGCCCGGATCGACGCCCTGGACGGCAAAACGGACGCCGCATTGCAGATCGAGCTTTACGCCGGCATCGCAGACCAGTTCCACCGCGCCAGTCACTGGTTCTTGACCCATGTCGCCGCCGACGCGCCCATCGCCGACACGGTGATGCAGTATCGCGCCAGCGTGGAAGCCTTGCGCCAGGCCTATCGCCTCACGCCGGGAGACGGCAAACGCATCGAAGTCCTCGCCAAGCATATCCCTGAGGATCTCGCGCGCGACTGGTCGCTGATGCGTTATCTGGCGGCGGCGCTGGATGTGGCGCTGCTGGCGCGGGAAACCGGCAAGGAGCCCGCCCAAGCCGCACCCGTCTTTGCCGCCTTGGGCACGATCGTCGGACTGGACCGGTTGCGCAAACTGGTGGGCAAATTCACCCCGCCGGAACATTGGGACCGGCTCGCCTTGCGGCGCCTGATGGACGATTTGTCGGCGTCTCAGCGCGCCATCGCGTCCCGCTTGCTGACCCAAGGCAAAAGCGTGGAGGAATGGGCGGCTGGACAGCAGGACGCGCTGGAGCGCACCCGCGCGTTCCTGGATACGCTGGACTCCAGCGGCGAGATTTCCGTCGCCAAGCTGATGCTGGCCTCAAGCCAGATTCAGACTTTGGGTTAGAGGCTTTGGGCTAGAGCCGTTTCGGATTGAGATGATGCGGTGCTTCCCTCATCCTCACCATGGCCGGCCTCCGGCGCATAGTGACAACGTATGCGCGCCATCCAGAGTCGCAAACACGGTATTTGCTGCCCTGGATGGGCGGGTCGTGAAGTTTACCCTCCGGTCGCGCTTCGCGCGAACCGGGGGGCCCGCCCATGGTGAGTGTAAAGGTTCATTTCAATTCAAAAGGGCTCTAAAGATTTAGCGGACCACATTGATGTAGTGCGCGGGCTCGGCCGGGTTCTTGTCCTGGCCGACAAATTCGATGCCGACACCATCGGCATGGTGGCGTGCGATACGGCCCGCGATCTGGGCGATCAACACAAATTCCCCGATCGGCGGCTTGACGTCGGTCCGCAAAGATACACCGCCCACCGAAATGTCGGTGACTTCGCAACGGACGATCTGTCCGTCGGCACGGGTGAATTTGGCAAAGCCCTTCTGGCTGGAGCGTTCATGACGGCGAAGGGCGGAATCGTCCACCAGCGTCTTGTTGAGAAATAGAATCAGCTGTTCGGCGGTGCGTTCGCGCTTGGAAGGCGTGCAAACAAAGGCGATGCCGAAGCCAGCGCCGTCGCGGCGCACCACAGTGCCTTCGAAACGGCCGAAACTATCGATGTAAAGAACCACCGGCGTGCCCGCCTCGGGAACGGTTTCGCAGGCGATCGCCGCGCCGCCGGGCGACAAATCGGCCACGGTGCAACGCGCTTCGAGGCTGTCGGCGGGAAGGAAGAGGCGGCCCGGCAAATCCACCTTGACCCGGCGGAAGCGTCGGCGTTCGGCGCCCGCTTTCGCGGCGACCGGTTCGGCGTCCTTCATGGCCTTCGCCAAGCCCAGCATGGGCCTGCCCCAATTGTTAAAGTCCCCGCCCAGTTCTACGCCCGCCAAGGTCAACAGGACGTTACCAGCCCCCTCAAGAAGGAACAAACAAGCCCTCCTGACCCGAAAATGCCGATTTGGACCCTGCCAGGGCGCCTTCAATTTGAAACAAGGGCTTTTTCCCCCTTGTCCGCCGCGCTATAGGAATGATGGGTAAAATTTTCGGCATCGGCAGGGTTGGGCCCTGTCAGCATGCCTCCAGTGGGGACCAACAAATGCGCTTTCTTGCAGCTTCTCGTGGCATGAGCCGCGGCCTGACCATGCTTGCCGCCGTCGGCGTCCTGGCCTTCGGCTTGGCCGCTTGTTCCAGCGACGATAGCGGGGAAATGGCCGGATCGCCCTTCACCCAGGCCCTATCGAAGAATTACAGCGATCTGGCGGGAGAAGCGTCGGCACTCCCCTCTGAACCGGCCGAAGGGTCCTTCTGGGATATGTTCGATCCCTTCTCCAGCAGCGATACCTCCAGCGATCTGCTCGCCAAGGCTTTCACCGCCAAGGCGGAGTTGGCCGATACCGGTACCGAACCGGAACCGGAAGCGGCCTCCGGGCCGGCTCAAACCACCATCCGCGCCCGGTTGGACCGGGCCCTGGCCGCCGGCAAGGACCAGTTCCCCGAACAGGCCGCCCGTGCCCAAGCCGATTACGATTGCTGGGTTTTGTATGGCAGCGTGCCCACCGCCGCGGCCGCCAGCCAGGCTTGCAAAACGGCCTTGGACTCCTCGCTGATGCGGTTGGAAACCGCCGCCCGTCCGGCGCCGCCACCGGCGCCTGTGCCGGCTCCGGTCCCGGCACCTGCACCGGCACCGGCTCCTGCCGCCCCCGCCGATTTCTCGGTCTATTTCGACTTCGACTCCTGGACCCTGAAGGCCGAACAGCTGAAGGTGCTCGACAATGTGATCGCCACGGCGCGCAGCGGCGGCCAAGCCAATATCAATGTTGTGGGCCACACCGATACATCGGGCCCGTCCGACTACAATCAGGGGCTTTCGGTCCGCCGCGCCAATGTGGTGGTGGAAGCCCTGGTGCAGATGGGCGCGCGCCGCGCAGCTTTGCATGCCAGCGGCGTGGGTGAAACCGATCTGGCGGTACAGACCGAAGACGGCGTGAAGGAAGCCAAGAACCGCCGCACCGTCATCACTCTGCAACCCTAATACTTCTTAACGAAGGTCAAAGACCCGCGCCCCAAAAGGCGCGGGTCTTTGCTTTTGTGCCTGTCCAACCCGCGCCAAAGCGCCTAATGTCAGGTGCATGAAAAAGCGCCTTCTTTTGACAAGTCTGGCAGCCGCGGTGTTTTTTTCGCAAGCCGCGCTGGCGCAGCGCGACGGCAGCTATCCCGTCAAGGAAATGAATTTCGACCTGTGGTGCCAGGAACAGGCGCGCCTGCCGGTGGAGCGCTGCGACAAGCGCACGCCGCAAGACGAAGCGACCTTTCAGGCCTATCGCAATAAGGTCGAGGCCTATGAAATTCCCTATTTGCAGCGCAAGACCGGCGCGGCCTTCATGGACCGCAATATCCTGCGCAACGATCCGGTGGACAATCCGCCGGTCAAGGATCTTCCGGCCCAGCGGCCCGATCTCAACAATCCGTCCACCAGTACGCCGCCAAGGCCGTGAGGAGCGGCCCGCGTCGCGGGCGAGCAGGTCCGGTGGACCTGCGAGAGCGACGAACGCCGCGAGCTTGAGCGAGCGGCCGGGTGAGGCACGGCCGGCTTGCCGGTCAATCGGTTCGGTGAACCGATTTGAGTGCCGAACGCCCTGAGCACAAGCGAAGGGCCGGTCGCTGCTCAGACCAAGCGGTCCACATCCTGGTTGTTGGCGGCGCGCCAGCGCGCCAACACATCGAACATTTTCTCCAGCAGATCGCCCGAGCCGAAATGCAGCAAGGCGGGATTGTCCTGCGATACCACCAAGCGCAGATAGGGCGCCTTGGGATGGGCGCGCAGATGGGGCGGCGGTGGCGGGGGCGGCGGCTCGTTTTCATCGAACACCGGAAGCGGTTGGTCTTCCTGGATCAATTGCGAGCCGACCAGCCGTTCATAAGCGATGGACCGGCCCAAAAGCGGGGTGGGATCGCCCAACATCTGCACCATCCCGAAGAAGCGCGTCGGCGCCCCCCCATTGAAGGAAACCGGGGTTAGGATGGTTTCCAGCTCCACCATGCCATTGTCGGCGGTGGCGGCGATGGAGGAAAGACATACGGGCTGGCCGGCTTTCAAGGCCTGACGCAACAGCGAGGCCAGCGCCAAGCCGGATTGCGATTCCCAATGGCCCAAAAAGCTGGTGCCTTTCAGTTCAAAACCGAAACGCTCGCACAGCGCGGTGCCCGCCAAGCGATAGCGGGGACGGGCCGGATTGTCGCAATCCAGAATGAAGACATAGGACAAAAGGCGCTTGATGGCGCGCGGATCGATGTCGCTTTGGTCGGGAACAGCGCGCCCTTTGCGCAGCCGGCTCCAATATCCGACCAAGAGATGCGAATTCTTGTGCTTCATGACCCGTTCAATTCCTGTCCTGCCGGGCCGCGCTGCTCCGTTACGGAACGGTTCGCGCACCCTTGGGAACAGACAGAGCGAAAGCCATGCCAGCGGGTGGTACGGTGATTTTTGTGGTTAGCGCCGCGCAGCCTCCGTTTCGCAAGCGGACCGCAAGGCCCGCTGTCCTGTTTCGAGACGTAAGGCACGCCTTCGGGGTCCATCTGCCGCGTTGCACATGTGCGTGCCGCTGCTATTGTGCGCCCGCTTTCCCACCCCCGTTTCAGGGCTAACCCCATGAATATTCACGAATATCAGGCTAAAGAGGTGCTGCGCGGATTCGGCGTGCCGGTTCCCAAAGGCAAGCCCGCCTTCACGGTGGAGGAAGCGGTCACGGCGGCACAGGAACTGGGCGGCCCGGTCTGGGTGGTGAAGGCCCAGATTCATGCCGGCGGCCGCGGCAAGGGCGGCGGCGTCAAGGTGGTCAAGTCCATCGAAGACGTGAAAAAGGAAGCCCAGCGGATTTTGGGCATGACCCTGATCACCCATCAGACCGGCCCGGCGGGCCGGCTGGTCAAGCGGCTCTATATCGAGGACGGCTCGGCAATCGAGCGCGAATTGTACCTGTCGGCGCTGGTGGACCGCGCCACCAGCCGCATCGCCTTCATCGTCTCCACCGAAGGCGGCATGGACATCGAAGAAGTGGCGCATAAGACGCCGGAAAAGATTCACACCTTCCAGATCGAACCGGCGGCCGGTTATTCGCCCTATGTCGGCAATGAGATCGCGGTGGCCTTGGGGCTGAAGGGCGAGCAGGCCAAGCAGATCGGCAAGCTGGTCAAGGCGCTGTACGAGGCCTTCCTGGCCAAGGATATGAGTCTGCTGGAAATCAATCCGCTGGTGGTCACCAAGGACGGCAACGTCATCTGCCTGGATGCCAAGCTGAATTTCGACGACAATGCGCTCTACCGCCACAAGGACATTCAGGAATTGCGCGACCTGGATGAGGAAGATCCGGCGGAAGTCGAAGCCAGCAAATTCGACCTGTCCTATATCAAGCTGGATGGCGAGATCGGCTGCATGGTGAACGGCGCAGGCCTGGCCATGGCGACCATGGATATCATCAAGCTGTTCGGCAGCGAGCCCGCCAACTTCCTGGATGTGGGCGGCGGCGCCACCAAGGAAAAAGTCACCCAGGCCTTCAAGATCATTGTCAGCGACCCGAACGTGAAAGGCATCCTGGTCAATATTTTCGGCGGCATCATGAAATGCGACATCATCGCCGAGGGCATCGTCGCCGCCGCCAAGGAAATTTCGCTGAGCGTGCCGCTGGTGGTGCGGCTGGAAGGCACCAATGTCGAATTGGGCAAGGAAATATTGGCCAAATCGGGCCTGGCGATCACATCCGCCGACAATCTCGCCGACGCCGCGCAGAAGGTGGTGCAGGCCGTGAAGGGTTCGAAATAATGTCCATCCTCGTCGACAAGAACACCCGCGTGATCTGCCAGGGCTTTACCGGCAACCAGGGCACCTTTCATTCCGAGCAAGCCATCGCTTACGGAACCAAAATGGTCGGCGGCACCACGCCCGGCAAAGGCGGCTCGACGCATCTGGGCCTGCCGGTGTTCGACACCGTGCGCGAAGCAAAAGAAAAAGTCGGCGCCGACGCCAGCGCCATCTATGTTCCGCCGCCTTTCGCCGCCGACGCCATCCTGGAAGCGATTGACGCACAAGTGCCGCTGATCGTCTGCATCACCGAGGGCATTCCGGTGCTGGACATGGTCAAGGTCAAGCGCGCTTTGTCGGGCTCCCAGTCGCGGCTTATCGGCCCCAACTGCCCCGGCGTGATCACGCCGGGCGAATGCAAGATCGGCATCATGCCCGGCCATATCCACAAACGCGGCAGCGTCGGCATCGTCTCGCGCTCCGGCACCCTGACCTATGAAGCGGTGGCGCAGACCACCGCCGTCGGCCTGGGCCAGACCACTTGCGTCGGCATTGGCGGCGATCCGGTCAAAGGCACCGAACATATCGATGTGCTGGAAATGCTTTTGGCCGATCCGGAAACAAAATCCATCATCATGATCGGCGAAATCGGCGGCAGCGCCGAGGAAGACGCCGCCGACTTTATCAAACGCTCCAAGGTCAAAAAGCCGATGGTGGGTTTCATCGCCGGCGTCACCGCCCCGCCGGGCCGCCGCATGGGCCATGCCGGCGCCATCATTTCGGGCGGCAAGGGCGGTGCCGACAGCAAGATCGAGGCGATGAAAGCGGCGGGCATCCGCGTCTCGCCCAATCCTGCAGCTCTAGGTACAACACTCGTAGACCTGCTTTCTGGTAAGTAACCCTTCGCGTCACGACGCTGTCATCGCGATGCTCAAAAATAGGGCGGCGCGGGCATGCGTATGCGGGCCATCCGTTGCCCTGGTTTTGCCGGGCTATTGAGCCCATATTAACCGCATTCGGCGTTGAATCACCTTGCAGAAGGCGCTACCACCCACGCCGCAAACGACGCGCCACCCAGGAAGGGGACAGGCCCAACAAGCCGCCCCATAAGCGTTTGATATGACTGAGCAATCCCCATCAGATCGGTTGAATCGCGCCTCGAATGAGATCTTCGAAGCGACCTCGTTCCTCAACGGCACCAACGCCGCCTATATCGAGCAGATGTATGCCGCCTGGATCGCCAACCCCACCTCGGTAGATGAAGGCTGGCAGGCTTATTTTTCCCAAACCGGCGATCAGGGCCTCGTCCCCACCCAGTTGGGCCGCGGCCCGGCTTGGAAGCGCGACAGCCGTCCCGATATTGCCGGCGGCGATCTGATCGCCGCGCTGACGGGCCAGGAGCCCCCTTCGCCGAAGGCTTCGGGGGCCAAGGCCGCCAAGCAAGCCGCGCCCAGCGCCGGTGACAGCAGCGAAGCCGCCAAACAGTCCATCCATGCCGTGCAGATGATCCGCGCCTATCGCATGATCGGGCATCTGGAAGCCGATCTGGATCCCTTGGGCATCACCCCGCGCACCCCGCAGCCCACTTTGGATCCCAAACACTATCAGTTCGAAGGCGCCGCGCTGGATGCGCCGGTTTATGTCGACGGCATTCTGGGTTTCACCACCGCCACGCCGCGCCAATTGCTGGACAAGCTGCGCGGCATCTATTGCGGCCGCATCGGCTATGAGTTCATGCACATCAACGATGCGGAACAGAAAAGCTGGCTGCAGCGCCGCATCGAGGGCGACGCGATCCATTTCACGCCGGAAGGCAAAAAGGCCATCCTCAACAAGCTGATCGAGGCGGAAGGGTTCGAGAAATTCTCCGCCAACCGGTTTGTCGGCACCAAGCGTTTCGGGTTGGACGGCGGCGAGGCCACCATTCCCGCGCTGGAACAGATCATCAAGCGCGGCGGCCAGCTGGGCGTCAGCGAAATCGTGGTGGGCATGGCCCATCGCGGCCGCCTGAACGTGCTGGTCAATGTGATGGGCAAGTCCTATCGCCAGCTGTTCCATGAATTCCAAGGCGGCGCGGCAAATCCCGACGATGTCGAGGGTTCGGGCGACGTCAAATACCATCTGGGCGTCTCCTCGGACCGCGAGTTCGACGGCAAGAAAGTGCATCTGTCGCTGACCCCCAATCCTTCGCATCTGGAAATCGTCAACCCGGTGGTGCTGGGCAAGGCGCGCGCCAAACAATGGCAGTTGCGCGACATCGATGCGCGCACCTCGGTCCTGCCGGTGCTGATCCATGGCGACGCGGCCTTTGCCGGCCAGGGCGTGGTGGCGGAATGTTTCGCCATGTCGGGCATCAAGGGCTTCCGCACCGGCGGCACCATGCATTTCGTGATCAACAACCAGATCGGCTTCACCACCGCGCCGATCTTCTCGCGCTCATCGCCCTATTGCACCGACATCGCCCTGATGGTGCAGGCCCCCATATTCCATGTGAATGGCGACGATCCGGAAAGCGTGGTGCATGCCACCCGCATCGCCATCGAGTTCCGCCAGAAGTTCAAGAAAGACGTGGTGCTCGACATGATCTGCTATCGCAGGTTCGGGCATAATGAGAGCGACGAGCCCGCCTTCACCCAGCCGCAGATGTACCGGGTGATCAAGGATCATCCCTCCACGCTGCAGCTCTATTCGGCCAAGCTGGTCCAGGAAGGCACGCTGACCCAGGCCGACGCCGACGCCATGGCGGCGGCCTTCAACCAGCGGCTGGACGAGGAATTCAACGCCTCCAAGTCCCATCTTCCCAACCGGGCCGATTGGCTGGACGGCCGCTGGCAAGGCTTGGAAGTCGCGCCCAAGAACAGCGACCGGCGCGGGGAAACCAGCGTCGCCGAGAAGGAATTGCGCCAAGTGGGCAAGGCGCTGGTTACCGCCCCCGAAGGCTTTAATCTGCACAAGACCATCGCCCGCCAGCTGGAAGCCAAGGCCAAGATGTTCGAGACCGGCGAGGGCTTCGATTGGGCGACCTGCGAAGCCCTGGCATTCGGCACCTTGCTGAATGAAGGCCATTACATCCGTCTGTCCGGCCAGGATTCCCAGCGCGGCACCTTCAGCCAGCGCCATGCCGCCCTGGTGGATCAAAAGACCGAGGAACGCTATTTCCCGTTGCAGCATGTTGGCGAGAATCAGGGCCACTTCGAGGTCATCGACTCCCTGCTGTCGGAAGAAGCGGTGCTGGGCTTTGAATATGGCTATTCCACCGCCGAGCCCAAGGCGCTGGTGTTATGGGAAGCCCAGTTCGGCGATTTCGCCAATGGCGCGCAGGTGGTGATGGACCAGTTCATCGCCAGCGGCGAAATGAAATGGCTGCGCATGTCGGGTCTGACGCTGCTCTTACCGCACGGCTATGAGGGCCAGGGCCCGGAACATAGTTCGGCGCGGCTTGAGCGTTATCTGCAGCTTTGCGCCCAGGACAATATGCAGGTCTGCGTGCCCACCACCCCGGCCAATTATTTCCATATCCTGCGCCGTCAGATGCATCGCAGCTTCAGAAAGCCGCTGATCGTGCTGACGCCCAAGTCGCTGCTGCGCCACAAAAAGTGCACCAGCTTCTTCACCGACATGCTGCCCGGCACCTCGTTCCACCGCGTTTTGCGCGACCAGGCCGAAGTGGTGCCCGGCGCCACCACCGTCCAGCTGGTGCCCGATCACGAGATCAAGCGCGTCGTGCTGTGCAGCGGCAAGGTCTATTTCGACCTGATGGAGGAGCGCGAGAAGCGCGGCGAAAACCGCATCCAGATTCTGCGCATGGAGCAGCTCTATCCCTTCCCGGAAAATGTTCTGGCGCAGGAACTGAACCGCTTCCCCAAGGCCGAACTGATCTGGTGCCAGGAAGAGCCCAAGAACCAGGGCGCCTGGAGCTTTGTGCGGCCGCGCATCGAAGACACCGTCGCCAAGCTGGGCGGCAAGGCCAGCCCGCGCTATGCCGGACGCCCCGAATATGCCTCGACCGCGGCGGGCCTGATGAAACAGCATCTGGCGGAACTCGCCCAATTCCTCAACGAAGCACTCTCCCTCTAGAGCCAAGAGTCATCCATGACCGTCGAAATCAAAGTGCCCGCGATGGGCGAGTCCGTCACCGAAGCCACCATCTCCAAATGGTTCAAGAAGGAAGGCGATGCGGTGAAGCGGGACGAGCCGCTGCTGGAACTGGAAACTGACAAAGTGACGGTGGAAGTGCCTTCGCCCGCCGATGGCGCCATCGAATCCATTTCCGCCCAGGCCGGAGCAACCGTTTCGGTGGGCGCGCTGCTGGGCGCCATTGCCGAAGGCCAAGCCGGCGCAACCGCAAATAAGGCGGGTTCCGCCCCGGCGCCCAAACCCGCACCCAAAGCGGAAGCGCCCAAGCCCGCTGCGCCCGCCGCCAAAGCCGATACACAGAAATCTGAAACGCCTGCCATGCCCTCGGCCAAGCGCATGGCCGAGGAATCCGGCATTGCCCTGTCCTCTGTCGCCGGCACCGGCAAGGATGGCCGGGTCACCAAGGGCGATATGCTGGGCGCGCTTGCCGCCCGGTCCAGCGCGCCGCAAGCGGCCGCCGCCCCGCCCTCTCCTATTTCTTCAGGCCCGCGCCATAACGAAGCCCGCGAAGAAAAAGTGGCGATGACTCGGCTGCGCAAAACCATCGCGCTGCGCCTGAAGGAATCCCAGAACACCGCCGCCCAGCTCACCACCTTCAACGAAGTGGACATGACGGCGGTGATGGGCCTGCGCGCCACCTACAAGGACAGCTTCGAGAAGAAGCATGGCGTAAAGATGGGCTTCATGGGCTTCTTCACCAAGGCGGTGGTGGCGGCCTTGAAGGACCTGCCCAACGTCAATGCCGAGATCGAAGGCGACAATATCATCTACAAGAATTACTACGACATCGGCATCGCCGTCTCGACCGAGCGCGGGCTGGTGGTGCCGGTGGTGAAGGACGCCGACCATCTGTCGCTGGCGGGGATCGAAAAGGCGATTGCCGATTTCGGCACCCGCGCCCGGGACAACAAATTGAAGCTGGAGGAACTCCAGGGCGGCACTTTCTCCATCACCAATGGGGGGGTGTTCGGTTCCTTGATGTCCACGCCCATTCTGAATTCGCCCCAGTCGGGCATTTTGGGCATGCACAAGATTCAGCCCCGCCCCATGGCGGTCGGGGACAAGATCGAGATCAGGCCCATGATGTATCTGGCGCTGAGCTACGATCACCGCATCGTGGACGGCCGCGAGGCGGTCACCTTCCTGGTCAAGGTCAAGGAAAACCTGGAAGATCCGCAGCGCTTGCTATTGGAAATCTGAAATTTCTGACATTTCCGTAGATTCAAAAAGGCGGCGTTCGGCCGAATAAAAAGGTCCACGGGACCTTTTTTAGCCCGGCCTCACGGCCGCCTTTTTTGTGCGAAAAACTTCTTCCCGCTGTCGGAACCAAGCTAGGCTGGGCGTCCTTAGTTAGCGAACCCCAAAGGAGACGGATATGTCCTATATTGACGGTTTTGTGATTGCAGTGCCCAAAGGCAAGCTGGACGCCTATAAGGCGATGGCGCAGAAATGCATGCCGATCTGGAAGGAATTCGGCGCCACCGACTATGTGGAATCCATCGGCGATGACACGCCTTACGGCGAAGTCACTTCATTCCCGCGGTCGGTGCAGGCCAAGGAAGATGAAGTGGTGGTCTTTTCCTGGGTGGTCTATCCGTCCAAGGATGTGCGCGACGCCGCCAACAAGAAGGTGATGGAAGACCCGCGCCTCAAGGACATGATGAAAGACCCGCCCTTTGACGGCAAGCGGATGATCTTTGGCGGGTTTCAGCCCTTTCTGGGCTTGAAGAACTAGGCCACGCGTTTGTCGAGGGCTTCCAGCTTTGCCAACTCGACATGGGCACGCAACTCGATCTGGTCGAGCACGTCCTGTAGCTTGGGATCGGCGAAGGCTTCGTGACGGCGGGTGACCGCGGCCGCCAGCTTGTTCAAGGTGGTACGCGGAATCCCGCCGGCCAGAAGACCGTCACGCACAGAGTCCAGCAGGTCCAAAAGCTGTTCGCCATGCGCCAGGCTCTTGGATTTGCCCTGGGTGGAATCCTCCAGGCCTTGCAGCATCAGGATGGAATCCAGCGCGGCGATCGGACCGGGACCGGCCACGATCTGGGCATGGGTTTCGGCATGATCGGCCACCGCAAAACCGCCCGGCGCGCCAGCAGGCGCCTTGCGCTTGATGGCGGCTGTCTCGATGCGGCCAGGGCCTTTGATTTCCATGGGAAGGTCCCATTGCGACAGCCCACCATCGCGCATCATGGTTAAGGAAGGGTTAGTACGGCCTACCTCCCCCGGCGCGCGCGTTAGCGCGCTTGCAAGGGGGAGGTGGTCGTAGCAACGCGCAGGTGCGACGGCAAAGGCCGGAGCGCCAAGCAAAGTTGCGAAGACCGGAGGGGGTGAAGAAACTAAGCCCGGTGGTAGGGATGACCCGCCAGAATGGCGAGGGCGCGATAGAGTTGTTCGCTCAAAAGCGCCCGCGCCAGAAGATGCGGCCAAGTCTGCGGACCGAAGGCCAGGCTGCGGCCCGCCTTCTTGCCCGGCAAAGGCGCCAGCCCGTCGGGACCGCCGATCACAAAAGCCAAATCCTTGGTGCCGACATCACGCAGCGAACCCAGCATTTCGGAAAAATCCTCGCTCGTCATGCCCTTGCCGCGCGCATCCAGCAACACGATATGCGCGCCATCCGGCAGCCGCGCCGACAGCCGCGCGGCCTCATCTTGCATGCGTTTGTCCGTGTCACGGTGCTTGGAAACCGGCAATTCCTCCAGCGCCACGGCCGAGATGCCCATATTGCGCCCAAGCTTGCGGGCACGGTCGCAGAAATCCTCGCACAACTGCCCTTCGGGCGTGCCGCGCATATGGCCGATGGCGTAGATCCAAAGTCGCATCGCTATTTACGGCTGCCGACCGACCACATGCCTTCCAGGTCGTAATAGTCGCGCACTTCCGGCCGGAACAGATGCACGATGACATCGCCGGCATCCACCAGCACCCAGTCGCCCTGGCCTTGGCCGCTGACCGGGCGCGTGCCATAGCCGCTTTCTTTCAGGCGGCGCGCCAGATGCTCCGCCATGGCGCCGACATGACGCGAGGAACGGCCCGAGGCGATCACGGCGGCGTCGCACAGAGCCGAGCGCCCTTCCAGATCGATAGTGACGATATTTTCGGCCTTGTCGTCATCCAGCGAGGTCAGGATACGTTTCAAAAGATCGCTTTGCGGCGCGGCTTTTCTGACGGCCGTGGGTTTCTTGCTGGCGGCTTTTTTCGCGGGCTTTTTGAGGGTTTTTTTGACGCTTTTGGGAACAGATTTCTTGGCCGAAGCTTTTTTCGTGGCTTTCGCGGGTTTGGCTTTGCGAGTCAGGGCTCAGATCCTTTGCAGTCAGGATATAAAGTTTAGCATGGCCTCGGCGCGGGCACCAAGGGCCTACTGGCGAAGCGCGGTCGAGCTTTCGGAACTGCGGGGGCCATCCAGCACCACCAAAGAAGGCGCGCCGCCCAACCGGGCCGCAACCGGCAAGCGGCGCGCCAACCCCGCATGCAGCGGCGCCAACACCGAGCCCGGACGCCGCACCACGGCAATCGGAATACGGGCCGCGATCTGTTGCCATTTCCGCCAGCGGGAGAATTGCTCCAGATTGTCGCTGCCCATCAGCCACACAAAATGGACATGCGCAAAACGTCTTTGCAGCCGCGTCACGGTATCGATGGTGTAACGCGTGCCCAATCGGGCTTCAATATCGGTGACGAAAATGCGCCTGTCGCAGGCGACATGCCGCGCCCGGATCAAGCGCGCCGCCAGCGCATCAGGCAGCGGCTTGAGCGGGTTGCGGGGCGATACCAGCCACCAGACATAGTCCAGCTTCAAGGCCCGGCGCGCGATTTTGCTGACATACAAATGCCCGCCATGCGCCGGATCGAAAGAGCCGCCCAGCAGGCCGATGCGCATGCCATCACTGACGGGGCCAGGCGCAACGATCCAGGAAGCGTCCTTGCGCAATTACAGATCGCGCCCATGAAAGAATTTGACGTCCAGCGTACGGGGATCGATGCCTTCCACGCAGCGCATATTGATGGCCACCATCTTGTTGCCCTTGGGATCGGTGCCTTCCGAAAAAGGCGAGATCCCGCAATCCGGACAGAAGTGATGGTCAATCACATGCTTGTTGAACTTGTAGGTACCCAGCCCGTCCCGGGACGTTTTCAGCGTGAAAGCCGTTTGGGGGATGAAATGCAGCAGCCCGCCGCGCTTGCCGCAGAGCGAGCAATTGCAATCCAGCACGGTTCCGATCTCGCCCTGGAATTCATAGGCGATCTTGCCGCAATGACAGCCACCCTTATGGATCATGGCCAATTCCTCATGAACGAGTCTGCCCATTGCCGCGCACCACATATTTGAACGTGGTGAGCTGTTCGGCGCCCACCGGTCCACGGGCATGCATCTT
Organism: Rhizomicrobium sp.; assembly: GCA_035275465.1. Lineage (GTDB taxonomy): Bacteria > Pseudomonadota > Alphaproteobacteria > Micropepsales > Micropepsaceae > Rhizomicrobium. The sequence goes on along the minus strand of DATEMS010000034.1, from coordinate 105,150 downwards.
GCCGGTGCCGATGCCGATCTCCGCGCCCATGCCGAATTCCCCGCCATCGGCAAACTGGGTGGAGGCGTTCCACAGCACAATGGCGCTGTCGACGCTGTTCATGAAACTCTCCGCCGCCGCGGCGTCTTCGGTCACAATGGAATCGGTGTGATGCGAGCCATATTGCTCGATATGCCGGATGGCTTGCTCCAAGCCGTCCACCACGCGGACAGCGATGATGGCGTCGAGATATTCGGTCTTCCAGTCTTCCTCGGTGGCCTGCTTGGCGGCAGGGAACGCCGCGCGGACCGCCTCATCGCCGCGAATCTCGCAGCCGGCCTTGGCGAGGTCTTCCAGCACCGGCACGCCATGCGATGAAAGCACGGCGCGATCCACCAACAGGGTTTCCGCCGCGCCGCAGATCGAGGTCCGCCGCATCTTGGCATTCAGCGTGATGCTGCGCGCCTTGGCCAAGTCGGCTTTGGCATGGATATAGACATGGCAAAGCCCTTCCAGATGGGCCAGCACGGGCACCCGCGCCTCGTTGATGACGCGCCCGGTCAGACCTTTGCCGCCGCGCGGAATGATCAGGTCCACCGCCCCGTTCAAGCCTTCCAGCATCATGCCCACCGCCGCGCGGTCGGTGGAGCCTACCACTTGGATGGCGGTTTCGGGCAGCCCCGCCGCTTTCAAGCCTTCCGCCATCGCCTTCTGGATGGCGCCGGATGAGCGGATGGAATCCGAACCCCCGCGCAGAATGGCGACATTGCCGGATTTGAGCGCCAGCGCGCCGGCATCCGCCGTCACATTGGGCCGGGATTCATAGATGATGCCGATCACCCCGATGGGTGTGGCGATACGGGCGATGTCCAGGCCGTTGGGCCGGGACCAGCGCGCCAGTTCGCGTCCCACCGGATCGGGCAGCGCGGCGACAACCTCGATGCCTTTGGCCATGGCTTCGATGCGGACGTCGTTGAGCATCAACCGGTCCACCATATTGGCGGGCATGTTGGCGGCCTTGGCCGCTTCGATATCGCCCTTGTTGGCGGCCAGAATCTCGGCGGCGCGGCTGCGGATGGCGGCGGCGGCAATCACCAGGGCCTTGGTCTTGGCCGCATCGCCGGCTTCGCGCATGGCGCGCGCCGCGTCCCGGGCGGCGGCGCCGATGGCCATCATCTCGGCAGCCAAATTTCCTATCACCTTTGCATCGCTGGCATTGTGGACCGTCATGTTCCGTTTCCCGTCAGGATCAGGTCGTCGCGATGGATCATTTCGTCCCGGCCACGATAGCCCAGAATGGCCTCGATTTCGACCGTGCGCTTGCCCGCGATCCGCTCTGCGTCGGACGCATTGTAGGCCGCCAAACCACGGGCGATTTCGCGTCCCTCCCGGTCCTGGACCACCACCGCATCACCCCGTTCGAACCGCCCGTCAATCTGACGGATACCGGCGGGGAGCAGGCTTTTGCCCTCTTTCAACGCCCGGACCGCGCCCTCGTCGATCACCAGCACCCCTTCGGGCCGCAGCACGCCCGCGATCCAGCGCTTGCGCGCGGCGGCGGGCGTCAGCGAAGCGCGGAAAATGGTGTGGCGCGCGCCTTTGGCAATAGCCGAAAGCGGATGGAGCGTTTCGCCCTTGGCCAGAATCACATCGCAGCCCGCGCCCATGGCGATCTTGGCGGCAATCAGTTTGGAGGTCATGCCGCCACGCCCGAAACCGGAAATGGAATCCCCCGCCATCGCTTCGATCTGGGGCGTGATGGCGGTGACTTCGGCGATATGGGTGGCCGCGGAATCTTTGCCCGGATCGGCGGTATAAAGTCCGTCCACATCCGACAATAGAACCAACCGGTCCGCCCCCATCATGGAGGCGACCCGCGCCGCCAGCCGGTCATTGTCGCCGAACTTGATTTCGGCGGTGGCGACCGTGTCATTCTCATTAATCACCGGCACGGCGCTGAGATCGACCAAGGTCCCCAAAGTGGCGCGGGCATTGAGATAACGGCGGCGCTCCTCGGTGTCCCCGAAGGTGAGCAGCACTTGCGCCGCGACGATGCCGCGGGTGGCGAACATGTCGGCATAGGCTTCCGCCAAGCGCACTTGTCCCGCCGCCGCCGCCGCCTGGCTTTCTTCCAATCTCAGTTCGCCGGGCGAAAGTTTGAGCAGCCTGCGGCCAAGGGCGATGGAGCCGGACGACACCAGCACTACGGCCAGGCCCTTTTGCTTCAAGGCCGCGACATCGTCACACAAGGACGACAACCATTCGCGGCGCAGTTCGCCCTTGGCGCCATCCACCAACAAGGCCGAGCCGACCTTCACCACCACAAGTTTGGCGCCAGAAAAAATATCGCTCATCGCCGTTGCTTCTTTTTCGCCCGCTGCGCGGTTTTGCTCATCGCTTTGGGCTTGGCCTTGGCTCTGCCGGTCTGCGTTTTTGTCTGCGTTTTTGCCTGGGGCTTGACCTTTTTGGTCTTGCCTTTGGCAGCGGCCAATTTCTTGGCCGCTTTTGCCTTGGCGCGTCCCATCGGCGTGGCCGTCTTGGTTGTCGCGGGCGCGGCCAGCTTCACCGCCTGCGATGCCACCGGCCCGGCCACCATGCGTGCCGGGGGCACCACAGGCGCCTTGAAATTGATAGTCTGCCGCTCGATGCGGCTTCGGGCAACCGGGGCGGAGCGGGCGTATCGCGCCTCTTGCGCACGTTCAGCGCGGCGGCGATCGATCTGCCGCACCATGGCGCGCAGCACCGTGTTGATGCCCTCGCCGCTGACGCCGGAAATCACATGCACCTTGTGGCCGCAGGCCTTTTCCAGTGCCGCGCGTTTCTTTGCCAGCTCACCTTCGCCAATCGCATCCACCTTATTCAAGGCGACAATCTCGGGCTTTGCGTCCAGCCCCTGGCCATAGGCGATCAGTTCGGCGCGAATGGTCTTGTAGGTCTTGGCGACAGAATCGCCAGTGCCATCGATCAGATGCAGGATGGAGGCGCAGCGTTCGGCATGGCCCAGGAAGCGGTCGCCAAGCCCAACGCCCTCATGCGCCCCTTCAATCAGTCCGGGCAAGTCTGCCAGCACGAAATCCGTCTCATCGATTTTCACTACGCCCAATTGAGGCTCCAGAGTGGTGAAGGGATAGTCCGCGATTTTGGGCCTGGCCGCCGACACACGGCTTAAGAACGTAGATTTTCCGGCATTGGGCATGCCGATCAACCCGGCATCGGCGATCAGCTTGAGCTTGAGGATGAAAATTTTTTCTTCGCCCGCCTGGCCGGGCAGCGCGAATTCCGGTGCCTGGTTGGTGGCGCTCTTGAAATGGGCATTGCCGAAACCGCCATTGCCGCCTTTGAGCAGGCGGTAGCGCATGCCGGGCGTCGCCATATCCACGATCAGCGTTTCGCCGTCTTCCTCATAGATCTCAGTGCCGACCGGCACTTTCATGATGGCGTCCGCGCCGCCGGCGCCGGTCATCACCTTGCCCTTGCCGCCTTCGCCATTCTTGGCCTTCACATGCTGTTGAAAACGGTAGTCGATCAGGGTGTTGAGATTTTCCACCGCTTCCGCGATCACGTCCCCGCCCCGCCCGCCATCGCCGCCATAGGGCCCGCCATATTCGATGAACTTCTCGCGCCGGAACGCGATGCAGCCATTGCCGCCAGCTCCGCTGGCGGCATAGACCTTGGCGACGTCGAGAAAGCGCATCGAATCCTACTCTTTATTTTGGTCGCGCCGGACGGCATTCGCTACGCTCATGTCGCCGGTCGCTCCCTATGCGGCCTGTTTTCGCAGGAAATCGGCCCGCGTCAACAGCATGTCATGGCACAAAACCGGCCTGCCCCGGGCGCGGCAATCGCGCATCGCCGAGCCGTTGTGGCGCGCGCCCAGCTTGGCCAGGACGTGACCGGAGGCCGGATTGTCGTGAAACCAGCCGGCATGGACGCTATCCACGCCCAAGGCTTCGAAGGCGTAACGCACCATCCGGTAAGCGGCCTCGGTGGCATAACCGCGCGCCCAGAAGGGCTTGCCCAGCCAGTAACCGAATTCATAACCGTCTTCGGCATGAAGGCTTGCCATGCCCAAGAAGACGCCATCGCTTTTGCGCTGGATCACGAAACGATGCTCGATGGCAAGCGCCAAAAAGCTTTCGGCGTCCCCTTCGCTGTAAGGATGCGGCACGCGCGAGGTCATTTTCGCCACGTCAAAATCGCCGAGCCACACCGTCATGCTTTGAATATCCGTTGGCCGAGGCGGCCTTAAGATCAATCTTTCACTCTCCAAAATACACATGACATCCCCGCAAATTCCTTTCGATGCGAGGAATAAAAAAGGGAGATGGCGGACCATCTCCCTCGCATATAACGGGCCGCCAATTTCTTGGCGGCCTATGTTTTCAGCCGCCTATTCTGCCGCGATCTTCATCGCCGGATTCGCAGCCGGGATCACGGATACGAAGGTGCGGCGCTTGTAGCCGGTCTTGAACGCAACCTGGCCGTCGCGAAGCGCGAACAGGGTATGGTCCTTGCCCATGCCGACGCCTTCGCCGGCATAGAATTTGGTGCCGCGCTGACGCACGATCACATTGCCGCCGGCAACGGCTTCGCCGCCGAACAGCTTGACGCCCAGCATCTTGGGATTGGAATCGCGGCCGTTGCGCGAAGAACCGCCTGCTTTTTTGTGTGCCATACGACTAGTCCTTTAACCGGCGGTGATGCCCAGCACCTTCACCGTGGTGAAATGCTGGCGGTGACCACGCTTGCGGTGGGTGTTCTTGCGGCGCTTCTTCTTGAAGGCGATGACCTTGTCGCCCTGGCCATGCTCGACGATCTCGCACTGAACCGAGGCGCCCGCCACCAGCGGCGCGCCGATTTTGGGCGCATCACCGCCCAGCATCAGGACCTCGAGATCCAGCTTGGCGCCGACATCGCCGGGCAGGCTTTCGACCTTCAGGACGCTGTCCTTGGCCACTTTATACTGTTTTCCGCCTGTGCGGACGACCGCGTACATGGTCTAAACCTTTGAATTTCATTGTTTTTCAGGAGAAACGAGTCCCCCGGCGAGCGGCGGACTATACGCAAAGACGCTTTGCGGTCAAGGACTGGGTTTTTCGCGATTCAGCCGCTGCAACTGTCGCTCCTGCTGGCGGGCCAAAACGGCGCCCAGCCACAGCGCCATCCCCACAGTGATCGCCATCCATTTTGCGTTGGATACCGTAAGGGCGGCGCGTGCCAGGCCATCGCTGGCGCCCGTGAGCATCATGCCAAATTGCAAAGCGTTCTCGATCCCATCCAACACCGCCCCCGCGATGGGGACCGCCGCCAGCAAAGTCAGGGCGCGGCGCAAAAGCCCCGGTCTGGGCGCAAACCCCTCCCGCGCCAGGATGCCGGCATGAAAGAAGGCCAGGGCGTATAGCGGCATCAAAAGATAGTCCAATCCCCAGTTGAATCCGGCACGCACCGCGTAGAGCGACGGCCAAACCAGAAAGGCGCGGCGGTATTCCGCAGCGGTGGAAAAACCTTGCAGGTCATGGGTGCCAAAGCCCGACAGGCTTTTCAGCCGCATATCGGACCAGGCCAGCACGGCAAAAACCATGGCCGCGGCGGCCGAGGCGAAAATCCAACGCAAGGTCAGGCTTTGCTTGGTAATACGCATGGGTGTTCCGAATATGCTAATTCCAGTCTATGCGATCGGCCCCAGTGCGAACAATCGGCGATATCCTCTACAATTTTCATTGGGTGATCCCCGGTGAAGCGGCGCGGGCCATGCAGGCTTGGGCCGGCGGCTTAAGCCCTTTTCTCAAGCGGCGCGGCATTGCCGCCATCATCAACCTGCGCGGCCGCAACGACGATCTGGCCTGGTGGAAAAAGGAAACCGCCATCGCCCAGGCTGCGGCCATCGCCCATTTCGATGCCATGCTGGATTCGCGCAAACTTCCGACCCGGGACATGCTGCTGCGGCTGATCGAATGTTTCGATGCCGCGCCCCGGCCGTTTCTGCTCAAATGCTCCGGCGGCCAGGATCGCACCAGCTTCGCGGCCGCTCTCTATCTGATTCATCGCGGCGGCTGGACCGCCCTGCCCGCCGCCCGGGCGCAATATGCGCGCTTTCCCTATCTGCATTTTCCCAAGCCCCATCAGCGCTGGCTGAAACGCTTTTTGGATTTCGCGATGGAAGATGCCGGCGGCCAGTCCTTGGCGGCATGGGCCGGGCAAAGTTACACCCCGCAAAAGCTCAAAGCCTGGCTGGACAGCCGCGGCCTGGCGGACAGTTATGCGGAGATTTTCACCGTTCCCACACGCTCACCGCATCAGTGGTAGCCAGGCTCACCATCGCCCCGGATGTTTTTCTTTGGCGCGGGAAATTCTCAGCCTCGGCGCAGAAGATGCTGCTGGACGATGTTTTTGAAAAATTGAAAGACGCGCCGCTTTATCGCCCGGTCATGCCCGGCACCGCCAAGCCCTTTTCCGTGGAAGAAAGCAATTTCGGAACGCTTGGCTGGGTATCGGACAAGGCCGGCTATCGCTATCAAGCCACCCATCCCATAACGGGCTTGCCTTGGCCCGCCATTCCGCAAGCGCTGTTGGACTTGTGGGCGCAGATAAATCCGCCCCCGGCGCCGCAATGCTGCTTGATCAATCTGTATCGCGCGGGCGCCAAAATGGGATTGCACCAGGACCGCGATGAGAAAGATGTCAGCGCGGCGGTGATCGGCGTGTCCTTGGGCGATGCAGCGGTGTTTCGTATCGGCCAAGCCACACGCGGCGGCAAGACCGTGCGCATGACCTTGGCGTCCGGCGACGTGATCGCCTTTGGCGGCACAGCAAGGCTGGCCTATCACGGCATTGACCGCATCAAGCCGGGCACCTCGCGGCTGCTGCCGGGCGGCGGAAGACTGAGTCTGACGCTCAGGAGGGTTGCGGCGCCTATTGTGCCGGGGCCGGCCTGACCCATAAAAAAGGCCCCTGGCCAGGGGGACCAGGGGCCAAATGCGCGTTATTGCGCGCGGAACGGCCGGGAGGGGATGACCGGCGCTCCAGCAAAGACGGGAGCTGAAAGCGAGCGGGGGGCAATGCCAGCAGCTCAAGGCCGTCTTCAGGCCCATAGCTAAGCAAAAATGCAACATATTTCAAGAAAATACGTAAACCTGAAAGAATTATAATGACAGTGCTATTTCTGTCATAATGGTTTTGGGGCGGAATCCGGCGCTTTTTGCGGCCATGCCAGGGGCCAACGCCCGGCTGACGGAGCTTTGGCAAACAGCTCTCCGGCCCTTCGCTTACGCTCAGGCGCCGCTTACCCGATGGGCGCTCTTGGCAAACAGCTCTCCGGCCCTTCGCTTACGCTCAGGGCGTTCGACACTCAAATCGGTCCACTGGACCGATTTGCCGCTTCGCGGACGTGTCTCACCCCCAACTCTCCGTGACGCCTTTGCGCTTGCCAACGGGTACAGGCCCGGCGGGCAATTCCATCTGCGGCGCGCCGAACCATTTGCCCTGGCCTTTGTGAAAGCCCATCTCGCGGGCGGCCTGGGCCACGGCTTCGCTTTCCACCCATTCGGCGATGGTAGTAACGCCCATCTCATGGCAGAGCTTGGCCAAGCCCGCCAGCAAGGCATCGTCACGCTTGGAGCTTCCGATCTTCTTGATCATGGCGCCGTCGAATTTCACAAAATCCACCTGGAAGGCATGCAGATAGTTGATCGAGGCGGCGCCCGCGCCGAAATCGTCCAACCCGACGCGGTAGCCCATGGAGCGCAGCGCGCCGATCGCTTTGCCGGCGCTTTCCAGATCGGCAATTTCCGCGGTCTCGGTGATTTCGATCAAGGTGCGCGGCGCGAGCTTGCGGCGTTCGGCCAGAATACCGGCCAGCATGCCGAAACTGGCGGGCGTGGCAATGGTGGCGCCGGAAATATTGAACGCGATGTGGAGATGGGCCTGTTGTTCGACCAGGCCCAGCACCTTGTTGGCCACCGCCAGATCAAAGGCATTGGCGATGCCCAAGGCCTCGATAAAGGCGACGGTATCGGCGGTGCTTTCCGGATTGGCGAAGCGCGCCAGCGCCTCATAGTGGGAAACCTTGCCGCTCGCCAGATCGCTGATCGGCTGATAGGCGATTTCAAAGGCGCCTTCGCCCACCGTCTTGGTCATGGCGGCCAAACGGCGCTGGGTTTCTTCCATCATCCCCGCAAAAATGCCGGCGAGATCGCCATTGCGCGTATCCACCTTGCCCTTTTCGGCAAAGCGGTCGATCACATAGCGCATCGAAAGCAGACGTTGCTCGGCGCTAAGGCCCGCGGCCTGCAGGCCCAGTCGGGTTTCGGCGACCTTGGGCGGCGTCAGGCCACCGGCTTTGATGGCGTCGGACACTTTTCCGGCGATATCCAAGGATCCCGCGGTCGCCGGCGCAAGCGCGCCAAAGCTGGACTCGGAGAGGCGGCCCGTGGCGCTGGCGCCGACTGTCTGCAGGCTGTCGCCGATCCGCTGCATCAGCGCGTCGGCATTGTCGGGCGACAATTGCGCGCACAGTTCGGGCAGCCCGGGCACATGCACCAGGGTCAAGGCATCGCGGTCGCCGGCTTTTTCGGCCGCCGCCATAAAGCCGTCGCGCGACGCCAAACCGGTCTTGGGATCGGTCTGGGCAGCGGGCCCGCGCGTGCCCGGCCGCGCAAGGGTGCAGGAAATATTGGAGCCGTTTTCCGGCAAGCGGAACATGGCAAGATTGGCTTGCGCGCCGGTGGCCAAAGTCAGCTTGAAGGGACCGGCGCGGTCGCCGCTCTGCAAGGCCTTGACGAAGGTGGCGAACTTGATGCCTTCCGATGGCTTGAACAACTTGCCGGCGGGTTTGCCGACCAAAGCCTCGCCATTCTCCTTGACCAGATCATTGGCGGCACCGGCGGTAAAAAGGATCGTGCCTCCCGTATCCATTTCGAACAGGAAGTCGGCATTGGTGAAGGCGAAGCCCAGCAGACGGGCCGGCAACGACATGAGGCACCGCAGAGTTTGGACCGGAAATCTGTCAGCAATTGCTTAGGATGTTGTAAACGAATGGGGCACCCTAGAGGGCGCGGCCGAAGCCTGTGAAAATGGCTCGGCTCAAGGCATTGTCCGCAAAGCGCCACTCCGGATGCCATTGCACGCCCAAAAGGAACCCCCCGTTCCTTATCAGCGACACCGCTTCGATCTGCCCGTCGGGCGCATGCGCCTCAGCATTCAGCCCCGGCGCCAAGCGGTCGATGCCTTGGTGATGCAGGGAATTGACCATCGCGTCGGCCAAGCCCGACAGGCGCGCCAACAATCCGTCAGGCGCGATGGCTATGGCATGCGACGAACCATATTCGGCATCGCGCGGCACATTCTTGGGTTCGCGGTGATCCAAACGGCCGGGAATCTCGTGCACATGCTGGTGCAGACTGCCGCCCAAGGCGACATTCAATTCCTGAAAACCACGGCAGATCGCCAAGAGCGGTTTTCCGGCCTGGGCGGCGGCGCGCAGCAACGGCAAGCTGGTGGCGTCACGAACCTCGTCCAGCTCGGTGCCGGGTCGTGCGGTTGCGCCATAATGCGACGGCGCGACATTGGAAGGCGCGCCGGGAAACAGCAGGCCGTCCACCGCCGCCAGAATATCGGCGGCGTTCAGCGCGCTGTCGGTCGAAGGAATGAGCAACGGCAGCGCTTGCGCGCCATCTTGTATCGCCCTGATATATTCGTCATTGGCCTGGTGCACCGCCATGTCATCTAAGACCCGGCGGTCGCAAACGATCCCGACCCGCTTCACTGTTTGCGGCTTTGCTGGACCGCCTTGGTCGGCACAGTGAAAAGCGCGGGATCCAGAACGGCGCCAGGCTGCAGGCTTTGCAGCGCCACCGTGGTGTTGCCGCCCTGATCGTCCCTCACCGTCCATTGCCGCAGCTCGATGCCGGGCGCGGAAAAGACCAGGGTGATATTGGCGTCGTTGCGATTGGCGCTGGTGCGGGCGCGCACCACAAAGGCGCCGTTCTGCTCAGCAACACCCATCACCGCTTTGTTGCTCTTGAGATCCAGCTTTTCGTTCAGCAGCAGACCCAGCGGGGTTTCCGACAGGCTGTAACGATCCACCGTGTTGAGCCGCGCATTCTTCACATAGAGACTGCCGCCGGTCGCCACCACCAACAGCGGACTGGGGGCGCGATAGGAAAAACGAATCTGGCCGGGTTTTTGGATCACAACCTCGCCCTGGTCCAGACCGCCTTCGGGACCGATCTGAACGAAACTGGCCTTGAGACTGCGAATGCCGTTGAGATAGGCGCTGATTTTGTCGAGATTGGCTTTTTCCTGGTCGTTATAGGCGGGGGTGAGGCGCTGGGGCACGGGCTGGCCGGCGCCGCCCAAGAGCGGGACAGCGAGCAGGACGGCAAGACACAGCGAAAGACGGCGCATTAGGAAATGCTCGCACGGCAAGATGGAGAAATTCAGGCGATTTGCGGCGGGTTTGCGATCAATAAGGGGGCAAGATAGATTCCGTTCCCGAATAAGCAACCTACGATTTGATGTCCCCTCCCGCTCCTTTTCCCCATATCGCAGTCTTGGGCGCGGGCGCCTGGGGCACGGCCCTGGCGCTGGCGGCCCTCGGCGCCGGGCGCAATGCCAGCCTGTGGGTGCGCGAGGACGATGTCCTGGCGGATATCCGGGCGGGCCGCGGCAACCGTTTCCTGCCCGGTGTCGCGATGCCCAAAGCGCTGCAGGTCACCGGCGATCTGGCAGAAGCCTGCAAGGCGGACGCCCTGCTGCTGGCGGTGCCGGCCCAGGTGCTCAAAACCTTCGCCGGCAGTTTGAAGCCGCATCTTGCGCGGGGCCAGCCACTGGTGATCTGCGCCAAGGGCATCGAAAAAGACAGCGGCAAGCTGGTGACGGAAGTGGTGGCCGAAAGCCTGCCACAGGCCGCGCTGGCGATTCTGTCCGGTCCCTCTTTCGCCCGCGATGTCGCCAAGGGGCTGCCGACCGCCGTCACCGTCGCGGCTAAGGGCGCCTTGGCGGGCGACCTGCAAGCCTCGCTGCGCTCGCCGTCGTTTCGCCCCTATGCCAGCGACGATCTGATCGGCGTGGCGCTGGGGGGCGCGGCCAAGAATGTCTATGCCATTGCTTGCGGCGTGGTCGAAGGCATGGGATTGGGCGAGAATGCCCGCGCCGCCCTATTGGCGCGCAGCTTTGCGGAGCTGTCGCGGCTGGGTGAGCATTTGGGCGCCAGGCGCGAAACCTTGATGGGCCTGTCCGGCCTGGGCGATCTGGTATTGACCGCGACCAGTCCTTCGTCGCGCAATTTTTCTTTCGGCATGGAATTGGGGCGGGGCAAAAAGGCCGCCGAACTGATCGTGCCGGATCAGCCGTTGGCGGAAGGCACCACCACCGCCCCCGCCCTGGTGACGCGCGCCAAAGCGGCGGGCGTGGAATTGCCCATCGCCGAGGCAATGGCGCATCTGCTCAGCGGCGCGCTGTCATTGGCCGAAGCGGTGGCGGGGTTGATGAGCCGCAAAGTGACGGTGGAATAGACGGACATGAACTATTGGCTGTTGAAAAGCGAACCCGAGACCTGGTCCTGGGAAATGCAGAAAAAGAAGGGCGCCAAGGGCGAACCCTGGAGCGGGGTACGCAATCACACCGCCAAGCAGAATATGATGGCGATGAAAAAGGGCGATCTGGGCTTCTTCTATCATTCGGGCGAAGAAAAAACCGTGGTCGGGATTGTCGAAGTGATCGGCGAATACCGCCCCGACCCCACCGACGAGAAAGACATCTTCGGCCTAGTGATTGTCAAGGCGGTCAAGGACATGCCCAGGCCCGTTACCTTGGCGGAGTGCAAGACCAATCCCAAACTGGCTGAGATGAGCTTGGTGAAGAGTTTCCGTCTATCGGTACAGCCGGTGCGCGATGCCGAGTGGAAGGAAGTCTGCAGAATGGGCGGCATGAAATGAAACCGGGAACCACCGCAGTAATATTCGTGTCAAAACGCGCCGCCGCAGATGCCGAAGGCTACGCCAAGGCTGCTGCACAGATGGGTGAAGCAGCAAAAAAAGCCGATGGCTATTGCGGGATACACAGTGTCCGCGGCGCCGATGGTATCGGGATTACGATCAGTTACTGGAGTAGCGATGACGCGGCGAAGGCCTGGAAATCGGACGCCGCACATTCCGCAATTCGGGAAGAAGGCCGCAACAGTTGGTACGAATGGTATGAGCTGATTGTTGCAGAGGTAACGCGAAGCTATAGCTGGAAAAAATAAGCCGGTTTTGTCTCCGCATTGGTAGCGAATACGTTATTTCCGTTTCACAAACTTGTCCGCAAAGAAATCGTTCTTGTTCCAGGACGGCCTGGGGCCATCGGTCAGTTCGCGGGTGATCGCGAAATTCAAACGTGCGAATTTCGCCGCGGTATCGTAACGGATCGGCTGGGAGAGATCGTCGCTGGGCTTGTGATAGTGCTGCGCCATGAAAACCTTGTGGGCCGCCTCGCCGCCATTGGCATAGCCGGTGGCTAGAAACACCGCCGGAATGCCCTGTTCGACAAAGCGGTAATGATCGGAGCGGGTAAAAATGCCCTCATCCGGCATGGGATCGGGGGACAGCTTGACGTTCATACGGGCGGCGGCGCGCCGCACCGATGGGCCGATGCTGGAACGGTCGGCGCCGAACGCCACCACATCGGTGAAGTCATAGGTGAGGATCGGCATATCCAGATCCACATCGGCGACGATCGCAGACAATGGCACGCCGGGATTGCGCGCAAAATATTCCGCCCCGATCAGGCCTTTTTCCTCGGCGGTGACGAGCAGGAACAGCGCCGATCGCTTGGGGCGCACCCCGCCATCGCGAAACAGCCGCGCCACTTCCAAAGTGGTGGAAACACCCGAGGCATTGTCCAGTGCGCCATTGTTGATGACATCGCCCTTCACCGGCGGGGTGATGCCGATATGGTCCAGATGCGCCGACAACACCACATATTCATCCTTGAGTTTGGGATCGCTGCCCTCCAGAAGCCCCACGACATTCTTGCTTTCCGCCGTCTTGATTTCGGTGTTCAGGACGGCGCGCAAATGGAACGGCATGGCAAAACCGCGAACCACGCCCTGCTTGGTTTCCGCCGCCGCCAGGATTTTCGCCGTCTGTGCGCCGAACAGTTTTTGCGCGCCCGCAACGCTGACGCCGCCGACCACCGGCAGCTTGATCGCGACAAAGGGCGCCCCATCCTTATCGCGCCAGGTCATGCCCCAACTGCGGTACTGACGCACGCGATTGGGAAAGGGATAAAGCTTTTCTCCCGTCAAGGTACTAACCGACAGATAGCCGATCGCACCGCGCGCCTGAGCCTCGGTCAGCCTGGGGCGGGCGCTGCGGTAATAGGCGCGCTCCTCGGTTTGCAGGAATTTGGGCGCGCCCGCCAGCGCCACCACGATTTTGCCCTTCACATCCAGACCGCGATAATCGTCGCGGCCATGCTCGGGCGCCACCAACCCGTAGCCGACAAACACCATCGGCGCATCCATCTTAAGGGCGGGCGACAAAGGACTGCTGCCGGGCAGATAATCCTTGCCGAACACCAAGGGCGTTTCCTTTCCCGCCGCATCGCGCAAGACCAAGACGCCTTGATCCTTGGGGCGCGACGCCAATAGCGGCACGCGCTGGAAATAAGAACCCTTGGCGTCGCCCAGGGGTTTTAGCCCCAACTGCTTCATCTGGGCGGCGACATAATCCGCCGCTTGGTCATACTCCGGCGTTCCCGCCTCGCGGCCCTTGAGCTTGTCGCTGGCCAAAAACGCCATATGCGCCTTGATGTTTTCGGCAGACCGATCCGGTTGGGCAAAAGCCGTTCCCCCCAGCAACAGCAAACAGGCCAGCAACGAAAATATGCGCGTCGTCATAAATATCTCCGTAGCGTGATGCCATAAGGGGTGAAGCCTGCGCCTTCATAGGACCGGATGGCGGCGGGATTTTTCGCCAAAACCCCGACAGTGAGCAGCTTGTGGCCGCGTTCGCGGGCCCAGACCTCGCAACCCTCGATCAAGGCGCGGCCCAGGCCTTTGCCGCGGACTTGGGGCTCCACATACAGCTCCGCCAGATAACCATGGCGGCGCTCCGGCTCGACCACGAACAGTTCGGCATTCTGGTCATACGCAAAGGCCCAACCAACAGCTTTTCCGTCATTTTCGGCGATCAGCATAATGCCGTGCCGTTCGGCGCAGCGATGCTGCACATGACGCCAATGCTCGGCGGCGAAATCGGAGTCCCGGCGGCGGTCGGGCTCGAACGCCGCTTCATACTCTTGCAATCCGTTGATGAAGGACAAGATTGCAGGCTCGTCGGCGGGCAGGCGGGCTTCACGGATGCTGGAAAGCCGTTGGATCGGATCAACGCGCATATGGCCTCTTATTCCTCACCCTGAGCCTGTCGAAGGGTGAGGAGGTTGTACGAATCAACCAAAAACCAAGCTAATGGTCCAGCGCCTTGACGATTTCTTCCGTCATCTTCTTGGCGTCGGCGAACAGCATCATGGTGTTGTCGCGGAAGAAGAGTTCGTTCTCCACGCCGGCGTAACCCGACCCCATGCCGCGCTTGATGAACAGCACGGTCTTGGCTTTTTCCACGTCCAGGATCGGCATGCCGAAAATGGGCGATTTGGGATCGGTCTTGGCGCTGGGATTGGTGACATCATTGGCGCCGATCACATAGGCGACATCGGCCTGAGCGAATTGCGAATTGATGTCTTCCAGTTCGAAGACTTCGTCGTAAGGCACATTGGCTTCGGCCAGCAGCACGTTCATATGGCCGGGCATGCGGCCGGCCACCGGATGGATGGCATAAGAAACCTTGACGCCTTCCTTTTTCAGCTTGTCGGCCATTTCGCGCACCGCATGCTGGGCCTGGGCCACCGCCATGCCGTAGCCCGGCACGATGATGACGGACGCCGCATTCTTCATGATGAAGGCGGCGTCGTCGGACGAGCCTTGTTTGACGGGGCGGGTTTCGGCCGGCCCCTTGGCCCCGCCGGTCTCGCCGCCAAAGCCGCCGGCAATGACACTGATAAAGCTGCGGTTCATGCCCTTGCACATGATGTAGGACAGGATCGCGCCGGAAGAACCGACCAGTGCGCCGGTGATGATCAGGGCGCTGTTTTCCAGGGTGAAGCCCAAGGCGGCGGCAGCCCAGCCGGAATAGGAATTGAGCATCGAAACCACCACCGGCATATCGGCACCGCCGATAGGGATGATCAAGGTTACGCCGAACAGCAGCGACAGCGCGGTGATCGCCCAGAACATCCAGTGGGCCTGGTCCATGGTGAACCACGCAACCAGAGCGATGATGACTAGGAAGATCACCAGATTGAGCAGATGGCGCGCGGGCAGCAGAATGGGAGCGCCGCCCATATTGCCGTTCAGCTTGGCGAAGGCGATGACCGAACCGGAGAAGGTGATGGCGCCGATGGCGACGCCCAGGCTCATTTCGATCAGGCTTTGGGCATGGATGGCGCCGGGCATACCAATGCCGAAGGCATCCGGCGAATAAAGCGCCGCGCCGGCGGTCAACACCGCCGCCAGGCCGACCAGGCTGTGGAATGCCGCCACCAGCTGGGGCATGTTGGTCATGGCGATGCGCTTGGCCATCACCGCGCCGATGATACCGCCGATGCCCAGGCCGCCGATCACCAGCGCCCAGGTCAGAAGATCGCTGACGCCCGAAATCCACAGGGTGGTGAGGACCGCGATGGTCATGCCGATCATGCCGTTGCGGTTGCCGGCGCGACTGGAGGCGGGCGACGACAGGCCCTTCAGCGCCAGGATGAAAAGCGAGCCGGCAACGAGATAGAGAAGCGCCGCGATATTGGCGTTCGCGCTCATGACACGATGTCCCCGCCGGAATCTCCGCCGGACTTCAGGCGGCGCAGGCCAAGGAAGGAGCCTGTCCCGCTGACCACAATAAAGACCCCCATGGCCGCGGACAAAATCTCGTCAATATGGCTGCCGAAGTAGGCGACGGCCGCCGCCACGAACAAGCCGACCGCCCCCGAGATACAGACGACCGCTACCATCTGCGCGCCGCGCTCTGATGAGCGTTTCTGGAACAAGCCAAAGCCCAACTGCACGATCCCCAGGGCGATCAGGCAATAGGCGAAAATTTGCGGGATTTGGGGATCATGATCGGTCATTTCTTTTCTTTCTTCTTGTACATCGCCAGCATGCGGGCGGTGACCAAAAAGCCGCCGAAGATATTCACGCTGGCCAAGGCGAGCGCCACAAAGCCCAGCCCCTTGGAGGTCCAGGATTCCGCGCCGATCACCGGCACCGCCACCGCAATCAGCGCGCCGACCACGATCACCGAGGAAATCGCGTTTGTGACCGCCATCAGCGGCGTATGCAGCGCAGGCGTCACGCCCCAGACCACGAAATAGCCGACAAAGATCGCCAGCACAAAAATAGACAGGCGGAAAACAAAGGGGTCAATCATTTCCATGCCGCATTACCCCTCATCCGTCCGGCTTCACCCACTGGGCTCAGCCGGACACCTTCTCCCACAAGGGGAGAAGGAAATTTTCCCTCTCCCCTTGTGGGAGAGGGCGCGAGCGCGCAGCGCGAGCGGGTGAGGGGTTTCGCCATGCTATCCCCTCGCCACCACTGCGCCGTCCTTGGTGACGGCGCTGCCTTTGACGATTTCATCGTTCCAATCCAGATTCAGCGCGCCGGTCTTCTTGTCCACGATCAGCGAAATGAAATTGAACAGATTGCGGGCATAAAGCGAGGAAGCATCCACCGCCAGCGCGCCCGGCAGGTTGGTGTGGCCCATGATGGTGACGCCATGCGCCTCCACGATCTTGTCGGGCTGGGACAGCGGCGTGTTGCCGCCCGCGCCCGCCGCCAAGTCCACGATCACCGAGCCCGGCTTCATGGTCTTGATCATCTCTTCCGTCACCAGGATCGGCGCCTTGCGCCCCGGGATTAGGGCCGTGGTGATGACGATGTCCTGCTTCTTGATGGTTTCGGCGGTCAGCGCCGCCTGCTTGGCCTGGTATTCCGCCGACATCGGCTTGGCGTAACCCGCTGCGGTCTGGGCGTTCTTGAATTCCTCATCCATCACCGCAATGAAAGTGCCGCCCAGCGATTCCACCTGTTCCTTGGTGGCGGGGCGCACATCGGTGGCGCTGACAATGGCGCCCAGCCGCTTGGCGGTGGCGATGGCCTGAAGCCCGGCCACGCCCACGCCCATCACCAGCACCCGCGCCGGCGCGATGGTGCCCGCCGCGGTCATCATCATCGGCATGGCGCGGCCGAATTGGGCGGCGGCGTCGATCACCGCCTTGTAGCCGGCGAGATTGGCTTGGGAGGACAGCACATCCATGGACTGGGCACGGGAAATGCGCGGTAGCAATTCCATGGCGAAGGCGGTGACGCCCTGTGTCGCCAGGCTTTGAATCGCCTCGCCTTCGGCGTGGGGGGCCAGAAGCGCCGCCAGCACGGCGCCATTTTTGATCTGGGAAATTTCACTGACCGAGGGACCGCGCACCTTGAGCACGATATCGGCATCCTTCAGCGCCGAAGCCGTGTCCGGCGCGATGCTTGCGCCTGCCGTCGCATAATCGGCGTCGGCGATCTTGGCGCCTGCGCCCGCGCCCGCCTGAACCACCACCTCCAACCCGAGAGATTTGAACTTTTTGACCGATTCGGGGGTCGCGGCAACGCGGGGCTCTCCCTCTCGAGTTTCCTTCGGGACCGCGAGGCGCATGGGGGATGGCTTAGTTGTGGGTGCGGAAAAGGGCGAGGAACACCATGATCAGCAGGATGAAACCGAAGGTCCATTTGGACCCGGTCAGAAAGCCGGCATAGGCCTTCTTGTGCGCGCTGATGTCCATGGATCCCGGCTGGTGGTCGGATTCGTGCGCCATAAGGCCCCCTTTTTTGAAGGCGGTCCGGCTCACGCCTTACGCCCATTGTTTAGGACGGTCCGGCTCGCGCCTAACGCCCTTTGTTCTAGGGCGGTCCGGCTCACGCCTAACGCCCTTTGTCCTGAATTTGGAGGGGAATATAGCAAAGGCCCGCTTTCCGGCAACTTGGTTTATAAGGCCTTTGCCATGCGGTCCCAGCAACGCGTTGCGGGCCTGATTGACCCATGGCGGCGCGCATTTGGACCTATTCAGCTTTGATTAAGCATGGAATTGCCACGCGCGCGCCAGTCCCGCAAAGAAACACGCTTAAACGCCACATTTACCTGTGTTCCCGCAAAATCCCCGCCACATCTGATAGAGGCATGAGTTATGGCGCAGACCATTCTGGTGGTGGACGACGACCCCGTGCAGCGGCGCTTGCTGGAAACAGCGATTGCCCGCAGCGGCATGCAGGTCGTGACCGCCCCTGGCGGCCAGCCCGCTCTGGACCTGATCAACGGCCCGCGCGGCGAGCAGATCACGCTGGTGCTGCTGGATCTGGTGATGCCCGACATGGGCGGCCTGGAGGTGCTGGAAAAGCTGCGTCCCACCAACCCGGAACTTCCGGTGATTGTCTTGACCGCCAAGGGCGGCATCGATTCCGCCGTGGAAGCCATGCGCGCGGGCGCCAATGATTTTCTGGTCAAGCCGGCCAGCCCCGAACGCATCGCCGTCTCGATCCGCAATCAGCTCAAGATCGGCACCCTGTCCGGCGAAGTGAAACAACTGAAGAAGAAGCAGGACAACAAGCTGAGTTTCGAAGACCTGGTGGCCCACTCGCCGGAGATGCGCCAGGTCACGCGCCTGGGCATGCGCGCGGCGCAGTCCGACATTCCGGTGCTGATCGAAGGCGAATCGGGCGCCGGCAAGGAATTGATCGCCCGCGCCATCCAGGGCAGCTCGGCGCGTTCGGGCAAGCCCTTTGTGACCGTCAATTGCGGCGCCATCCCCGAGAATCTGATCGAATCGATCCTGTTCGGCCATGAGAAAGGTTCCTTCACCGGCGCCAGCGACAAGCATTTGGGCAAATTCCAGGAGGCCGATGGCGGCACCCTGTTCCTGGACGAGATCGGCGAATTGCGCCTGGACATGCAGGTCAAGCTGTTGCGCGCCCTGCAGGAAGGCGAAGTGGACCCGGTCGGCTCCAAGCGTCCTGTGAAGGTGGATGTGCGCATCATCGCCGCCACCAACCGCGACCTGGGCACCATGGTCAAGGACGGGTCGTTTCGCGAAGACCTGTATTACCGCCTCAACGTATATCCCATGACGGTGCCCGCCTTGCGCGATCGCGCAGGCGACATCGCCCCTTTGTCGCGTCATTTCATCGAACGGTTCGCGGCGGAAGAAAACAAGCTGGTATCGGGTATCACGCCTCAGGCCAGCCAATTGCTGGAACGCTTCAATTGGCCGGGCAATGTGCGCCAACTGGAAAACACCATCTTCCGCGCCGTGGTGCTGTGCGATGGCGCGTCTTTGGATGTGTGCGATTTTCCCCAGATCGCCGCCGCGCTTGGCGTGGAAACCGTGGCGCGTCAGAATGTTTCGGGCGCCGCCGGTCACCCCGCTCCCGTTGCCGCCACGGCTTCGGCCTATGGCCTCAATGTGACCGACGCGGGCGGCCATATCCGCCGCTTCGAAGAGATGGAGTCGGACATCATCCGCATGGCCATCGCCCGCTATAACGGCCATATGTCCGAAGTGGCGCGCCGCTTAGGGATCGGCCGCTCGACCCTGTACCGCAAGCTGAAGGAATTCGGCCTGGAAGGGGATATGCCCTCCACCGAAATTACGGAAGAAGCCTTGAAGGTCGGCTAGCCAATTTCTTTATTTTGGGCGGCCGCGCTTGGGCATGCCCGATAGCCTATCAAGGTCGGGGGCGAATTACCCTCCCCTCAGGCGCGCAGGATTTTGGCCGTCCGGGCAGGAGCGCGCGCGGAGCGTGCTTAACGCACGTGAGACGCGCGACAAACCCGGCGGGCAAAAGACAGCGCCTTATTAGCGCATGTCCATGGCGGTCAAGTACAGATCCAGCATGGCTTCTTGTTCCTGGAAGTCCGCCTTGTCCAATTTCCGCATACGAATGACTTGGCGCATGATCTTGGTGTCAAAGCCGGTGCCCTTGGCCTCGGAATAGACTTCGCGGATATCGGCCGACAGCGCGGCGCGTTCCTCCTCCAGCCGCTCGATGCGGTTGATGAAGGATTTGAGCTGGTCTTTGGCGAAGCCGGATTTGGCCATGGGGAAACTCGGATTTTCAAAAGCCGCGGACACTAGCCCGGCGGCGCAAAATGATGCAACGCGTAAAATTATTTGCGGCTGTGCACTTATTTAACGGCCTATCGCTTGGCTATTTGAAGCCATGTCGCCCAAAGCCGCGTCAAGGATGGGCTTTAGCGTAAGCGCAAAGGCCTGGGCGCTGGCCGGATCGGCGATCAAATCCTGGCGCATTTCGATCAGCACATGCGGCAGTCCGCGCAAGGTGCCGTGCTGGTACAGCGTGTCACCCTGCAGCGCCCCGCTATAGGGCTCATTGTCGCCCACCGCAAAACCGGCTTGGCTCAGCCGCGCCATCAAGGGCTGGGCCAGCCGCATATCGCGGTCGTACAAGATGCCAACGTCCCATTTGCGCGGCGCGCCTTTCCAGGACGGGGTGAAACTGTGCAGGGAGATCACCACCGCCTGGGGCCCGATGCGATCCAGTGCGGCGGCGATGGCGGCATGATAGGGCGCATGATACCGCGCAAGACGCTCGGCCACTTCGGCGGCATCGGCATAACAGTTGCCCGGAATGATGCTGCCGTCCGACAGCTTCATCACCAGGGTGGGATCGTCGGGGCCCCGGTTGAGGTCGATCAAAAGCCGCGACCAGAGGCCCAGAAAGGCGGGCGCGCCATAGGCGCCCGCCAAAGCGCGCGTCGCCGCCGCCGCGCCGATGTCATAGGCGATATGGGTTGCGAACAGAGCCGGATCCAGCCCCAGACTGCCAAAGCCTGGCGGCAGGGCGTTGGAGGCATGATCGCAAAGCAGCAAAAGCGGGGATTCGCCCGGCAGAGTTTCAAAGGCGGATTCCATCATGGCGCCGTTATAAGGACTCGGGCGGACGCCGTCAGGGGCAAAAGGCAAGCATCCAGTTGACGGCCAAGCGGTTTCGCGCCAAACCGGGCCCCAAGATGCGTCGCACGACCCTGCTTCTTGGCGTGATTCTGGGCGTGATGGGCTTGCCCCTTTTCGCGGCGCCGGCCCAGGCCGCATTTCATGTCTGCAACAAAAGCAATCTGGCCGTCCGCACCGCCATCGGCCGTTTTGACGGCACCAATTGGACCAGCGAGGGCTGGTGGACCATCCAGCCCAAGGCCTGTGCGCCGCTTTTGACCGGCCCGCTGCAGGGACGCTTTTATTATCTCTATGCCAGCGACGGCGCCGCCGGAACCTGGGAAGGCAAGACGCATTTCTGCGTCGCGCCCGACAAACGCTTCCGCTCCGTGGGGCGCAGCGACTGCGCCAAGCGCGGCTTCGACCGCCGCGGCTTTTTTGAGGTGGATACCGGCAAAAAACCGGATTGGACACAGTCTCTTTCGAACTAATAAGGTGACGCACCGCTTCGTCACTTGCGGTTGTTTTTATTAACAACCCGCCGTTTCATCACTTGAGGTCCCAATGCGCCGCCGCCGGAAAACCAAGATTCTCGCCACTTTGGGGCCAGCCTCCAACACGCGGGAGAAAATGCGGGCGCTGTTTGACGCCGGCGTGGATGTTTTCCGCATCAATATGAGCCATACCGACCACGCTTTATTGAAGCGCATGGTGGAGGACTTGCGCGCGCTATCGGAGGAGGTCGGGCGTCCCATCGGCATCCTTTGCGATTTGCAAGGCCCCAAAATCCGGCTGGGCAAATTGCCGGGCGGACCGCGCATGCTCAAGGAAGGCGAGCGCATCCGCCTGGTCTTGGGCGAGACCTGCGAAAAACCGGAAGAAGTCCCTATTCCGCATCCGGAAATTTTCCAGGCCATCAAGCAAAAGCACGCGCTGCTGATCGACGACGGCAAGGTCCGCCTGCGGCTGTTGCGCAAGGCCGACACCTTTGCGGAAGCCATTGTGGAGGTGGCGGGCGAGATTAAGGATCGCAAGGGCGTCAATATGCCCGACACCCTCCTGCCCATGTCGGCCATGACACAAAAGGACCGCGCCGACTTGGACGCGGCGCTGGACCTGGGCGTGGACTGGATCGCGCTTTCCTTTGTGCAGCGTCCCGAGGACGTGGCGGAGTTGAAAAAAATCGTGGCGGGCCGCGCCGGGGTCTTGGCCAAGATCGAAAAGCCCAAGGCGTTGGACTCGCTGCACGGCATCCTGGAACTGGCGGACGCGCTGATGGTGGCGCGCGGCGATCTGGGCGTGGAAATGCCGCTAGAGCGCGTGCCGGGCCTGCAAAAACAGATTACCCGCGCCGCCCGCAAGGCCGGCAAGCCGGTGGTGGTGGCGACCCAGATGCTGGAATCCATGATCAACGCCTCCATGCCAACTCGCGCCGAAGTGTCGGATGTGGCAACCGCGGTGTTCGACGGCGCCGATGCGGTGATGCTGTCGGCGGAATCGGCCTCGGGCTCCTATCCGGTGGAAGCGGTCGAAACCATGGACCGTATCGCCCGCGCTGTGGAGGATGACGAGCTGTATCAGTCCTTTATCGAATCCCAGCGCGGCACGCCGGAAAGGACCACGCCCGATGCCATCATGGCGGCCGTGCATGAAGTCACCGCAACCATCGATGCCCGCGCCATTGTGTGCTGGACCAAGTCCGGCATCACCGCCATGCGCGCGGCGCGCGAGCGTTCCTCGGCCCCCATCATCGCGCCCACGCCCAGCATAGACACGGCGCGCCGCCTGACCCTGGTGTGGGGCACCCACAGCGTCACCACCGAGGACATTCGCGACTTTGACGACATGGTCAAGCGCGCCAGCCAGATCGCGCGCCAGGAAGGCTTCGCCCAAGCCGGCGAGCGCATCGTGATCACCGCCGGCGTGCCCTTGGGCGCCACCGGCGCCACCAACATGCTGCGTGTGGCGTTCGTGACGGATGAGTAGCGCTCCGCCGAAGGCGGACGAAATGGTCCGTCGCTAGCGACAGCGTAGTGCGACGACCATTTCGAGCTACGAATGCCCGGCGCGTAAGCGACGGGCCGGGCAACAGCCCCATTGCAAACTCAACTGACCAAATCGCAGTCCGGCATGCGGAAGTCCGCCTTTACGCGGGCAGACTTGAACACAAAACCGTCAGGCATGCGGTAGGTCTGGCGGTTGCCGTCCTGGAACAGGATCTTGTACGGCGTCTCGTGGAAGACGATCATGCCGTTCGACCAGGTGATCTGGACATATTCCACCCCGTCCTGGAACCACCATTTGCCCTTCTGAAACAGATCGCTGGCCTTGCCCTTCACGCATTTGCGGAACTGCACCGCGATATCGCCATTGGCGCCGGTATGGGCCAGCCACATCTCGCTTTTGTCATGCGGTTGGCCTTGGCCGAACCAGTGGCCGGTCAGAAAGGCAGGGTGTTCGGCGGCGCAAACCGGCGCCGTCCACAACAGCAGCGCGGCGGCCCAGCCTTTCGCCATCAGCTGGTCATCTCGCAACTGGGCATCTGGAAATCATCCGCCACATGGGATGCATGATAGATGAAGCGCGAAGGCAGCTCGCGATATTTCAGCCTCTGGGCGTCATGCGACATGATTTCATAGACATTCGTAACAGCAAATGGTTTGCCGTCCACCATGGTGGTGCGAGCTGTCAAAATATTTCCCTGGAACGACCAGGAGCCAGCAGACCGTAAATCCTGGTTCTTTCCTTTTTTACAATGACGAAAATGGACACGAAAAGTCCCGTCAGCCTGCCAATGCTCGATCCACATCAAATTTTTGATGTCGGGCTGGTCCATGCCGAACCAGCTACCGACAAAATACGGGGGCCGTGCCGCCGCAGGCACGGACATCAAACAGGCCGCCAGACAGAGAGTTAAGTTACGCATTAGCTGGTCAGATCGCAGGGCGGCATCTGGAAATTGTCCGCGACGCGCTTGGGCGTGTAGGGAAAATTGTGGGACAGGCTGACATATTTTTGCGATTTGGCGTCACGCGCCAGCATTTTATAAGTGTCGGTGCGGGGCGCGGATTGGCCGTCCACGGTTTCGATGTGCAGGCTGAGAACATCTCCCGCCAGCGACCAACGGCCCACCTGCGTCTGGTCATGGGCCTTGCCTTTGACGCAGGTGCGATACTCGCCGCGCCAATATCCGTCCGGCCGCATATGGTCGATATACATCGCACTTTTGTCGTCGGGCTGGCCATAGCCGAACCAGCTGCCCACCATGCCCAGCTGCGCCGATGCCGGCAGCGGCAGAAACAGAAGCAAACACGCCAGCGGCAGCGTTTTGGCGCTTAGCATCGGCTCAGATGTCCCGTCCTTCGACGCTATGGGTGAGCTCGCGTATCTTTTGGCCGACGCCCGGCAATTGGGGATCAACCTCCAAAGCGCGGCGATAAAGCTTCAGCGCGCCCGCCTTGTCGCCATACTCCTGCAGCATATCGCCCAGCGTATTAAGCGCCGCGAAATGGCGCGGGTTGAGCAGGATCACCTTCTGCAGCGAAACCAGCGCCGCGGTGTCGTCATCCGCGGCATGCTCCAAGCCGGCGCGAATGTGCCAGCCTTCGGCATAGCCGGGTGCAATGCGGGTGACGGCGTCGATCAATTGCTTCGCCGTTTTGCGGTCGGCAGCCGAAAGCGCGGTCTGGACCCGGGTCACCAGCAAATCCACACTGGGACTGCCCGAGACGCGAAACAAAGCGAGCAGTTTTTGTTCGATCGGTTGGGCGTCTTCGGCGCTTTGCGCCTGCTTGAGCTGGGCGAAAAGCTGCTCCTGGCTGGCGGGCTTGGGCGCGGACGGTTTGTCCGGCGCAGCGGTATTAGGCGCGGCCAAAGCCGCGCCGCAGACGAGCAACAGGATCAGAGCAAAGAGTGCGCGCATGGCGGCAAGCCTAATGGGGCTTGGCCGGCATTTCCAGATTGGCGGCCTTCAAGGCCGCGGGCATCGGACCGCCCTCGGCCCAGTCCAGCAGTTCCGCAATATGCAGGATTGGCTGGGTCAGGCCTTCGCCGGAAGCCAGATGTTGCAGGCAGCCGATGTTACCGCTGACCAGCACATCGGGTTCGGCCGCCGCAATGTTGCCCAATTTCCGCGCCCGCAACTGGGACGACAGGTCGGGCTGAAGAATGGAATAGGTGCCGGCCGAGCCGCAGCATAGATGCGCTTCCGCAAACGGCGTGACGATGAACCCTGCCGCTTCCAGAATCGCTTCGCCCACGCCGTTCAGCTTCAGGCTGTTCTGCAAGGAGCAAGCCGGATGATAGGCGACGCGCAAGGGCTTGTTGGATTCAAGGGGGGGCGGGGTTACTGCCAGAGGCGTGCAGAGTTCGGCAAAGTCGCGCGCGGCGGCGGCGAATTTGGCGGCGCGCTTCTCCCAGACCGGATCGCCGGCGAATTGATGGGCATAGTCCTTCAATTGCGCGGAACAGCCGGTGGCGGTGATCAGCACGCCATCATATTGGCCCTGTTCAAAAGCCTCGATCGCCTGCTTGGCCCAGCGATGGGCGTCCTGTTCGCGGCCCATGTGATGCGGCAAGGCTCCGCAGCAGCCGGCGCCTTCCAGCGCCACCAGTTCAATGCCGCGCCGCGCCAGCACCCGGCCCACCGCGCTGTCGATCTGGGGGCTAAGCGCGCCCTGGACACAGCCCGGCATGATGGCGATGCGCTGTTTGACCTCGCGCGGCTTGGGAAACTGGGTCGGTTCGGGGCCTTGCGGCCTGGCGGACAGACCCATGCGCGCCATGGCGCCCAATTTTCCCGGCAGGATCGTCGCGATGGGGGCGCCGATGCGGGCCAACAAGAGCCCGATCCGCACCAGCTTGGGCCGCGTCATCACTTTGGCGATCACCCAGCGCAACAGCCGATCGCCCAGGGGACGCTTATAATGCGCCTGGATATGGGCGCGCGCCTGATCCACCAGCCGCTGATAATTGACGCTGGAAGGACAGGCGGTCTTGCAGTTGAGACAGGAGAGGCAACGGTCGATATGATAGACCTGCTCGGGCGTCGGCGCACCGCCCTTTTCCAGCATGTCCTTCATCAGCACGATGCGGCCGCGCGGGCTGTCGCGCTCATCGCCCAACAGCACATAGGTGGGACAGGTCGCGGTGCAGATGCCGCAATGCACGCAAGCACGCACCGCTGCGGCGGCGGGACCGATTTGCGGATCGGCGATCTGTTCAGGGGTGAAGGCGTATTTCATGCCGGCCTTCTCTCAAAGTCTTCCAGGATTGAAAAGCGAAAGCGGATCGAAGGCCGCCTTGACCGCCCGGTTCAGCGCCGCCAGCGCGGGCGGCTGGGCGGCATAAAGCCCATGCGCGGCGCGGCTCTGCGCGCCGGCGCGCAGCAACATGGCTTGGCCGTGCGCGGCGGACGCGATGGCGCGGATGCGGGACCCATCCGACGGCGCCGCCACAAGCCAGAGCAAACCGCCGGCCCAATCGCCCAGCCAATAGCGGGCATTCAATTCCTTCGCGATGCGCGGCGCATCCGAGGGCGCGATCATCACCCGCCAGACATCACCGGGAAGATCGGCGAATTTCTCGCCGTTGCCGATGGCGGCGAACGGGTCATCTTCCAATCGCGCAACGGCCATGCCCAAAAGCCCGCGCGCCAGCGTGATCTTTTCTTCCAAGGGCTGCTTGGCGCCTTCCAGCTTGATGAAGGCCGCACCCTGACCTACGCCGGGGGCCATGCTGGCCGGCAAATAAGCCAGCCCCGCCGGTTCCAGGGCGCTGTGGGCGATTGTACGCAAGGCGGCAAAACCAACCTCAGGCGTCACGTCGGGAATGCAAAGCGTCGCGGCATATTGCGGCTTGGGGTAGACGCGAAAACTCATTTCCGTCAGCACGCACAAACTGCCATAAGCGCCGCAGACCAGCTTGGGCAGATCAAAGCCGGTGACATTCTTGACCACCTTGGCGCCGCCGCGAAAACGCTCGGCCAATCCGTTGACCGCCTGAAATCCCAACAACGAATCCCGCGCCCCGCCATGGCGCAAGCGTCCCGAACCCGAGGCATCGCTGGACGCAGCGCCCGCCAAAGTCGCCACGCCGTTGGACCCCAATAGGCGCGACCAATCGGCGGGATCAAAGCCCAGGCGCTGGTTTCTTTCTCCCAGCACAGCATCGATGTCCGCCAGCGGCGTCGCCGGCGCGGCGGTGAGGATCAGTTCCTCGGGCTCGTATTTGACAATGCCCGACAGGCCCGACACATCCAGTAACGGCAAGCCGTTCAGCGGCCTGCCCACCGAACGCCGCGTGCCGCCCGCCACAATCTCGAACGGCGCCTTGTCGGCGCGCGCGGCGCGCACGAACTCGATCACTTGCGCGGTATCGGCGGCCTTGGTCATCAGAAACGCGGCAAATGGGGATGGGGCAATTGCGCGCCATGCACATGGATATGGCCTTGCTCGACACAGGCCGACAGGGTCGGAAAGACCTTGCCGGGATTGAACAGGCCTTGGCCGTCGAACGCGCATTTGACGCGGCCCTGCTGCGCCAAATCTTCCGGCGAAAACATGTCGGGCATCAAATCGCGTTTTTCCACGCCCACGCCATGCTCGCCCGTCAAGACGCCGCCGACCTTAACGCAGAGACGCAGGATGTCAGCGCCGAAGGCTTCCGCCTTGTCGAACTCACCCGGCTTCATCACATCGAAAATGATCAGCGGATGCAGATTGCCGTCTCCGGCATGAAACACGTTGCAAAAGCCCAATTGGTACCGGTCGGCCAGCTTGGCCATTTCCTCCAGCACCTGCGGCAAAGCGTGACGGGGAATCGTGCCGTCCATGCACAACATGTCGGGCGCAAGCCGCCCCATGGCGGCAAAGGCCGCTTTGCGGCCCGACCATATGCGGGCGCGGTGTTTTTCGTCGGTGGCTTCCACCGTCGCGCCGCCGCATTGGGCGACGATCGCGACAATGCGCGATACATCGTGATCGACATCGGCCTGAACGCCGTCGGCGTCCATGATCAGGATGGCTTCGGCGCCGGCGGGATAGCCGGGCTGGTTATAGGCTTCCACCGCCTCGGCGCAGCGCCGGTCCATGAATTCCATGGCCGCGGGCACCACGCCATCGGCGATGATGGCGGCGACGCATTGCCCTGCGGCGGGCACCGAATCGAAAGAGGCCAGCAAGGTGCGGGTTACCGGCGGTTTGCGCAGGATCTTCACCACCACTTCCACCACCACGCCCAGCAGGCCTTCCGAACCCGTGACCAGACCCAGCAGATCCAAGCCGCCTTGCGCGCCGCTCTTGCCGCCCAGGGTGACGATTGCGCCGCCCGGCAGGACCATGGTCACGCCCAACAGGTTGTTGGTGGTCAGGCCATATTTCAGGCAATGCAGTCCGCCGGAATTTTCCGCCACATTGCCGCCGATAGTGCAGGCGACCTGGCTGGAGGGATCGGGCGCGTAATAGAAGCCTTGGGCTTCCACCGCCTTGGTGATGTTGAGATTGGTGACGCCAGGCTCGACCACCACGCAGCCATTCTCATAGTCGATTTCCAGAATGCGCTTCATGCGGCCCATGCCGATCAGAATGCCGTCCTCGCGCGGCAGCGCCCCGCCCGACAGCGAGGTACCCGCGCCGCGCGGCACGATAGGAATGCTTTGGCCTTCCGCGTATTTCAGAATCTCGCTGACCTGCTGGCGGTTGGAGGGCAGGACGCAAACCAGAGGCATCTGGTGATAGGCGCTCAGCGCATCGGCGTCGAAGGTCGCCAGGCCCGATTCATCGGCCACCACGCCATCGGGCACGATCTCTTTGAGCGCCGCGACGATCTCGGCGCGGCGGGCGACAATCCTGGTATCGGTGGGCGGAAGAAGCATGTGCGCCTATGCCGGAGGGGCGCAGTATCGCTTAACCCTGGCGGGCTTTGAACCGCGGATTCTTCTTGTTGATCACGTAGACGCGACCCTTGCGGCGGATGACGCGGCAGTCCTTGTCACGCTTCTTGAGTGACCGGAGGGAGTTGCGAACCTTCATGACACTGCCTTTTGGACCCTCGGCCCGGAGGGCCGCAATTAACAAAGTTCGGCCCAGAAGGCCGTGTACCGCGAGAGGCGCGGAAACTATGCAAGGGACCCACCCCTGTCAACCCGCGTACTCGTGTTAAAAAGCCTGGTTTTCCGCCAAAAATTATCGAAATAGAGTATTCTGACAGGATGACGCGCGCCACCCGCACCCTGGCTTGTCTTGCCGCCCTGGCTTTGGTCCTGGCGGCGGCGGCTTGTGCCAGCGCCCCGCCCAGAAAAGTACCTCCCCGCTCTTTTCCCGTCCCGCCTGTCCCGGTTGCCCCGCCGCCGGCCCGGCCCAGTTCCGGTGACGCCAAATTCGACGCTTTTTTGGCTGAGGCACGCGTAACGGCCTTGGCGCAAGGCATCAGCGGGGCGACCTTCGATAGCGCCACGGCAGGGATCGCGCCTGACGCGCGCATTCTGGGCATGAATGCCAACCAGCCGGAATTCACCAAACCGGTCTGGAGTTATCTGGACACTGCCGTGTCGGAACGGCGGATCGCGGACGGGCGCTTCCTGCGCACACGTCATGCGGACGTGCTGGAACCTATCGCGGCCCAAAGCGGGGTGCCTGCCGAAATCCTGATGGCCGTTTGGGGCATGGAGACCGACTATGGCGCAGATACCGGCAGCTTCAACCTGTTCACCGCTTTGGCAACCCTGGCCTATGACGGGCCGCGCACCGCTTTTGCCAAGCCGGAATTCTTCGCGGCGCTGCAGATCTATCAGCAGCAGAATTATGCGGTCGGCCAAATGACGGCGAGTTGGGCGGGCGCTTTCGGACAAACCCAGTTCACGCCTACCACCTTCCTGAAATATGCCGTTGATGGCGATGGCGATGGCCGCATTGATCTGTGGCGTTCTGTGCCGGATGCCTTGGCATCGGCGGCGCGTTTGCTCGCCCAGCAAGGCTGGCAACCGGGAAAATCTTGGGGCTACGAAGTCAAATTGCCGGATGGTTTTTCCTATGAAGAGGCCGACACCGAAACCCACAAGACGATTGCGCAGTGGCAGGCGCAGCGCGTGACGATGGCGGACGGTTCAGCACTTCCGGCATCCGATGAAGGGGCCGCCATCTATCTGCCCGCAGGCGCGCGCGGTCCCGCCTTTTTGGTGTTTGCCAATTTCCATGTGCTTCTGAAATACAACAATGCCGCCAGCTATGCGCTGGCGGTGGGCCTTTTGGCCGATCGCATCGCGGGCGCGGGCCCGGTAAAGCAGGAATGGCCGCGGGGCGAACGCGCCTTGTCGCGCAACGAACGGATGCAACTTCAGACCAATCTGCAAAAGCTGGGCTTCGATCCCGGCGCACCCGACGGCGTGTTGGGCCGCCGCAGCCGCGCCGCGCTACGGCTGTATCAAAAATCCAAGGCTATGGCCGCCGATGGCTTTGCCACCGCCGCACTGCTCGCCATGCTGGAAACCGATGCGGCGGCGCGCCAGCCCCGCGAGGGGACCATTTTCTCTAACGAACGCTAGAGCCTTTTTGGATTGAAATGAACCTTCATACTCACCATGGGCGGGCCCCCCGGTTCGCGCGAAGCGCGACCGGAGGGTAAACTTCACGACCCGCCCATCCAGGGCAACAAATACCGTGATTGCGACTGTGGATGGCGCGCATACGCTGTCGCTATGCGCCGGAGGCCGGCCATGGTGAGGATAAGGGCAGCATCCAGCTCATCTCAATTCAAAAAGGCTCTAGTTTTGCACCGAACAATCCACCCGTCCGGGCGTACCGGGCACAAAGCGGCAGCTGCGCATCTTGGTTCCGGCAGAATCGTGAAGATCGATCGCCCAACCGCCCGCATCTTTGGTCATCAGCAAAAAACCGAACCCGCCCACCGACAAGCCGTCGGCGACGCTCACCCCGGAACGACCCTGAAATGTCGCGCCTCTGAGATCGCGCGGCGTGTCGTGGAGATTGTCACCGCCATGGCCTGCCACGATCTGGGGCGGCACGGCTTGGTTGTAATTGATCGCTTGGAAAGAATGGATGTGTCCCGACAGCATCAGCTCGACATTGGGCGCAATAGCCGGACTCCCCGATAGGCCCGCCAGCCGCACCGCATCAATCAGAGCCAGATTGCCGCCAATGGGAATGCCCAGGGGCCCGCTGATCGCCGCCCAGATGGGGCGATGGTGCAAAAACCAAACCGGACCGGGAATCGACGCCAACCCCATCAACTCCGCCGCATAGATCGGCGAAGCGCCGCGATCCAAACTGGTCTCTTGCGCCGTGGCATCATCCATCACCGCCAGCCGCACGCTCCCCAGGTCCACGGTGTAAGACGGCAGATGCGGGACACAGGGTGCGGCCGGATCGAAGGCGGACGGACCTTGTAGCCTGAGCCAACCCGCACCGGCACGATTGCAGTCTTCATGATTGCCGCGCACCAGCACCATGGGGGTTGCCGCCAGAAGCGGCGCGGCGGGATCGTAAAAATCCGCCTGCCAAGTGGCCCAATTATCGCCCCAGGGCGATCCCGCACAGCCTTGATTGCCCGGCGGACAAGGGCTCTCGCGATAATGATAGTCGCCGACATGGATCACCAGATCGGGTTTTAACTGGGCCGCCGCCGCCGCCAATTGCGCAAAGGGCCAGGCGCGCGGATCGTTGCAGGCTTGCAGCGCCGATCCTTTGATGCGGCAGCCGGTATCGCCCAGCACCAGGATGCGCTGCGGCTGCGCCACCGGCAGCGGCAAGACCCTGTCCGCGATGCTGGCGCGCAATGTGTTTTGGGGAATTGGAGCAGCGCATAGGAGGGGAAAATCCGTGCTGGCGGCCGCCCGCACCGTCATGGATATGTCACCCTTGTCAGTCGTCAGGATAGGACAAGCGCCAGCATCGGTCGTCAGCCGCGCCTCAAACCCGCCGGCGACCGCCTGGACCCAGGCGTGATCGGCGGCCGACGCCGCAAACGGCACAAACAAACACAAGAAAGAAAGCGCAGCGGTTTTCATCGCGGCGCGAGCCTAACGCGCGCGCCTTCTTTAGAACAACCGCTTGCCTAAAAAATCCTTTTAAAAGTGACTTTCCAGGTGCGGCCCACGCCGGGCAGAGCGCTGAGATTGGCATAAGTGTCGGCGCCGGGCGTGAAATAACGCGCGTCGCCCAGATTGTTGATGTTCAGGCCGGCTTCCCACACATCCCATTGCACAAAACCGGACGCGTTCAGCACCACATAAGAAGGATAGTGAATCGGATTGGGCACGGTCTGGCGCGTCGCGCCGACATAACTGCCGCCGAAGGTGGCGCCCCAAACGCCCCAGGACCCGGCATCGCTGGTCCAAGTGACATAGGGGCTGATCACCGCATGCGGCAGCAATGTGTTTTCATAATCGCCGCTGCGTCCCGGCAAGGTTGAAAAATCGAACGTCACATAGCTGCCGCCGAACCCGTCCTGTGGCGCAATTCCATAAGTGCGCGCGGGGACATAAGAAAAACTGTGATCGGGACCCTTGATGGTGGTGTGTTGCAGGCCCCCGGCCAAGGTGAAGCTGAGATTGGGGGTTGCGACATAGCGCAATTCCAATTCCGCGCCCTTGGCCCTTGTGCCCATCACATTGGTGACGCCGCCGCCCACCACCAATTGAGTCCGGTTTTGGACATACCAGTTCACGCTGCCCTGCAAATGGTCGTCCAGGGCGGCGAATTTGACGCCTACCTCATTGAGAAAGGAATTGGACAGCCAGCTACGCGACGCCAAAAGGCTGGTCATCACCTGACTGGCTTGGCCGATCTCGATGGCCGAAGATTTGGCACTGGTCACATAAGGCACCACGCCCCAAACCGTCTTGTAAGAAAGACTGGCGCTATAGGTAAAGCGTCCGGCATTGCCGCGCCCCGTTGCCGGCTCGAACGCCATCACGCCGGTATCGGTGGAGCGCACATTGTAGGCGTCGTAGCGGCCGCCCAAGGTCACATTCAGGCTGTCGTCCCAGCTCCAGTCGGTGACGACAAAAACACCGGCATCGGAACTGTTGGTGTGGACGTTATTTTCCCAACCCAGGCCTATGGTTCCCGGCGCATCCACATTGAAGGGCGAGTCGATAATATCATTGGCGGCAGGCCCGGCGGAAATATCCCGGCGGTCCAGCGCGATCACGCCGCTGTTGAAGCTTTCCTTTCCGACGGCATGCACGATGCGATAGGAGGCGCCCGCCACGGTCTGGGTTTTCAGCAGGCCGAATTGGCGCTTGAGATCGTAGCTGAGACGGATCTCGCCGATCTGGGTGCGGTAGGAGCCGGGAAAGCCATATGAGACAAACCGGTCGTTCTGCAGCGTGTCGCCGAACAATTGCAGCCGCAACCGCTGGCCTTCACCCAAATCCCCGGCCAGTTCCAGAAACGCGGTGTGGGTGATGGTGTTGGAGAAATCCACCCCGCGCGCAGTATAGACCGTGCGCTGGTCCAAACCGGTCGTGCCCACGCCGCTATCGAGCCGGTGGGCGGCATCCTGACAAGCCACGCATGCCAGGGGCCGGAAATTGGGATCGAAGAAATAGGGATTGCCGCCCAATTCGTTGAGGGTCAGCCGGCCATTGCCGTCCGCATCCGTCAGCGAGCTATCGCGTCCGGTGATGTAGCTGCCCGTATCGATCAAGGCTTGCGTCAACCGGTTCCAGCCCGGCGTCTGCACATCGCCGTTGGAATGATAGTACATATAGTCGGCGGTGAGCGACCAAGCGCCAAGCGTCAAGGCGCCGGTCAGTTCGATCAACTGATGGCTGGGATGAAGCCCGCGATAGAAACTATAGCTGTCATCCAACTCGCCATAGGCATGCAGGCCGCCCAGCGCATCACCGATCGCAACCGGCGCATTGATCTGCGCCGTGAGATTACGCTTGGAATAGCTGCCATAGCTAACGGTCACTTCTGCGCCCAAAACATCGTTCGCGCCGGCGGTCTTTGGCAGGAAATTGACCAGTCCGCCCACCTTGCCCGCGCCATAGACGGGTGACGGCGGACCGCGCAGGATCTCGATCCCCGCCGCATCGGCCAAGGGCGTGGAATAGGTGCCCCGGTTTTCCGCCCGCTTGAAGCCGCGGAAATAATTTTCCGCCAGCGTGCCGCGCAACGAAACCGAGCCCTCAACGCCATAATAACTGGCGGTATAGGCCGACGGGGTGATGGCCGTCAGATCATTGACGCCGGAAATGCCGTAACGCGCGATGGTCGTATCGCTCACCAAACTCACCGCGCGCGGGGTTTCGATCAGCGGCTTGTCCAGTCCGAAGGCGGCGCTGTTGGCCCGGGTTTCCAGCAAATGCACGCGATCGCCGGTCACAAGGATGGACTCCGGCGTCTGCGCCTGCGCCCCCCCCGTTGTCCAGGCCACCAAACCGGCAGCGGCTAAAACCAACAAACTCTGTGTCATAAACCGTACATACCCATCTCTATCTGGAATGCCACGTAACATTTTACATCATTTTTCCCAAGCGGCAGGCTGACGCAGGCCGTCATCCCAATCACTCTCCCCAGGACCGGACAAAATCCGCTGTTGGCGCCAGCGTTGCCCCGCTCAGGCCCAAGGCGCGCAAAGCCTGGTCATGCAACGCCTGCTCATAGGCGGCGCAGGAATCCTGGGCGATAAAAATATGAAAATCGTGCTCGAACGCATCCCAGGCGGAGGACGCCACACAGCATTCCGTGGTCAGACCCGCCAGCACCAGCGTGTCCACGCCCTGGGCATGCAACCCCTCGGCCAGACCCGTGCGCGCAAAAGCGCTGAAATGCGTCTTGGTGACGATCCGGTCGCCGGCTTGCGGCTGCGGCCCGATAAAATCGGCGCCGCGCGTTCCTTCCACGCATAGATCCGGCTTGTCATCCTGCGTGCGCGTCTTGGCTTCGCGCGCGATGCGATTTTCACCACGGGGATGGGTCAGCAGCCGGACGAAGACAACCGTCACGTTCGCGGCGCGCGCGGCCTGCGTCAAGGCTTGCGCCTGTTTCAGCGCCGCCTGCGGCGCGGCCATGTCGGCGCCGCGCCGCGCCATTGCGCCATCGGGACTTCCGAAATCCACTTGGCAGTCGATCAGTATCAGCGCCGTGCGGCGCGGCGCTATCCAATCCGGGCTCATGCGAAAACCTTGCGAAGCCTGGGCAGAATCTCGCGCCCGATCACCGGCAGACCTTGCGCATAGTCGTCACAGATGAACATCAAGCCGTCTATATCGCAATCACGCAGAAAATCTTCGATTCGAGCGGCGCAGGTGGCGGGCGATCCCACCGCCGTCTGAGTCATAAAGGCGCCTTGCGACCGCGCCGTCATGGCATTGCCGGCGGCGCCATAGCTTTCCAGCATGCCCAGCACAGCGCCCTCGTCCAGCCCGGCGCGATAGGCCTCAGCCTTGGCCTCAGCTTCGGTATCGGTCGTTGCCGTGATCACCGTCATCATGCAATAGGTGCGAATGGGCTTGCCAAACTCCGCCGCCAAGGCGCGGGCGCGCCGTGACGCGTCGCGGGTCTCCGCCTGGTCCCGCCCGCCGATGAAACAGCCATCGGCTTCGCGCACCGAGAATTCAAAACCGCGCTTGGACATGCCGGCGCAGATCAAAAATGGAGAATGGAGCGGCTTGGGATCGCTGACGCAATCTTGGAAATCGAAATATTTGCCTTTGAAAGTGACGCGTGGCTCGCTCCAAAGCCGCTTGACGATCTGTGTCCATTCCTGCGTCAGATCGTAGCGCGCATCGTGATCCAGACTGTCGTCCCAGGCGTCCATTTGCTCAAATTCGCCGCGATAAGCGCCCGCCACGATATTGAGCCCGGCACGCCCATCGCTGATGTGGTCCAGGGTGGCGATCATTTTGGCGGCCGCCGCCGGATTGTGCAGAATGGCGTGCAGCGTCGCCCACACTTTCACCCGCCTGGTGACGGCGGCGATGGCGGCCATCATGGTGACGGCTTCCATACTGGTGCCCCAATGCGCGGTCGCCCCGCCAAAGCCGCGCCATTTGCCCATCGCCATGACAAAATCAAAGCCGGACTCTTCCGCAAGGATGGCGGCCTCGCGGTTTTGCGCCCAACCCCCATCCAAGGGCGGCGTGTTGCGGCTGACAATCCACCCGCCGTTGGCGACGGGAAGAAAAACACCAAATTCTTTGGGACCGCTCATGTCGCCAACGTTATCTTTTGGCGAACACGCTCGCGCGTGCTTCGCGTGGCAACCGGCAGAAATACGCCAAAGTCTTTCATGCTTGCCTCGGATGCGGCGGCCGCATCAGGAGCACGGCCAGGATCACCAACAGGACCAGCACCGAAAGTCCCACAAAAAACGGCGTGAAAGCGCCGGTACGATCGCGGGTCAATCCCGCCAGGGTGGGCGCGACCGCGCCCACCGTCGAGATAAGGTTGACGGCGGCAAACAGTTCCAGATAGGGGCCGCGCCCGAAATAGTCCAGCAGCAAAATACTGGCGGCAAAGAAGGTCAGGCCAAACCCGATGCCGATGCCGGCGGCATAGACCATCATCATGGGCGTATCGCGGGCCACGCCCAACGCCAAAAGGCCGATCACCAACGCGCTCAAAGCAATCGCCAGCAAAATCCTGGCGCTGATGAAACGGGACAGAATGCCCCCCGCCAACCGCGCGCCGGAATTCCACAGCCCCTCGATGCTCATCATGCCGCCTGCGACCGAGGCGGCCACGCCATATTGGGTGAGGTGGGCCACCGACACGGAATTGGCGGTAAGGCCGCAAAACAGAAACGCGGCATAGGCGGCGGCGATGATCCAGAATTGCGGTGTTTGCAGGGCCGTGCGCATAGTCCAGCGCTCTGTGGAAATCTCCGGATCGCCATTCGCCGCGTTGGCGACATCGGTCTTGGTGTCTACGCCCAGCG
This sequence comes from Rhizomicrobium sp., assembly GCA_035275465.1. Taxonomy (GTDB): domain Bacteria; phylum Pseudomonadota; class Alphaproteobacteria; order Micropepsales; family Micropepsaceae; genus Rhizomicrobium. Next base: position 68,241 of record DATEMS010000034.1, on the reverse strand, counting down.
CCGCCGCCACGCCGGTCACGACCACCAAAGCGCCGGCTAACAGCCAATAGCTGCGCCAGCTATCGGCGGCCTGCATCACCTGGATGCACAGCAGCGGACCGGCCACACCGCCCAAGCCGCCGATGGTGAAATAAAGACCGAATGCAAAGGATGGCCGTGCAAAGCACCGTGACAACAAATATGTCCCCGGCACCGAATCCAGCAGCGTGAATCCCAGACCCGCCAGGGATGCGCCTACAAAATAGAGCACCAAGCCCTGTGTCCTGGCGAGGCAAAGAAACGCCACCGCCATCACCGCCGCGCCCGTCAGGAGCGTGACGCGAACGCCAAAGCGGCGGATCAAGGTTGCGGGCACCGCGCTGGTAATGCCGCAGAACACCGCCAGCAAGGTGAAACCGGCGCCGGCCTCTGTCCAGCTCCAATGGAGCTCGCCAACCATGGCGGGCAGAACCAGACCCAGCGACGCAAAAGTGGCGGCCGTGACGATGAAAAATAGCGCGCTCATCAGGGCCAAGGTCAGCCAGGCGCGCCCGCCACACTGGGTCATTGTCGTCTATCGGCTTTCCAGGCTGCGCTTCATTTCGGCGGGAAAATCTCCCAGCACCTTCAGCATTTCCGCCCGGGCGCGTTCGACATCGCGGCTGGCGATTGCCTCTGCCAAGCCGCGATGCTCATTCAAGGCGGCCATACCGTCATCGGAGGCAGGCTCCCGCATGGCATAAAGCCAGTAACGCGCGGTCTGGTGGTGCAACGTCACCACCATCTTGGCCAAGGAACGATTGCCGCTGGCAGCCGCCACCGCGACATGAAAGGCTTCGTCCATGGCCGCCAAAGCAGCTTGGTCATTGTCCTGGATCGCGGCTTCGCCATCGTCCAGCGTGGCGCGGATGCCTGCGATCTCTTCGTCACTGGCATGGGCAGCGGCCAGGCCGGCGCAATGGACCTCGATCAGACGGCGCGCCTCAAAAGCTTCGCGTGCGCCCATCAGATCCAGCGGCGCCACCGAGGTGCCGACCCGGGCGCGGCGCACCACCAATCCTTCCAGCGCCAGGCGCGCCAGCGCTTCACGGATACCCGCCAGCCCGCCGCCGTACCGGCGTGCCAGCTCATTCTCATCCAGCTGCTCGCCCGGCGCCAAAATCCCAATGATGATGTCCACCAGGATTCGCTGATACAGGCGCGACTTCAAAAGCCGCGGCGACCATTCGTCCAGCCGGGTCCCGGCGTCTTTTTCGCTCGGCGTTGCCATGGCCCACCCTCTTTGGGATGGGACAATGGGGATGGGGACCCGCAATGGCAAGCCCGGGGCCGAAAATCGCGCGCGGACGATCCAAAAAAAGACAGCCGCTAGTGTCCCGATTCCGACATTCGCATGATCACGATATCGGGTTCTGGCGAATTTCGGAATCGTCAGGACACTAGCCAACTTATTGATTCCTAGTGTCGTTTTGGTTTCGAAGTTCGCCAAGAGCTCGATATCAATCATAGTGCGAACTTCGAAACCACGACGCTAGGGGGACCTGCGGCTTGTGGCCCTTGGCCGGCCAAGGAAAAAGGGGCGTCCATACTTGGTGAACGCCCCTTTGCCTTGTTATACGGAATATCTCCTACGGCAGCGCAAAGGCCACCACTTGATCGGCCAAACGCGGCGTCAGAATGCCGTTGCCGCCGACCGCGAACACAACATACTGTTTGCCTTTGTAGGTATAGATCGCCGGCTGCGACACAGCGGGCGAATCCACGATGTGCTTCCACAACACATTGCCGGTCTTCATATCGATAGCGCGCACGCGGCTATCCATCGAAGCGCCGATGAAGATCAGGCCCGACTTGGTGATCGCCGGCCCACCGATGGTCACCGAGCCCCAGCTTTCCGGCATATAGAAGCCCCATTTCTGGACCTGGCCGAACGGCTTCTTCCAGTTCAGCTTGCCGGTGTTGATGTCGTAGCTGGAGAGCGTGCCATAGGGCGGCACCCAGCACGGCATACCCCACATATTGAGAAAGTTCTCCAGCTTGAAGCCATAGGCCGATCCCTGCTGTGCGGCATAACCATCCTTGTCGCGCAGCGCATTGCCATATTTCTTGTCGGCATCGGCGCGCGGGACCAGCGTGTAGATCTGCGGCACGACATTGCTGTTCACCACATAGGTGTTGGTGGTGGGATCCAGGGCGCCGCCGCCCCATTCCACGCCACCCAGCGTGGCCGGCCAGGAGATCGAACCGCGCACCGAAGGCGGCGTATAGCGGCCATCGTCGCGCAAGCGCGCCTTCCAGCGGCTGCATTCTCCGAAACTGACGATATCGGCGAACAAGGAAACCGGCGGCGTGGTTTCCGGCACGGTCGGCTCGGGGTATGGCACATAGGGTTGGGTCTTGGCCGCGACTTCGCCCTTCACGTCGGACGCCGGAACGGGGCGTTCCTCGATGGGATAGACCGGCTCGCCGGTATTGCGGTTCAGGATGAACAGAAAGCCCATCTTGGTCGCCTGGATCAGTGCCGGAATGGTCCGGCCGTTCTTCTTGATGTCCACCAGCGTGGGCGCCGAATTGGTGTCCACGTCCCAGATATCGTGATGCACCAACTGCCGGCTCCAAACCACTTCACCCGTTTCGGCCCTCACCGCGACGGTGGCGGTGGCATAGGGCATCTCCTTGAGCCGGTCGCCGCCATAATAGTTCGGACTGGGCGAGGAGGTCGGCAGGAAGGCGAGACCGGTTTGCGGGTCCACCGAGATACCGGCCCAGACATTGCCGGTGCCGGTCTGGTTCTCCATATCCGGCGGGATGATATTGAAGGTCCATTTCATCGCGCCGGTGCGGGCGTCAATGCCATAGACGGTGCCAGGATTTTCCGTCTTATAGACCCAATCGTTACCGGCCCAGCCCAGGATCAGCGTGTCCTTATAGACCGCCGGCGGCTGCAGCAGGCCGATCTTCCATTTGCTGTTCTTCGGAGCCCAGGCATTGACGTCGACCACGCCGCCTTTGCCGAAACCCGCGCACCGCTTGCCGCTGTCGGCATCCACGCCATGCAGCTCGCCGTTCATGGTGCCGATATAGACGATCTTCTGGCAGGGCTGGCCGGCCTGGGGCGCGGCTGCCGCCCAATAGGCGACACCGCGATTCTTCAGGCCCTGATTTTCCGGCGGGCCATCGGCGCCGCCAGTCTTGTAGGTCCACTTGGTGGCGCCGGTGTCGGGCGCGAGGGCGACGATCCTGTACCAGGGCGTGCCCAAATAAACGGTATTGTTGACGAAAAGCGGCGTCGCCCCCCAGGTCGTTTGACGGGCGCCGCTGGAGACATCGCCGGTATGGATGCTCCAGGCCCGCTTCAGATTCTTCACATTGTCCGGGGTGATCTGCGTGGCGGTGGAATATTTTTGCGCCTGCTGATTGCCGCCGAACGCATCCCAGACTTGGGGCGGATCGTTATGGGGAGCTTGGGCGGTGGCGTTATGCGCCGGCAGAAGCGCGATGCCGGCGGCGATAGCGGCAAGACCGAATGCACCGAGAAGCAGGACTTCTTTATAAGTCTTCGACATCGTCAATCTCCCCGCTGCGATCGGCGGCATCGCCGATCACGTTGAGCAACCAACCCATGAGAGCCAGGGCTTGCGCCGCCAGGATGATGGGGCTTTCCAGGAAATAACCGGCAACCGATGAGCCGATAATGTCCAGCAGGATGGACACCACCAAAAATCCCTGAAGAAAACAGGAGCGGTAGGGCACGGATGCCATCACCAGCGCGGCTCCCAGCATCAGCGCCGCTGCCACGGCGACCAGGATCACCCCGCCCGTGCCGATCAGGCCGGTCTCAGGCGTGTAGTAATCATAGATGCAAATGGCGCCCGTGATCAGCGCGGCCAATAGGATCAACCACGCGCCACGCGTGGAATGCCGTTGAACCATTTCCACTCCCCCAATTGTCCTAGTTATTATTTTGCGCCGATCCTAGCGGGCTTTCAGCCGGACGCAAACTTGCCACATTTCGCAGGAGCAGCAAATTTCACGCGGGCTGGCGGACATGCCGCGCGCGCAAAAACGGGCGCGGCCGCCATCGCTGCCGCGCCCGTAAACAATGACACCCTGTCAGCGCAGGGTAACTTTCGTCACCCGCCAGTTGGCGGCTTCCCCGACATATAGGGAATTGGGATCGCGGCAGTCGATGCTGTTGACAGTGCCGAAATCCTTGGGGGCCTTGCCGGCTTGGCCGAATTTGCCCACCACCGTGCCGTTCAGTTCAAGCTTGTAGATCTCGCCGCCCTGATCGAAATCCTCAGGCGGATTGGAATTGGAGCTGAACAGATATTGGTGCGGACCGGGGCTCATGCAGATGGCCTGCGGATCCCCGCCGGTGGCGATGCTGCTCTTGAAGTTGCCGTCATTGTCGAACACTTGAATGCGGCGATTGCCCCGGTCGCCGACATAGACATTGCCTTGATTGTCCACCGCGATGCCATGGGCGGTCTGGAATTGGTTGTTGGCGGTGCCGCGCGAACCCCAACTCTTAATGAAGACGCCGTCGGGGGTGAACTTGGCGACGCGGGCATTGCCGATGCCGTCGGCGACAAAAATATTGCCATTGGCATCGAAAGCGACGTCGGCAGGCGACTGGAAGATATCGGCTTGCACACCCGAGCCCGGCGGGTCGCCGCGCCCGGTCTCCGCCGGCGCGGGCACTACCAGCGCTTCGGGTTTCCTGCCCAGCGTCATGGCCAACTGACCTTGGGGATCGAACTTGATCACCATGTTGGAATAGCGGTCCACCACCCAGACATTGTCATCCTTGTCCACCCGCACCTGCTGCGCGGCCAGAAAGCCGTAATTCTGCTTGCCGATCTGACGGATGAATTTCCCATCCGGTCCGAATTCATACAGGCTGGAGCCGCCGCGCGCGAAGGCGCGGCTTCCGGCCAAAGTCATGACGGGATCGCCGTTGCGGGTATAGACAAAGACATGCCCCTTGGAATTGGTGGCCACGCCGAAAACCGAGCCGAAGAAAGTATCGGCCGGCAGCATCAGCGGCTGAGAGGTTGCGTAGTTCAATTCCTGGGCAAGCGCCGGCACGGCGATGAAGCAAGCCGCAGCAAGCAGCAAAGTCTTGATGGATTTCATGTTACTTGCTCCCCTTGCTGCCGCGCAGGACGAATTTCTGCATGCGCCAGGATTCGATCTCGCCGACGATCAATTCGTCCGGATTGCGGCAATCCATCATATGAACCACTTGAAAGTTCGGCGCCAGCTTGCCGGCATGGCCGAATTTTCCGATCACCGTACCGTCCAGCTCGGCTTTATATATCTGTCCCGTGCGCGCCCAACTGCCCGGCGGATTGCCGTTGGGATTGGAGTTGGTCAGGAACAGATATTGGTGCGGGCCTTCGGAGATGCAGCTCGACCAAGCGGTGCCGAACTGGGTATAGGCCGTTTTCCATTTCAGATTATTGTCCAGCACCACATGGCGGTTATTGCCGCGGTCGGCGACATAGACATTGCCCTGGTGATCCACTTGGATACCGTGGGGCACATTGTATTCACTCTCGCCCTTGCCCGCCAGATAGCTGCCGGACTCCGCCACGAAGCGGCCGTTCTTATCGTACTTGATGACGCGATGGTTGCAGTAACCGTCCGAAATGAAGATGTTGCCCTGCAAATCCCACGCAATGTCGCTGGGACGGCACAGCGTGTATTTGCCGTCCGGCACCGGTTTGGGCGATGCCACCGGGCCCAAGGCGTGGCTGGGACGATGGCCGATCACCATCAGCACCTTGGTGCCGGTGGGATCGAATTTGGTCACGACATTGGTGCCTTCGTCCACCGTCCAGATATTGTCGTCATGATCCACCCGCACCGAATGCGCGAATTGGAAGCCGTAATAACCTTTGCCGATTTCCTTGATGAAGTTTCCGTTTTGATCGAATTCCCACAACCGCGTCTGCGGTCCGCGAAAATAGGCGAAGACATGGCCCTTGGAGTTGGTGGCCACCCCTTGCAACTCGCCCATGGAGTCGCCGGCAGGCGCCTTGAAGAAATTGGGGATCGCCTCGTAGGCCAAATCCGGCGCGGTGTCGGCCGTGGCCTTGGCTTGCGGAAATGCCGAGACCGTACTCAGCAACAAAGAAAGGGCGGTGGTGACCGCCAGATATGCCTTCACGTGAGACCTCCCAAAAAGCCCGCGCTCTGATGGCGCACAAGTCAAAAGCCGGGGAGTCTATACAGGAAAGTGCAAGGGCTGCGAAGCGATTACCTACGCTGCGATGCAGCGGCCATCCATTGGGATCGTGAGGGCCGCGATCGGAACGAATAGGGCGATGGATTTCATGGCCGCCTCCTGTCCTTCTTGGTAACAGGCTTCGGCGGGCTTGGTTGCGGCAACTTCGCCTTTAGATGGAGATCACCACATCCGGAATTCTGCAGCCGCCCTCGACAGCGATGGGGACCGGCAGTCCGTCGGTATAAGGATCCATCAACATGCCGTCCAAGCACAGGCCCGGATCGGAAACGTGCAAGGGATTGGAAGGCACGCGCTTGGAGTCTTCCGCAACCGTGGACGCAACCGTAGGCGAGGCAAACACCAGACACAGCAAAACCGGAAACAAAATCTGCTTCATCGACAGCCCTTTCGCGAGTCTTCCACGTCCGCCCCCGGACGCTAAGCGAAAGACCCTAGCCAAAGGTTAGTATGGCAAATTTTTGCAGTGCAATACAGAATTACGCGGCTCTCCTGTGCAAAAAAACGACCTTTAAGAACCGGAATTCCAGCGATTTAGATTTTGCCTTTCAGATAGGCATAGCTTGCCGCCACCATGCCCAGCGGCGACGGATCATAAGGTTCCTCAAGTTCCAAATAGCCGACTTTCACACTGCTCTTCTTGGCGGCGGACAGCACCTTGGTCCAGTCCACGATACCTTGGCCGATAATGGCGCTGATCATCTTGCCGTCGGTATTGGGGATGCCTTGGTTCTTCACATCCTTAATGTGAAGGGCGGAAAATCGCTTGGGATATTCGGTCAGATAGGCGGCCGGATCGGCGCCCCCCGCCACCACCCAGCCGATATCCATCTCCATGCTCACCAGCGCCGGATCGGTTTGCTTGAGCAGAATATCGTAACCGTAAACGCCGTCGATCTTCTGGAATTCCAAATTGTGGTTGTGGAAACCGAACGTCATGCCCGCCTGTTTGCAGAGCGCGCCTATCTTGTTGAAGGTGTCGGCATTGCGCTTCCAATCGTCCAGACTCACGCCCGTCCTGATGGTGGAACGGTCGGTGGGATAGAGCGGAAAGGAACAGGTGATGTTCTTGATGCCCACCGTCTTGGCTTCATCGATGACCGCTTGCGGCGTGTTGCGCAAGGCCTCGCCGCTGGCATGAATACTCTCCCAGGTGAAGCCCAGATCGTCATAGATTTTGCGCTGCTCCTGGGAGGTGCGCCCGCTCATGGTCAGATTGGCCTGCACCCGGCGAATCCCGATCGCCTTGAGGGCCTTCAAGGTGCCCTCGAAATCCTTGGCCAGATCGGCGCGCACCGTATAGAGCTGCAGCCCCAGCGGAATATGGCGCTGGGCGAATGCCGGGCCTGACACCAGGGATGCGGCGGTGGCAGCAGCAGCTAACCCAAGAAAATCGCGGCGGGTTGTCATCAGGAACTCCTTGTTTTTTAGTTGCTCCAGATGGGATGGGTTTCGAGAAATTGCCTTTTCTTAGGGGCCTGCATCTCGGCCGTGATCCAAGGCACAGCTTCCACCCATTTTTGTGGCGCTTGCGATTATTTTTTGGTCCAGGCTCCGCCTAGTGGCTTGATATACTGACCGGCGGGTGCGCGCCCGATCAGTTGGGCGCCTGTTGCTTGTCCGGCGGCATCGGGCGTGGTGCCCGACTTGGACGCCGTCTGGCTATAGACCTCACGGCGCCCGGCGTTGATGGCATTGACCGCGGCGGTGACGGCGCTGTCGGCGCTGCTGACAATACCCAGATAGCCATCCGCCTGTTCGCCCACCGTGCCGGCCGCCTTCGCGGCGTCCACCGCCGCCTTGTCGCTGGCAAGGTCGGCAAAAGCGGGGGTGGATAGCAGCAGCAGGGCTGTAGCGGCGAAGATGTTCTTGAGACTGTTCATGATCGGGCTTCCTTCAGATCAGAAAAGGTCGGGATTTTGCGCGATGGCGCTCTGGACTTCCTTGTCCAGCCTGACCCGCACATCGGCATCCAGCTTGGCATAGATGTTGATCGGCGCGACCTCGACCCGGATGGTTGGCGTGCAAGCGCCAAGCGCCGCAAATATGCAGGCGGCGAAAAGCGTCTTCCTCATGGCTTTGCTCCAGCAGAACATCATTTGTCCGGTCGCCCCTCCGGATCGAGAGTCTTTGACCATGCTTCGGCATAGGACTTCAAGAGTTCGTCAAAATTAAGGGAGGTATCCAGGGTCAGGTCAATCGGCGTGCCGCTGGGCAGCGGGATCGGCTTGTAAAGGGCCGTGCCGTTTATGATGTCGGTGACGGCGACCTCGGCGACCTGCGGCTTGGGCGGATCGCTGCGGCCCTTGATATGGAAGACAATTTGCAGCCTGCCATTGGCGATGGAATTCAGGTCCGCCGACATCTGGTCGAAGGCGAGGTTTTCCAGGGCCTGATAGGCGAAACCCTGCACCGCGTTGCTGCTTAGCGCCGCTTCGCCCTGCGCCCACACCGAACGGTCCACCGACAAGCGCCCCGGACCGTCCGCCGCGACATGGCCGTTGGTGATGCGAAAACCCTCCGGGCCTATCGCAAAGGGGATGCGGCCGGAGACTTTTCCTTCCAGCTTCACCTTGCTGCCGAGGTTGGACGCCGTGACCAGGGAATTGAGCGAGACGGAGGTGAGCTGCGCCGCTCCCGCGACATGCCCCGGATTGGCAAGGGAAATGCTGATGGCGCCCAGGCTGACATGCCCCTCGGCAATGTCGGTATCGGCCTTGGAAATCTGGAGGGTAGCAGGACTGAAGGCAAAGCGCACATCCACGGCGCTGAACGGGATGGTCCAGTCAATGCGCGAGACGGTGAGGCCCTGGCCGGACGCGGTGACGGGCGGCAGCAGGGAGGTGAAGGCGATCTCGCTTTTCACCGCATGGGCCTTGCCCAGCACCGTCATGAAATTCAGCGTGTCGATGGAAAGCCTGCCGCTGCTTGTAATGGCCTCCCGCGTCCAGTTGATGTCGCCGGTAAAGGCGGCACGGCCTTCGGCGCTGCGCAGCCCCACCAGCAGCGGCGACAGATCGGCCGGCTGCTGACGGTTCGGCGCGAAGGCGATATGCGGCGCATTGATGTGCGCCGTGCCTATACCGGTCGCCATGGTGTGGGTGAAAGCCGCTTCACCAAGCGCATTGTGCTTGGAATCGGTCGCGGCAAAGCGGCCGGTCCACACCCCCTTCGCCAAGGACGCGGTGCCGGTAGCAAACAGCGGCTTGAAACGCAGATTGGCGGCGCGGTCCAGGACGCGTCCCGCGGTGACGGTGGCGGTACCTTTGAGCGGCGCGCCCTCACCGTCAAAATTCAGCCCGGCAACAACATTTTCCGCGCGCACCGTTGCCAGTGGCAGGTCGGCGGAAGCGTTGCGCGCCAGGCCGGACAGTGTCCATCCGATGCCCTCGCCTGTCAGCAGCGGTTGCTGTGGCGGCGCACAGATATCGCCCCGCACATTCTTGGCCAGATCACTGGCGCCAGGATGAAAAGCGGCCAGTGTGGCGCGCATGCAACCGGTGGGCGTGAAGGCATATTGCCCATTCTGCCAGGAGAATTCCCCCCGCCCCGAAAACGCGGTGCCGCGCAGCATGGCGAAATTGAAGCGGGCGGAAAGCGCCACATCGCCGGTGAATCCGCCGCCGCTCCAAACCATGTTGCGCATGCCCAGCGTGACGGCGGGCAGGCCGGGCCCCCTGAGCCGGGCCTCCCATGCCGCCTGCAAACGCCCCGCGCTGCTGGCCAGGGTGAGCCCCGAAACCCGCAACGCGCCGCCGCGCGCGCCGGCGATTACCAAAGGCTGGCTTTGGGCAAAGCGAATGACGCCGCCCTTTTTTTCGGCGCGCCCGGAAAGCGTCGCCGTCACGCGCGCAAGATTGCGGCCTATGGCATTGGCCAAGGCAGGATCGGCCGCCCGCAAGGGTGCAAGGGTGGCAGAGACATTCGCGGCGGCAGTGAGCGCCAGATCGGCCGCGGCGTCCCAATTCCCATCACCCGATGCAAATCGGATATTGCGCAGCGACAGATCCAAATGGGGCGTATCGAAACGCTGCCCGGCGGCAACCGAGGATGCGGCGGCCTGCAGATGGGCCGAAGGCGCGGACACCGACAAGCGTTTGTCCGCCAAGCGCCAGCGCAGGCCTGCGGCATCCAGCTTGATATCGGCATTCTGAATATCGGCACCGGCATTTTTTACCGCGCCGGAAAAACGCAAACCCAAGACGCCAGTCTGTTGTTCATAGGCCAGGCTGGCGCTACGCAAGTGAGCTGCCCAATCGCGGCGGGTGATGTGCGCGGGCCGGGCTTGCAACCTTACCGAGACCGGCAGGTTCTTCACCAGCTTGATATCGCCGTCCACTTCCAGCGCCCCGGCCGGGGTCGTCAGCAGCAGGCGCAGTCCCGTCAGCGCCACGGCAAGATCGTCGCTGACAAAGCGCGATTTGCCTTGCTGCCTGTTGAGAGAGTCAATCCAGTCTTGCAGCGATCCCAGCGTGGCTTTTCCATTCTCGTCCACGCCCGCGCGCACCACCGGATGAACCAGCCGCACTTCCACCACATAAGGCAGCCAGCGCAGCGGATCGAAATAGAGTTCGATTCGTTCGGCCGAAATCTCAGGCTTAGCTTTCGGCCCCAAGGCGAAGCGGCCCGACACGCCGGAAAGACCCAGCGAACCGATCTCAACCGCGGACTCAACGCCATGACTGCGAAAATAGGACCGCGCGAATTCCACCGCGATGAAGCTGCGCGCCAGCCACAGCAGCAGAAAAATCGCCGCCACCGCAAAAATAATCGCCGCCGGCCATCTCAGCTTCAAACAAGGCGCTCCAATATCCCGCAGCCAGGGTAGCGCGAGTTGGCGCCGTTTGCGACCCAATGCGCCCATCCAAAAGCCGCATCGGTCGATGGCCCGTTTGGCTTGGCCCATCCCGCGAGAACCGGTACATCCACGTCACTTGGTTTCGCCGCAAATCGAAGAGCCCCGTCCGGATGCACAGCCAAAGCCGGACCAAAGGAGAAGACATGAGCAACATGTTGCCGCAGGAAATGGCAAAGTCTCTGGCAAAGGGCCTGCTGTCCTTTCCCGTCACCCATTTCGACAAGAGCTTCCAGTTCCAGGAAGACCCTTACCGCGAACATTGCGCCTGGCTGCTGGGCTTTCAGGGATTGAGCGGCCTGTTTGCCGCCGGCGGCACCGGCGAGTTCTTCTCGCTCACCCCCGCCGAAATCGGCACAGTGGTTACAGCTGCCGTGCAGGAGACCGCCGGCAAGATGCCGGTGATCGCCGGGTGCGGCTATGGCACCGCCATCGCGGCGCAACTGGCCAAATCCGCCGAGAAAGCGGGCGCCGACGGATTGCTGCTGCTGCCGCCCTATCTGATCGCGCCCTCGCAGGAAGGCTTGATGGCGCATATTGAGGCGGTCTGCAAAGCCACGTCTATCGGCGTGATCGTCTACAATCGCGACAATGCGGTGCTGAGCGAAAACAGTCTGGCGAAATTGTGCGACCGCAATCCCAATCTGGTGGGCTTCAAGGACGGCGTCGGCGACATCGAACTGATGATGCGGGTCTATGCCAAGCTGGGCGACCGCCTCACCTATATCGGCGGCCTTCCCACCGCCGAAACCTTCGCCCTGCCCTATCTGGAGATGGGCGTCACCACCTATTCCTCCGCCATCTTCAACTTCATGCCGGAATGGGCGTTGTCCTTTTATGACGCGGTGCGCGCCAAGGACCGTGCCCGGGTGATGAAGGGGCTGAAGGATTTTGTGCTGCCCTATATCGCCATCCGCAACGAAAATCGGGGCTATGCCGTCTCCATCGTCAAGGCCGGCATGACCGCCATCGGCCGCGGCGCCGGCCCGGTACGCATGCCGCTGACGGAGCTGAACCCGGACCAGTTCGGACGGCTGAAAAAGCTGATAGAGGCGACCAAGCCGGTTTAAGAACCCGGTTTTTCCGGTTGAGATGAAAGGCCGCATCCTGCGGTTCCGGGTGGACTGCTATGATGCATGCGGCTTGATCGGTTCCGGGTTCCATGAACGCACGGTGATTGACACAAGGCGTTTCATGGCGAAGGTGACGCAAAAGGCCAGACGCATCACGGCCCAGGCTGCCTGACTGGGATTGATCCGGAGTATGCCATGCAAAATGCTCCCCCTGCCGCCTCGATCCATCGCCGGCCACGCGGTCTCTCCGACCGCGTCGCGCTGGCCATCACCAAGACGCTACGATTTTTCGCCGACAGCTTTTTTGCCAAACGCTATGGCCATCGGGCCGTGGTGCTGGAAACCGTCGCGGCCGTGCCGGGCATGGTGGGCGCCACCCTGACGCATCTGAAGTGCCTCAGAAGCATGCGCGACGATCAGGGCTGGATCCGCACTTTGATGGAGGAAGCCGAGAATGAGCGGATGCATCTGATGACCTTCATTCAGATCGCCCAGCCCTCGACCTTCGAACGCTGGCTTGTCCTGGCGGCGCAATGGATTTTCTACATTGCCTTTTTCGGCCTTTACCTGATCAGCGCCAAGACGGCCCATCGTGTGGTGGGTTACTTCGAAGAAGAGGCGGTCATCAGCTATACCCAATATCTGCGGGAGTTAGACGAAGGCCGCGCCGACAATGTGCCCGCGCCTGCCATCGCCCGGCACTATTGGAATCTCCCGGCCGATGCGACATTGCGCGATGTGATCCTGGTGGTGCGCGCCGACGAGGCGCATCATCGCGACGTCAATCATGTCTTTGCGGACGAATTGGCGGGCCGGGCGGCGGATCACGCTACAATCGCGCCTTATCCCGCACACGCCGACGATATCCGGATGAACCCGGACCCGCGCTAACCGTTCAGCGAGAATGCGATGGGGACGACCGCGTCCAGTGTGGGCGTGGGGAAATCCACAGGCAGCGGCAGCAAAGGCTGAGCGCGTTGAATCAACGCCAGAGCTTCGGCATCCAGGACGGGGCGGCCGCTGCTCTTGGCGATTTCGAAGCTCAGCACCCTGCCTTGGGCGTCCATCACGAAATGCAACTGCACCACGCCTTGGATACGGGCCTGACGGGCAGCGTGGGGATATTGCTTGTAGCGATTAAGCCGGGCGAGCAAGCGGGCGAAGAAAGCATCGCGGCCTTCTCCGCTCGCCGTTTGCGGCGCGGCCGGGCTAGCGGGCGGCATCGGCTTGGCGGCGGGCGGCTGCGCCATGATCGGCGACGGCGCCGCGCTTTGAATAACCACATCCGGCAGCGGCGCCGTGATAGGCGTTGGCACCATCAAGCGGGGCGGCGGCGCCATGTCCTTGACCGGCTCGATCTTTTGCGGCGCGATTTGAACGGACAATTCCTGCATCATCCGGGGGGGCGCCACATGCACCGCCGTCAGGGCCATCGCCAAAATCACCGCATGAATCGCAATCGTGATGGCGATGCCGATCAGACGCGCATGACCGCGGGTAGGCTTGCGCCGCACCACCGGATTGGCGCCGGCAAAGGCACCGAGCGGAAAAGAAACCGTCATGCCGCCTCTTCCGCCACATCATCCGTCAACGTGGACATGGGAAGGCGGCGCTTGCGCTTCTTCAGCCACATGATGGTGCCGGTGATGACGAACAGCAGCGGCACCAGACCCGACAGGAATACCAGGAATTCCCATACCGGCCCCAGATTGCCCTGCCCGTCATGCATGGGACGCTGCAGCGCCATGAAGCTGTCGGCGCCGCCCTTGTTGGCCGGATCGCGCACCGCGGCCACTTGGCTGGTATAGGGATTGATATAGAACGTGGCGGTGGTACCGAAGCGCGACGCCATGGCCACGCTATAGGTCTGGGTGGGTGACGCCGGAATGGTGACACTGCGCACCTGCGCGCCCGGCATCTGTTTTTGCGCGATCAGCAGCGCCGCATCGGGCACGATGGGCCTAGCCCCTGCCACGGGCTCGATCTTAGGGCCTTCCCGCAGGTTGAAGGCGGGACGCGGGGCTGGCGAGCCCGGCGCGATCAGACCACGAACGGTCTGGGGAAAGGTGATGGCGACGCCCGAGAAGCTCACCGCCATGAAGGCGACGAAAATCCAGATGCCCACGGCGGCATGGAGTTCGCGATGAAAGCGCAAGCCTGTGGCGGTCTTGCGCACCCCGAAGGCGTATTTCCACTGGCCGCGCTTGGGCCACCACAGGATCAGCCCGCTGATGCCCAGGGCGCACATGGCCACGCCCAGCCAGCCGACAAGGGGACGGCCAAAATCGCGGGCCAATGCGAGCCTGCCGTGCAGCTCATGCAGGAATTGAAAGACGGGCAGCGAGCCTGGGGGCGCAGTGCCCAACACCTGACCGGACACCGGATCGAGATAGACCTGCAAGCCGCCACCGGCGGGCGGCGGGCCGGCGGGGGCCGCGGTGATGCGCACTATGGCGGCGTCACCCGTCTTTTCGGGCAGCACAATCTGAGCCTTGCCGGTGATGCCACGCGCCGCAGCCGCCTCGCGCGCCTTGTCCGCCAGCATGGCGAGCGGCAGGCGCAAACCGGCGGTGGTGGCCTTGGGAACGGGCGCGAATATCTGCGTGAGCTTGTCATCATAGACCAGAAGGCTGCCCGACAGGCCGACCACGACCAGCAGAACACCCAGGATCAAACCGACCCACATGTGAATTTGGAACATGGCGCTGCGAACAGTGGCGAACTTCATGGCATTGCCCTCATGCGACCGCCCAGCGGCGGAGAAGATTGTGATAGAGACCGGTCAAGGCGACAATCTCGTCATTGTCTCCTACCGCTTTGCGAAGACCCTGGATGGCATTGTCTAAATCATAGAGAATCGTGCGCGCGAACTCATCGCGGACCATGCTCTGTATCCAGAAGAAGCAGGACACTCGGCTGCCGCGCGTCACCGGCGTGACATGGTGCCGGCTGGTGGCAGAGTACAACACCAGATCGCCGGCCGCCAGCTTGACGTTGTGCGCGCCGAAGGTGTCCTCGACCACCAATTCGCCGCCGTCATAGTCAGCAGGATTGGTGAGAAACAGAGTCGCCGACAGGTCGGTACGCACCCGGACCGGCGTGCCGGGCACAAAGCGGATGGCATTGTCGATATGGGCGCCGAAATTCATCCCCTGATCGTAGCGGTTGAACAAAGGGGGAAATATCTTGAACGGCAGCGCGCCGGAGAAGAACAGGCCATTCTTCTCCAGCGCCGCCATGATCGTGTCGCCGGCCTGGCGCGCCGCCGGGGACTTTTCCGGCAACTGCATATTGCGCTTGGCCTGGGCGGCCTGCCGGCCGGACGTCACATTGCCGTCCGTCCATTCGGCCGCGTCAATGATGGCGCGGACCGCAGCGACGCTACTGGCGTCTAGCAATGCCGGGATCCTGAGCATCATTGCGCCGTCTGCTCCTCTCAGAACCGGTAGCTGCCGGTAAAGGTAAAGCTGCGGCCATCGCCGGGCGTGGCCCAGCCATTGTTGCGGATGCGGATGAAATAGTGTTCGTCGAACAGATTGTTGACGTTTGCCTGCAGCGTAAAATTCTCGGTCACGTCATAAGCCAGCATGGCGCGATTGGTCAGGAAGCTGCCGGTCTTGAACAAGGGCGCCGCGCCATTGTTCAGGTAATAATCGCCCTGATAGGTGATGCCGTAGCCGACATTCCATTGCGGCAGGACGCGATAGGTCGTCCAGATGCTCAAGGCATGGTCGGGCGTATTGGTCAGCGGATTGCCGGCGATCGGCTGGTTGGTGGCGGTTCCCGCCAGCGCCGTCGCGCAAGCGGGCACGGTGGGATTGGCCAGGCAGAAATCGGACACCGCCTGGGTGACTTCGCTGTCCAGATAGGCGTAGCTGGCATAGATGTCCCAGCCTTCAGTGATGGTGCCGGTGGCGCTGAGCGCAACACCATGCACCCGCGAGGCGCCGTCCAGCACCTGATCGGGGATAGTGGGATCGTTGGAAGGCACCTTGTAGTTGGTGCGCTCGTTGCGAAACAGGGCCAGGGTCAGCGACAGATAGGGGAGCGGATCCCATTTGGCGCCGATTTCATAGTTGACCGCCTTTTCCGGCGAAACATTGCAAGTCTGGGCGTTGCAGGCGCCGTTGACGGCGGACTGCGACGGCGTGCGGGAATTGGAATAGGCGACATAGAAGCTCGCCTCCTCCACCGGCTTGAAGACCAAGCCCGCGCGGTAGGAGAGCAGATCTTCCTGATTGCGGAAGATCGGGCCAGGCGCCGCCGCCCCGCTGGGCGGGGTGAATGTCGTGGTCGTGTTGTTGCCCTCATTGTGATCGTAGCGGATGCCGGCATTCAGCGAGAACTGCTCGGTCAGCTTGATGTCGTCGAACAGATAGATCGCCTGGGCGCTGCGCTCGCCGTCCTGGCTGTTGGTCAGGAAGGTGTTGATCGGACCCCGGTAAATATTGTCGGGGTTGAGGATGTTCTTGGCCGGATAGACCGGCGCGTCACCCGCTATGGTGCGCTGGGAATTGCTGGTGACCAGCTCGAAATCCTCTCTGAGGAAGGAGGCGCCCAGCACGACACTATGCTCCATGCCCGCCAGCGTCCCGCGCCAGGTCAGATCGGTCTGGTTATAGAGCGTGGTGTTCAGCGTATCGCGGGTCGTGCCGGCGGGTCCGCTGGGCGTGAAGGTCCCGGCGGACGTGCAGGCGGCGCCGGTCGCGGGGTCAATGCCGGCGAGGGTACAGATCGTGCCCCGGGGGGGATTGACCAGGGTCAACTGGGTGACGCGCGCATAGCGCGACAGGTTGCGCAACGACAGGGAGTCCGAGAACCGGTGCGTCACAAGACCGGTCGCCATATGGGTGTTGATTTTCTGGCGATCGCGATTGCTGTAACCGAAATAGGTGCTGCGATCGACGCCGGGCAGGCCGCCGGTGTTGAACGAATTGAAGAAGAAAGGCTGGCCATACTGCGGAATATTGTCGTCATGCTGAAAGAAATAGGACAGGGTGAAGACGGTCGGTGAATTCAGACCCAGCGAGATGGACGGCGCAAAACCGTAGCGCGAGAACTTCTCCACATCGCGGCCGGGCGCATCATTGTTGTGCAGCATGGCGTTGAGACGCACGGAGATGCCGTCATCAAGGGCGCGTTCGGCATCCAGCGTCAGGCGGCCGTAATTGTCGGTGCCGCCGCCAGCGGCGACCAAAGCGAAATCGGCGCCAGTGGGCGTCTTGGAAATCAGGTTGATGCCGCCGGAAACAGAACCGCCGCCGCTATAGACCGAGTTGGCGCCGTTCACGACTTCGATCTGCTGGATGTTGAAAGGGTCGGAACGGGTATATTGGGCGCTGTCGCGCACGCCGTCGATGGTGATGTCGCTGGTGGCGGTGTAACCGCGCAGATTGATGCCGTCGCCATAGCCGCCGCCGCCTTCACCGGCGGTGAAGGTGATACCCGGCACGGTGTTGGTCAGAACATCGCGCAAGTTGAGAAGATTCTGGTCTGCGATCAGCTTGTCGGTGATGACGGTGACCGTCTGCGGCGTGTCGCGCAGCGGCGCGGTGCGGCGCGGATCGGCGCTTTGCGCCTGGTAGCTGCTGGCACGGTCCTCCACCGACACCGGCCCCAGTTGGACCGGCTGTGCCGATGCGGAGGAAGCAAGCAGGAACGCGCTCAGAACGCCAAGCGACGCGCCCGACAGCGTGGAAATTTTTGGATGGAGAGATTTGCGGTTGGCAAACATATAAGACGACCCCTTCAAGGTTCAGCATTGGTTTTTCGACCTGGCTGGCATCCTTGAGAGCCTTGCGGCGAAGGGGCTGGCTTGGCATGCAACAGAACGGAAGACTGAGGCCTATTTGGTGAGGATCAGTTTGCCGTTGCTTGTGAGGCGCAGCCGGTACTCGTCTCCGTCATGCAACAGGACCGCTTCGCGTGCCCCGCTCATCAGATCGCTGACTGCGATCCGCTTGACGGGCTTGCTGGACGGCATTGATGCTTTGGCGGGCTTGCCCGGCATGTTGCTCCTCACTCGCGAGGAACCTTCAAACACACACGCCCAGTATTTGCAAGTGACTTGCAACTGCATTCTTAGTAAGAACGGGTGTAAAATGATATCTCGTGAAAAATCAATAACTTATGTGAAATTACCGAGAGACCGAAAGTCTCATAACCAAGGAACGCGCCGGAGGCCCCGCGACCCTCCAACTGCGGCCTGGCTTTGCTTCAATAGATGCCCGGCTTATTTCACCGGTACGAGACGGACGATGGAGCCGCCTTTGGGATCGCCGTTCATGTTCTGCAGTCCCAGATAGAACAGCCCATCGGGACCCTGAATGACCGTGCGTACCCGGCCATAGTCCTGGAGCACGCTTTCCTGGCTGAGGATCTGGCGATCCTTGATCTCGTAGCGGATCAACCTTTGTCCCACCATTGCCCCCATGAAAAGATTGCCCTTCCACCCCGGGTAACGGTCGCCAGTATAAAAGGTCATGCCGGCCGGACCGATAGCGGGATTGTAGAAGGTGATGGGCTCGGTTCCGCCCGTGACGCTGAGGCGGCTGATGCCCGGCTCCAAACCCTTGGTGGCCATGCCCCAGCCGTAGTTTTTACCCGGCTCGACGATGTTGATCTCATCACCGCCCACCGGACCATGCTCGGATTCCCACATCGCCCCGGTCGCCGGATCGAAGGCGATGCCTTGCGCATGGCGGTGACCATAGCTCCAGATGCTGGGCAGCGCGCCCGGCGTACGCACAAAGGGATTGTCGGCGGGAATGCTGCCGTCATCATTGAGACGGAAAATCTTGCCCAGCGGCGAGGCCAGATTTTGCGCCATTTGCATGTCGTGGCGGTCGCCCAGGGTCCAGAAGAAATGCCCTTTGCCGTCGAACAAAATACGGGTGCCGTAATGGTCGGCGGTGACGCGATACGAATCCGCCGGCGGCTGGAACAGAATCTGCTGATCCACCCATTCATTGTTGGCGTTGATCCTACCGCGCACGATATACGTGTTGGTCGGGGCCGAGACATTGGGCGCGGTATCTTCGCCCGGCTGCACCGCATAGCCCGGCGGCACCGTGCTGTAAGACAAATAAATCCAGCCATTGCGCGCAAAGTCGGGATGCAGCGCTATGTCCAGCATGCCGCCATCCTGGCGTTCGAACACCGCGGGCGTGCCCTTCACCGGCTCGGACAATTTGCCGTTCTTGTCCAGGAAACGGACTGGGCCGGAACGCTCGGTAAGGATCATGCGGCCATCGGGCAGGAAGGCCATGCCCCAAGGCTGATTCAGGCCCTTGGCCAGAGTCTCGGCTTTGAAATTCTGTTTCTGAGTCTTGAAGACCTTGCCGTTGATGTCCGGCACCGGTCCGGTACGCCGCGCCATGATGCCGCCGCGAATGCGGAAATAGGCGGGCATCTGCGCGATTTCATTTTCGAAGAACATGGTCTTGAAGCTGGGCATTTTGGTGCCGGGCACGCCTTCGGTGATGGCCTTGACGATCTGTGCATCGGTGCGGTTGTTCAGCATATTCACATTGAACAGGCTGGGGCCGTGGGGGCCGGGCTGATCGCTCAGCTGGTGACAGCCCGAGCAGGTGGTGGCGTAGATTTCATGCGCCCGGCTCTGCAGCAGCGCCGGAACAGGGGCCTGCAGCTTGCGGGGTGGAATCTGGATGTCGATGGGGGCCGGAGGCGGATTGGCCGCCTGTTGCGCCAGAACGGCGCCGGACAGAACCAATACCGAAGTCATCGCCAAAGCAGCCAGCCGGATGCGCTTCATGAACAGACGTCCTCCATCCCATGATTTGTTTCGACTATAGCGGGCGGGCGGGGCAGCGGCCAGATGGCGCGCGGGCAAGCGCTATTTTTGCACACCGGTTTGGCGCTATTTTCGCACGCCGGTTTGCGGCTAGTCTAACGCCGCCAAAACGCGCCATGTCGGGCTGATGACCGAACCGCCGAAAATCCGACGCGAGGACCGCGCCTCCATCCGCCTGCTGGGCCAGCTTTTGGGCGCGGTGATCCGTGAGCAGCACGGGGAGGAGGCTTTTGCGCTGGTGGAAGGCATCCGCCGCCAGTCCGTGGGCGAGCATCGCGCAGGCCTGCCCCGCGACCGCGAGATTGCGCTGGACCGGCTCAAGGGGCTCAGTCAGCCGGATATCCTGCTGCTTATCCGCGCTTTTTCCATTTTTTCCCAGCTGGCCAATATCGCCGACGATCATGTGGCGCGGCGCGAGACCAAGGCCCTGGGCTCGGGCGCGGCACAGCGGATGGAATTGCATCCCGGCCTGACCCCCAAAAGGGTGCGCTTCTATCTCAAAGGCGCGCTGTTCGTGCCGGTGATCACCGCCCATCCCACCGAAGTGCGGCGCAAATCCATCCTGGACCGGGAAAATGAGCTCGGCGAATTGTTGGAGCGGCGCGAAAGCGCCAGCGCCCAGACCGCCGAGCGCGATGAAATCGATGTGCAGATCAAGCGCGCCATCCGGGTGTTGTGGCAGACCCGCATGCTGCGCTCCAACCGCATCACCGTGCAGGACGAAATCGAGAACAATCTTGCCATCTTCGCCCGCACCTTCCTGCCCGGATTGCCCCAGGTCAAACGCCGGCTGGCGCGGCTGTTCAAGCTGGATGGCGAGGTGATGCCCTATCTGCGGCCCGGCTCCTGGGTGGGCGGCGACCGCGACGGCAATCCCAATGTCTCGGCCCAGACGCTGGACTATGCCGTGCACCGCCAAGCCGAAATGGTGCTGGACTATTATCTCAGCGAAATTCACGCCCTGGGCGCGGAGCTTTCCCTCTCGGACTCGCTGATCACCACCAGCCAGGCGTTGCGTGCGCTGGCAGCCCGCAGCGATCAGATTTCCGTGCATCAGGAAGACGAGCCTTATCGGCGCGCGCTTGTGACTTGTTATGCCCGCATGGCCGCAACCCGCGCGGCCTTGCTGGGCAGCGGCCCGGCGCGGCGGGCGCGCTTTCAAGCCAAGCCTTACGCCACGCCGGACGATTTCGCCGCCGATCTGGACATCATCGCCCATTCCCTGGCCGAGAATGGCGATGCCGATCTGGGAGAAGGACGGCTGCTCAATCTGCGCGAAGCGGTGGGCGCTTTCGGTTTCCACCTGGCCACGATGGACGTTCGCCAAAACAGCGATGTCCATGAGCGCGCCGTCGCCGAATTGGTGAAAACCGCCGGCTGCGGCGACTATCTGGGGCTGGACGAGGACAAAAGAAGCGCGCTGCTGTTGGAGGAATTGGCGCATGCCCGCCCCTTGCGATCGCCTTATGCCGCCTATTCCGCCGAAACCGTGCGCGAACTGGCCATCGCCGACAAGGCGGCGGCGCTGAAAAGGGCCTTCGGCCAAGGTTCGATCGCCCAATATGTGATCTCCAAATCCGCCAGCGCGTCGGATTTGCTGGAAACCGCGCTCCTGATGAAGGAGACGGGCCTGTTTTTACCCGGCGAAAAGCCGGAGGCGCGGCTGCGCATTGTGCCCCTGTTCGAAACCATCGAGGATTTGCGCCAAAGCGCTTCGGTGATGGGAAAATATTTCGACGCGCCCTTGGTGCGCGCAATGATCGCGGCGCAGGACAATCTGCAAGAAGTGATGATCGGCTATTCCGACAGCAACAAGGATGGCGGTTACGTCACCTCCAACTGGGAAATCTATTCCGGCATTGCGCGGCTGGTGGCGCTGGGACAAGAGCGCGGCATCCGCATGCGTTTCTTTCATGGCCGCGGCGGCGCGGTGGGCCGCGGCGGCGGCTCCAGCTTCGATGCCATACGCGCCCTGCCCGCCGAGGCTTCGGCCCATGGCATCCGCATCACCGAGCAAGGCGAAGTGGTGGCGTCCAAATATGGAGACCTGGCGATCGGCCAGGCCAGTCTGGAAACCATTGTCGCCGCCGGACTGTTGGCCGAGCTGTCGCCGCAGGATGACGCCGTGGATCACGATGGCGGAGCGCTATTGAGCGCGCTTTCCGATGCCGCCTTCAAGACCTATCGCGGCCTGGTCTATGAAACGTCCAAATTCGAGACCTATTTCCGCCAGGCGACCCCCTTGCTGGAAATTGCCGATTTGAAGATCGGCAGCCGCCCCGCCTCGCGCACCACCTCGTCCAAAATCGAGGATTTACGGGCCATTCCCTGGGTCTTTTCTTGGTCTCAAGCCCGGGTGATGCTGCCGGGCTGGTTCGGCTTTGGCAGTGCGGCGCGAAAGGTCGGGCTGGAGCACCTAAAACCGCTCCATAAAAAATCCGCCTTCTTCCGCACCATGCTGGCCAATATGGAAATGGTCC
Source organism: Rhizomicrobium sp. (assembly GCA_035275465.1). Lineage (GTDB taxonomy): Bacteria > Pseudomonadota > Alphaproteobacteria > Micropepsales > Micropepsaceae > Rhizomicrobium. The sequence goes on along the minus strand of DATEMS010000034.1, from coordinate 45,788 downwards.
TGACCAAGTCGAGCCTGCCGATCGCCCGGCGCTATAGCGAACTGGTGGAAGACCGCGCCTTTGCGCAAAGCGCGATGACGCGGATCGAAGAGGAATGGGTGTTGACCCGCGACGCGGTGCTCTCGATTACCGGACAGGGTGAATTGCTGGCGCAGAATCCGCGCTTGGCGGACTCTATCAAGAGCCGTCTTCCCTATGTGGACGCGCTCAATCATTTGCAAGTCGATCTCTTAAGGCGGCGGCGCGAGGGCGACTCCAGCCGCAATATTCACGCAGGCATCCATATGTCGATAAACGGCGTCGCGGCGGGCTTGCGCAACAGCGGCTGACAGGCAGAATGCGGGAGCAGAAAATCTGTTGCTTGAACGCGGGCAATGGTCTGAAATTGCTGCATAAGACCCGCCAACAGAGTGCTGGAGGATTGTCATGAAGGTGGGCGTGTTCACGCCATTGCTGTCGGCTCTGCCGCTGGACGATGTGCTGAAAAAGCTGAAATCGCTGAATATCGACACGGTCGAATTCGGCACCGGCAATTATCCCGGCGACGCCCATGCTAAACTCAGCATGCTGGACAATCCCGCCGAGCTTGCCACTTTCAAGAACAAGATCGCAGACGCCGGCATGCATATTTCCGCTTTGTCCAGTCATGGCAATCCGCTGCACCCCGACAAGGAAATTTCGCACAAGCACGCCGAGACCAGCCGCAAGACCATCCTGCTGGCGGAAAAACTGGGTGTGCGGACGGTGGTGGATTTTTCGGGCTGCCCCGGCGATTCTCCCAACGCCAAATTTCCCAACTGGGTCACCTGCCCCTGGCCGACCGAATATCTCGATGTGCTCAACTGGCAATGGGACGAGGTGGTGACCCCCTATTGGAAAGCCCATGGCAAGTTCGCCGCCGACCATGGCGTGAAGATCGCCATCGAAATGCATCCCGGCTTTGTCGTCTACAATCCCGAAACCATGCTGAAGCTGCGCGCCATTGCGGGACCTGCCGTGGGCGCCAATCTCGATCCCAGCCATCTGTTCTGGCAGGGCATTGATCCCATCGCCGCCATCCGCATGCTGGGCGACGCCATTCACTATGTCCATGCCAAGGATACCCAGCTGTTCTCCGCCAACATGTCGCGCAATGGCGTGCTGGATACCAAGTCCTATGCCAATGAACGGGACCGCTCCTGGATTTTCCGCACCGTGGGCTATGGTCATAGCGCGGAATGGTGGAGCGAGTTCATCTCCACCTTGCGCATGTATGGCTATGACGACGTCCTATCCATCGAGCATGAGGACAGTTTAATGTCGCCTGACGAAGGGTTGACCAAGGCGGCCATGCTGCTGAACCAGCTGGTGATCAAGGAAAAACCTGCCACGGCTTGGTGGGTGTAAGATGAACCGTATCCGCACGGCGGTCATCGGCACGGGCTTTATGGGCAGGGTCCATCTGGAGGCGCTGCGCCGCATCGAAAATGTGGATGTGGTGGAGATTGCCGCCACCAGTCCGGAAAAAGCGCGCGAGGCGGGCGCCGGTTACAATGTGCTGAACGCCACGGGCGATTGGCGGGATGTGATCGTCGATCCCTCCATCGACGCGGTGCACATCGCCACCCCCAATGTGTCGCATTTTCCTATCGCCAAGGCGGCGCTGGAAGCCGGCAAGCATGTCCTGTGCGAAAAGCCGCTGGCAATGAATGCGGTCGAGGCTCAGCAACTGGCCGATCTGGCGGCGGCCAAAAAAACGCGCGCAGGACTGTGCCACAATCTGCGTTATTATCCGATGGTGCAGCAGATGCGCCGCATGCGCGAGGACGGCGCCTTTGGCGAGATCCTGGTGGTCCAAGGCACTTATTCCCAGGACTGGATGCTGTACGAGACGGATTGGAACTGGCGGGTGGATCCCAAGGTCAGCGGCCCATCGCGGGTGATGGCCGATATCGGCTCGCATTTCTTCGACATGGCCGAGCATGTCAGCGGGCTGAAAGTCACTGCGGTGTGCAGCGATCTGCAGATTTTCCATCCCACGCGCAAACAGCCACTTGTTGAATCAAATGGGGACGGCGGCGAGAGTTTCTCCGGCAAGCTGGGTTCTTCCAGCGACACGGTGAACACGCCTATTGTCACCGAGGATTTCGGCGCCACCCTGTTCCGCATGGGCCAAAACGGAATGAGCCGAACGCGCGGCAGCATGACCGCCAGCCAGGTTTCGGCGGGACGCAAGAACGGATTGGTGCTGGAGATCTACGGCACCAAGGGCGGCGCGGCCTGGCGTCAGGAATCGCCGGAAGAGCTGTGGCTGGGGCATCGCGATGCGCCAAACCAGATCCTGATGAAGGACCCCGCGTTGCTTCAAGAAAAAGCGCGCGGTTTCGCGGACTATCCCGGCGGCCATGCCGAAGGCTATCCCGACACCTTCAAACAGCTGTTCCGCCGCTTTTATGCGTCCATCGCCGATCCGTCGCTGACGCCGGACTATCCGCAAATGGCCGACGGCTTGCGGCAATTGAAGATCCTGGAAGCCGAGCTTGCCAGCCACAAAAGCCGTGCCTGGGTGGATGTGCCCGCCTGATCCTCGATGCGAAAGCGAAAAATACGCAACGCAATCGTCCTTGGACAACGCCTGTGCGCGATGCGAACCGCCGCCTTACCCGCCGGTTTGCATCCAGATCATTTCGACCAAAAGGCCGCCCAGGACCGAGCGCTTCAGCGCGATGGTGCCGCCGCGCGCTTCGACAAGATCGCGCGCGATCGCCAATCCCAATCCATGACCAGGACCGGTTTCATCCAATCTTTGGCCGCGCACCAGCGCCTGCTCGGCGGCCCAATCGTCCAAACCGGGCCCATCGTCCTCCACTGTCAAGCGCACCCGCTCGCTGTTGCCATCGCCGGTGACGCGCACTTGGCGGCGGGCAAAGCGTGCGGCGTTCTCCGTCAGCGCCCCCACAATCTCGGACAATTCATCGGCATTGCCCGGCACCGTTAATGCGGCGGGCATTTCCACCGCAAAAGCCAACCGCGCACCGGCCTCGGTATGCTCGACCACGGCCACAACGCGCTCGATCACTTGCCGCACCGGCACCGACTGCGGCTCGACGCCTTGGCGCGCCGCGGCCGCCTTGGCGCGTGCCAGCTCGGCCTCGATCGCCGCGCCGGCCGCGGCAATGGCGCGATCCAAGCCATCGGCAACCATCGCATCGCCACGCGCGCGCAATCGCCGGCTTTCCGCCGCCAGCACCGACAGCGGCGTCTTGAGGCCATGCGCCAGATCGGCGGAGCGCCGCCGCGCCCGCGCCAAGTCCTGTTCGCGCACTTCCGCCAGCTTGTTGATCGCCAACGTCAAGGGTTCGACTTCCGGCGGATGCTCGGCCACCGCCAGCCGCTCGGACGGATTGAGCCGCAGCGCCCGCAAGGCATCGCGCAAATGCGCCAGCGGCTTGAGCCCCAATTGCACCTGGACCGCGGCGGCCCCCGACAGGACCAGCCACAGCGCCGCCAGGAACAGGAACAGTTCCTGGCCGAATTCGGCGCGGGCGGCGCGCACCCACGACTGGTCTTCGGCCACCTGAACGATCACTTGGTGCCCCGCAATGGTGAGATGACGTTCCAGCAGCAAGGTCGGCTGACCGCAGGGACCGTCGATATCGCGGCTGTGCCAGGTGGTGTCGTCGGCGGGCAGGTTGCCCGGCAATTCCTGGTCCCATAGCGAACGCGAGCGTAGGCGGCCGTGCTGGCTGGAAACCTGCCAATAAAGTCCGCTGCAGGGGCGCGCGAAACGCGGATCGTTCGGCTGGCTGGTGACGGACAAGGCGCCCTTGGGATTAACTTGCAGGCCCGCGATCAGCGGCACTGTCATGCGGTCCAGATCTTCTACTTCGCGCCGTTCCAGATGACGCTGGAACAGCACCGACATCACCAGCCAGGCCGCCGCCAGCGACACCAGAATGGCGATGGCCGCGCCCGCCAGCAGGCGCAGGCGCAAGGACCGGATATTCACGCCGCCCCTTCTAGCAAATAACCGAAACCCCGGCGGGTCTGGATCGCTTCCGCGCCCAACTTCCGGCGCAGCCGGGTCACCAAGGCTTCCACCGCATTAACATCGGCCTGTTCCGAAAGGCCATAGAGATGATCGGCGATCTCGCCCGCCGAAACCGGGCGCCCGGTATGGTGAGCCAGATAGTTCAAAAGACGATACTCCAGCGGCGACAACCGGACCTGTGTGCCATCCACACTGGCCGACATGCGCGTGGTATCCAGCAGCAAACTGCCAAAGCGCATGACGCTGGCGCCGCGCCCGGCGGCACGGCGCACAAGACCCTTTACCCGCGCCACCAATTCGCCCATCTCAAAAGGCTTGCCCAGATAATCGTCCGCACCGGCCTCGATGCCTTCCACTTTTTCTATCCAGTCGCCGCGCGCCGACAGGATCAAAACCGGAAAAAGCCGGTCCGCGCCACGCCAGCGCTTCAGCACCGACAGGCCGTCCAGTTTCGGCAAACCCAGATCCAGGATCACCACATCATAGTCGCCGGTATCGCCGCGAAACCAGGCGTCCTCGCCGTCGCGTGCATGATCCACCACAAAGCCGGACGCGGCGAGCGCTTCGGCGACATGCTGTGCGACATCGGGGGAATCTTCCACCACCAACGCGCGCATCAATCGTCCTTCACGGAAAGGATTTCGCCGCTGCGCGCGTCCAGCCGCAATTCGCGCCGGCGCCCGATATCGGCCAGGACTTCAATCTCATAAATCAGCCGCTCGCGGCGGGTCTTGAGATCCACCTCGATCACCATGCCCGGTTCGCGCTTGGCGACAATCTCCAGGATGGCGGTCAGGGGCATGATCTTGCCCTTGCGCATGGCATCCCGGGCGTCGTCTTGGTCAAAATCGCCGGACGATGAAGAAGATTCAGATGACGATTTTTTGGCGGCGGAATCATGGCTGTCCTGCGCGGCGGCGGCGCTCGCCACCGCTACGGTCAACAACAGGGCCAGGAGCCATTTGGTCATGGTGGGCATTTTGTCACAGCTCTCTACCACTATGCCAGCAGGACTGACAGCAGGCTGACGCCTTGCGTCGGGATGGCGTGGGGCCCAATCAGCCAGAAACCGCCATGCTTCGCACCATCCTCGCCCTGCTTCTGATCGCCCTCAGCCTGCCTGCCTTCGCCCAGGAAGGCGTGACCCGCTATCCACCCAGCTATTTCGCGGCCAATCAGCCTACCACCGCCTTGGATATGGTGGCGCTGCTGCCCGGCTTCCGCGTTCAGGAAGGCGATTCCGACATCCGCGGCTTTTCCGGCACCGTCGGCAATGTGCTGATCGACGGTCAACTGCCCACCAGCAAGGAAGAAGGCGTTGAAGACCTGTTGCGCCGCATCTCGGCATCGCAGGTGGATCATATCGAATTGATCCGCGCCGCCGCCGACATGCACGGCTATGCCGTGTTGGCCAATGTCGTGCGCAAGCAGGACCTATCCCTGCATGGCCGCGTCGAACTGGAAGGCACCGTCACCCATTTCGGTAGCACCGGCCACCGCATGGCTTTGAACCTGACACGTCAGGGTGCGGAATCGGTTCTGGATGTGTCCGCCAGCTATGGCCGGGAGATTGAAGGCTCGCGCGGCTTCGGCACCCGTGGCCGTTTCCTGCCTGACGGCACGCCGGTCCGGCTGTCGGCCTATGCCTTTCCCGAATTGAAGAATTTCGCGGAACTGAGCGCCGCCTATCGCCAGCCGGTATGGGGCGGCGACATGGCCTTTGGCGCCGTGCTGAAGCAACAGCGGGAATATTCCCTTGTCCGCGAGGACATCTATTTCCCTGCCCCGGCCTCATCGTCCGGGTTGGAGAGCGGCCGGGTTCGCAATGGCGAGGCGCGGTTGGACTATAAGCGCCCCATCGGAGCGTGGGGCACGCTCAATCTGTTTGCGGTGCATCGCGTCGAGGAACAGGACGAGGTCAGCCAGACCATGACGGTTATCGACACCGAAATCTCCCGCGACCGCTCCACCCATCGTGAGGATGTAGGCCGGCTGGCCTGGCAATACCAATCCGGAGATTGGCAGTTGGAGAACGGGGTGGAGGGCGCCATCAATGTTCTGCACAGCCGCAACACGCTTACCCAGAACGGCGCGCCCGTCATTCTTCCGGCCTCCAATCTTCGGGTGGAAGAACGGCGCGCGGAATTTTTCAGCACGGCCACCTGGCGCATAAATCCCGTTCTGGTCACCGAGATGGGCGCACGCTACGAAGTATCCACCCTGACCCATCGTGGCGGCACCAATCCGGTCAAGGATCTGTCTTTCCTGAAACCACGCTGGCTGACGACCTGGAATCCGGCCGAAGGCCATGAACTGCGCTTTTTGGCGGAGCGGGTGGTGGGACAGTTGGATTTCCAGGATTTTGCCAGTTCGACCTCGCTCAACAGCAATGTCATCAACGCCGGCAATCAGAACTTGGAACCGGATCGCACCACGCTTCTGTCATTGACCTGGGAATACCGGTTCTGGCAGCGCGCTTCGCTGACCTTGGAAGCGCGGCGGGAGTTCATTTCCCATGTGGTGGACAATATCCCGGTCTTTTCCGGCGGACGTTTTTTCAATGCGGTGGGCAATATCGGCGGCGGACGCCGCGATATGCTGGCGGCCAACTGGATTCTGCCCTTGGATGAAATAGGCCTGAGCGGCGTGACGGTGAATGGCGAGATGACGCTGCAGTACACCGAGGTCCGCGATCCCGCCACCGGCCAAAAGCGCCGTATCGACGGCGACAAGCCTTTCGCCACCGAAATAGATGTCACCTACGATCTGCCGGAGTATGATCTGAGGCTGGGCGTTAGTTTCGGCACGGACGCCCATAAGCGGGAGTACCGGATCAACGAAGTGACTGATACCCATCGCGGCGTAAAACTGGACACCTTTGTGGAATATAAGCCGACTCCGGAATGGGCGTTCCGGATATTCGCCGATAACGTGGTGCAAAGCGGCTCCTTCCGAGACCGCGAAATCTATAGCGGGCTCAGAGGCAGCGCGCCCTTGAGCCAGGTGGAGCACCGCGCCCTGAACAATGGTGCGATATTCGGCCTCAATATTCAGCGCAATTTCTGACAGAGGATTCCGTTCATCGCGATCCAGCCGGTGCCTCGTTCTTGAGGTAGGTGCTGTAGACAAAGCCTCGCAACGCCTTTGTCTTGGCGTCGCCCGGCCGTGTTTCGACCTCGGTCCAATTGCCGTTCTGCCCCAGAACAGCGATCGGCGTGCCACGCTCCAAGGTTGCAACCACACTCCCCTTGACCGCCGGGAGCGCGCGCAAATTCGCCGAACGGGCCACAATCGCAGTCGGCCGCTTGACGGCCGGCGGGGGCGGCGGGGCAACGGCCAACTGAACCGGAGGCGCGTAAGCGACATTGCCCAACAGGCCGCCGGTCATGCTGTGGACGGCGATCCGCACATTGTCCGGCAAGTAACCTTCAAGATAGGGATAGAAAAGAAATACCGGTGCGACCACGCAAACTACGATAAAGAATTCGCGTACAAGACTCCGTTCGGCGCCGGTGTCCTCCTCCGCGGCCATATCCAAGGCTTTGCGGAATCCGCCCTGTACCGGCAGGCTCGGGGTATTTTGCATTCGGGGCGGACGCGTATCCTCCAGCGCCTTTCGCACCCGGCCCAACTCCACTTCCCGGTTCACCAGTGTGGCGCGCAAAGTGGAAATATCCCGGCGCAGACCATCGACATAGGCATCGTCCCAACGGCCGGGCATGGCATTCTTGGCTTCCGCCAATGCCAGCTCGGCGGCCTCAACGCGGGATGCGGCGGACGCCAAGGCTTCCGCCTGGGCGGCAGACTTGGCGGACAGTTCGGTAAAGCGCGCGTCTTCCTGCTTTTTCCAAATCTCCGCCGCCTGAGCCAGCGCGGTTTCAAGGCCCTGGCGTCCGCGCTCGCGCTCTTCCTCGGCGGCGCGGCGTTGTATGGCGAGTTCGAGTTCCCGTTCGGCGAGCAGCGCCTGTGTCCGCGTCAGAGTCTTCTGCGCATCGGCCGCGCCCGCCCCCCCGGCGTCCACGGTATTCTTCGCCTGGGCATGCGAAGCCTCCAACGCCAATTCCAGCATGCGGCATTTTTCCGACGCGTCGGCCAGCGCGCGCGCTGCTTGCGCCCGCCCTTCCGCCAAAAGCGCCGCCGACCGGCTGGCCTCATCGGCTTTCCAGCGCGCTTCCGCTTCCGACAAAACCGCCAGAGTTTCGGTTTTCCACCGCTGACGTTCGGTTTCGATGCGCTGCTCGGTCTGAGCCTGCCAATAATCCCGTTCTTCCCCGACGGCCTTTGCGACCTGGTTTTGTTTTTCCGTTTCCCAGCCCAGGCGTTCGGTCTGGATGCGCTGGTCTGCCTGCCCTTGCCAAAGCGCGCGCTCCTGCGCGATGGCCTGTGTCAGTTCCTGCCGGCGCTCGGTCTCAAGCCGCTGTTCGCTCTGCGCCAGCCACTGCTCCCGCGCTTGCGCGACAAGCCGTGCCGCGGTGTTTTGGCTTTCCGCAGCCCAGCGCGACCGCTCCGCTTCGATACGCTGTTCGGTTTGGCCCTGCCAGTGGGCGCGCTCATCGGTGATGGCTTTCGTGAGTTCGTTGAGACTGTCGGACTTCCAGCGTTGACGCTCGGCCTCGAACCGTCGATCGGCCTCCGCCTGCCATAGTTGCCGTGCTTCAGCGATGGCTTTGGCCAATTCGTTGAGACTTTCGGCTTTCCAGCGCTGGCGCTCCGCCGTCACTCTTTGTTCGGTCTGTTCCTGCCAGTGCGCCTGGTCTTGCGCGGCCTTTTGCTGCGTCTGGTGCTGTATTTGGGCTTCGGCCTGGGCCGCCAGCAGGCTGTTATGCTCCAGTTGCCAATCGTCTTTTGCCTTGGCGACGGCTTGCGACATACGCTCCAGCAGTTCCGCATCCCAAGCGGCGCGCGCCTGCGCCAGAGCGGCGTCTTTTTCCGATCTTGCCTGGGCCAGCGCCGCGCGAAGCTCCGCCAGATCGGATTCACGGACGGCAAACAGAGACTGCATGCGTCCCAGTTCATTGTGCAAGATCGGATCGGATGTTTCCGGACCTGCCGTTTCCGCCTCGTCTTCGCCGGCCGGTTCCACGACCTCTTCGAACCCGACCGGGATATGTAGGATCTTGAGCGTGGACGCATCGCCGTCCTTAAAGCTCATGACGCGCAGCAGAAGCGTATGCTCACGCGCCTGGTTTCCCGGCACTTGATACATCAGGCCTTCCAATTCGTCGGACGCCAACGACCAGGAACCGTCGCCATTGTTGCGCCCCGCCGACAAGCGCGCCATTTGCGGCACATACTCCAGGCGCAGCGACAAGCGGCCGTGCCGCTTGTAGGGCGCCAGCAGCGGCGCAAGCTCCAGCGGGACCGAGCGGGGGGGCTTGGCAACGCGAATGATATCGGAGGCGGAAATGCTCGCGAATGCGGGCGCATTCGCTTCCGGTTTCCTGGAGAATTTTGTAGCCCGTTGTTGCATGCGCGTTCGGTACTGTTCCGAATCCGGTTTCGCCTGCCATCCTGGCGCAAGTCCTGGAACTACCGGGTTATTTTGACGTCTAAACTTTTCATAAGTTTTTCACGGCCGGATGCCCGTAACCGGCAAATCCGGGGCACGCCTGAAAATAGCGGCCGGAAAATCGCATATTTGATTAGATTTAGACTGGTAGCGATGTCCAGACCGGCTGTGCCGCATGAGGGCTAGCCTGCGGTGAGTTCGCCGAGGCTGGCATCAATCTGCATGGCGAGAAAGCGGCTGTTGGGCAGCAACACGACATTGCTGTGCTCTGCCAGGGGAAGGTTGCGCATGGTCAGTCCGCCGACCGCCAAGTCAGCCCACATGGTCCGGTACGACTCCGCTCTGGTTTGGGCTGCGAACAGGGTGATGGGTCCGCGATATAGTTCCGGTGTATAGCTGGTTTCAATATCGCGGAACCGGCGCATATAGAAATACTCCCGCTCATCATGGGGAACGGCCAGCCCCAATGCATGGCGCAATTCATTGGGCGCCTTTTCTCTCAGTCTTTTTATCGCCTTGCGTGTGTTTCCATAGATCTGCTTCGCGGCCTCGAAAAACGTATGACGGCTGGTCAGGCGGCGCAGGAGCGCGGCGCGGGCTTGCCGGACGGCGCGCCGGTACCGGCCGGTGCCGGTTTCGATCAGCCCGAGCAGAGCGACAACCTCACCGGCCTCTTGCAATTGAAGCGCCATTTCATAGGCAATCGTGCCGCCGGCCGAAAAGCCCAAGAGATGGTAGGGGCCTTGCGGCTGTACTTTTCGAATCTCGCCGATATACCGCGCGGCGAAATCTTCGATGGAGCGCGGCAGCCGTTCCTTCCCGTCAACGGGCGGTGCATGCAGGCCATAAAGCGGATTGCCGCATCTCAGATCTTGCATGAGATCGCGCACATGCATCACCCCGCCGCCGCCGCCATGCACGAAAAATAGGGGCGCGCCTTCGCCTTTGTCACGGAAGGCCACCAGCACGCTCCGATCATTTGCGCGCCATATCTCTTCCAGCAATGCGGCCTGCAGAGCGATGGTGGGCGCGCGAACCATGGTGCTGGCCGGCAGATCAAAACCGTGCGCCCGCGAAATCTTGGCAAAGATCATCACCGCCTGAAGCGAGGTGCCGCCGAGATCGAAAAAATCGTCATCCATTCCGATTTTGGGAATGTTCAAAATCTGTGACCATATCCGCGCCAGCGAGACTTCATCCTTGTTTGAGGGTGCGCGATAGGTCCGCTCCGAGCCGTGCCAAGCAGGCAGCGACAGCGCCTTGCGGTCCAGCTTGCCGCTGGGCGTCAGGGGAAATGCCTCGACCCAGGTCAGCGCCGCCGGCATCATGTATTTGGGCAGCTTCTTGTGCAGATGTGCATTCACGGCCGACATGTCGGGGCGATGGCTGCGGTCACGCGCGACGGCAAAGGCGAAAAGCCGCTTGGTCCCATGATCGTCGGGGCGGACAAGGACGGCGGCGCCGGCAATTTCCGGCATGGACTCAAGCTGGCGCTCGATTTCACCGAGCTCGATCCTGAGCCCGTTTATCTTGACCTGCTCATCGATCCGGTTGAGGTAATCGAGTTCTCCATCCTCGCGCCAGCGCACAATATCGCCGGTGCGATAGAGCCGTCCCTCGCCAAAGGGATTTTCCACAAAACGCTCGGCCGTCAAGTCAGGCCGGTTGATATAACCGCGGGCAACGCCCGCGCCGCCGATATACAGTTCGCCCTTGGCGCCCTTGGGCAAGAGCTGCATGTTCCGGTCAAGGACGTAGAGTTTCACATTGCTTAGGCTTTTTCCGATTGTCGGCTCCCGGCTGTCATCCGCGCTTATCCGGGCAATGGTGGCATAGACGGTTGTTTCGGTGGGCCCATAGCCATTTTCAATACGGACATCGGGATCGATCGCCAGAATGCGATCCACCAGGGAGCGCGGCAGGGCTTCGCCGCCAAAGCGTATCAGCCGCACACCCGGCTGATAGCCGTCGACCTGGAGCAGGGCCTCGAACACCGACGGGGCTGCCTCCAGAATCCGGACCTGGTCACGCGCCGGCGCGGCGGGCAAGGCCAGCAACGTGTCCACGACGATCAGGCGCCCGCCGCCGGCCAGGGTCATGAAGATCTGGTCTGTCGAAGCGTCGAAATTCAGCAGGCTCGAGAACAACACGCCCTCAAGCGCGTCCGCTGCCGTATGGCCCACAAGATGCAGGACCAGGTTGGCGGCATTGCGATGCTCGACGGCCACGCCCTTGGGGGTCCCCGTTGATCCCGATGTGTAGATCACATAGGCAAGATTTTCGGGACCAGCCGGGACAAGACTGGCGGTAGCCGATGGTGCGCTGCTCAAAGCCGGATCATCCAGACAGATGAGATCTACAGCCGTTTGGGGAAGCCCTTCCGCCTCCCGTCTTGTCGTCACAATGAGGCGGGCCCGGGCGTCGGCAACCATGTAAGCGATGCGTTCCGCCGGAAGCGCGAGGTCGAGCGGCAGATAGGCGCCGCCCGCCTTATGGATCGCCAGCAGGGTCACGATCAGCTCGATGCTTCTGGGCAAGGCGACGCCGACGACACTGTCCGGCCCGACCCCCGCCGCCGCCAGATGCAGCGCCAGGGTTTGCGCCCTGGCATGCAGCTGCGCATAGGTGACGGACTGCAGTCCGCAGGTCACCGCTATCGCGCCGGGCGTACGCATGGCCTGTGAGGCGCAGACGGACGCCAGCGTGGCATCGGCGGGAAGCGATACGTCATTGTCGTTGAGTTCGACCAGCAGATGGCGGCGTTCGCAATCGCTTATCAGGGGAAGGGTTGCGACCGTGTGCTGCGCCAGGTCTATCGCATTGGTCAGCAGAAATTGCAGACAGTGGGCCAATCTGGCGCCGTCATCCGCGTCGATCAGACCCTGGTCGAAAGTGACCGTCAGGATCGCGCCATTGCTCGCCTCGCGGATATCGATCACCAAGGGCGAATAGAAGCCGGCGCTATAGTTGCTGTAAGTGACCCGCGCGCCGCCCAGGCACACCGGCTCCATCGCCGGGATATAATTGAACATCACGTCGAAAATCGCGTGCCCTGCCCCCGGTTGCGCATTCGGCCGGACCAGGGACGCAAAGGCAAACCGGCTGCGCCGGCGGTCGGCCATTTGCTTGGAGGCGATGTCCTTCAGCAATTTTGCCATGGTGACGTCGTTCTCGAACGTCATGCGGAACGGCATCACCGTCATCGCCAAATCGATGGAACGCTTGGCCGCCGGTGTGGCGCGATTGTGCATCGGGGTTCCGATGACAATGTCATTCACGCCGTAGAGCCGCGAAATGCCGACATAGGCGAGGGCCAGAGCCAGCCTGGGCACCGACGAACCCAAGGATGCGGCGGCCTCCTGCAGGCGCGCGAAATCCGCCTGCGATATGGGATGGGACACGCGCATCGGGCGGCCCGACCGGCCGCGCTCGGATTTGCCGCGGTCGGTATCCACCAGCGACTCGGGAAGATTCTCAAGCCGGGAATTCCAATAGGTCAAATCCGCCTGATGGGCGCTGGACTCAAGATAAGCGGCCTCCTCGGCGAGCCGTTCCGTCAAGGGCTGTGCTTCAAAAGGCGGGGGTTCGGCGCCCTGCGCCAGCGCATCATAGATGCAGGCAATGCGCTGAAAACACCGGAAACGCCCGGTCGCATCCGCCAGCACATGATGGAATTTCTGCAGGAAGACAAAATGATCGCCGCTGACCTTCAGCAGCGCGAAATGGAAAAGCGGAAAGCTGTTCCACGGCCGCGCCGTCCAGAAATGATCTTCGATCCATGTCTCGGCGGAACGCAGCGGCTGTTCGGTCGCCGACAGATCATGCTGTTCGATCACATAGTCGTTAAGGTCCAAAAACTCCTGACGCAGTGCGCCATTGAGATGGCTCAGGGACACCCGCATCGAGGGCGTCTGGGCAACAACCTGCCGGACGGCCTCTGCAAACAGCCCTGTATCGATGCGTCCGCGGATGTGCGCGATGTCTGCGGTATTGGCGGCAGGCGAATTGGGCAGGGCCATCGCGTCAAGCGCGATGGGCGTTTGGGCGATGGTGAGCGCAAAACGCTTGGTGCCGGGCGGAAATGCATGGCTGCCGGGAGCATTCGCATCCTCCAGCGGCGGATGTGGCGCGCGCGCGGGCGCGCTTGCCAAAACCGATTCAAAAGCCGTGTCGCGTAACATACCGCTTGGTTCGCAATAGAGTGGCGCAGCCCCGCCTTGCCGCCATGGGTACTATTGGTCGTCGATCGTAAATTGTTCAACAATAGGCCGCTATTTACCATAACAAGAAGGTCCGTGTACCGGCCAAAAAGCCTGCCGAAACAAGGGGAAGGCCGCAGGCTAGGCCGGGTAGCAACCGGCCAGCCGGGCCCGCTCCCGCACCAGGGCAAGGATCGCCCGGCAAAGCGGTGCATCCGTCCCCGTAAGCGCCGCAAGCTCCACCACCGCGCCCAATAGGGCATCTATTTCGATGGGGCGGCCACGCTCCAAATCCTGCAGCATCGAGGTCTTGTGCTCGCCGACCTCGCCGGCGCCATCGATGCGCTTGTCGATACCGATGGAAAATGTGGCGCCCAACGCTTCGCCCACCACTTGCATTTCTTCCATCATGCCTTGCACCACGGCGCGCAGGCCGGGCCCGAAGGCGAGACGTTCCAGGGTGGAGCCGGTCAGTGCGGACATCGGGTTGAAGGCGGCATTGCCCCACAGCTTCACCCATATCTCGTCGCGGATTCTGGTCCGCACCGGCGCCTTCAACCCGGCCTGTGTCAGGATTTGCGACAACGCCAGGGCGCGTGGGCTTTTGCTGCCGTCCGGTTCGCCCAGGGAAAAGCGATTGCCATAGGCATGTGCGATCACGCCGGGCTGGATAACTTCCGCCGCTGGATAGACGATGCAGCCGATCGCCCGATGGGGCGGAAGCTGTGCCCACACCGTGCCCCCAGGATCCACGCTTTCGATGATGCGGTTCCGCCAAGGTCCTTCCTGACCGTAGAAGTACCAATAAGGAATGCCGTTGATGGCGGTGACCAAGGCTGTTTCATGCCCCATCAGTTTGGCGATGTGAGGCGCGGCGGAAGGCAGGCTCGTCGCCTTCAAGGTGGCGATGACATAATCCTGCGGTCCGGCATCTTCCGCCTTGTCTGTGCAGGGTAGGCGCACGGTCACCGCGCCTTCCTCGCTTCTCAGGGTCAGGCCATGCTCCTGCATCGCCGCAAGATGCGCACCCCGCGCGATGACGGTGACGCTGGCGCCAGCCTGATGCAGCTTGACGGCCAGAGTGCCGCCGATAGCGCCGGCGCCGAAAACGGCGATTCTCATCCGGCTATTCCCAGTTTCTGGGCCAGCTTTTCATGCAGGCCGATGCGCTGCAGCTTGCCCGTCGCGCCCTTGGGAATTTCCTCCAGAAACACGATCCGGCGCGGGACCTTGAAATCGGCCACGCGCGCGCCGACAAAGGCGCGCAGCTCGCGCTCGTCGCAGGTCACGCCCTCGCGCAGCACTACCGCCGCCGCAATATCCTCGCCCAGCTTGTCGTGCGGCACCCCGAAGGTCACCACCTGCGCCACGCTGGGATGATCCATGATGATGGTGTCGATCTCCAAAGGACTGATTTTCTCGCCGCCGCGGTTGATCAGTTCTTTCAAGCGTCCGGTGAGGCGCAGATAGCCTCCCTCGTCCATCACCCCCTGATCGCCGGTCCGAAACCAGCCATGGGTGAAGGCCTTGGCATTGGCCTCGGGATTGGACTCATAGCCGGCCGTGACATTGCGGCCGCGTATCACAATCTCTCCCAACGCTCCGGCCGCAAGCAGTTTGCCGCTTTCGTCCATGATGGCGATGTCGGGGCCCGCCGCCAACCCGACGCATCCGGAAAAGCGGGCCTGCGGCGGCAGCGGATTGGACGCCATTTGGTGGGCGGCTTCCGTCATGCCATAGGCCTCGATCACCGGCACGCCAAAAGTCTGTTCCAGCGCCTCCATCACCTGCGGCGGCAGGGAGGCGGACGAAGAGCGGATCAGTCTGAGCCGGCCTTTGGCGATGATGTCCCGATTGCGTTCCGCCCGGGTCAAAATGGCCTGATGCATGGTGGGAACAGCGGTGTACCAGGTGGGACGGGCGTCCTCGAACCAGCCGAAGAATTTCAGGGCATTGAATCCCGGCGTGCAAACCACCGAAGCCCCTGCCGCGATGCTCGAGAGGGTGGCGGCGATCAGTCCGTGAATGTGGAACAGCGGCATGATGTTGAGGCAGACATCCTCTTCACGCAGCCAAAGCGTGTTGGCGATGTGATAGGCGGATGCGGTGACATTGGTGTGGGACAGAGGCACGATCTTGGGCCGCGATGTGGTGCCCGAGGTGTGCAGGACCAGGGCGATATCGCCCTCTTGGGCAAATCCGCCTCTTGCCGCCGCTGCCGCTCCGCTTGCGCCTTCCAGCGTGAAATCCCCGGCCTTGCGTCCGGGCACCAGCTCCACCACGGGGATACCGCGCGCCTGTGCCACCGCAAGCGCCGGGCTGTCCATGCCTTTCAAGATCACCAGCGCTTTGGCGTTCAAATCCGACAAATAGAATTCAAACTCCTCCGTCCGATAGGCGGGATTGAGCGGCGCGGTGGTGGCGCCGCAGGCGATTGCGATGAACGCGGCGGCCATCTCCGGGCCGTTGGGCAGCACCATGGCGACGCGATCACCCCGCCCGATGCCGATGCTGTTGAGGCTATTGACGGTGCGCGTGCACAAGGCCCGCAAATCCTGGTGCGTCAAGGACTGCCGCTCCGGCGCGCCAATGGCCGGGGCATCTTCGCGCCCGGCTTCCAGCAGAGCGCCAAGCGTGCTGGCGCGATAAAGGCTTGACATGACGGCGTTCCCCAAACCTAGTGTTCCCGCTGCCGGAACACAAAAAATATAGCGGCCGCAAGCATTGCGTTCCAGTGCGATTTGCCGGAGGGGGAAATGTCGGTATCGGGCACGGACGGCGAACTCAAAGGCCGCTATTGGCAGCTTATTTTCGGCGTCCTCTGCATGGTGATGATCGCCAACCTGCAATATGGCTGGAACCTGTTCGTCAATCCCATAGACCAGAAGCATCAATGGGGCCGCGCCGCTATCCAGGTCGCCTTCAGCCTGTTCGTTCTCACCGAAACCTGGCTGGTGCCGGTGGAAGCTTGGTTTGTTGACCGCTTCGGGCCGCGCTTCGTGGTCATGGCGGGCGGTGTGCTGGTGGCGATTGCCTGGACCCTGAATTCCTTCGCCGACTCCCTCACCCTGCTCTATGCGGCGGCGGTGATCGGCGGCACCGGCGCGGGCGCGGTCTACGGCACCTGCATGGGCAATGCGCTCAAATGGTTTCGAGGACGGCGCGGTTTTGCCGCCGGCATGACGGCAGCAGGCTTCGGCGCCGGGGCGGCTCTCACCATTGCGCCGATCCGCGAAGTGATTCAGGCCCATGGGTATGAGTCCGCCTTCCTGTGGTTCGGGCTGGGACAGGGTGCCGTGATCCTGATGGCTTCTCAATTCCTGCGCGCGCCGCCGCCCGGCGCCGTCGCGGCCGATACCGGGCCAAACATTCAGACGCAGCGCAGTTTTAGGCCGATGGAAACGCTCAAAACGCCGCTGTTCTGGGTGCTCTATCTGATGTTCGTGATGGTGGCGGCGGGCGGCCTTGTCGTGACGGCGCAACTGGCATCGATTGCCGCCGATTTTGGCGTAGCCGATCACCCCCTGACCATTCTGGGGGTGACCGGAACGGTGCTGACCCTGGCGCTGATGGTCAACAGCGTGCTGAATGGGCTGGCGCGGCCCTTTTTCGGTTGGGTATCTGACAAAATCGGCCGCGAACCCACTATGTTCCTGGCCTTCATGATGGCCGCCACCGCGATCGGGTCCATGGCCTTGTTCGGTCACCATCCGCTCTGGTTTGTCGCCATCGGCGGGCTGATCTATTTTACCTGGGGCGAGATCTACAGCCTGTTTCCGGCGACCTGTACGGATTCCTATGGCTTGAAATATGCCGCCACCAATTCCGGCATGCTCTATACCGCAAAAGGCACCGCCGCCCTGGTGGTGCCGCTGAGCAATATCCTCAGCAAGTCGGGCGACTGGCACACGGTGCTCTGGATGGGCGTGGGCGCCAATGTCACCGCGGCGCTGTTGGCCGTGCTGGTCTTAAGGCCCATGCGCCGCGCGCACCGGCTGAAAAATTCCTGACAGCAAGCGTCGCGCCGACGCAAATCCTGCGAAGCGCGTCAGCGCGAAACAGGATGGTGGGCCCGCCAGGACTCGAACCTGGGACCTAACCGTTATGAGCGGTCAGCTCTAACCAACTGAGCTACAGGCCCTTTCCAAAAGGCGGTATAACAGGATTTTCTGCCCCGCCAACCCAGGGAGCGGCCGGCAACCCGGAGCGGATGCAACGCATCCGTGTAGGGCCTGCCGGCGCGACCATGTTAAAGGGAGCGACCGGCAACCCGAGCGGATGCAGAGGTTCTGGGTGGCGAACGCGTAGGGCCTGCCGGCGCGACCCTCAATGGAGCGACCGGCAACTCGGAGCGGATGCAGCGCATCCGTGTTAGGGCCTGCCGGCGCGACCATGTTAAAGAAAGTGGCCCTGATTTCGCCCCTGTTTCCCGCTAGCCTTCGGGTTGCCAGCCTTCGGGCTGGAAGGGCGTCCGATTTGGAAAGCAGACAGCATGAAACACGCATTTTTCCTTGGCCTGGTCCTGGCCGCCGCCTTGACCGCCCCCGCCTTGGCCGCCGATCCCCGCACCGCAGATGTCCGGACCTTGACCATGACCGGCCATGGCGAAGTCCGCGCCGCGCCCGACATGGCCCAGATCACCGCCGGCGTCACCACCCATGCCGCCACCGCCGCCCAGGCGCTTGCCGCCAACAACGCCCGCATGAAAACGGTGTTCGCGGCATTGACCAAATTGGGCATTCCGGAACGCAATATCCAAACCACGAATTTTTCGGTGTCGCCGCAGTATACCAGCGCCAACAATCAGGCACCGCGCCTGACCGGCTATCAGGTCAACAATGATGTGTCTGTGCGGGTGGAAGACATCCCCAAGCTAGGCACCGCCTTGGATAATTTGATCGCTGCCGGCGCCAATCAGATGAACGGCATCAGCTTTTCCATCCGCGAACCTGCGCCCTTGCTGGAGAAAGCGCGCGCCGCCGCCATCGCCGATGCGCGGGCCCGCGCCGAAACCTATGCCAAGGCGGCGGGCGTGAGCCTGGGTCCCATCCTGTCCATCAGCGAGAGCAGCGCGGAACCCCCGCCCCGGCCCATGTATCGCATGGCGGTTGCGGAAGCCCGGGTTCCCATTGCCACCGGCGAACAAAGCGTTACGGCCGATGTCCAGGTGGTATGGGAAATCCACTGACCCTATATTGCCTGTATGACCAATCCCTTTTTTGAGGACTGGACGGCCCCATTCGGCGCGCCGCCCCTGGACCGGATCAAGCCGGAGCATTTCCGCCCGGCCTATGACCGCGCCTTGGCGGAACACGCATCCGAGATCGCGGCCATTGCCGGCAATAGCGCGCCGCCCAGTTTTGAGAATGTGGTTCAGGCCCTGGAGGCCAGCGGACAGCTTTTGACGCGGGTGGACGGGGTGTTCGCCAACCTCACCTCCTCCGCCACCAACGAGGCGCTGCAGGCGATCGAACTGGAAATGGCGCCGCGCCTGTCGGCGCATTGGAGCGCCATCACCATGCATCCGGTGCTGTTCGCGCGGCTGGATGCGCTTTACCGGACGCGCGCAAGCCTGGGCCTGGATGCGGAATCCCTGCGCGTGTTGGAACGCTATCATCTGGACTTTGTGCGTTCCGGCGCGCAACTGAACGATGCCGGCCGCCAGAGACTGTCAGCCATCGCCCAACGCCTGGCGGTGTTGGGCACCCAATTCTGCCAGAATGTGCTGGGCGATGAGGAAGAATGGCATCTGCCTTTGAGCGAGGCGCAAATGGGCGGCATGCCTTCTGCCTTGCGCGAGGCCTGCGCCGCCAAGGCGAAAGCCTTGGATCTGGACGCGCCCTTTGCCGTCACCCTGTCGCGTTCCAGCGCCGAACCCTTTTTGCAGTTCGCCGACGACCGCAGCCTTCGCGAGCAGCTTTATCGCGCCTGGATTGCGCGCGGCGACAATGACAATGGCCGCAACAACAGCGCCATCATGTCGGATATGCTGGCGCTGAGGGCCGAGCGCGCCAACCTGTTGGGCTATGAGAATTTCGCCGCCTTCAAGCTGGCGGATTCCATGGCCGGCACGCCGCAAAAGGCGCGCGCGCTTTTGGAAGAGGTCTGGGCACCGGCGCGCCGGCGGGCCTTGGAAGAACGCGATGCCTTGCAGGCGCTGATCACCCGCCAAGGCGGCAATTTCCGGCTGGCGCCCTGGGACTGGCGCTACTACGCCGAAAAACTGCGCCAGGAACAGTATGATTTCGACGCCGAGCAGCTACAGCCCTATTTCCAGCTTTCCAACCTGATCGAAGCGGCATTTTTCACCGCCCAGAAATTGTTCGGCCTGGGTTTTCAGGAGCGCAGCGACGTTCCCGTCTATCACCCCGATGTGCGCGTGTGGGAAGTGCGCCGTGACGGCGCGGTGATCGGCCTGTTTTACGGCGATTATTTCGCCCGTCCCGGCAAACAGGGCGGCGCCTGGATGTCCAGTTTCCGCGACCAGCAAAAATTGCAGGGCGACATCCTGCCGATCGTCACCAACAATGCCAATTTCAACAAGAGCCAGCCCTGTCTATTGTCGTTCGACGATGCGGTGACCTTGTTCCACGAAATGGGCCATGCTCTGCACGGCTTGCTGAGCCAGGTTCGCTTTCCCCGCCTGTCGGGCACCAATGTGGCGCGCGATTTCGTGGAATTGCCGTCACAGTTGTTCGAGCATTGGCTGGAAGAGCCCGCCGTGCTGGAGCGCTTTGCCCGCCACCACCAGACCGGCGAGCCCATCCCCAAACCGCTGCTGCAAAAGCTGCTGGCGGCGCGCAACTATGGCCAGGGCTTCGCCACGGTCGAGTTTTTGGCGTCGGCCCTGATCGATATGGATTTTCACACTTTGCCGCCGGGCGGCGACCCCAAACAGGCGCAAAGCCAAACATTGGCGCGCGTCGGCATGCCGGAGGAAATCGCGCCGCGCCATAGCGCGCCGCATTTCACCCATGTCTTTGGCGGCGATGGCTATGCCGCGGGATATTATGCCTATCTATGGTCCGAAGTGTTGGATGCCGACGGCTTCAAGGCCTTTGAAGACGCCCAAGATCCCTTCGACCCCGCCACGGCGCAGCGGCTGCACAAATTCATCTATTCCGCCGGCGGGACGCGTGATTTCGCCGCCGCCTACCGCGCCTTTCGGGGCCGCGATCCGCGGATAGAGGCGTTGCTGGAGGGGCGCGGCCTGCTGGCACCGGCGGCATGAAGAAAATTCTTCTGTCTTTTTTGTTGTTGGCTTGTTTGTTGCTGACTGGCCCTGCCTTGGCGGCGCCGGCGCCAAAACTTTCCATTGCCAAGCTGGAACAATTGCCGATTCTGACCATGCGGCCCTATGACGAAGCGGCGAATGCCGATGTGCAAGTCGCCGCGGCCTTTGCGCGGGCGCAAAAATCCCAGAAGCGGGTTCTGATCGATCTGGGCGGCAATTGGTGTCCCGATTGCATCGTCCTGACCAATCTGATGAAGCTGCC
The DNA here is from genome assembly GCA_035275465.1 of Rhizomicrobium sp. Lineage (GTDB taxonomy): Bacteria > Pseudomonadota > Alphaproteobacteria > Micropepsales > Micropepsaceae > Rhizomicrobium. The sequence goes on along the minus strand of DATEMS010000034.1, from coordinate 24,554 downwards.
ACAAATGCGCCGCTTCATGGACCGCCATTATGAACTGGTCATGGTGGATGTCGGCCGCTTCAACCGCAATTTGCAAATTCCCGCGCGCTTCGGGATCGCCAAATTGCGCGGCGTGCCCGCTTTGCTGATCGCCACGCCCGGCGGCACGCTGATCAACAAGGACAATGTGTTCGCCACCACCGACGCGCGCAACATGACGCCGCAGGCCATCGCGGATTATCTGGCGAAGTATGCGAATTAGCGCGTTTGGTTGGCCGCGACCTGACGCGCCGGACCGCCGGGCTCCAGGGTGCGGTCCACCACATGCACGATGCCGTTGCGGTCGCGCACATCATAGATGGCGATGTCGGCGATAGCGCCCTTTTCATCCACCACCACGATATTGGTCGGCCCGTTCATGCGCGCCACCAACACCCCGCCTTCGGCGGTGCGCAATTTGGCTTCGCCGCCCGCCTCGCTGATCGCTTTGAGCAGGGCCTGGGAATCATAACGGCCCGGCACGATCAGATAGCTCATCCGCCGCGCCAACGAAGATTTGGGCTGTACGCCGTCTTCCGCAAAAGCGGCATTGGTGGGCGCGAAGACGGTGAACTGGCCATTGGTCTTCAAAGCCGCCGCCACCCCGGTATCCCGCAAAGCCGCCGCCAAGGTGGAATGCATGGGCGAAGCCGAAATATTCTCCATGATATCGCGGTCCGGCAGCATGGCCTGGCCGCCGATCCTGGGATTCATCATTTCGGTATTGAGTTCGGCCGAAGGCACCACCGGCTTAGGATCGGAGCGGGACACCGCGCCCAGCGCGCCGCCCACCATCATGGCGATTCCTGCGGCAAATCCGGCGATGGCGGCGCGTTTCATGGAACCGCAAAACCCTTCAGACCTCGCAGGATTTAACGCACAGAAGACCCAGCCGTTCCGAGCCCTTCAGCTCTCCTGTTCCAGCGCTTCACGCTCCATTTCCAAGGTCAGCCAACGCTCCTCGTCTGCCTCTTTTTGGGCGCGAAGTTCCGCCAGCTCGGAGGACAGCTTGCCGAATTTGGCGGGATCACGGGCATAGAGCGTATCGTCGCAAAGCGCTTGTTCCAGTTCCGCCATCCGGCGTTCCGCCAGGGCGATTTTTTCCGGCAGCACTTTTAAGGCGTGAACATCGGCGAAATTCATCTTGGGCGGATTGGTGCGAACGCGTTTTTCCGCCACGGGCTTCGCGGCGGCTTTTTTGGCCTCGCCGCGCGGCGCCGGCGCCTCGCCCCGCTGCACCAGCATATCGGTATAACCCCCGGCATACTCGGTGAACCGGCCATCGCCCTCAGCCAACACAATCCCCGTCGCCACCCGGTCCAGGAAATCGCGGTCATGGCTGACCAGCAGCGCGGTTCCGGGATAGTCGGCAATCACCTCTTCCAAAAGATCCAGGGTTTCCAAATCCAAATCATTGGTCGGCTCATCCAGCACCAGGAAATTGGACGGGGTGGCGAACAGCTTGGCCAGCAGCAACCGCGCCCGCTCGCCGCCCGACAACACCTTCACCGGGGTGCGCGCTTGGCTCGGCGTGAAAAGAAAATCCTGCAGATAGTTCATCACATGACGCGGCTTTCCCGCCACCATCACGGTGTCGCCGCTGCCATCGGTGACGGCCGCCGCCAGCGATTGCTCGGGGTGTAGCTTGGAGCGGCTTTGATCCAGTTCCACCATCAACAGGCCCTGACCCAGCTTTACATTGCCTTTTTGCGGCGCAAGTTTGCCGGTCAAAAGTTTCAGCAACGTGGTCTTGCCCACGCCATTGGGCCCGACAATGGCGATGCGGTCGCCGCGATGAATGCGCTGGGTAAAATCGCGCACGATTTCGCGCTCCCCATAGGAAAAACTTACCCCCTTGGCGTCGATCACCTTGGTGCCGGAGCCTGCGCCTTCCGCCGCGTCCATCTTGACGCTGCCCAATTGCCGGATCTGTTCGCGGCGTTCGGTGCGCAGGCCGCGCAACCGTTCCAGGCGTCCGACATTGCGCTTGCGCCGCCCCGAAACGCCGTAACGCACCCAATCCTCCTCGGCGGCAATGCGGCGTTCCAGCTTGTGGCGTTCGACATCTTCTTTTTCCAGCATCGCATCGCGCCAGGTTTCGAAGGACCCAAAGCCCCGCTCCAAACGATGCGTCTTGCCGCGATCCAGCCACACCGTGACGCGGGAAAGATTTTCCAGGAAACGCCGGTCATGGCTGATCAGCACCAGCGCGCTTTTGTCGGATTTGATCTCATCTTCCAGCCATTCGATGGCGCGCACATCCAGATGGTTGGTCGGCTCGTCCAGCAGGAGAATATCGGGGTGGGGCGCCAGCGCGCGCGCCAAGGCCGCCCGCCGCGCCTCGCCGCCCGACAGGGTGGCGGGATTTTCCAAGCCCGTCAGGCCCAGATGGCCCAACAGATAAAAGGCGCGGTTGGGATCGGCATAAGGATCAAGGCCCGCCTCGACATAGTCGCGGGTGGTGGCATAGCCGCTCAGGTCCGGTTCCTGCGGCAGATAGCGGATGGTGGCGCCGGGTTGGGCAAAGCGCGTGCCGCCATCGGCTTCCACCAGCCCGGCCGCGATTTTCAGCAAGGTGGATTTGCCCGAACCGTTGCGCCCCACCAGGCATAGCCGGTCGCCCGCGCCGACACTCAGTTCGGCGCCGTCCAGCAGGCGCTGGCCGCCGAACGAAACCACAATATCCTTGAGATGCAAAAGCGGCTTCATGGGTCGCTATGTGCGGTCCAGGACGCCGCGAGGCAAGCGGAATTTTAGCGCGTCTTGGCGGTCGCGATGGAGCCGGGCCGGGATTCGAATTTCAGGGTGGCGCTTTCGTCCTTGACCAGGGTCGAACCGTCGAAATGGATATAGGAAATGTCCCGCTCCACCGAACATTGCACCAGCAGCGCCTTGCCGTCATCGCTCCACGCAGCCCCTTGGCAGGCATGACCAAGCCGCGTGTCCGCCACATGTTCCAGCTTGCCTTTGCCAACCTTGAACACCGACAATTTGGCAAAAACCGTATCGAAATTCGCGGCCGTTTTCACGTTCGCCGCGCCGTTCAGCACCACCGCCGCCAGATATTTACTGTCGGCCGACAACACCACATGCTCCAGCACGGAGCCCACCTCCTGCACATCCACGATCTTGCCGGTCCTGATGTCCAGCATCGAAATCGCAGCCTTGGCCGTCTTGCCAGGCACGCCGCCGAAATTGGTGTTGATCAGGTAGCGGCCATCACCCGTGATGGCGCCGTTATTGGGCTGAATGCCCAGGTCAAGATCGGCCAGACGCGTAAGCTGATCGCCCTCCACTTTCAGCTTGGTCACCTTGGCGTCGCCGAAGCGCAGCGCCCAGGCGGTTTTTCCATCGGGCGCCAGGATCACGTCGCGCGGCCTGGCATTGCTTTCCAGCTTGACCTGGCTGGTCTGGGTAAGGTGGCGATCCTTGATGGTGAACAGGGTGACGGTATCGTCGGCCGCGCCGGCGACTAAGGCGATATTCGCCTTCTTGTTCAAGGACACGCTGGAGGCACCCAGGCCCGCATGGGCGGTCTGCAGCAGCTTGGGATGGGTGGGGTCGTCCAGCCCGATCACCGAAACAATGTCTTCCGGCGACAGCTTATTGTCGCCGTCGATCTTCTGCGGACAGCTGGCCAGCGCAAAGCTGTAGTCCGGCGCCACCGCCACCGCCACCGGCGGGCCGCTCAAGGTGCCGCAAACCGCGATCTGGCCGATCACCTTGGGCGCCGAGCTGCTGGAAAAAGCAATGACGGAAACGCTGTCGGGCGTGGGCTTCATCGGCAACCCGTCGCCGGGGCGCAGTTGCTTGCCGTCATTGGACGAAACGGCGATCTCGGCATGAGCCGCGAAAGGCAACAGAACCAAAGCTGTCGCCAGCAAGAATGCACGCATGAAGCCGCCCGCTAATATTCCGGCGGAAATCTAGCTTGTGTGCGGCACAAAAAGAAAGGGCGAGGAGCGGTGCGCGAAGCGCATGAGCAGGTCCAGTGGAGTGAGATACGTCCGCGTGAGCGGCAAATCGGTCCAGTGGACCGATTTGAGTGCCGAACGCCCGGAGCGTAAGCGGAGGGCTGCGCGACGCATGCTCGCTAACGCTCGCATAGGGCAAGCTTTTCTAGGCTCGCTAGGCTCGCCAAGAAAAGCTAAGCCAACGCCGCAGCGGCGCGCGTTTTAGCGCGCCGCGAGGCAGGGCCTTCCTTATGAGAAAGAATAAGCCGTCTTGATCTGGGGTGAGCCGGGAAAATGCGAAAGGTCCAGTGGACCTTTCGCCCCGGCGAACGCCGCAGTGGCGCGCCTAAGCGCGCCACGAGGCCGGGAGTTCGTTTAGGACAAGGAATAGGCAGTTTTGATCTGGGTGAAGAAATCCACCGCCGCAAAGCCCTGCTCGCGCGCGCCATAGGAGGAGCCCCGCGCACCGCCGAACGGCGCGTGATAATCCACGCCCGCGGTCGGCAGGTTGATCATCACCATGCCGGCCTTGACGTTGCGCTGATAGTGGCGCGCATGTTTCAGGCTGGTGGTGACGATGCCGGCGGAAAGCCCGAAATTGCCCGCATTCGACAGCGCCAAACCTTCTTCATAATCCTTGATCTTCACCACCGACACGACCGGGCCGAACACTTCTTCCTGATTGATGCGGTCGCCGGGCTTGGTGTCCACGATCAGGGTCGGGCTCATATAATGGCCGGGCGTCGCCAGTTTCAGCGGCTCCGGGCCGCCGGCCAGCAAACGGCCGCCTTCCTTCAGCGCAATGTCCACATAATTTAAGTTGCCCGCCAACTGGGTGTCGGTGACGGCCGGGCCCATCTGGGTGCTGGGATCCAGCGCATTACCCACCTTCAGCGCCTTGGCGCGTTCGGCGACGGCGGCGATAAACTTGTCATAGATCCCGGCCTGCACGAATACGCGGCTGGAGGCGGTGCAACGCTGGCCGGTGGCGAAATAACCGCCATCCACCGCGATCTGTACCGCGCGATCGAATTCGGCATCGTCCAGCACCACCAGCGGATTTTTGCCGCCCATTTCCATCTGTACGCGGGCCTGACGCGACACCGCGGCCAACGCCACCTTGGCACCCACACTCTGCGAGCCGGTGAAGGAAACCGCCTGGACGTCAGGATGCTTGGCCAGGGCATCGCCAACCGCGCCGCGGCCCAGCACCAGGTTCACAATGCCGGCGGGCGCACCGGCTTCATGGAGAATGGCAACCAGCGCATGCGCGGTGGCAGGCGTGGGATTGGCAGACTTGAGCACCACCGTGTTGCCGAAGGCAAGCGCCGGCGCCATCTTCCAGGCGGGAATGGCGATAGGAAAATTCCACGGCGTGATCAGACCATAGACGCCGACCGCCTCGCGATAGGTCTGAATTTCCACGCCCGGACGCACCGAATCCAAATTCTGGCCATGGCGGCGCAGCGCCTCGCCGGCGAAATATTTGAAGATGCGCCCCGCGCGCACGGTCTCTCCCATGGCTTCGGGAAGGGTCTTGCCTTCCTCGCGGGCCAGCAGCTTGCCCAGCGCATCCTTGCGTTCGATGATCATGCCGCCGACCTTGTCCAGCAGATCGGCGCGGACTTCCGGCGTGGCGCCCGACCAGCCGGGAAAGGCCGTGCGGGCGGCTTCCACCGCGCTGTTGACCTCTGCCACGCCGCCATCGGGGAATTTGGCGATGACCTCCCCGGTGTCGGACGGATTGATGCTCTCCAGCGCACCGGGGGCGGAAATCTGCTTGCCGCCGATGAAATGGGTCAGGGTCTGGGTCATCAATCACTCCTGGAGAATGGAAATTTGGGTCGGGTGTATTTAAGGGGTTGAATGAAATCCGAGGATGCTCATCTTGAGCGGACTTCTAGCAGATGGTCCCTGGGATACCCAATAACACATTGGAAATATTGGGAAACTTGGAGCGGGCGAGGCGAATCGAACGCCCGACCCTAACCTTGGCAAGGTTATGCTCTACCCCTGAGCTACGCCCGCACTCCAAGACGCGGGGTTATGGCCTTTTCCGGGAGGCGATTCAAGCTGCAATTGCCGAGGTTTCGGTTGCACGGGGGCACGTGATTTCCCAACTATCGCACTTCTAAAGGCCGACTGCGGGGGGCGTGTGGCAGATAGCGGGCGGAATTCAGGCGAAGGCTATGGCCTGCTCGCACCCACTTTGGCGGTGATGGGCCTGGGCCTGGCCGCGCCCTTGCTGTTGATGACGGTCATCAGCCTGAAAAATCAGACCGGCATCACCGTCTCGCCGGATTGGACCCTGGCCCAGTATGGCGAGGTTCTGGGCCGCGCCAGCTATCGCATTCTGTTCGCGCGGTCGGTGTTGATCTCCGCCGTGGTGACTTTGGTCACCGTGTGCCTGGCCTATCCCATGGCCTATTTCGTCGCCTTTCACGCGCGGCGCAAATTCCTCTGGCTGGTGGCGCTGACCATTCCTTTCTGGACGTCTTACCTGCTGCGGGTTTTCGCCTGGAAGATCATTCTGGGCTTTAACGGCGTGATCAATTCGGGCCTGATCCGTCTTGACCTGATCGATCAGCCTTTGAGCTTTCTGCTCTACAATCCGTTCGCGGTGGTGGTGACACTGGCGCATGCCTGGGCGGCCTTCGCCATCCTGCCGATCTATGTGAGCCTGGAGAAGATCGATCGCTCGCTGCTGGAGGCCGCCAGCGATTTGGGCGACAGCGCTTTGCGCCGTTTTCTGCGCATCACCCTGCCGCTCAGCATGCCCGGCGTGATCGGCGCCGCCATTCTGATCTTTGTCCCCACCACCGGCGACTTCGTCACCCCGGAACTGGTGGGCGGCACCAAGGGCACCATGATCGCCAATGTGATTGAGGTGCAGTTCAACAATGTCGGCAATTGGCCGCTGGGCGCGGCGCTTTCCATCGTCAGCATGATCCTGGTGGCGGTGATCGCAGGCTTGCTGGTGGCGACGGCGCGCGCCGCCACCCGGAAAATCCGGTGAGGCTGGCATGAGAAAAAGCGGCGGCCTTTTCCTCTATGCCTTGGCCTATCTGGCGTTTCTGTATGTGCCGGTGCTTGTGCTGCCGATTTTTTCCTTCAACGATTCCCAGTTCATCGCCTTTCCTTTGTCCGGCTTCACCATGCGCTGGTATGAGGGCCTGGCCGCCGACACCGCCATGCAGCATGCCTTGGGCAATAGTTTGAAAGTGGGCGTGGCCACCGCGCTGCTTTCGACACTGCTGGGGTTGCTGGCCGCCAAAGCCGTGACCCACTACCGGCTGCGGGCCGCGGGGGGAATTTTGGGCTTTATCTCCCTGCCCTTGTTCATTCCCGATATCGTATTGGGCATCTCCTTGCTCTTGTTGCTGGGCACGGTGGGCCTGCCTTTATCGCTGGCGGCGGTGGTGCTGGGGCACATGCTGGTCTGCGTGCCTTTTGCGCTGACGGTGCTGATCGCCCGCTTCGAAGGTTTCGACAAAAATCTGGAAGAAGCCAGCACCGATCTGGGCGAGGACGGCTGGATGACATTTTGGCGCGTGACCTTTCCCCTGATGCTGCCGGGCATCGTCGCCAGCCTGCTTCTGACTTTCATCACCTCGTTCGACGAATTCCTGGTGGCCTATTTCCTCTCCGGCACCGAAGCGACCTTGCCGATCTATATCTGGGGCCAATTGCGCTTTCCCTATCGGCTGCCCATGGTTTTGGCGCTGGGCGCCATCATCCTGACGGTTTCAGTGGCGCTGGTGGTCTTGGCCGAGCATGTCCGCAATCTGGGAGTCAAAAAGCCGATGGTGGGCGCATGACCTTTTTGACGATCACCCAAGTCCGCAAATCCTTTGGCGGTCCGCCGGTGGTGGACAATGTCAGCCTGGAAGTGCCCCGCGGCGAATTCTTCGCCCTGCTGGGTCCATCCGGCTGCGGCAAGACCACCTTGCTGCGCATGATCGCGGGTTTTGAGACGCCCGACAGCGGCACGATTGCGATCGAGGGCGAGGTGATGAATGCGGTGCCGCCCTACCAGCGGCCCACCAATATGGTGTTCCAGTCCTATGCGATTTTTCCGCACCTGAATGTGTTCGACAATATCGCCTATGGCTTGCGCAAACAAAGGTTGTCCAAAGATACGTTGCGCGCAAGGATCGAAGCCATGCTGGCCGCCGTCCATCTGGAAGGCCTCGGCGGACGCGCCGCCGATCAATTGTCCGGCGGCCAGCGCCAGCGCGTCGCCCTGGCGCGCGCCTTGGTGCGCGAACCGAAAATCCTGCTGCTGGATGAGCCTTTGGGAGCGCTGGACAAAAGGCTGCGCGAGGCGATGCAAATGGAACTGCGCGCCCTGCAGCGCAAGGTCGGCATCACTTTTGTTCTGGTGACCCACGACCAGGAAGAAGCCCTGTCGCTGTCAGACCGCATCGCGGTGATGGAAGGCGGCAAAATTCTGCAAGTCGCCAGTCCCCGCGAACTCTATGAACGGCCCAATTGCCGCGCGGTGGCCGATTTCATCGGCGAGATCAATTTCTTCCATGCCACGGTGAAGGAGATCGGCGGCGATGCCGCCACGGTGAATGCGGGGCTGCTGGGGATCATCACCTTGCCGCGCGCCAATCTGGCGTCCGGCATCAAGCAGGATGACCATATTCTTTTGGCCATCCGTCCCGAACATGTCGGTTTTGCGCCGCAAGGCGTATCGGGCGAAATCACCGCCTCCACCTTCCTGGGCGACCGCAGCCATTTCCATGTCCGGATCGCTGGCCGCAGCGAAGCGGTGGCCGTCAGCGGCAACCCTCCCTGCGCCGGGCTCGTGCATCTGGCTTTCCCGCCGCAACATCTTATGGGCTTGCCATTAGCCGATTGAAAATGGCGCGGGTCTGATTTTGCAGGCTTTCCAGCCGCGCCTGAGTTTGGGCGAAGCTGGCGCTTTGCGCTGCCCGGGTCAGCAATGTCTTCAAGCCCGGCGCCGCATCTTCGATGCCCGGGGTTTCATCCAGCGCGATGCGCAGCACCTGGGTCAGGGCATGCTGCAGCCCGGCCGAGGCAATCAGCGTGTCGGCATCCTCGGGTGCCAGGAAGCCCGCCGCCTTGAGATTATAGAGCGCGGCAACAGTGTTGGTGTTCAGTATCTCCGGCTGAGCCGGGGCATGCACCAGCTGCAAAGTCTGGACGACGAACTCAATATCCACCAGCCCGCCCGGCGCATGTTTCAAATCCCACATGTTGCGGCCCGCAAAAGTTTCCGCCATGCGCGCGCGCATGTCGCGGGCATCGGCGATAATGGCCGATGCCGGACGGGCCTGGGTCAGTCTTTTGCGAATCTGCGCCGCGACGCGCGCTTGCAGGTCCTGCGGTCCGGCGATCAGCCGCGCCCGCGTCAGCGCCATATGCTCCCAGGTCCAGCTTTCGCTGGCGTGATACTCGGCAAAGCTCTTCAGGCTGACCGCCACCGGGCCTTTGTTGCCGGTGGGCCGCAGCCGCATATCCACCTCATAGAGCGGCCCCGCCGCCGTGGGCGTGGTCAGCGCGGCAATAAAACGTTGCGCCAACCGCGCAAAATACAAGGTCGGCGAAAGCGGTTTGGGACCGTCCGACATCTCCACCCCGGCGGGCGTCTCATAAACAAAGACCAGATCGAGGTCGGAGCTGGCGGTCATTTCCCGCCCCCCCAATTTGCCCATCGCCACCACCGAAAAACCGGCACCCGGCATGCGGCCCGCGCTGGTCGCCAACACCTCTTCCGCTTTCGGCAACAGGCCTGCGATCACGCATTCGGCGATATCGGCCAAAGCCGGTCCCGCCTGCTCCGCTTTGGCGCGGCCCTCGACAATCTGCACGCCGACCCGGAAAATGGCTTCGCGGGTGAAGCGCCGCGCGCCGTCCAGCACATCTTCATAACTGCCGGCGGCCACGTTGGAAAAACGCGCGTCCAATTCGGCGCGCGTCGGCAAGCGGGTGAGAAATTCCGCATCCAGCAGCGCGTCCAAAATAGCGGGATGGCGCGCCAGATAGACGGCCAGGCGCGGCGTTGCGCCGACAATCTTGGCCAGCAAATCCAGAAATTGCGGCCGCGCCAGGAACAGAGAAAACAACTGCACGCCGGACGGCAGATTGGACAGAAAGCGGTCGAACTGGGTGAAGGCGATATTGGGGTCGGCGGCCCCCGCCAAAGCTTTGAGGATGGCGGGAATCAGCTTGGTCAAAAGCTCGCGCGCCCGCTGGCTGCGCATGGCGCGGATGCGGCCATGATGCCAGCCGCGGATCGCGGCGGAGACATGGGCGGGCTCGCCAAATCCCATGGCGGCAAGGGTCTTCAGGGTTTCGGGGTCTTCTTCGACTCCCGTGAAAACCAGATTTCCTTCCGCCGATGCCAGATCCTGCCCGCTTTCAAACAGACGCGCATAATGACCCTGCACATTCTCCAAAACCTGTGTCAGTTCCTCACGAAAATCGGCGGCCTGCGCATAGCCCATGAAACACGCGACATGGGCTAGCCCCGCGTCGCTGTCAGGGAGAGAATGAGTCTGCTGATCCTCGATCATCTGCAGCCGATGCTCGAGGGTGCGCAGATAGCGATAGTCGCGCTTGAGATTCTCTCCCACAACAGCATCCACCCGGCCATCGGCCACCAGGGCGTCCAATGCATCCTGGGTGGCGGCCTGGCGCAAACCGGGGTGGCGTCCACCCAGAATCAGTTGCTGGGTCTGGGCGAAGAACTCGATCTCGCGGATGCCGCCGCGTCCCAGCTTGATATTATGCCCCTTCACCGCGACGGCCCCATGGCCGACATGGGCGTGGATCTGGCGCTTGATGGATTGAATATCCTCGATGGCGGCAAAATCCAGCGTGCGCCGCCAGATGAAAGGTTTGAGGCCGGCGAGAAATTGCGCCCCGGTCTTAGGATCGCCGGCGCAGGCGCGCGCCTTGATCATGGCGGCGCGCTCCCAGTTCTGGCCCATCGCCTCGTAATAATCCAACGCCGCATCGGTGGAGATGGCGACTTGCGTCGCCCCTGCATCGGGACGCAGGCGCAAATCCACGCGAAAGACATAGCCATCGGCGGTGGTTTCGGCCAAGAGCTTGACCAGCCCGCGCACCATATCCACCGCCGCCCCGCGCGGATCACCTCGTTTGGCAAAGGGAAATTTCGCGGCGTCGTAGAACACCACCAGGTCGATATCGCTGGAATAATTCAGCTCAAAAGCGCCGTATTTTCCCATCGCCAGCACGGTGAGGCCGCATTCCTCTTCCCGGACATGCTTGCTCCCGGACCGCGCCGTCTCGGCTTGCAACAGGAACCGCAAGGCGCCCGCCACGCAGGCATCGGCAAAGCGGGTCAACTCCGCCGTCACGCGATTGACATCCCACAAGCCGGCTATATCGGCCATGGCGATGGCCAACGCGGCGCGGCGCTTGGCGGTGCGCAAATCCTTCATCGCCTGCGCTTCGCTGTCGGCCCGCGCCGCCGCCTGCGCCAACTGGATGGCGGCATGCAAAACCGTCTGCGGACCGGCGGCAAAATATTCGCCCAGCGCGCCCACCTCACGCAGCGCCAGCCGCCCCAGAAAAGGACTGTTGCCGAACACCGCATCCAGCAAGGGTGCGTTGCTTGAAAAGCCCGCTTGCGCCAGCGCCTCCTTCACCCGCTGGGCGCGGGCGGTGTCGAAAACATGGGGCGGAACACGAAGCTGCATACCTCACCCTTCGACAAGCTCAGGGTGAGGATCAAGCAAAATTCTCATCCTGGTCGCACCACGCCGTCGCCAACGACTGTCGAAACATGAGGATCGGCCTACTCTGCGGCGTTTTTGATCGCCGCGCCGGGCAAAATGCGTATTGCCGTCTTGGGAAAACGCAGCATCGCCTTGAGCCCTGTGGGCGCATTGTCTTCCAGCACCAATTCCGCGCCGTGGAAATGCGCCACGGCCGCCACCAAGGACAGTCCCAATCCGGTGCCTGGCGAGTTGCGGCTGGCTTCCAGGCGCACAAAACGCTCGATCACGCGCGGCCGGTCGGCCACCGGAATGCCCGGACCGCTATCGGCCACCGACAAATCCACGCTGTCGTCCGTCACCACCGCGCCAATCCGCACCTGGCCGCCCGCGGGCGTGTATTTGATGGCATTGTCAACCAGATTGGCCAGCGCCTGCGCGATCAGACTGCGATTGCCTTCAATCACCACCCTGGCGCCGGGCGCCATGGCCAGCGCGATGTTGCGCACTTCTCCCAACGGTTCGTACAATTCCACGACATCGGCGGCGACGTCGCCCAAATCCAGCGGCGACATGGCGGCGCGGGTGGTCCCGGCATCGGTTTCCGCGATCAGCAGCAAGGCGTTGAAGGTACCGATCAGTTGGTCGGTTTCGGCCATGGCCCGCTCGATTTCCGAGGCTTGCGCGCCGCCGGCGGCGATCCGGGCGGCGGATTCCTCCAGCCGGTTGCGCAGGCGGTTGAGCGGGGTGCGCAAGTCATGCGCCACCGAATCCGTCACTTCCCGCAGGCCCTTCATCAACCGTTCAATACGATCCAGCATGCGGTTGAGATTTTCCGCCAGCGAGTCAAATTCGTCTCCCGAGCCGGTCAAGGGCACGCGCCTTGTCAAATCACCGGCAATGATCTCGCGCGAGGTGCGGTTGATGGCGTCCAGGCGTCTCAGCATGTTGCGGCTCATCAGCGCGCCGCCTGCGGTGCCCAGAACCAGGATCAACGCCACCGTCCAAGGCAAGGTGGTGGTGAACATGCGCTCGGTCAAATAGCGGTCATGCACATCCTGGGCAACCAACAATGTAAAACCGCCGGTGAGCGTGAACACCCGGCCCCGCGCCCGGCGGCTTTCCAGCTTGCCGTCCACCGGACGCTCATAATCGAATTCCACCATGCCGCCCGGCAGGCCGGAAATCTGCGGCCAAGAATCCAGATTCCCCGCGATGGGACGCTGCAGTCTGTCGGACAACAGATATACCGCCTGGCCCAGATGCAAGGAGCGCGACCGCACCGTTTCCGCCAGGCCTTGAAGGCCGAAATGCTGATACTCTTCCGATAGGCCGGTGATTTCCGCTTCGATGATGCGATCGGTCTGACCGTCCAGGGTGCGCCTTGTGTTCCAGTAGGTGAAAAACAACAGCGCCGTCACCGAAAAGGCGAACAGCAGGACATAGACAAGAACAATGCGAAACGCCTGGGTGCGTAAAAGACCTGTCCGTAACAGAACAGGCTTAGTGCGCACGGATCATATAACCCGCGCCGCGCACGGTATGCAGCAACGGCGCTTCGAATCCCTTGTCGATCTTTGCCCGAAGACGGCTGATATGCACATCGATCACATTGGTCTGGGGATCGAAATGATACTCCCACACGCTTTCCAACAGCATGGTGCGGGTCACCACCTGGCCGGCATGGCGCATCAGATATTCCAGCAGGCGGAATTCGCGCGGCTGCAGTTCGATGTCGGTGCCGCTGCGCTTGGCCGCGCGGGTCAGAAGATCCAGCTCCAGATCGCCCACATCCAGTCTTGTCCTTACGCCGGCCGGCTGACGGCGGCGCATCAAGGCGTCGATCCGCGCCAGAAGCTCGACAAAGGCATAGGGCTTGGTGAGATAGTCGTCGCCGCCCGCCTTCAAGCCTTTGACCCGGTCGTCCACCTCCGAGAGCGCGGACAGAAACAGCACCGGAGTGGAATTGCCATGCTCGCGCATTTCGGCAACCACTTTCAGGCCGTCCATTCCAGGCAACATGCGGTCGACCACCGCCACGTCATAGGGCCGGGACAAAGCCAGGTTCAACCCGGTATCGCCATCCGCCGCTTCATCCACCACATGGCCCGATTCCTTCAGGCCCTGCACCAGATAACGCTGCGCTTCCAGATCGTCTTCAATCACAAGAATCCGCATGCACTCTCCCGACCATGCTTGCCCAACCATGCTTGAATGCGTGATCATGCCTCAGACGCCCGATCGCGCTTGAAAGGAAAGGGCGCGGGACCTCCTAGAGACCGCGCCCGGTCCATCATGTCTTGTCAATATCGATGGCGACAAAGCCGGTGCCGCCGCCCTGGGTATGCGACACCAGAAGCAGCACGCTGGTGCGGCCGCCCTTCTTGGCCTCCGCCACGCCGGTTTGGAAATCCGCCGGGCTGCGTACGATGCGGTTACCGACCTTGAGCACCACATCGCCGGGCTGCAGACCCTTGGTGGCGGCATCGCTATCGGGATCGACCTTGGTGATGACCGCCCCGACCACAACATTATCGGCGATGTTGAAGCTGCGCTTGGCATCGGGGGTCAAGGACGACAATCCCAATCCGGCGGCATTGGCGACGGAGGGCGACAGAACCCCGTCCTTGCTTGGCGCGTTGGACGCCAGTTGCTTGGCATCCGGGCGCGCGCCGATCGTGGCCTTCATCTGCAGCGGCTTGCCTTGGCGCGCCACGCTGAACACCGCGACCTGGCCGGCCGGCACGGAAGCCACTTTGCGGGTCAAGTCGGTATGGTCTTCCACCGCCTGCCCGTTAATGCCGGTGATGATGTCGCCTTGCTCAAAACCGGCCTTGGAGGCGGGACCGCCCGCCACCACTTCGGCAACCAGCGCGCCCTTGGCTTCCTTGATCCCCAAGGAGGCGGCGATATCCGGCGTCACGGGCTGGATATTGACGCCCAGATAACCGCGACTGACGCGGCCATGGTCCTTGAGCTGGGCGACCACGTCATGGATCAGGCTGGCGGGAATGGCAAAGCCGATGCCGATACTGCCGCCCGAGGGCGAGAAGATCATCGAGTTCATCCCGATCACCTGGCCGCGCAGATCGAAGGTGGGGCCGCCCGAATTGCCCCGGTTGATGGGGGCATCGATCTGGATGAAGTTGGTATATTGCTGGCTGGATTCGATATTGCGGCCCAGCGACGAGACGATGCCGGCGGTCACCGAATTGGACAGACCGAACGGATTGCCCACCGCCACCACCCAATCGCCCACCCGCAACTGCTTGTCGTTGCCGAATTCCACGCTCGGCAGCGGACGGTCGCTGGAGATCTTCAAAAGCGCGATATCGGTCACCGGATCGGTGCCAACCAGCTTGGCGATAAATTCGCGCTTGTCCGGCAGGGTGACGGTGATCTTCTTGCTGGCGTCCACCACATGATTGTTGGTGACGACATAGCCGCTCTTGTCGATGATAAAGCCCGAACCGGCGCTCAAGGCGCGATGAGGCTGCTGCTGCGGCCTCTGGCCATTGTTGAATTGGTTGAAGAAATCGCGGAAGGCCGGAGGAAGATTCTCGACGCCCTCATTGTCATTGTCGGTGGTGGTAGTTTCGGACTTGATGGTCACCACGGCAGGGCTGACCCGCTCCACCAGATCGGCGAAGCTGAAGGGAGCGCTGTTTTCCAGCATGCGCGGCGCCCGCGCTTCATTTTGATTGGCGGCGGCTACCATCACCGGGGAAGGGCCGGCTGTCTGAACCGCGCGCACCGGCGGCAGAAGGCCGAAGGCGCCCAGGCCGACCACCACAATGGCGGCGGCAGTGCCCATCGCGATCGCACGGCGCTGGCGCGGCGACGGCTTGGGAAGGCGCGAGAAAAAGTCGGGCTTGTTGTTTTGCATGGAAGGCTCCTTGAGGCAGGCCTCTTCGGCCCGGCTCCGGCACTATAAAAGCCCCAACATGGCTGGATTACGTCCAAAAGATTACAAGATGGTAATCTTTCTAACTTTCTGTGGCGGAAGCCTTTTTGACAGTCACCCAGGCCACGGCGCCCGCGCCGCCCAGAACGACAAAAGGCATCAGCCACAACAACCAGGTATTTGGCTGCACCGGCGGTTTCATCAGAATGAAGTCGCCATACCGCGCCACCAGGAAATCCTCGATCTGCTCGTCGCTTTTGCCCTCGGCGATCTGTTGGCGCACCAATTGGCGCACATCGGCGGCGAAGGGTGAATGGGAGTCATCGATGCTCTCGCCCTGGCACACCAGACAGCGTAGCTGGCGCTGCAGATTGCGGGCGCGCGATTCCAGCACCGGGTCGGAAAAAGTCTCGCCCACCGGCGCCGCCAACGCCGGTGCGATATCCCAAGCGATCTGAAACGCCCCAGCCATCACCATCAGCAAGAGAGCGATGACGCGCGTCATTCGGCGGCTTGGGCCATGGCGGGCGCGGCAGGCTGCTTGTCCGGCTCCTTCACCCGCAAGCGTCCCAGCAAACTCAAAATACCGCCCAGGCCCATCATCAAGCCGCCCAGCCAGATCAACGGCGCCAAGGGCGAGACATAGGCACGCAGGGCGAAGCGGCCGCCGCCGCGGTCATCGCCCAAGGCCAAATACAGATCGCGCAGACCATTGGTGTGGATGGCAGTGTCGTTCATGTCCTGACCTTCCGCCGAATAGAAGCGATGCTCGGGTTTCAGTACGGCGCTCACCTTGTCGCCGTTCATCAGCGCGATGTGGCCACGGTCGGCGACATAATTGGGACCCTTTTCGCGGGTAACGCCGTCAAAGCGCAGCTTATAGGAACCCACCATCATGGTTTGTCCGGGCGCCAGCACGGTCAAAGCCTCGCTGCGCCAGGCGGTGGTGCCGGCCACGCCCATCAGCGAAACACCCAGCCCCGCATGGGCCAAGGCCGCGGCGAAGGCGCTGGCGCGCGCCCCTTTGCGCTTGCGGATATCCAGCAGCGACGCCCCGATCAGCCAGCCCGCTGCGGCAAAGGCGCCGGTCGCGGCCAGACCGCGCGGCGACACGATGGCGAGAACCGCGATCGCCGCAACCGCCGCCAACCCCAGGGCGGGATAGAGCGAGCGCAGAGCGGTTTTGAAGTCGGCGCGCTTCCAGCCGAGCGCGGGACCGAATGGCACCAGCAGCAACAGGACAAAAAAGATCGGCGCGAAGATCAGCGCATAGTAAGGCGGGCCGACGGTAATCTTGGAGCCGTTCACCGCATCCAGAACCAGCGGATACAGCGTGCCGACAAAGACGGCGGAGCAAGCGGCCACTAGGAAAACATTGTTCAACAACAGCGCGGTCTCGCGGCTGACCGGCGCGAAGGCCGCGCCGCTCTTGAGCGTGGGCGCGCGCCAGGCAAACAGCGCCAGCGCGCCGCCGATGGCCAAAAAGATCAAGATCATGATGAAAAAGCCGCGGGTGGGATCGCTGGCGAAAGCATGCACGGATGAGAGCACGCCCGAGCGCACCAGGAAGGTGCCGATCAGCGACAAGGAAAAACCGGCAATGGCCAACAGCAACGACCAAGTGCGGAAGGCGCCGCTTTTCTCGGTCGCCAGCGCGGAATGCAGCAGGGCGGTGGCGATCAGCCAGGGCATTAGCGAGGCATTCTCGACCGGATCCCAGGCCCAGAAACCGCCCCAGCCCAGTTCGTAATAGGCCCACCAGGATCCCAGCGCGATACCGCCGGTCAGCGCGATCCAGGCCATCAGCATGAAAGGCCGCGCCGCCCGCGCCCAATTGCTCGCGATGGCTGCTTCGCCCACCAGCAGCGCCGCGGCGGCATAAGAAAAAGCCGCCGACAGCCCGACATAGCCCGCATAGAGCATGGGGGGATGAAACGCCAAGCCCGGATCCTGCAGCAACGGATTGAGGCCCGCGCCTTCGAACGGTTCGGGGTCCAGGCGGAAAAAAGGATTGGAGGTGAAAAGAATGAACAGCAGGAATGCCGCCGCCAGCAATCCTTGCACGCCCAGCGCCGCGCTGGTCAGCCGTACGCCGCCGCGCTGAAGTCCCGCCACCACCGCGGCATAGATCGCCAGCACCAGCACCCATAGCAGCATGGAGCCTTCATGGTTCCCCCATACCCCACTGATCTTGTAGATCAGCGGTTTGAGGGTGCTGCTGTGACGCGCAACCAAGCCGATGGAAAAATCAGAAACCACAAACGCGTAAGTGAGCGTGGCAAACGCCAGGCCGACAAAGACCAACAGACCCATCGCCGAACTGATGGCCGCACCGCGGGCGATCTGGCCGGCCGGACGCATGCCCAAAAATCCGGACACCGCCATCACCAAGCTCAGCGCCAGCGCAAAACAGAGCGACACTTGGCCCAACTCGCCGGTCATGGCGCACCTTCCTGCCAGCGGCCGGCGCGCTTGAGCGCGTCCACCACTTCCGGCGGCATATATTTCTCATCATGCTTGGCCAGCACTTCATGGGCGATGAAAATGCCGCTGCCATTCATCTTGCCGGTGGTCACCACGCCCTGGCCTTCGCGGAACAGCGCAGGCAGCACGCCGTTATAGTCAGCCGTGATGCTATTCTTGCCGTCGGTTATCCGGAAACGCACCTGCGCGCCTGTCCCCTGCTGAAGGCTGCCTTTCTCAACAAGACCGCCCAGGCGGAATGCAACGCCCTCGCCGACCTGCTTGGCGGCCACATCGCTGGGACTGCGGAAATACATGGTGTTTTGTCCCAGGCCGTAAACGACCACAAGGGCCAGCACCACACCCGCCGCCAACAGCGCGCCTGCGAAAGCCAACCGGCGTTTCTTTTTGGCGTTCATATAGGGTCCCGATTCCGAAACCACGACATCAGTGATGTGCGCCCATATGTAAAATTTGATCGGCGATGCCGGTGTCATAAGCCACGCCTTCCGGCGTGAGCGCGATTTGATGGGGCCACACCGCCTTGATCAGGCCCTTGCGGCTTAACGCGTTCCACACTTTTTCGTTCTCAAGTCCGGTGGCGTCGCGGACCATCACGGTGGCGTCACCCAAATGAAAGTGATCGCCATGGGCATGCGGAAATTTGGTGATGGCGGTGTCGCCGTCCGGCGTCGGATGGGACGTACCGGGAATCCGGGCAATCGCCTGCAGCAAAGTCAGGGTACGCAGCTGCAGCGGATTCAGCTTGGACGGGTTGGCTTTCGGCGGCATCGGGCAACCTTATTTTGGGGCGGTCCGGCTCTCGCCTAACGCCCTTAAAGAAAACGGCCGGGACCATACAGTCCCGGCCGCCCCTAAGCAAAACTCCGTATGAGGCGCCGAATTTTGGCCTTGGCAAAAGGCCAGCGTCAGTGGTGGCGCCAGCCGCGGTGATACCCCCTATGCCCCCAACCACCATGGCCGCCGCCAAAGCCGAAGTGGAACGAGACCGAGGGACGATAGGCAGGATAGGGGTAATAATAGGGATAGGGCGGAGGGTAGTAATAAACCGGCGGCGGCGGGGGAGGACCATAGTCATAGTCGTAGTCGTAAGCCGGCGGCGCATCAAAGGCGGCCTGACGCGTGTCCTGATGCATGCACTCATAATAGGCGCGGCTATAGTCGGCTTCCACTTCACGCGCGGCATGACGCGCATTGTCGGCGCCGACGGCGGTGCCGGCGATCAGGCCAGCGCCCGCACCGGCCGCGGCGCCCAGACCGGCATCGCCGGCCGCCGCGCCTAGGATGGCGCCAAGGGCGGCGCCGCCCAAAGTCCCGCCAACCGTGCCGCGGGTCTGCTCGTCACGCGCTGCTTCGCGGGGCGTGGTGTAACCGGTACGCGCTGCGGCATCGCGGCGGCAGAATATGTCACGATCCGGCGCGGCGGCTTGCGACCGCGCATCCCGTGCTTCTTCCCGCGCGCGGGCCTCGGCGTCCCTTTGCGCATAAACGGAATAGGCGTCCGCAGGCGGAGAACCCAAGCCCTCCTGGTCGTCGAAATCCGGCGCACTGCGCGCGCTGCCGGACAGATTGGCGGGCGGCGCGTTCGCCGGTTGCGCCATTGCGGTGGTGCCCCATAGGGCGACCGCCAAGACGGCAATAAGCGGTGTGCGGAACATTGGGAACGTCTCCACGGAGTGTTTGCCCCTTCAGCCACGGATAGGAGACGACGCCCCGGCTTCAATGTCAAAGACAAGATTTGGGTATTTTGTCCGCCTGCCGCGCCGCCGTTCATCCGGCGTTCAGGAAAAGTTTGAAACGCTTGAGATTGGGCTGATCTAGGCTGCCGCCGACAAAGCAGCACGCCCCGGCGGCGGAGCCGCCCATCAAACAAAGCGGGCGCGTGTTCGGAAACTTGGCTCAGGCCGCCGCAGATAGCGCCGCGCGCCCGCGCCGGCGCAGCAGTTCTGCTTCTTCATCGCTGAACAAAATCGAAGAGAGTTCCGCGCAAAGCTGAAACTGGGCGTTGACGACGGCGTTCTGCGGATTGGCCTTCAGCGCCTTGACCACATCCTCATTGTAACGCTTAAGCGCGGTGCAAAGCTCGTCCGCGGTTTCCTTTTGCTTGGCGGCAAAAGACGCGGCGGCGGCAAAAAGCCGGCTCCCCCCCACCAAGCGCGCATAGCGCAAGGCCAATTCATGTTTTTCCTGGCCCGGGTGGCGGCTAAAGTCGGCGCCGGTACCCTTGGCGGTCGGCAGCGCGGCGATCACTTCCTTGGGCGCGCGCTCCATGAAGCTTTCCATCACCTTGCCGATCTGAACGCGTTCGGCCAATAGGCGCTTGCCCCATTCGCCTTCGCGCTTGAGTTCGATTTCCTTGACGATATGGCTGGAAAGGTCGGCGAAAGTCTTGACCTCTTCCATCAGCTTCTCGGCATCGAACAAAGGATGGCGGGCCGCTTGAATGGAGGTCTTCAAGGCGTCCATGCGGGCAAACAGAATCTCGCCCACCAAACCCATGTCAGTTTTGGAGATCAAGGTTTCGTCGGCGTGACGCGTCACCAGCAAGGGCAGGCGCAGCGCTTCCCATGGCCGGGTCAAGCGATTCATCGCGATCACCGCCACATAGGGTGCGACATCGGGCTTGTCGCGGACGATCTGGTCGTAGATTTCGCGCACCTGCCAGACCAACTGCTCGTGGAAAGACGGCACCGGTGCGGGCAGCAAGACGATCAATTGCTCGATAAAATCGCCTGCCGACAAAAGCTGCGCCATATCGGCGATGTCTTCCACCGCGAACGCGTCGCCCAAGATTTTCTGGGCCGCCTGCCGGCCTGCCTCGGTGGAAAGCGCCTGGGTCATGGCTTGGGCGGCCACCGGCCAGAACGCAGCGGCCCGTTTCAACGCCGCATCCGGCTTGTGGCCCAGCACCAAGGCTTTGACTTCGGTGCAATAGGCGGCGGTTTCCGCCGGCAGCAGGGTTTGCGAAATCCAGTTCCAGGCGGGCACCAATGTGCCGCGCGCAATCGAGCCCTTTTGTTTGGCTTTGCGCGGCTGGCAGGTGAGCAGATCTTGGAAAGGACGGCAAAACAGACGCAGCGGCGTCGGGGTGCGCTCGTAATTCTCACGGCGCAGAACGGGACGCAGGCCTTCCAGAATATCGTCATGCGGCAAGCTGTGGCCGTCCATCAGCCGGTCCACTTCCACCGCCATGGCCAGACGCGCCGCCGCCGGCCCGGGAAGCCCGCCGAGAAACGCTTTCAACAATCCAGTCTTATCTTGCGGCACTTTGGACACGTCCTGCGGCCCCCCCGAGCTGCGCGTGCCAACATTAGGGACATATCGTTAACGGCTTGTTTCTTTTATTGGATCGCGGGCAGTTCCAGCCGGGCCAGCAGCCCGCCCAGGGGGCTGGCGTCGAGCGCGAAAAATCCCCCATAAAGCTTGGAAATATCCCGCACGATGGCCAGGCCGAGGCCGGAACCCGGCACGCTTTCGTCCAGCCTTTCTCCCCGCGTCCCGACCTGGGCCCGTTGCTGCGCCGACAGGCCGGGGCCATCGTCTTCCACCGTGAAAACCAGGCGCCCGCCGGTTTTTTCGCAGCGGACCCGCACCCGGCTTCGCGCCCATTTGCAGCCATTGTCGATCAGATTGCCCAGCATCTCTTCCAGGTCCTGACGCTCACCCCGGAAGTAGAAGCCGTCATCGCATTGCACATCGATGGCGATGCCGCGCGGCGCATGAATGCGGGCAATGACCCGGGACAGATCGTCCATCACGGCGCGCACTTGGGTACGATTGCCCAGCACATCCAAAGAGCCCGCGGCACGGGCTCTGGCAAGATAATGATCCACTTGGCGGCGCATGGAAAAGACCTGGCGCTTGACCATGTCCGCCAAGGGACCGGCGGCGGCATCCTTTTCATGCGCCTCGGCTTCGGCGGCCAGAACCGACAAAGGCGTTTTGAGGAAATGCGCCAGGTTGGAAACATGGGTGCGGGCACGGCCCACCACTTCCTCGCTATGCTGAATCAGGGAGTTGAGCTCCAAAACCAAAGGCTCGATCTCGGTAGGGAATTTTCCGTCCAGGCGCCGCGCCTCGCCGTCGCGGATTTTCGCCAACCCCTTGCTGACTTGCCGCAAGGGCAATAGGCCGACCTTGACCTGCACCAGCATGGCGGCGATCAAGCCCGCGCCCAGCAGAAGGAACGACCAAAACAAGGTGTTGTTGAACTCTCGCGTCTGACGCTCCACCTCCGCCAGATCGCCCGCCACCATAAAGGTATAGATGGCATCGCCGCTGTCGTCCGGCGTCAAATCCACCCGCCGCGACACCACCCGCAACTGCTGATTTTCCGGTCCGGCCGCGCTGCCCCAGGTCAGCATGCCCTTGCGGGTCTGGTTGAAGGGCTGAATCTCCTTGTCGAACAGCGAGCGCGAAATCTGTCCGCCGCTTTGTCCGGCGCGGATTTGATAATAGAGGCCGGAATAAACCCGGTCGAAATTGTGATTGAGAAACCGCCCGGCCAGGATCACCCCGCCATTGGGATCTGGTTCGGCGGCGGCGATCAACCCGTCCATGTCGGTTTGAAGCGCGGCGTCGAAGCTGTTCTGCGCCGCCAAGCGGAAGGCATTGGACAGGACCGCTCCGCCCACCACCAAGCCCAGCAAGGTCCATATCGCCGCCGCCGCGATCAGGCGGGACGATAGCGACTCAAGCCTGAGCCGTCGTACCACCCAGTTTGGGATCTTCCAGCGAATAACCAAGCCCGCGCACCGTTTGAATGAGGCCTGCGTCCAATTTCTTGCGCAGGCGGCCAATAAAGACTTCGATCGTGTTGGAGTCACGGTCGAAATCCTGATCGTAAAGATGCTCCACCAGTTCGGTCCGCGACACCACCTTGCCGCGGTGATGCGCCAGATAGGCCAAGAGCCGGTATTCCTGGCTGGTGAGCTTGACGGGGCTGCCGTCATAGGTGACCCGGCTGGCGCGGGGATCGATGCGCAGCTTGCCGATCTCGATGTCGGCGGTGGCGATACCGGCGGCGCGCCGCAGCAGAGCGCGCAGCCGCGCCAGCAATTCTTCGGTATAGAAAGGCTTGGCGAGATAATCGTCGGCGCCGGCGTCGAACCCGGCCACCTTGTCGCTCCAGCGGTCGCGGGCGGTCAGGATCAAAACCGGCACCGTCTTGCCGCTGCGCCGCCATTTCTCCAGCACCGCCACCCCGTCCAGCTTGGGCAAGCCCAGATCCAGAATCACCGCGTCATAGGGCTCGGTGTCGCCCAGGAAATGGCCTTCCTCGCCATCGAAGGCCTGGTCCACCACATAGCCGGCATCCCCCAGTGCTTTCTTCAAAAGCCGCTGCAAATCCTTATCATCTTCCACCAGAAGAATACGCATCTCGTCTATCCTTCTCTCTTATCCTTCGCTCTGGGCTTTCATGCGCGGCCTTCACTCATCGGGGCCGCCAGCGGCCGCGTCCATCCCATTCCCTAAAGGGACGCCCATTGTCCGGACCGCGCCGGTAATCGCGCTCCCGGCCATAGCCACGGTCGTAAGGATCGGCGGTATAAGGCGGATACCGGTCAACATAGGGCCGGCCATAGTCGCCGGGCGGCGGCGGGCCCTCATAGCGATGACCGTCAAACGCATCACGCCCCGGCGAAGAGCGCAGAACCCGGCCGCTGCGCGCGTCGGTGTCGAACCAGATGATACGGCCATCCGGCGTCATCCATTTCAAATGATAACGCGCGTCGCCGGAAGGCCCATAGGTGGGACCCTCCGCGTCATAGAATTCGCCGGGATGCCGGCGGCGGATACCGGGCAAAAGCCGGTCCAGCGGTTGCACGCCATCCCGCTCGTGATCGGGCCCGCGCCCATAAGGCTGCGCCGCGGCGGGCCCGGAGGGCATCGCGGTCAACAGGGCAAAAAAGCCCAGGAAAATCACAGACAAAATGCGGGCGCGCATGGGCTTTTGTAGGTCCTGACACATGAACCCCGAATGAACATCGCATCCAGACAAGGTTCAGTTTGGCATCCGTAAGGTACGCCCCATGGACGGTAATCGATCCGCCCCAGCGCATGAAGGAGATGACCATGTTTAACATGAAAACCATCCTCGCGGCAGCGTCTTTGGCAGCCCTTACGGCCGCCGGCGCCGGCAGCGCCACCGCGGCGCACTGGGACCGCGACCATCACGGCTGGCGCGACCGCGCCTGGATGCGCCATGAGCGCATCGAGCATCGCGCCTTCGTGAACCATGCGCGCGCTGCCCACATGTTGCGCTTCCACCGCTATCGGATGATCGGCGAGCCCTATTTCGTCCATGGCCGCTATGTCGTGCGGACCTATGACCGCTTTGGCCGCCGCATGTTGATTCAGATCGACCCTTACAGCGGCGCCTTCATCCGCGTCCTGTAACCTAAATCTTGGGGCGTAAGGCCCGCGGTATGCCCCTCCCCGTAGGGCCCCAAGCGTCAAGTGAAGCCCGCGTCGCAAGAC
>DATEMS010000033.1:0-7179 GCA_035275465.1 Rhizomicrobium sp. | reverse complement strand
AGCAGGCGCTCGGTGGCGTCGGCGCGGCGGTTGAACAGCACATCCTCGATGCCTTCGCGCAGCGGCGTGGGAATGTCCTGATACAGCGTGAGCTGGCCGGCATTGACGATGCCCATATCCATGCCCGCCTTGATGGCATGGAACAGGAACACCGAATGCATCGCCTCGCGCACTTTCTCATTGCCCCGGAAAGAGAAGGAGAAGTTGGAAACCCCGCCCGAAATATGGGCATGGGGATTTTCCTCGCGGATGATCGCGGCCGCCTCGATGAAGGCCTTGCCATATTCGTTATGCTCTTCCAACCCGGTGGCGACCGCGAAGATGTTGGGATCGAAGATAATGTCTTCCGGCGGGAAGCCGACCTTGTTGACCAGGATATCGTAGGCGCGCTTGCAAATCTCGGTCTTGCGCTGGCGGGTGTCGGCCTGACCCACCTCGTCGAACGCCATCACCACCACGGCCGCGCCGAAGCGGCGCACTTCGCGGGCATGTTCGATGAAAGCCTCTTCGCCTTCCTTCAAGGAGATGGAGTTGACCACCGCCTTGCCCTGGCAGCATTTCAGGCCGGCCTGGATCACGCTCCATTTGGAACTGTCGATCATCAGCGGCACTTTGGAAATATCGGGCTCGCCGGCGATCAGGTTGACGAAGCGCGTCATGGCGGCTTCCGAATCGATCAACCCCTCGTCCATATTGATGTCGATGATCTGGGCGCCGTTCTCGACCTGGTTGCGCGCGATATCCAGCGCCGTCTCATAATCATTGGCGGCGATCAGTTTGCGGAACTTGGCCGAGCCGGTGATGTTGGTGCGCTCGCCGACATTGATGAAGTTCAAATCCGGCGTCAGGGTGAAGGGCTCCAGCCCCGACAGGCGCATATATTTGGGCTTTTGCGGGATGGCGCGCGGCGGCACATCGCCGATCGCCTTGCCGAAAGCGGCGATATGCTCGGGCTTGGTGCCGCAGCAGCCGCCGACAATATTCACCAGGCCGGAGCGGGCGAATTCGCCGATCATCTCGGCCATGGTTTCCGGCGTCTCGTCATAGCCGCCGAACTCGTTGGGCAGTCCGGCATTGGGATGCGCCGACACCAGCGTATCGCAGGCACCCGCCAGCTCGGCGATATAGGGCCGCAGTTCCTTGGCACCCAACGCGCAATTCAGCCCGATGGCGAAGGGATCGGCATGACGCACCGAATGCCAGAAAGCGGTGGGCGTTTGGCCCGTCAAAGTGCGGCCCGACAGATCGGTGATAGTGCCGGAGATCCACACCGGCAGCCGCACGCCCAATTCCACAAACACTTCCTCGATGGCGAAGATCGCGGCCTTGCAATTGAGGGTATCGAACACCGTCTCGATCATCAGCACATCGCAGCCGCCCCGGATCAAGCCGCGCGTGGCTTCGCGGTAAGTCTCGCGCAACTGGTCAAAGGTGATATTGCGGAAGGCGGGATCATTGACGTCCGGCGAAATACTGGCGGTGCGGTTGGCCGGGCCCAGCACGCCCGCGACCAGGCGCGGGCGCTCGGGGAGCGAAAATTCATCGCACAATTCGCGCGCCAGCCTCGCCCCGGCTTCGTTCAACTCGCCGACCAGATGGCCCAGGCCGTAATCCTCCTGGCTGGTGAAGTTGGAATTGAAGGTGTTGGTCTCGATGAAATCCACCCCGGCCTGCAGATACTGGCGGCCGATATTGCGGATGATCTCGGGCTTGGTCAGGGTCAGCAGATCATTGTTGCCCTTCAGTTCGGACGGATGATTGCCGAATCGGCTGCCGCGAAAATCCTCCTCGCCCAGCTTGAAGCCCTGGATCATCACGCCCCAAGAACCATCCAGCAGCAAAAGGCGCTTCTTCGCCTCCTGCTTCATCCAGGCGATGCGGGCATTGCGGGCAACCGTCATGACAAATCCTTGGGCACTATTCCGAGAATGCGGCAGGCCGCGTAGGTCAGATTGGCCTGATTGAGGGTATAGAAATGGAACTGTCCGAAGCCGCGGCGGCGAAGCTGTTCCACCTGATCGGACAGCACCGCGGCGGCGACAATGCGGCGGGTCTCCACATCCGTATCCAGCCCTTCATAGGCCTTGGCCAGCCAGGCCGGAATGGACGCGCCGGCCTTGGCTGCCATGCGCGCCACGCCGTTGAAATTGGTGGTGGGCATAACCCCGGGCACGATGGGAATGGTGATGCCGGCGCGGACCGCATCGTCGCGGAAGCGCGCGGTCAAGTCGTTGTCGAAACAGAACTGGCCCAGGGCCCGGCTGGCGCCGGCGTCCATCTTGGCCTTCAGCAGTTCGATGTCATGGCCATGGCTGGGCGAATCCGGATGCCGCTCGGGATAGAAGGAAACACTCACCTCGAAAGGCGCGATTTTCTGGATCCCGGCGATCAGTTCGGGGGTCGAACGATAACCGTCGGGATGCGGACAATAAGGCCCGCTCATGCCCGGCATGTCGCCGCGCAGGGCGACGATATGGCGGATGCCGGCGTCCCAATAAGCGCGCACGATCTCGTCGATCTCGCCACGCGGTGCCGCCACGCAGGTCAAATGCGCCGCCGGTTTCAGGCTGGTCTCTTCGACAATCCGCTTGACGGTGGCGTGGGTACGTTCGCGCGTTGAGCCGCCCGCGCCATAGGTCACCGAGACAAAGGCGGGCGCCAAAGGCTCCAGCCGCCGGATCGCGGTCCACAAATTGGCTTCCGCCTCATCCGTCTTGGGCGGCGAGAATTCGAACGAGACCTGGATAGGCCCGTTGATTCCACGGATTTGGTCGGTGATGAGATTTTCCAGACTCATGCGGCTTCTTTTTTCATTTTGGGCTTGGCGGTCGCCAGCCAAAGTTTGACGGTGAGTTTTTCGCCGGCGCCCTGCGGGGCGATGGTTTCGCTGCCGGCATGCGCCAGGCCGGCGGCGGCGAACCAGCCTTCCACTTCCCGGTCCGAGAAACCCAAACGGCGGTGGGCAAATTCCTCGCGCAGGAATTCTTCCTTGTGAGGCGCAAAATCGGCGATCAACAGCCGCGCGCCCGGCGCCATCACACGAGCAGCCTCCGCCACCGCCGCCCCCGGATCGTCCAGGTAATGCAGCACCTGATGGATAAGCACCACATCGAACCCCGACGCACTTCCACTCGAAGCGGGCGAGCCATTGGGGAAAGGCAGACGGAAAATGTCGCCCAGCCGGACCTGTGCATTCTGGATACCTTCCCGCAGCAGCCGGTCCCGGGCGATAGCCAGCATGTCGGGACTGACATCGATGCCGACGGCCCGCCTGGCGTGCGGCGCGATCAATTCCAGCATCCGGCCCGTACCGGTACCGGCATCCAGGAAATTTTCGATTGCCGCAGCGGTCAGCTGGCGCGCGATGGCGTCTTCAACAGCAGCTTCGGGCGCATGCAAGCTGCGGATGCGCTCCCATTCCGCCGCATTGGATTTGAAATAGGCGGCGGCAGCATTGGCGCGGGTTTGGCGCACATGGGCCAGCCGCGCCTTGTCGGCTTCCTGCAGCGCCGGATCAGCCAGGGTAGCGATCGCAGCTCCCAGTTCGGCGCCGGTGCCCCGGTCGGCGGCGCGGCAAAATACCCAGCTGCCTTCCTTGAAACGCTCAACCAGCCCTGCCTCGCCCAACAATTTGAGATGCCGGGAGACACGCGGCTGGGACTGGCCCACGATCTCGATCAATTCGCTGACGGTCAGTTCGGCCTGGCGCAGCAGCAATAGCAGGCGCAGGCGGGTGGGATCGCCCGCGGCACGCAGCATGGAAACCAGCCTGTCCATCGCTTTCCAACATATAAACATATCTTTATATGATTAGGAACGCTGTGGCTGCAAGGGGGCTGGATTCCTGGCCGTAAAACCGGCAAAACCCGGGAAAATCTTGGGTTTTGGTTCGAATATGCGAGGGGCTCGCGGATTGTGGCTTGGACTATGCGCATTGGCCTTGGCCGGCTGCGCCACTACCCCACCCTCGCCCGAAGCCCTGGCCGCCAACGACCCCTATGAGCAGACCAACCGCGAGCTGCTCAAATTCAACGGCAAGATCGACAAATATTTCGTCATTCCCACCGTGGGGGCCTACTTCATCCTGGTGCCCGAGGGCGGCCGCCGCAGCGTCCACAATTTCCTGGGCAACCTGTCCCTGCCCACCATTTTCGTGAACGACATGCTGCAAGGCGAACTCAGCCGGGCGGGCAAATCCATGTGGCGGCTGGTGGTCAATTCCACCATTGGGCTGGGCGGCTTCTTCGATCCGGCCAGCAAAATCGGGGTTTCCGGACATGGAGAAGATTTTGGCCAGACCCTGGCGGTATGGGGCGTGGAGGAAGGCCCCTATCTGGTGCTGCCCTTTTTCGGCCCCAGCAATCCGCGCGACGCCACCGGCTTGGCGGTCGATGCGGCCATGGATCCCACCAATCAGATCCCGTTCAAGCAGCATATTTGGTGGGCGGCGGGCCGCGAATATTTCACCCTGCTGGATTTAAGGGCCCAGACGTATCAGACCATCCAAGGTATCCAACGCAGCTCGGTGGACTATTATTCCTCGCTCCGCAGCCTATATCGACAATTGCGCAATGAGCAGATCCGCAATGGCCGCAAACAGGCTCTGGACCTTCCAGATTTTTGATATTTAAGCATTTTTCCCGCCTTGAACTTGCCATAGCAAACCGCGAACATCGCCCAAACAGGAACCATCCGATGCGCTTGCCCACCTCTCCGACGCGCCGTGCCATGCTGCTGGCGGCATTGCTGTCCACCTGCGCCATGATGGCGGCCGGGCCGGCGGCGGCAGCGGCCAATGTGGCGGAAAATTTCGTCGACGAGAATATCCGCAAGGGGCTGGATATCCTGCGGGACAAGAAACTCACCACGGTTCAGCGCCGCGACCAGTTTGAGACCCTTTTGCTGGGCCTGGTGGATGTGCGCCGGATCGGCCTGTTCACCCTGGGCCAATACCGCCGCACCGCGCCGCCGGACGATGTCGAGGCCTTTCTCAATGCCTTCAAGAATTACGCGACCGCCGCCTATCAATCTTATTTCGCCAAATACACCAACCAGACCCTGAAGGTGACGGGCTCAACCAAGCGCAGCGACACCGATTACATTGTCCAGACCTTGCTGATCGATCCCAATTCCAGCCAGCAGCCGGCGGAAGTGGACTTCCGGGTGCGCACCGATACCGGCAAACCGGTGCTGGTGGATGTGGCCTATCAGGGCATCTGGCTGTCGCTGGAAGAACGCGACCAGTTCGTCGCCTTCCTGGGCCAGAACAACGGCAATATCCGCACCCTGATCGCGCATCTCAGTGAGTTGGCGGTCAATCTGGGCAAGCCAACTCAATAGACGCGCGGGTCTTTTGACCGCGTCGCACTACGCTGTCGCTAGCGACCGTCGCGCGTGCTCGCGTGCGTCAAGCACGCTCCGCGCGCGCGCTCCTGCTCATCGGCCAAAATCCCTCGCGCTTATTGCAGCGCGACCTGCTTTATCGATCTTTGAAATCGATGAGCCTGTCCAATACGATGCTTACGCTCTCGCAAATCTCTTATATTTGATCCGATGCGGCGTGTCGGCGTCGATGCCCAGGCGCCGTTTCTTGTCGGCCTCGTAATCCTGATAGTTGCCCTCGAACCATTCGACATGACTGTCGCCTTCAAAGGCCAGCATGTGGGTGGCGATGCGGTCCAGGAACCAGCGGTCATGGCTGATGATCATGGCGCAGCCGGCGAAATCTTCCAGCGCACTTTCCAGGGCGCGCAAGGTGTCCACGTCCAGATCGTTGGTGGGTTCGTCCAGCAACAACAGATTGGCGCCGGATTTGAGCATCTTGGCCAGATGGACGCGATTGCGCTCGCCGCCCGACAGCTGGCCGACCTTTTTTTGCTGATCGCCGCCCTTGAAGGCGAAGGCGCCGGTATAGGCGCGGCTGTTGATCTTGGTCTTGCCGAATTCGATAATGTCGGTACCGCCGGAAATTTCCTGCCACACGGTCTTGTTGGGATCCAGCGCATCGCGCGACTGGTCGACATAGCCCAGCTGCACGGTCGTGCCGATCTTCAGCGTCCCGCCATCGGGCTTTTCCTGGCCCGTCAGCATGCGGAACAAGGTTGTCTTGCCCGCGCCGTTGGGACCGATGACGCCGACAATGCCGCCGGCCGGCAGCTTGAAGTTCACGCCTTCATAGAGCAGCCGGTCGCCATAGCCCTTGGTAAGATTTTCCGCCTCGATCACCAGATCGCCCAACCGTTCGGCGACCGGAATCATGATGGTGGCGGTGGCCTGGCGCTGCTCCTGCGATTTCTTCACCAGCTCTTCATAGGAATTGATGCGCGCCTTGGATTTGGCCTGGCGCGCCTTGGGCGATTGCTTGATCCATTCGCGTTCGCGCGCGATGGTGCGCTGCTGGGCGGCTTCCTCGTTGCTTTCCTGCTTGAGGCGCTTTTCCTGAATCTCAAGGAACGAGGAGTAATTGCCTTCGTGCGGAATGCCCTTGCCGCGATCCAGTTCCAGAATCCAGCTGGTGACATTGTCCAGGAAGTAGCGGTCATGGGTGACCAGGATCACGCAGCCTTTGTATTCGCGCAGCGTGTGTTCCAGCCATTCCACCGACTCCGCGTCCAGATGGTTGGTGGGTTCATCGAGCAGCAGAATATCGGGCGCATCCAGCAACAGCTTGCAAAGCGCGACGCGGCGGCGCTCGCCGCCCGACAGGGTCTCGACCTTGGCATCGCCATCGGGGCAGCGCAGCGCATCCATCGCCTGGTCGACCTTGGAATCCAGTTCCCACAGGCCTTGTGCCTCGATTTCATCCTGGAGCTTGGCCATCTCATCGGCGGTTTCGTCGGAATAGTTGGCGGCGATCTCGTTGTAACGGTCGATCAGCGCCTGTTTCTTGGCGACGCCTTCCATGACGTTTTCTCTGACAGTCTTATCGGCATCGAGTTGCGGTTCCTGGGAGAGATAGCCCATGCGCACCCCGTTGGCGGCCCAGGCCTCGCCGGTGAACTCCTTGTCCATCCCCGCCATGATTTTCATCAGGGTGGATTTGCCCGCGCCATTGACGCCGACGATGCCGATCTTGGCGCCGGGATAGAAGCTCAGCCAGATGTCTTTCAGCACCTGCTTGCCGCCGGGATAGGTCTTGGACAGACCCTTCATCACATAAACAAATTGCGGCCCGGCCAT
>DATEMS010000032.1:0-18943 GCA_035275465.1 Rhizomicrobium sp. | reverse complement strand
AGCGGTTTGGGCTCGCTGGCACAGTCGCGAAAATCAAAGTGTTTGCCTTTGACGCTGACCTTGGGCTCCGTCCAGAGCCGCTTGACGATCCGGGTCCATTCCTCGGTCAGGTCATAGCGCGCGTCATGGTCCAGGCCCGCATCCCAGGCGCCCATCTGCTCGAATTCGCCGCGATAGGCGCCTGCCACGATATTCAGTCCAGACCGCCCGCCGCTCATGTGATCCAAAGTGGCGATCATCTTCGCCGCCACCGCCGGATTGTGCAGGATGGCGTGCAAGGTCGCCCAGACCTTAATTCTCTTGGTGATCGCGGCAATTCCCGCCATCATGGTCACCGCTTCCAGACTGTGGCCCCAATGGTCGGTCAAGCCGCCAAAGCCGCGCCATTTGCCCATCGCCATGACGAAATCGAAGCCTTCTTCCTCGGCGATCAAGGCGGCATCGCGGTTCTGCGCCCAGCCGCCATCCAGCACCGGGGTGTTGCGGCTGACGATCCAGCCGCCATTGGCGACCGGCAAGAAGACACCAAATTCCTTCATGCCGGCCTCTTATGCGGCGCCCGCATCATCACCACGGCAACAAGGACCAGCGCCACCAGCAGCGAAAGTCCGATAAAGAAGGGCGTGAATCCGCCGGTATGGTCGCGGGTCAAGCCCGCCAGGGTCGGCGCCACCGCGCCGATGGTGGAGATCAGATTGACCGTGGAAAATAGTTCCAAATAGGGTCCGCGCCCGAAATAATCCAGCAGCAGGATGGTGGCGGCAAACAGCGTCAGGCCATAACCGATGCCGATGCCGGCGGCATAGATCAGCATCATGGGCAAGTCGCGCGCCACGCTCAGCGCCAGCAAGCCGGCAATCAGACTTGCCAGCGACACGATCAGCAAGCTCTTGGCACCGACAAAGCGGGTGAGAATGCCGCCCGCCAGACGGGCGCCGGAATTGAGCAAAGCCTCGATACTCATAATGCCGGCGGCGACCGCCGCCGCCACGCCATGCTGGGTGAGGTGCGCCACAGACACCGAACTGGCCGTGATGCCGCAGAATTGGAAGGCGGCATAGGCCGCGGCGATAATCCAGAATTGCCGTGTCTGCAGCGCATCGCGCATGGTCCAACATTCGGTGGAAATATCCGGATCGCCATCGGCGGCGGCGGCGACATCGGTTTTGACATCCACGCACAAGGCCGCGACGATCGCGCTCAGCGCGATCAGCCCCCCCGCCACCAGCCAATAGCTGCGCCAGTTGCCGGTGACCTCCATCACATGGGTATAAAGCAGCGGCCCCGCCACGCCTCCCAGTCCGCCGATGGTGAAGAATAGGCCAATGGCAAATGACGGCCGCGAAAACAGGCGCGACAACAGATACGTACCGGGCACCGAATCCAGCAGGGTGAAGCCCAGGCCCGCCAGCGATGCGCCCACAAAGTAGAGCAGCAATCCATCGGTGCGCGCCAGACAGAGAAAGGCCAGCCCCATCGCCGCACATCCCGCCAAAAGGCAAGCGCGCACACCGAACCGGCGGACCAGTCCGGCAGGCACGGCGCTGGAGATACCGCACAAAAAGCCCAGCAAGGTGAAGCCGAAGCCCGCGGCCGTCCAGCTCCAGTGCAGCTCTGTGACCATGGCGGGCAGCGCCAGCCCCAAGCTGCCGAAAGTCGCCGCCGTGATGATGAAATACAGCGTGCTCATCAGACTCAAGGTTAGCCAGGCGCGACCGCCACGCTCTGTCCCGACCTTGATCATCGCGTTTTATCGGCTTTCCAGCGTGCGCTTCATTTCGGCCGGGAAATCGCCCAGCACCTTCAGCATTTCCGCCCTGGCACGTTCGGCGTTCCGGCTGGCGATAGTGCCCGCCAGGCCGCGATGCTCACTCAGCGCCGCCATGCCGTCATCGCTGGAGGGGCCGCGCATGGCATAGAGCCAGTAGCGCGCGGTCTGGTGATGCAAGGTCACAACCATCTTGGCCAGGGTGCGATTGCCGCTGGCCGCCGCCACCGAGACATGAAAGGCTTCATCCATTGCCGCCAGCCCGGCCTGGTCATTGTCGCGAATGGCGGCTTCGCCATCATCCAAAGTGGCGCGGATCGCGGCGATCTCTTCATCGCTGGCATGCTCGGCCGCCAAGCCCGCGCAATGAACCTCGATCAGGCGGCGCGCTTCGAAGGCTTCGCGGGCGCCCATCAAATCCAGCGGCGCCACCGAGGTGCCAACCCGGGCGCGGCGAACCACCAAGCCTTCCAGCGCCAGGCGGGCCAGGGCTTCGCGAATGCCGGCCAGTCCGCCGCCATATCGCTTGGACAAGGCGCCCTCATCCAGCTGCTCGCCGGGGGCCAGAGCGCCGATAATAATGTCCACCAGAATGCGCTGATACAACCGCGACTTCAAAAGCCGCGGCGACCACTCATCCAGCCTGGAACCGGTGTCTTTGTCGCGGGGCATGGCCCACCTTTCCAGGTGGGACAATGGGTAGGGCGGAGCCGGTTGGCAAGGGGGAGGAACGGCCCGCCATAGGCGGACCGTTCCTCCCGGCAGCAAAAATGCCTTGCGGGAAAAACCGATTACGGACTGTTAGCGCAGGGTCACCTTGGTGACCCGCCAGTTGCCCGCTTCGGCGACATAGAGCGCATTGGCGTTGCGGCAATCAATGGCATTGACGCTGCCGAAATCGCGCGGGCCCTTGCCGGCGCGGCCGAACTTGCCCACCACCGTGCCGTTCAGCTCCAGCTTGTAGATTTCCCCGCCGCGATCCAGATCGTTCTGGGGATTGGAGTTGGAACTGTAGAGATATTGATGCGCGCCCGGCGAAATGCAGATCGCTTCGGGATCGCCGCCGGTGGTGATGCTGCTCTTGAAGTTGCCGTTATTGTCGAACACCTGAATGCGGCCGTTGCCATGGTCGCCGACATAGACATTGCCGCTGGCATCCACCGCGATGGCGTGCGCGGTCTTGAACTGGCCGTCGGCATTGCCGCGCGAACCCCAGCTTTTCACGAACACGCCCTCGCTGGTGAATTTCGCGACCCGGGCATTGCCGACGCCGTCCGCGACAAAGATATTGCCCTGAGCATCCCAGGCCACGTCCGTGGGCGAACGGAACAGATCGCTCTGCGCACCGGAACCCGGCGGCGTGCCTTGCCCGGCATCGGGCACGGAGGGCACTTCCACCGCTTCCGGTTTGCGTCCCAGCAATAGGGCGATGCGCCCGTTGGGCGCAAACTTGATCACCATGTTGCTGTAGCGGTCCACCACCCAGACATTGTCTTGCCTGTCCACGCGCACTTGTTGGGCGGCGAGGAAGCCGTAAACCTGCTGGCTGCCGATCCGGCGGATGAACTTTCCGTCCGGCGCGAACTCATACAGGCTGGAGCCGCCATGGGCGAAGGCGCGGGCGCCACCCAAGGTGATGATGGGTTCGCCGTCGCGGGTATAGACGAAGACATTCCCCTTGGAATTGGTGGCCACGCCCATCGCCTGACCGAGGAATGTGTCACGCGGCAGCTGCAGCGGCTCTGAGGTGGAGTAGCCGATATCCTGAGCCAGGGCAGGAACCGCCAGGACGCAGACGGCGGCAAAAGTTGCGAAACGCTTCATGTTACTTGCTCCCTTTCGCATGGGCGGCGCCCGTGCCGCGCAGGACGAATTTCTGCATGCGCCAGGATTCGATTTCCCCAACGATCAGTTCATTGGGATTGCGGCAATCCATCATGTGAACCACCTGAAAACCGGGCGCCAGCTTGCCGGCATGGCCGAACTTGCCGATCACGGTGCCATCCAGTTCCGCCTTGTAGATCTGCCCCGTGCGCGTCCAACTGCCCGGCGGATTGCCGTTGGGATTGGAGTTGGTGAGGAAAAGATACTGATGCGGGCCTTCCGAGATGCAGTTGGACCAGGCGGTGCCGAACTGGGTATAGGCCGTCTTCCATTTCAGATTGTTGTCCAGCACCACATGGCGGTTATTGCCGCGGTCGGCGACATAGACATTGCCCTGATGGTCCACCTGCAATCCGTGCGGCAGATTGTATTCATTTTCGCCCTTGCCCACCGCGGCGCTGCCGGATTGCGCCAGGAAGCGGCCTTCCTTGTCATATTTGATCACGCGGTTGTTGCAGTAGCCGTCGGCGACGAAAATATTGTCTTGGCTGTCCCAAGCCACGTCGGAGGGACGGCAAAACGTGTATTTCTCGTCGGGCGGATTGGGGCCCTTGGGGGTGGCAAAGGGTCCCATCGTCTGTGACGGACGATGGCCCAGGATCATCAGCACCTTGGAGCCGGTGGGATCGAATTTGGTGATGACGTTGGTGCCCTCATCCACCGTCCAAATATTGTCGTGGCGGTCCACCCGCACCGAATGGGCGAATTGGAAGCCGTAATAGCTCTTGCCGATTTCCTTGACGAATTTTCCGGTCTGGTCGAATTCCCACAGCCGGGTCCGGGGCCCGCGGAAATAGGCGAAGGCATGGCCCTTGGAGTTGGTCGCCACGCCCTGCAATTCGCCCATATAGTCGCCGGCGGGCGCCTTGAAGAAGTTGGGGACCGCCTCATAGGCAAGGTCGGGCGCCGTGTCGGCGGCCGCGGCTTTGGACTGGGGGAAGGCTGAAACCGTGCCGAGCAGCAAAAAAACGGCGGCCGTTGCCGCCAGATATGACTTCACGTGAGACCTCCCGATAAACCCGCGCTCTGATGGCGCCCTGGATAGCGGCGGGGAGTGTATACGCCAATGCGGCAAGGGCAATATGCGGGCGGGCGCTTTTATGGCGCTTTTTTATGGCGCTTTCACCAGCGCCCTTGCGGCTTACGCTGCGCTGCAGCACCATCTGAGATCGCGCATCGGCAGTGGCGGCGAAGGCCGTGATGAAATTCACCCTGATCGCCCGAGAAGGGTTGCGCCACGCAGAAGCTTCCAGCCCGCACTGGCTCAGGCGGAGATGGGTGCTTGCGGCACCTTACAGCTGACATCGGCGGCTTCGATCAAAACCGGCTCGAGGTCATCGGTGGCGGGGATTGTTTCCATACTGTCCTGACAGACCGCGCCAGGGTTCGGATTGGAAACACGCAACAAACGCGATGGGGTACCTTCGGCGGCGGCGGCGGACAAAACCATCACCGCGCAGAACAGCAATGGGGATATGATCTTTTTCATCGCGACGGCCCGCCTTTCGCATAGGCCTTCCGCGTCCGCCCCCGGACGCATGCCGAAAGACCTGTAGACCTAAACTATGGCAGATATTTTGCGCCGCAACATACTTTTTTTCGCTTAACGGCGGCGTCAAAACTGCACATGGAATCGAAAAACGCGCGGGGAACGGAAAGTTCCCTCTCTGCCGGGAAATGCACTTCGCAACCCGGCTCGACGATCCCCGTTCAGCAAGACCAACCGAACGCCACGCGCCGCAAGGCCGATCGGAAATTAAAGCTTGCCTTTAAGATAAGCCGCGCTGGCCTGGACCATGGCGATGGGCGAAGGATCGTATGGCTCTTCGATCTCCATATAGGCGCTGGCAACACTGCTTTTCTTGATCGCGGGCAGCACCTTGCCCCAGTCGACAATGCCTTGGCCGATGATGGCGCTGACCATTTTCGTGCTGGCGTTGCCCTGGTTCTTGCTATCCTTGATATGGACCGAAACGAACCGCGTGGGATATTTGGTCAGATAGGCGACGGGATCGGCGCCGCTATAGATCACCCAGCCGATATCCATCTCCATGCCGACCAGCGCCGGATCGCTTTCCGCGAGGAGCAAGTCGTAAGGCACCACCTCGCCGATCTTGCGGAATTCGAGATTGTGGTTGTGATAGGCAAAGCTGAGGCCGGACTTTTTGCAAAGCTCGCCGATCTTGTTGAAGGCGTCGATATTGCGCTTCCAGTCGTCCACCGTCGGCCCAGCCATGACGGCGGCGCGATCGACGGGATAAAGCGGGGAGGAGCATGTGATGTTCTTAATCCCGGCCGCCTTGGCCTCGTCGATGGTGGCTTGCGGGGTGGCGCGCAGCGCATCGCCGCCGGCATGGATGCTGTCCCAGATCAAACCCATCTCGTCGTAGAGTTTGCGCTGCTCCTGGGAGGGGCGCCCGCTCATGGTCAGGTTGGCCTGCACCTTGCGGACGCCGGCGGCCTTGACCAGTTTCATGGTGCCTTCGTAATCCTTGGCCAGGTCGGCGCGCACGGTATAGAGCTGCAGGCCCAACGGAAGATGAGCCTTGGCCATGGCCGGCATGGAGGCAAAAGGCGCCGCGGCAAAAGCGGCGGCGGCACCCGTAAGAAAATCACGACGGCTTGTCATCTGAACCTCCCTGTAGAATCCGCCCTGCAGGTCACTTCTTCGTCCAGGCTCCGCCCAGAGGCTTGAAAAACTGGCCGCCCGGTACCTTGGCGATCAGTTGCGCGCCTGTCGCCTGGCCCGCCGCATCCGGCGTGACACCGGATTTGGCCGCGGTCTGGGCATAGACGCTGCGGCGGCCGGCATTGATTTCGTTCACCGCGGCGGTGACGGCGCCATCGGCGGAGCCGCTGACCAGGCCGAGATAACCGTCGGCTTGTTCGCCCACGACGCCCGCGGCCTTGGCGGCATCGACTGCCGCCTTATCGCTGGCGAGATCGGCAAAAGCGGGCGTGGCCAGCAGCATCAGCGCGGCGGCGGTGAAAATCTGTTTGAAGTTGCTCATGATCGGGCTTCCTTCAGGCTAAAAGAGATCGGGGTGTTGCGAAATGGCGGTCTGGACTTCCTTATCCAACCGCACCCGCACATCGGCGTCGAGCTTGGCGTAGATATTGATCGGCGCGACCTCGACCCGGATGGTCGGGGTACAGGCGCCCAGCGCCAGCAACGCGCAAGCGGCGAAAAGCATATTTTTCATGGCTTAACTCCAGCAGACGGGTTGTCCGGTTGCCCCTCCGGACTGAGACTCTTTGACCATGCTTCGGCATAGGACTTCAAGAGTTCGTCAAAATTAAGGGAGGTATCCAGGGTCAGATCGATCGGCGTGCCGCTGGGCAGCGGAATGGGCTTGTACATCGCCGTGCCGTTGACGATATCGGCAATGGCGACTTCCGCGACCTGGGGCTTGGGCGGCGCACTCTTGCCCTTGATGTGAAAGACGACATTCAGCCGGCCGTTGGCGACCGAATTGAGATCCGCCGCCATCTGGTCGAAGGCAAGATTTTCCAGCGCCTGATAGGCGAAATCCTGCACCGCATTGCTGTTGATCGCCGCGTCGCCTTGCGCCCAAAGCGATCTGTTCACCGACAGCCGGCCCGGTCCGTCGGCCGCGACATGGCCATTGGTGATGCGAAACCCCTCCGGACTTATCTCAAAGGGAATACGGCCGGAGACTTTTCCCTCCAGTTTTACCTTGCTGCTAAGATTGGACGCCGTGACTAGGGAATTGAGCGAAACCGAGGTGATTTGCGCCGCCCCCGCAACATGCCCCGGATCGGCCAGGGAGATATTGATAGCGCCCAGGCTGGCATGGCCCTCGGCGATGTCGGTGTCGGCCTTGGCGATCTGGAGGGCGGCGGGACTGAAGGCGAAACGCACATCCACGGCGCTGAACGGGATGGTCCAATCGATGCGCGAGATGGTGAGGCCTTGGCCGGACGCGGTGGCGGGCGGCAGCAGGGAGGTGAAAGTGATCTCGCTTTTTACCGCATGGGCCTTGCCCAGCACCGTCATGAAATCCAGCGCGGCGATGGTGAGCTTGCCTTGGCTGGTGATGGTATCCCGCGTCCAGTTGATGTCGCCGGCAAAGGCGGCACTGCCTTCGGCGTTTCGCAGCCCCGCCAGCAGGGGCGACAGATCGGCGGGCTGCTGACGGTTCGGCGCAAAGGCGATATGCGGCGCATTGATATGCGCTGTGCCGGTACCGGTCGCCATGGCGTGGGTGAAAACCGCTTCGCCCAGCGCATTGCGCTTGGAGTCGGTCGCGGCAAAGCGGCCGGTCCATAGTCCCTTCGCCAAGGACGCGGTGCCGGTAGCAAACAGCGGCTTGAAACGCAGACTGGCGGCGCGGTCCAGGACGCGGCCCGCGGTGACGGTGGCGGTTCCTTTGAGCGGCGCACCTTCACCGTCAAAATTCAGCCCGGCGACAACATTTTCCGCGCGCACCGTTGCCAACGGCAGGTCGGCGGAAGCGTTGCGCGCCTGGCCGGTCAGGGTCCATCCGATACCCTCGCCTGTCAGCAGCGGTTGCTGCGGCGGCGCACAGATCTCGCCCCGCACATTCTTGGCCAAGTCGCTGGCGCCGGGATGAAAAGCGGCCAGCGTGGCGCGCACGCAACCCGAGGGCGTGAAGGCATATTGCCCGTTCTGCCAGGAGAACTTCCCCCGCCCCAAAATCTCGGTGCCGCGCAGCATGGCGAAATTGAAACGGGCGGAAAGCGCCGCATCGCTGGTAAATCCGCCACCGCTCCAGAGCAGATTGCGCAGGGTCATCTTGGCCGCGGGCAGGCCGCGACCGGCAAGGCTTGCATCCAGCGACGCGGTCAAACCATTCCGCGATCCCGAAAGCGACAATGCGGGGATGTCCACACTTGCGCCCTTCACGCCTCTGATTTGCAAATTCCGGGTCAGGTCGAAACGGACAATGTCTCCGCGCCGCTGCACATGACCGGCAAAAGCCGCGCTCAGCAGGCCAAGATTTTGGCGGATGGCCTGGGCCAGGACCGGATCGGCGGCTTGCAGCGATGTCAGGGCGGGCGCGTCAAAGCTGGCTTGCGATGTGACGGCGATATCGGCGCTTGCGTCCATCCCGTTGCTTGATGACGCGGCGGAAAAGTTCCGGATTTCAGCATCGAGCTTTGGCGACCGAACCGTCTGACCCGCCACAACCGAATGCGCGGCGGCTCGTAGATGAACCGACGGCGCGGCAACCCAGAAACGCCGGTCCACCGCGCGCCATGTCAGGCCGGACGCATCGACCCCAAGCTCCAGACCTTGAATATCAAGACTGGGATTTGCCGCCGCGCCGGAAAATTGCAGCTCCAAACGCGCGGCTTTCCGGTCGAAAGACAGGCTGGCCGACCGCATCGCCACTGTCATATCGCGATAGGCGATGCGGGCGGGCTTGGCGCGTAAGGCCAATAAGACCGGCAGGTTCTTAACCAACCGGACATCGCCGCCAACTTCCAGCGCGCCGCCCGGTGTTGCCAACAACAGGCGCAAGCCGGTCAGTGACACGGTGAGATCGTCGCTGATAAAGCGGGACTTGCCTTGCTGGCGGCT
Organism: Rhizomicrobium sp.; assembly: GCA_035275465.1. Lineage (GTDB taxonomy): Bacteria > Pseudomonadota > Alphaproteobacteria > Micropepsales > Micropepsaceae > Rhizomicrobium. Next base: position 9,725 of record DATEMS010000032.1, on the reverse strand, counting down.
GAGGGAGTCGATCCACGCCTGCAGCGATCCCAGACTGACTTTGCCATCGGCGTCCACCGCCGCCCGCACAACCGGATTGACCAGCCGGACCTCCACAACATAGGGCATCCAGCGCAGAGGATCGAAATGCAGTTCGATCCGCTCGGCGGAAAGTTCGGGCGCATCCTGCGGCCCGAGTGAAAAACGGGCTGAGGCGCCCGACAGGCCCAGTGACCCGATTTCGACCGAGGATGGTACGCCGTGGCTTTTGAAATAGGACTGGGCGAACTGGGCGACGATGGCGGCGCGCGCCAGCCACAGCAGCAAAAGCGCCACCGCCAGCAGGACAGGAATCGCCAAAAGCCATTTACGCTGCAATCAATACGCTCCATGACCCGCCGCCAAGCTAGCGCGGCTGCGACAAGCCGGCCACCGCGACCACGACATTGTCGGCCGGATGCAGGCGCAGGAAGGTGGCCATAAAGGCTCCCAAAAATCCCGGACACCATTTATAGTCCAAAGATTCACCAGACACAGCATGCCGCCGTTATCGGCTTGGCGGCCTGGGCGGGCAAAGAGCGGACGATCACAATGGCCCCATGATTTTGAGAATATCCCTGCGGTTTATCCAGATTCCCCTTTTGCGGGCGCCTCCTGGCATGACCATGCAAAATCCGCATCGGCCGATAGCGTGTTTGGCTTGGACCCGCTAGAAGCCTGCCCCTACGTTCCCGGCCATAGCCGGAAATCGCGCAAAATTTAGGAGAGATGCATGAGTAAGATGTCGCCGCAGGATATGGCGAAAACTTTGGCGAAGGGCCTGTTGTCCTTTCCGGTCACGCATTTCGACAAGAATTTCCAGTTCCAGGAAGGCCCCTACCGCGAACATTGCGCCTGGATGCTCAGCTTCAAGCGCTTGACGGGACTTTTTGCGGCGGGCGGCACGGGCGAATTTTTCTCCCTGACACCGTCCGAAGTGACGGCGGTTGTCACCGCGGCGGTGACAGAGGTCAATGGCCGGACCCCGGTGATCGCCGGTTGCGGCTATGGCACCGCCATCGCGGTGGAACTGGCCAAGGCGGCGGAGAAGGCTGGCGCCGATGGATTGCTGCTGTTGCCGCCCTATCTGGCGGTACCCTTGCAGGAAGGGTTGATGGCGCATGTCGAGGCTGTGTGCAAAGCCACCTCGATCGGCGTGATCGTCTACAACCGCGACAATGCCATTTTGAACGAAGACAGTCTGGCGAAATTGTGCGACCGCAATCCCAATCTGGTGGGCTTCAAGGACGGCGTCGGCGATATCGAACTGATGATGCGGATTTATGCCAGGATGGGCGACCGGCTGACTTATATCGGCGGCCTGCCGACGGCGGAGACCTTCGCCCTTCCCTATCTGGAGATGGGCGTCGCCACTTATTCCTCCGCCATCTGCAATTTCATGCCGGAATGGGCATTGAGCTTCTACGACGCGGTGCGCGCCAGGGAGCATGCCAAGGTGATGAAGGGTCTGAAGGAATTCGTGCTGCCCTATATCGCCCTCCGCAATGAAAACCGCGGTTATGCCGTCTCCATCGTCAAGACGGGCATGACCGCTATCGGCCGCAGTGCCGGTCCTGTGCGTACGCCCCTGACGGAATTGAACCCGGACCAATTCACGCGGCTGAAAAGGCTGATCGACACGGCCAAGCCGGTTTAAGAAGGCCTGATTTCCCGCTATAGAACGGCCATGGCGGGCGCATCCTTCTGGTCGCAATTCGAGCTTCGGCAACTTCGCTGCTTTGTCGCCGCCGCCGAGGAATTGCATTTTGGCCGCGCCGCGGCGCGCATGAACATGACCCAGCCGCCGCTGTCGCGGCAGATTCAACTGCTGGAACATGTGCTGGGCGTCAGACTGCTGGACCGCACCAGCCGCGCCGTCAAGCTCACCCCGGCGGGCCGCGTGTTCCTGCTGGAAGCGCGGCGCATCCTGCGCCTGACGGAAAGCGCCGCATTGGCGACCCGCCGCATCGCCAGCGGCGAAGCCGGCACCATTACGCTCGGATTCACCGCCGCCAGCGGCTACAGCTTCCTGCCGCGCCTGTTGCTGCAACGCGCTTCCCACGCACCCCACATCGATGTGGCGCTGAAGGAGATGGTTTCGGCCGAACAGGCGGAAAGCCTGCTCACCGGCCGCATCGATGTCGGCCTGCTGCGCCCCCCCATCGCCCGCAAGGAATTCTCTACCCTCAAAGTAGCAAGCGAGCGGCTGGTGGCCGCCTTGCCGGTCGGCGACCCGCGCCTGGCCGAAGCCACCCTGCGTTTGAAGGATTTCGACCACCAGCCCCTGATCATGTATGCCGCCGAAGGGGCGCGCTATTTCCACGACATGCTGGCCTCGCTGTTTGAGGCCGAGGGGGCTGTGCCCGTCACCATCCAGTCGCTGAGCCAAATTCACTCTATGTTGGCGCTGGCGCGCGCCGGCATCGGCCCCGCGCTGGTGCCGGAAGCCGCCATGTCGCTGCATTTCGACGATGTGCATTTTCGCCCTGTCCAAACCCGACCTACCGCGCCGGTCGAGTTGTTCGCGGCTTGGCGCAGCGAGAATGACAATCCGGCGCTGGCGGCTTTTCTGGACCTGCTCAGGCCGGTGTCGGCTCCGGATCTGGACGAGGCCTAGAGCAGCATTGATGCAAAGGACGCATGGATCGCTTGAACCTTTGGCTTGGACGCGCCAAGCTGCCCACGCCTATTTTGGCCAATAATGCCCGCAAAATCGGCGGAAATCAGGAAACGATGATAAGCCAGGCTGAAGCGCGCAACAGTCATATCCGCTTCTGGATCGTCGCGGTCCTGTTCATCGTTTCATCGATCAATTACGCCAGCCGCGCCACCCTCTCCTTCGCGGCGGTGCCACTGGCAAAAGAGATCGTAGTCAGCCCGGTGGAGCTGGGCTTCATCTTTTCTGCCTTTGCCTGGTCCTATGCCATTGCCCAAATTCCCGGGGGCGCGTTGCTGGACCGTTATGGCTCGCGGCCCGTCTATCTCTGGTCCATCACGTTGTGGGCCGTCTTCACGGCAGCGCAGGCCTTTGTGACCTGGCTGGCCTTTGTGCCGGTGTTGATCAGTCTTTTCGTCCTGCGCCTGATGCTGGGCTTTGCCGAAGCGCCGTCTTTTCCGGCCAATGCGCGCATCGTGGCCAACTGGTTTCCCAATGCCGAGCGCGGCACCGCCAGCGCCATTTTCAACGCGGCGCAATATTTCTCGCTGGTGGCCTTTGCGCCGTTGATGGGGTGGCTGGCACAGACTTACGGCTGGCGCAGCGTCTTTCTCGCCATGGGCGGCATTGGTCTGCTGGGCGCAGCATTGTTCTGGGCGGTGGTACAGTCGCCGTCGCGTCACAAGCGCATCAGCAAGCGGGAATATGATTATATCGAAGCCAATGGCGCGCTGGTGAATCTGGACCGCCCAGCCGCCGTCGCGCAACCGATCCGCTGGGGCATTGCCGGGCAACTGTTGGCCAATCGCATGTTGTTCGGCATTTACTTGGCCCAATACAGCATCACGGCGCTGACCTATTTCTACTCTACCTGGTTTCCCATCTATTTGATCAAGGCGCGCGGCATGAGCCTGGCTGGGGCTGGCCTGGCTTCGGTGGGACCGGCCATTGCCGGATTTGTCGGCGGGATTCTGGGCGGGGTGCTGTCCGACTATCTGCTGAAGAAAGGCATGCCGCTGTCGCTTGCGCGCAAGATCCCCATTCTGCTGGGGCTGGTGATTTCCTGCAGCATTCTGATTTGCAACTATACCGACAGCCAGGCCTGGATCATGTTTTTATTTTCCGTCGCTTTCTTCGGCAAAGGCGTGGCGGCGCTGGGCTGGGCGGTGATGAGCGATGCCGCGCCGCGCGAAGCCACCGGCCTGGCCGGCAGTGTCTTCAACCTGTTCGGCAATCTGGCGGGCATCTGCACCCCTATCGGCATCGGCTATATCCTGGCCGCGACCAACAACAATTGGGACATGGCGCTAATATTCATTTTTGTCCATTCCATCGTCGCCATGGTCGCTTATGGGTTCATCGCCGGCGAGATCAAGCGCGTGGTACTGAAAACAGCCTGAGGTTTGGATGTCAAAGACTGTGACCGGCGCGCCGCGCGTTACGGATATGAAAGTCATTCCCGTGGCCGGACAGGACAGCATGCTGCTGAACCTGTCGGGCGCGCATGGCCCCTATTTCACCCGCAATCTGGTGATCCTGACCGATAGCGCCGGCCATACCGGGGTGGGCGAAGTGCCGGGCGGCGAAAAAATCCGCCAAACGTTGGAAGAGGCCCGCGGCCTGGTGATCGGCACCGGTCTGGGCTCCTGGAACAATGTGTTGAGCGCAGTCGGCCGCCATTTCGCCGACCGCGATTCCGGCGGGCGGGGCTTGCAGACTTTCGACCTGCGCACCGCCGTGCATGTCCAGGCGGCGCTGGAATGTGCGCTGCTGGATTTGTTGGGGCAGCATCTGGACGTGCCGGTCTGTGCCCTATTGGGCGAAGGTCAGCAGCGCGATCACGTCGAAATGCTGGGCTATCTCTTTTTCATCGGCGACCGCAACAAGACCAACCTGCCCTATCGCCATGATCAAAAAGGCGATGCCTGGATCCGGCTGCGCGACGAAGAAGCCCTTACACCCGACGCCATCCTGCGCATGGCGGAAGCGGCTTACGAACGTTACGGCTTCAACGATTTCAAGCTCAAGGGCGGCGTGCTGGCGGGTTCGCAGGAGATCAAGGCGATAGAGGCGCTGGCCAAGCGTTTCCCCGAGGCGCGCATCACCTTGGACCCCAATGGCGCCTGGTCGCTGAAGGAAGCGGTCGGATTGTGCAAGGGCCGCGGCGACATCCTGGCCTATGCCGAGGACCCTTGCGGCGCGGAAGGCGGCTATTCCGGGCGCGAGATCATGGCGGAATTCCGCCGCGCCACCGCCCTTCCCACCGCCACCAATATGATCGCCACCGACTGGCGCCAGATGGTGCATGCCATCGATCTGGGCTCGGTCGACATCCCCCTGGCCGATCCGCATTTCTGGACCATGCGCGGTAGCGTGCGTGTCGCCCAGCTCTGCGCCGATCGCGACTTGCGCTGGGGCAGCCATTCCAATAACCATTTCGACGTTTCGCTGGCGATGTTCACACATGTTGCCGCCGCCGCCCCGGGAAACATTACCGCCATCGACACCCACTGGATCTGGCAGGACGGCCAGCGCCTGACCAAGGAACCGTTCCAGATCAAAGGCGGCCTGGTGGCGGTTCCCAAGCGCAGCGGACTGGGGGTGGAGATCGATATGGCGGAAGTGGAAAAAGCCAACGCCATCTACAAGAATCTGGGTGACGGCGCCCGCAATGACGCCGCCGCCATGCAATTCCTGATTCCAGGCTGGAATTTCGATCCCAAATGCCCGTGTCTGGTACGTTAGAGCAAAATAATTTCAGATGGAATCCTGTCCCTCATCCTCATGCTGAGCTTGTCGAAGCATGAGGGCAGAGCGATTACGCTGGAACGCAACTTGCCCTAGCGATTGAGCGAAAATTCCACCGGCACAATCGCATCCAGGGTGCGGGTGGGATAGTCCGCTGGCAAGGCGGGCAGCGGCTGGGCGCGCTGGATCAAGGCAAGCGCCTCGGCGTCCAGCACCGGACGGCCGCTGCTCTTGGCGATCTCAAAACTCTGCACCCTGCCGTCCGCGTCCATCACGAAATGCAACATCACCACGCCTTCGATATGCGCCTGACGGGCGGAGCGGGGATATTGCTTGAAGCGGTTAAGCTGGGCCAGCACGCGGCCGAGATAAGAGTCGCGCGCTTCGCCGGCGGATTTTTGCGGCGCGGGGGTCGCCCGCACCGGAGCGACCACGGCCGGCTGTGCCGCCACCGGGGGCGGGGTAATCGTGCGAACCACAAATACCGGCGGCGGCACGGTAATGAGGGTTGGCGCCGTCATCAGCTTGGGCACCGGCTTCATGTCTTCGATCTTCTTGGTTTTCTCGGGGGTGATTTGAACCATCAATTCTTGCACCGCCCGGGGCCGCGCGACATGCACGGCGGTGAGCGCCATGGCCAGGATCACCGTATGAACAGCGACGGTGATGCCGATGCCGGTCAGCTTGTCGCGATGGAACCGGGGCGCGCGAACCTGCCGTACCGGCTGGCCGGTCTCGAAGGCGTCAAGCGGAAAGGAAACCGTCATGCCGCCGCTTCCTCCGCGACATCATCGGTCATGGTGGACATGGGAATGTGACGCTTGCGCTTCTTCAGCCACATAATGATGCCGGTGACGATGAACAGCGTCGGCACCAGGCCGGAGAGGAACACCAGGAAGCGCCAGGCAGAACCCAAAGTGCCGTCATGAACGGGGCGCATCCAGGCCAAAAATCGCTGGGAATTGTCGCGCACCATCAGAACCTTGCCGCTGTAGGGGTCGATCAGCACCGCGGCACTGATCGCATCGTGGCTGCGGTAATTCACGCTGATAGGCTGATCGGGCCGCGCCGGAATAGTGACGGTGCGCGGCTTGATATCCGGCACCGCCGTGGCGGCGGCGATTATCGCTTCGGTCGGGCCCAGCCGCTTGCCGCCTGTGGCTTCAACCGCCGGCGCGCGTTGACCGGCGCCCGCCCCATTCAGCCCCAGGGTCTGAGGCCAAGCGATCACCACGCCGGAAAAACTCACGGCCATGAAGACAATAAAGATCCAGATGCCGGTGGCGGCATGCAGTTCGCGATGAAAACGCAAACCCGTGGCGGTGCGGCGGACTTTGAAGGCGTATTTCCATTGCCCCCGCTTGGGCCACCACAGAACCAGGCCACTGAGTCCCAACAGGCACATCGCCACGCCCAGCCAGCCGACAAAGGGACGGCCGGTCTCGCGGCTCATCAGGAAGTTGCCATGCAGCTGATGGGCGAAGGTCAGAAACGGCGGCTGCGCGGACGTGCGGGTGCCCAGCACCGCGCCCGAAACCGGATCGAGATAGACTTGCAATTGGCGCGGCTTGGCCGGCGGCTCGCCGCCCGCGCGCGGGACATTGCCCATTGGCGAAAGCCCACCGATCCGCACCACCAGCGCATCCCTCGTTTTTTCCGGCAGGATGAGCTGCACCGGACCGCCTCCCACGCCCTGGGACGCCGCGGCATCGCGCGCGATGCCCGACAGCATGCTCAAAGGCAAGGGTGTTCCGGCGGTAACCGCGCGCGGCGGCGGCGCCAGAAAATCGGAGATGGCTTGGTCATAGGCCAGCAGGCTGCCCGACAGGCCCAGCGCCGCCAACAGCACGCCCAAACTCAGTCCGACCCACAAATGCACCGTGAAAAGCGTATGACGGAGGGTTGCAAAACTCATGTCTTCCTCATGCCTCTGCCCAGCGACGGACAAGATTGTGATAGAGCCCGGTCAGGTTGACAACCTCTTCGGTGTCGCCAATTTGCCGGCGCAGTCCCTGGACGGCGGTATCGAGCTCGAACAGCATGGTGCGCCCCGCCTCGTCCCGCACCATACTCTGGATCCAGAAAAAGGACGACCAGCGGCTGCCACGCGTCACGGGCGTGACATGGTGGCGGCTGGTGGCGGAATAGACCACCAGATCGCCGGCCGGCAGCTTGACCGCATGGCTGCCGAATGTGTCCTGGATCACCAGCTCGCCACCGTCATAACCGTCAGGATCGGTGAGGAACAGGGTCGCCGACATGTCGGTGCGCACCCGGAGGGGGGTGCCGGCGCCTTTCACGAAGCGGATGGCATTGTCGATATGGGCGCCGAAATTCATGCCCGGGTCGTAACGGTTGAACAAGGGCGGAAACACCCTGAGGGCCAGGGTGGACGACGTGAACCGCTCATTCTGTCCCAGCGTCGTCAGGATGACGTCGCCCAGGGCGCGGGCGGCGGGCGCGTTTTCCGGCACCTGCAGATTGTGCTTGGCACCGGCCGACTGCGATCCCGCCGTCACCTTGCCGTCCACCCAATCGGTTCCGGACAGCACGTCGCGCATATGCGCGACCTGTTCGCTGGAAAGCAGGTTGGGAATATGGACCAGCATGGCTACAGCGCGGCCTCCAGCGAGACGATGACGGTGCGGCCCGGCGACGGCGTGCCGCGATTGCCGAAGGATTGGCTGTAATTCAGCCGGTCGGTGATGTTGTTGACATTGAACTGCACGCGATAGGCGCCGCCAAAGTCATAAGAGGCCACCGCATCCAGCGCGATGGTTTCGGGAATGGCGGCAATACGCGAATAACCCGTGGGATTGGGCGCCGTCCCCGTGGTGACGTACGCGTTATAGAGCTTGCTCCGATAGACCAGACCGCCGCCCAGTGTCAGGCCTTCCACCAGCGCGCCGGCACTATAATCCAGCCAGACCGAGGCTGCATTCTTGGGCACGAAGAATATCTGCCGGCCGATGGTGTAGGAATTGGGATTGCAGACGATGGGCGTGGCGGTGCCGCACGACAGATCGAAGGTGATTACCGGCTCCAGATAGGTATAGGCGGCGGTGACGGCGAGATCGTCGAAGATCTTGCCGGTGGCTTGCAGTTCCAGACCCTGCACCCGCTGTTTCTGGCCGGATTGCAGGATTGTAAAGCCCGTCGCCGGATCGACCTGCGTTGCGTTGGACTTCAGCACCTTGAACAACGAACCGGAAAGGCCCAAGGCGCCGTCGAACAGGCTGTATTTCGCGCCCAGTTCCAGGGTCTCGCTTTCTTCCGGGTCGAGCGCCTGGTTGGCGGTGGTGATCGGCGTAGGTGCGCCCACCACCGAAGTGCCAATCGGCACCGAGGATTTGCCGTAAGAGAAGTAGAAGGTGGTGTTCTTGTCCGGCTCCCACACCAGGCTGGTACGCGGATTGACCAGGGTGGAGGGCGATTTTGCGTTGGTCGTGACCGGTGCGACGGCGGGTGTGGTGCCGGCAGCCGCACTTCCCACGGTTACAGATTGGAAGTTGGCGACATAGCGATCAACACGCACACCGGCGATAATCGACCAAGTGTCATTCAACCAAAGCCTGTCCGTCGCAAACAGCGCGAAATCGGTGGCGCGGCCCGTGGAGGTCAAGACCGTGGTGGCTGTGGCATTCGTGTTGGCGACATTGGCTTGTGTCGGCAACACCACGGCATAACCGGGCGGCACGTTGGGATCGGGCGTGAAGACATTGCGACCGATATTGGCGCGGCTACGCGCGCCACCGTTCAACGGATAGGTGTACTGAGCGGTGGTGGGCAATTGATAGGCATAGATCAAGCGGTCGGCATTCTGGTACGAACCGTCAAAACCCGCGATCAGGGTGTTGCGCAGCCCGCCAATGTCGAAATTGGCGGTGGCGCTGAAAACATCCTGCACACCCCAGCTATTCTGGTTATAGGGACCGCCACCGCCAATGCCCGCCAGCGTATTGCGTGGATTGGCCGAACCGGCTGCCGCAGTGGGATCGGCATAGCCGAACAGCACGCTGGCGCAGAAATTCGTCGCCGCCGTCTGATCGCAGCGGTCGGTTGCCGTATAGCGGAAATAACGCGAATAGACGCCAACGCGCGCATCGTTATTGATCGTGAGCCAGTCGGTCGCGACATGGCTGATCTTGGCGGTGACGATGTCTGCGTCGTTCTTGTCCTGGTCCTGATGAAAGCCCAGGAAGCTGGAACGCGGGACGCCGAATTCGCTGATCGGCAGGGCGATGATGGAGCCGGGCGGCTGCGCCACCGGCAAACCATAGTCCTGGCGGGAATTGGTGTGCAT
>DATEMS010000031.1:0-2502 GCA_035275465.1 Rhizomicrobium sp. | reverse complement strand
TTGGCATGCATCAAGAGCATGCGGCCGACGCGTTCCTGCTTGTCCTTCACCGAATTCAGCGCACCGGTGCCCGAGCTGATGGTGCCGGAATAGACGCGCACAAAGGTGATGGAACCGACAAAGGGGTCGTCCATGATCTTGAAGGCCAGGCCGGCAAACGGCGCCTTGTCGTCGGCGGGACGCTCGACTTCGGTTTCCTTGCCCGGAATGATGCCCTTCACCGGCGGGATATCCAGCGGCGACGGCAGATAGGCGACGACCGCGTCCAGCAAGGGCTGCACGCCCTTGTTCTTGAAGGCCGAACCGCACATCACCGGTACGAACTTGAAGCTCATCGCGCCCTTGCGGATCAGCTTCTGCAAGTCCTCGACCGGCGGTTCCTTGCCGCCCTCGAGATAAGCTTCCATCGCGGCATCGTCTTCCTCGACCGCCATTTCCACCAGCGCGGAGCGCAGCTCGGCGGCCTTGTCGGCATATTCAGCGGGAATTTCGACTTCGTCGAACTTGGCGCCCAACTGTTCGTCGTGCCAGATCAACGCCTTCATCTTGACGATGTCGACGATACCCTTGAATTCGGCTTCGCTGCCGATCGGCCAGGTGATGACCATCGGACGGGTGCCAAGACGGTCGATCATCATGTCGATGCAGCGTTGGAAGTCGGCGCCGGTGCGGTCCATCTTGTTGACGAAGCAGATGCGCGGCACGTGATACTTGTCGGCTTGGCGCCAGACGGTTTCGGACTGGGGCTCGACACCGGCCACGGCATCGAACACGGCGACGGCACCGTCCAGCACGCGCATCGAGCGCTCGACCTCAATGGTGAAGTCCACATGCCCGGGGGTGTCGATGATATTGATACGGTGGTCTTTCCAAAAACAGGTGGTGGCGGCGCTGGTGATGGTGATGCCGCGTTCCTGCTCCTGCTCCATGAAGTCCATGGTGGCGGCGCCGTCATGGACTTCGCCGATCTTATGGGACTTGCCGGTATAATAGAGAATGCGCTCAGTCGTCGTCGTCTTGCCGGCATCGATATGCGCGGCAATGCCGATGTTGCGATACATGTTGAGCGGGGTCGTGCGGGCCATTTTGTAAGTCCGTTACCAGCGATAATGCGAGAAGGCGCGGTTGGCGTCGGCCATCTTGTGGGTGTCTTCGCGCTTCTTGACGGCGCTGCCGCGATTGTTGGCGGCATCCATCAATTCGCCCGACAGGCGGCCCTGCATGGTGGGCTCGTTGCGCGCGCGCGCGGCGGTGATCAGCCAGCGGATGGCGAGCGCGCGGCTGCGATCGGTGCGCACTTCGACCGGCACTTGATAGGTGGCGCCGCCGACGCGGCGGGACCGCACTTCCAGCGCGGGCGAAACGTTGCGCAGGGCTTCATGGAAAACAACCAGCGGATCCTGGCGGGTCTTGGCGGCGATGGTGTCGAACGCGCCGTAGATGATGCCTTCGGCGGCGGACTTCTTGCCGTCATACATCAGGGAGTTCATGAACTTGGCGAGGACCAGATCGCCAAATTTGGCGTCCGGGGTAATTTCGCGGCGTTCGGCGCGGTGGCGGCGGGACATGTCAGTCTTCCTTCGTATGTCTTTCCTGATGGATCCCGGATCGTTGCTTCGCGCCGTCCGGGATGACCATCACTTTGTGATGGTCACTTCGGACGCTTGGCGCCATAGAGCGAGCGGCGCTTCTTGCGGTCCTTGACGCCTTGGGTGTCGAGCACGCCGCGGATGATGTGATAGCGCACGCCGGGAAGGTCCTTGACGCGGCCGCCGCGGATCAGGACCACGCTATGCTCCTGAAGGTTATGGCCTTCGCCGGGAATATAGGTCAGCGCTTCGAAGCCGTTGGTCAGGCGCACCTTGGCAACCTTGCGCAACGCGGAGTTCGGCTTCTTCGGCGTCGTGGTGTAGACGCGGGTGCAGACGGCGCGCTTTTGCGGGCACTGTTGCAGGGCCGGAACCTTGTTGCGCTTCGGCTTGGCGCCGCGCGGCTTGCGAATGAGCTGATTGACTGTCGGCATTCCCACTTCCCTTTTGTCATCGGCGCGGCCGCACCGGATGAACGAAAACCAAAAACCGGACGCGGGACTTCTCCCGGTCCGAACTTGCGGAGGACTAAGGCGGATGCCTGAGTCGCGCGTCTAAGCTCTTTAAACTGGCTTCCCAACAGCGTTTTTGCGGGTTTTTCCGCAGACGGCCTGCCCTGGAAGGTGGCGGCTTATACCCACCGGGGTCCGGGGGGTCAAGCGGCTGAAAGCCGGATTTCCCGGCCCTGCGCGCCGGTTGCCGTCCGGGTATATGTTTACAGTAGAAATATCCTTGAAAATAGAGGCCAGATTGCAGCAACCGGCCAAATCACTTAGTCGTTAAACAAAGGGATTATAGAGTGGAACTCGGTTGATGGCGCGCCTGGGACATGCGTTGCCCCGGCAGACCCCCGCCAAACGGTGGGTGACGCTTCTCGCCCTGCTGGCCTTCTTCCTGCAAAGCCTGACAGTCC
>DATEMS010000030.1:0-154909 GCA_035275465.1 Rhizomicrobium sp. | reverse complement strand
GCCGGCGACGGCACCACCACCGCCACCGTGCTGGCCCGCGCCATCGTGCGCGAGGGCAGCAAGTCGGTCGCGGCCGGCATGAACCCGATGGACCTGAAGCGCGGCATCGACCATGCGGTGGAAGCCGTGGTGGCCGATCTGAAGAAGCGTTCCAAAAAGGTCAAGTCCAATGAAGAGATCGGCCAGGTCGGCACCATCTCGGCCAATGGCGACAAGGAAGTGGGCGACATGATCGCCAAGGCCATGGCCAAGGTCGGCAATGAAGGCGTGATCACGGTCGAGGAAGCCAAGTCCCTGGCGACCGAACTGGATGTGGTCGAAGGCATGCAGTTCGACCGCGGCTATATCAGCCCCTATTTCATCACCAATCCGGACAAGATGGTGGCGGAGCTGAACGACGCCCTGATCCTGATCCATGAAAAGAAGCTCACCAGCCTGCAGCCCATGCTGCCGGTGCTGGAAGCGGTGGTGCAGTCGGGCCGTCCGCTTTTGATCATCGCCGAGGAAATCGAAGGCGAAGCCCTGGCCACCCTGGTGGTCAACAAGCTGCGCGGCGGGCTCAAGGTTGCCGCCGTCAAGGCGCCGGGCTTTGGCGATCGCCGCAAGGCCATGCTGGAAGACATCGCCATCGTCACCGGCGGCCAGGTCATCAGCGAGGACATCGGCATCAAGCTGGAGAACGTCAAGCTGGACATGCTGGGCAAGGCCAAGACCGTCAAGATCGACAAGGACAACACCACCATCATCGACGGCAGCGGCAAGAAGAACGACATCCAGGCCCGCGTCGCCCAGATCAAGACCCAGATCGAAGAGACCACCAGCGACTATGACAAGGAAAAGCTGCAGGAACGCCTGGCCAAGCTGGCCGGCGGCGTTGCGGTGATCCGCGTCGGCGGCGCCACGGAAGTCGAGGTGAAAGAGCGCAAGGACCGCGTTGACGACGCGCTGAACGCCACCAAGGCCGCCGTGGAAGAAGGCATCGTTCCGGGCGGCGGCACCGCCCTGCTCTATGCCGCCAAGGTCCTCAAGGACCTGACCGGCGACAATGAAGACCAGAACCAGGGCATCAACATCGTGCGCCGCGCGATCCAGTACCCCTTGCGTCAGATCGTCAGCAATGCCGGCCAGGAAGCCAGCATCGTTGTCGGCAAGCTGCACGACCAGAAGTCCAACACCTATGGCTACAATGCCCAGACCGGTGAGTATCAGGACTTCATCGATGCCGGCATCGTGGACCCGACCAAGGTGGTGCGCGTGGCGCTGCAGAACGCGGCCTCGGTCGCGGGCCTGCTGATCACCACCGAAGCCATGATCACCGACCGTCCCAAGAAGGACGCGGCCCCGGCAATGCCCGGCGGCGGCGGCGGCATGGGCGGCATGGGCGATATGGACTTTTGACAGGAAGGGCGGCGCCAGCCGCCCGGCCTGTCATCCCGGAAGGCGCGGGTACCGCGCCTATCCGGGATCCAGTCCAATACGCAAAGCAAAAGGGCCGGAGCAATCCGGCCCTTTTCTGTTGCCCGCCCACTGATAAAACGTCAGAAAGACCCGGAGAGAAATTCATTTTCGATATGTGAGCTGATGAGTCCACCGCTCAGCTACGGTGAAAACTGGTAATACAGACTTACTTGGTAAAATCCGCAGACTAAAAACTGGCCGCTGCATTAGCCCCTCTTGCCGCCCGCGCCTCCCGGTCGCACCAAACGTCAGCCAATGAGCAGATCTGACCTTTGCGAGAGTTCCGATTTCAAACATAAACGGCCGTCGCGCAACTCAACCGGATGACGATCCAGCTTAGTTTTAAGCCCGCGCTTTACCGCCAATTCCTGTAGTCGTCGCAGACCATAGGCGTCTACCGATTGCTTAATGCCCGTGGGACGGTCCAACAATTGATAGATCGCTTGAATGGCGGCAATAAGTGTCGCTGCTGCCAGGAAAAAATATTTCCACCTGCCTGATACCCACTCAGCCAACAACGGCAGTATCCCGATTGCCAACACGACTGCTGCAATTCCTAGGCTTGCTAAGCGTCGCACAACTTTGAGATGACCGTTCACTTCATCCAATAGAATTTGTATGGTCGCACGGTCCTCTGCGGCTGCCTGAGTAAGCGATACCTCAAGTCCAGCGGCACGTTCCTCTGCGGCTGTTCGCCCTTCATCCGCGGCTCGTATCTTCTTACGAGAATCTTCGGAGATTTTTCGGACCTCAGCCTTTTTATCCCGCTCAATATCGGCAACTAAGCCAGCCTTCATATTGTCAATTACCGCTTCGATGTTGCTCGAGCTAATCACCTGCGACACGCCAAGCGTCTTGTCCATCAAGACCTGAACACTACGATCCTGCGTTAACAGAAGATCAAGCTGTTCCGCCTTTTCGGGGTTGAGCGAGCGCGCAACGAGCCGAACTTGGTCGACAACGTTCTTTTTTAATTCGAGCACTCTTTCGCAAGCTGCTAATAGGTATCGTTTGGGAATATCCTGCGCATCACTCAATCCCGTTCGTAACCACACTGCGGTCGCAAGCTGGCGTTGGTGTATAGCTGGCCCAACGGCGTTCTTCGGCAATAGGCCTTGCTCGATGCAGAACCGTCTCCCTAATTGAGCAAGTGGAGCATTTTTAGTGATTAGAATGTGCCGACTCTGAAAAATATCTGGTGATTGGGTGTCACCCCTCATACGCATTATCTGAGCGATGACGGTAGTATCGTGCTCTCGTCGAGACAATTCCAAGTGCCATCTCATTTGCCCGAAAAGTACTTCGTACAAGTCCTGTGTGAAATATGCGTGTTCTTTCGGAAACTGATCCAATTTTCTATCCGTAATTGTGATGCCAAAATCGGCAAGAGCGGCTGCTGGATCACTCAATACCTTTCTGACATAAGCTTCCGAAGTTTCGTTTCTGCGGATCGCGTCCGCAGTTGGGCCGACCCGTTCAGGCGGCTTGCGTTTAAGGACAGCCTCTAGCGCGTGTGTCAATTCATTCACGCTTACACGAAATACACGTACAACAGCGCCGATTTCCTGAAGCTTTGCAATTATCGGACGAATGTTAGCCGCGTTCGCGGCACCAGACACACCGAGCAAATCAAGCGCCACCGGTCCATCAAGATACAGGACAAGGCTAGTTTTATTGACACTCGTGATTGGCTTTTGAAAGTCCTGAATTACTTCAGTGAGAAGACCAACGGATGCTATCTTGCAGAGGTCGGCGATGAACGGCGATTTTTCGTCAAAGAGCTTTTTGACGAAGCGCGCGCAAAGATATCTCTCCTCGCTTGTCAGCCCGCTGGCATCGGGAACATTTACCGCCAAGCCCAATTTGCCCGTGTCCGAGACCACTCCGCTCGCATGCGCGCGCAGGACATCTTCGGTGTAAGCATCTATTGAAACTAACCATTCGACCAAGATGTCTGCTAGCTCATCTCGTGACCGACTAAACGCGGATAGAGGCGAAAGCTGCCCTACAAACTCGTAAAACGCCTGGACGATAGCTTTGAGTTGCTCACTTATTTGAATCTCAACCGGCCCTGGAGGGAGCGCAGCGGGGTTTGAGTACTCAACCCGATAAGTGACAGTCGCCTGAGTCTTTGAAATTGGTTTAAGCCAGCCTCTTTTCTCAAATCGTGAGGTTAGCTCTTCAACGATATCCGCCGTAAAATTCCATTTGTATGCATCCCGGACACTGCGCGCAAAAAGTTCGCAATCTAGGATTTTGCCTTGGTACTCACTCAAGATTGGTTCGAAAAAAGGCAAAACGGCATCGAGCACGTCTTGCGAGCCGGCGCGATAGTCCTCAAGTACAGAGAATACTCTGAGCGTTCGCCTGGTAAGTAGCTTCATGGGTGATTCATTGAGGTCGGGACTTGAGACTATATACCGTACAATGTTTACTCAGCAAAACTTGGACAAAAACTATCGAATACGCGCCGTGCGCACGGACGCCAGATGTTAATAAAATAGAATCACTGAGCGCAAACACGGGCTTGCATTGCCGCGCGGGCGGAATCTGGGGACACTATACCTAATTCGACCTCGCTAGCAGCAGTAGGGTGACAGGTATTCCTGTCCCCATGTCCCTCGCAACGCGGATATAGTTCGGGAAGGCCGCGCCGCGGCGTGATCGGCGGCAAAGGAAAGGACAAATGAAAGCGGCGCCATTGCTTCTCGTATCCCTCTTCGCGACGGCCACGCACGCGGCCGATTACAAGCCGGTGCGCTGCGACATGGCGCGGCCCTATGCGGGAGCGCCGCTGCTGTCACCGGCTGGCAGGCTGGACCTGCGCGTCTCCGGCGATCTGGACGGCGATCTCGATGCGGCGACGGCGTCCCGGCTGAGAAAAGCGTTCCAGCAGGCGATGGCGGCGTCCCAGGCCCGCTCGCTGACGGTCGCGGTGGGTGTACCGGGCAAAGGCCTGTGGAGCGCGGAGGGCACGCCCGAGGGTAGCCCGCCGGCCGCGCCCCTGCACTACTGGGCGAGCGCGGGCAAGACACTCACGGCATTGACGGTGTTGAAGCTCGTCGAAACGGGCAAGCTCTCCCTGCACGATCCGGTCGCCAAGTTCGTCGCGGGCGTTCCGAACGGCTCGGCGATCACCATAGAGATGCTGCTCAATCACACCAGCGGCCTGTTCAGCGTCAACGAAGACCTGCAAGTACGCCGCCGCGAACGCATGACGTTCGAGGAGACGCTGCCTGTCCTGCGCCGGCACGGCGCGATGTTCTGCCCCGGCGAGCAATGGCGCTATACCAACAGCGGATATGACTTGCTCGGCCGCATCATCGAGATCGTCGAGCAGCGTCCGTTCGACCAGGCGCTGACGGCACATATTGTCGCGCCGCTCGGCCTGCGGCAGCTGCGCGTTCTAAAGCCAGACGACCCCGCGACAGACATCGCACCCTTGTCCTCGTCCAACCCCGCGGAACCCGCTTTGGATCCGCGCATTCCCGGTGCCGCAGGCCCGCTGGCCGCAAAAGCTGTGGACGTTGTGAGATTCTGGCACGCGGTACTCAGCGACAAGATCGTGAGCCGCGCCACGCGCGAGCAGATGCTCGCACACCTGTACCCGATGTTCGGCAAAGCGCCGTACTACGGATTGGGCGTGATGGTCTATGAGGTACCGGAGGATGGCGCCGCGAGCCGGCTGTGGGTCGGCCACAGCGGCGGCGCGCCGGGCGTCAAGGCCATGTTCGCCTATTCCCCGCTGGACAATGTTTTCGTCGCTGTCGCGTTAAGCGGCGACGGCTCGGCGGAGGCGACCGCTTATCTGCTGATGCGCGCCTTACGCGCGCCGTAATATCTTCCCATGCGCCTTCTTTAAAGCGCGGGCAGCTCTGCCAAGAATTTTACGAGCTGTTCCTTCCAAAGCTTGGCCATGCCCGTGGTGCCGTGGCCGCGCGTATCCGCCGACGCGGGAATAACAAAGGCGCGGCCCTTTTTCACCTGCGCCACGCCCTTTTCCAGCAGGCCGGTTTCATGGGGGTTGCGTTCGTCGTCGGCGCTGTTGATGGCCAGAAGCGGCGCGGCGATGGCGGCGAGTTTCGGCACGGGATCATAGTCCCGCGACGCCTCCAGCTGATAGATCGTGTCGTTGGCATCCGCCGTCGAGGGGAGCGCCAATTGCGCCTCCACCAGCGCGTCCCCCGCCGCGCGGGTGGCTGCGCGTTTGAGCAGGCCCAGAGTCCCGCCATTGGTGGAAAAATTGTACGTGGCATTCGCCAGCTTCAAGGATTTGGGCTGGCTGGTATAGTCACCATTATTCCAGGCAGGATCGGCCTTTATGGTTTCGATCAGCATCCGCCGCGTGATCCAGTTGCGCCCCGACATCGCCGCCGGCGTGGACGCCAGCGGCACCAGCCCATCCATAAAGTCCGGATAGGTCTCGCCCCACACCCAGGTCAGCATGCCGCCCATCGAATTGCCCATCACCAGGCGAAGATGCCTGATCTTGAGTCCCTCGGTCAGCAGCCGGTAGGTCCCCGACACCATGTCATCATAGGTGTAGCGCGGAAACTGCATCTTCAGGCCATCGGAAGGCTTGGCGGATTTTCCGGCGCCGATCATGTCCGGCAGGATGATGAAATACTTGGCCGCATCCAGCGGCTGGCCGGGACCAAACAGCTCGCCCCCAAAACCCGGCGAAAGCAACCCGGCGCCATTGCCGCTGGTGCCGTGCAACACCAGAACCGCCGGCGCTTTGGGATCGCCTAGGGTGGTGTAGTGCATCGATACCGCGGCCAGTTTTGCGCCGTCATGGAAGGTGAAATTTTTCAGGATAAAATCGCCTTCCTGGCGAGTCTGGGCCAAGGCGTTTTGGCCGGCGCAAAAAACCAAAAGGAAAGCCAGCCCGATGGAACGCCCAAGCGAATGCATGAGTGAATGCCCCGGTGAATGCATGACGCCCATGGCGGCCCCCAATTTGCGCTTATGCCTTTGAATGTTCCAACCCTAACGCCTGGGCAGCATCCCCTCAATCCCTGAATCTGGTGACACCAGACCTAACCGATCTGACCGGCTCGCCGGTCGTTCCTCTCTCTGCTACACAGGAGCGATTCACCGGCCGGGCAGGAATGAACAAGGCATCACCAGACGGCATAAAACCCGGCGCAACATTCTCCCCCTACCAGAAATTCGTCATCGCGGCGCTGGCCTTTCTGCAATTCACCCTGATCCTGGATTTCATGATCCTCTCGCCCCTGGGGGCGATGATGATGCCGACGCTGAACATCACCCCGCAGCAGTTCGGGCTGGCGGTGTCGGCTTACGCCTTCAGCGCCGGCGCATCGGGCCTGCTGGCGGCGGGTTTTGCCGACCGCTTTGATCGCAAAAAGCTGCTGCTGTTCTTCTATGCCGGCTTTGTGCTGGGCACCCTGCTCTGCGGCCTGGCACAGACCTATCCCACGCTGTTGGCGGCGCGGATCGTCACCGGCCTCTTTGGCGGGGTGATCGGCTCGGTGGTGATGGCCATCGCCACCGACCTGTTCGCGCTGGACATGCGCGGCCGGGTGATGGGCGTCGTCCAGACCGCCTTTGCCGCCGCCCAGGTGCTGGGCCTGCCCGCCGGGCTGTTCTTCGCCAATCATTGGGACTGGCACGCCCCGTTCCTGGCCATCGCCGCCGTCGCCATTCCGGCAGGGCTGGTGATCCTGTTTTTCATGAAGCCGGTGGCCGATCATCTGTCCCACAAACAGGAGCGCAGCCCCTGGGCCCATCTGGCGCACACGATGGCGGAGCCGCGCCATCGCCTGGCCTTTCTGCTCACCATGCTGCTTCCCACCGGCGGCTATATGCTGATGCCCTTCGGCACCGCCTTCATGGTGGGCAATATCGGGCTTTCGATGGACAGCCTGCCCCTCATCTATCTGGTCACCGGCATCGCCACCGCCTTTGCCGCGCCACTGATCGGCAAGGCCAGCGACCGTTACGGCAAGTTCAATGTCTTTTTGTTCGGCGCAGGTCTGACCGTGGTGATGGTGCCGGTCTGGACCAATTTCGGGCACGCCCCGCTTGGCATCGTGATCCTGGTCAGCGTGCTGCTCTCCATCGGCATCTTTTCGCGCGCCATCCCGTGCCAGGCGCTGGTGTCCGCCATTCCGCATCTGACCCAGCGCGGCGCCTTCAACGCCATCAGCGCCTCGCTGCAGCAACTGGCGGGCGGGATTTCGGCGGCCGTCGCGGGCGCGGTGATCGTGGCGGCGCCGGACGGCGCGCTCAGGCACTTCGACTGGCTGGGCGCCATCGTGATTGCGACCTCGCTTGTGACCCTGGTTTTGATGTATGGGGTGCACAAGGCCGTGCCGGAGCCCGTGCAACCATAGGGGCATAAAGGGCGCGGGCCATAGTTCCGACACGATCAGGAGCGCAAATGATGCATCGCCGGGGCGCTTTGAATCACCAACAGCTTGCATTTTCGGCCAGCGCCGCCACGGCGGACCGCATTGCCAACCCCATTCCAACCCCAACCCCATTCCAACCAAGGAGACCAACCATGTGTGACAAAATCGTCATCGAATCCACCGGGTGCACGCCATGAGCAGCCCCTGGTCCACCCCCAGCAAAATTCCGCCCATCAACTTTGGCGGCTTTGGCGGCATGAAGGGCCTGCCGCCCAGCGCCATCGCTGGCGGCGCGGCCGCCATCGCGGCGCTGGTGATCCTGCTCTCCACCTATTTCACCATCGACGAGGGCGAACGCGGTGTGATTCTGCACTGGGGCGCCGTGGTCGGTGAGGCCGGGCCGGGGCTGCATTTCAAGCTGCCGATCATCACCACTGTCGAGAAGATCTCGGTGCAGATCCAGAAGGAAGCCTTTGAGAAGACCGCCGAGGGCGATACCCGCCTGCAAGCCTATTCGCGCGACCAGCAGCCCGCCACCATCGCCATGGCGGTGAACTATCATGTCACCGATGCCAAGGCGGTCTATGCCCAGTTCGGCAGCCTCGCCAGCATGAAGTCGCGCATCATCAATTCGCGCGCCTATGAGCAGGTGAAGACCGTGTTCGGCCAGTTCGACGCCGCCGATGCCATCCAGAAACGCGCCTTGCTGAACACCGAAGTGTTCGCCGCCATCCGCAAATCGGTCAGCGGCCCGGTGGTGATCGACAGCGTCCAGATCGAGGACATCACCTTCTCCCAGCAGTATGAAACCGCCGTCGAACTCAGGATGCAGGCGATCGTCAAGCAGCAACAGGCCGAAGCCGACAAGCAGAAGCGCATCATCGATGCCGACGCATCCGCCTATGAGGTCAAGGCCGCGGCCGACGCCAAGGCCCACCAGATCGAGGTGCAAGGCAAGGCCGAAGCGGGCGCCATCCAGGCGCGCGGCGATGCCTTGCGCAACAATCCGGGCCTGCCGACTCTGGTCGCCGCCGAGAAATGGAACGGCGTTCTGCCCACCACCATGGTGCCCGGCAATACGGTGCCCTTTGTGAACTTGGCCAAATAACGGACCCGAAAGAAAGAGAATGCAAAAGGCCCGGTGCGCAATCACCGGGCCTTTTGCTTGCCGCCTTGGCTTTGCCGCAATCGGGAACGGAACTGTTTGCGCGCCTCTGCCTTTCCTTGAGCGGGGCACGAACCTATGTGGAGAGTTCCATGCGTCCGTTCCTGAGATACAAATCCTCTGTCCTGATTCTCGGCGCCGCCCTGCTTTTGGGCACCACCGCCGCCCGGGCCGAAGTGCATCAGATCGGCGCGGTCAATGTCGCCAATGACCGATTCACCAACATCAGTTGGGAGCATTTCGAAGGCGCGGTGGAGGAGCTGCAATTCGCCGCCCTGGGCGACACGGTGGACTGCGCCCATATCAGCGTCACCTATCGCGACGGCACCACCCACAAGGTCTATTCCGGCGCGATCCCCAAGGACGGCTTTACCACCGTGACCTTCCCCGAAGGCGACAGCCGGATGCGGAATGTGGAATTTTCCTGCAAGGCGCAATCGGTGGACGGCGCCCGCATCGCTTTGTCGGCCGTGTCGGAAGGCTGGGACCCCAAGCAATGGGCGCGTGAGCCCCATGTCACCGTGATCGAGAATGGCGACGTGATTTCCGACAGAGGCGCCATCGTCACGCGCTGATTTGGACGCCCGTTGGAACAAAACCCGGCCGCCGGATATTTTTCTTTAGGCCACATGAAAGGCATGCTTGCGGGGCACAACGCCGAGCAGGCGGCGCGCCACCCGCGTCAACGGCTTTTCAATCCACGCATGCACCACAAGCGCCGTCGTCATGATAGCGGCAACCGCGGCGATCAAAAGCAGCAACGACACCAAGCCCCGGGTTTGGAACGCGATACAAAGCTTCTGGAAAATTTGCGCCACAAAGGGATGGGTCAAATACATGGCATAGCTGGCATCGCCCAACCGCACCCAAAATCCGTTCTTGACGAAATCGCCACGGCTTTCCAACGCCAGCGCCGCCCATACCATCATGGCCGCCGGCAGACCACGGCTGATCACGCCCGAGAGCCAGCCGATCTGTGGGAACAAGGGCGGGGCCACCAGCAGCACAAGCCCCAGGAGCACCAGCGCAACCAGGAAGAACCGCCAGCCGGGATGGGAAAACGTCCATTCCTTGCGGAAGAACAGCGCGACCAGCATCCCCAAGGCAAATTCCAGCATGATGGGAAAGGTATAGAAGCGAAGGGCCGGGTCCTCGGGGGGCCAGACCCTGCCCGCCACGGCCAGGGCTGCCAATGCGGCGAGGGTAAAGCCAAGGCCCAGCGCGGAGCAGCGAAAGAGCAGACCGGCCGCGAACAAGAGATAAAAGAACATCTCATAATTCAGCGTCCATCCCAGGAAAAAGACCGGCGCCAGATCGCCCGGCACGCGTTCAAACGGAATGAACAATAGCGACTTGATCAAAGAAACCGCATTGGCGGCGGGCGTCTGCAAGAGTTGCGGCACGATAACGGCGATCAGGAAAACCACTAGGGTCGCCAGCCAGTAAAGCGGCACGATACGCGCGACGCGGTTTTTCAGGAAATCGGCGGCGCTCACGGGATGGCCGTAAGTGGTGTGGACCATGATGTAGCCGCTGATGACAAAGAACAGGTCCACGCCACTGTTGCCGAAAGCGGGCAGGCCGATGCTCGCCAGCATGATTTCAAAATGGACGAAAATGACCAGAGTGGCGGCGGCGGCCCGCAGCGCCTGAATATTCGACAGTTTGCCGCCGTCATGCCTTTTCATACCGATTCGCCCTTCGAGCCAGGGTGGATAAGAGTATGGGGCGGCCGAAATGTAAATTTGAGGGCGACCGGGCGACGAACTCAGCCGGCAAAAGATAAGCGGCTAGCGCAGATAAGGCTCGACCTTGCCCTTATACTTCACCGTCATCGCATTGCCGTGGCGGTCCACCGTCTTGCCCACCGCCAGCCGCACCCAACCCTCGCTGACGCAATATTCCTCGACATTGTTGCGATCGACGCCATTGAACTTGACCCCCACGCCGCGTTCCAACAATTCGGCATTGTGGAAGGGGCTGGCGGGATTGGTGGACAGTCGGTCGGGCGGCGTTGCGGTGGCGGGGCTTTCGCCCATCTTTTCGTCTGTCATGGATGCGTCTTTTTGAAAGGCCCCGTTTCCTAGGCTGAATGCCCCTACGCCTCAAGTCCCTTTTGGCATCGCGGTTGAAACGCGCCACATTTGCCCTTCAATGGCGCCTGCCGGTCCCCATATACGGCCCACAACCCAACCCCGAGGGAAGATGTCATGGCCTATGATATTTACGATGCCTCCATTCCGCCGCTAATCCATATGCTGGGCGGCCTCTCCAACATCCTGACCAAGGGCGAGGCCCATGGCGGCATCGATCCGGCGCAAGCGCGGCTGGCGCCCGACATGCTGCCGCTCAAAAACCAGGTCTATATCGCCACCGATACCGCCAAGGGCTGCGGGGCGCGGCTGGCCGGGGTCGAAATTCCCAAATATGAGGATATCGAAACCAGTTTCGCCGACCTCAAGGCACGCGTCGCCAAGACCATCGCTTTTTTGAAAAGCCTGGACCGTAAGGCCTTTGCCGGTTCGGAGAACAAACACATTGTGCTGAAATTCCCCAACAATACATTTGAGTTCAATGGCGCGGACTATGTCGGAAAAGTCGTGCTGCCCAATGTCTATTTCCACATCACCACCGCCTACGGCATCCTGCGCAACCGCGGTGTGAGTTTGGCCAAAAGCGATTATCTGGGTGGGTGAGACGCGACCGGCATAGCCGGGCAAATCGATCCACTGGATCGATTTGAGCGTCGAACGCCGCAGCGGCGCGCGACCAAGCGCGACGCGAGGCCGGGACGCCGTCCTATCATAAAAAAAAGCCCAGTGTTTTCACCGGGCCTTTTTCTTCAAAAGGAAAACTCAGTCGCGATAGGGATTGTCCGGGCGGCGATCGGCATAGTTGGGCACACCGTCATCATCGCGGTCGCGATCCACCCGATTGGGAATGCCGTCGCGGTCGCGGTCAGCATAGGCGATATGATCGCGCGGCCCGTAATAACCATAGCGGTCATAGCGGTCGTCATAATAGCGCGGCGCACAGGCCGACAAGGCTGCGCCGGTCAGGGCGAGGGCGAGCAAGGCGATGGTTTTTGTCTTTCTCATGGGGCGAACTCCTTTGGCTCTCTCAGACCAATAACGTGCCAGCGCCCGTTCGGATGCTTTCGGGCTGGAAAAGAGCGGGGAACCGGGCCGAGAGCAAGTTGGGGCCAGATGGAACCACTGCGCCGGAGGGATTTTGTGTCCCGGCGTGCTTCGCACGCCAGTTGACTAATGCGCGGCAAAGCCGCGCGGTGGCAGGAGAAAGGCGCAGCCCGTATCGGGGATACGGGCAAGCCTTTCGACGCACCCACGACGCAAAAGACCCCGGCCCTTCGGGTTGGGTTGCGGCGGGCCCCCGCGGCGTCGCCGTGCTCGACCGTATTGCCGATACGCTCTTCGCACGTCGGTACGCTGTCGCTACCGACCCTGGCGGATCGCCTCGCCGCAACCCAACGCAGTTGCTTCAATCTGACCCCAACTTGCTCTAAGATGGAACGTTTGGAACCATTCTATTTTTTCCGATTTTTGAGGATTCACCCATGGCCCGAAAAACCACCCCAAAAACCATCAAGAAACCCGCCACCGCAAAAGGCAAAGCCAATCCCCGTCTGTCCACCCAGACCGATCTTTCCGGCAACGCCATTCCCGAAATCGCCGAAGCCTTGAACGGATTGGTTGCCGATTCTTATGCCCTCTACACCAAGACCAAGAATTTCCATTGGCATGTGTCGGGGCCGCATTTCCGCGACTATCATCTGTTGTTCGACGAACAGGCCACCGAGATTTTCGCCACCATTGACGATCTGGCCGAGCGGGTGCGGAAGCTGGGCGCCAAGACGATCCATTCCGTCGGCGAGATCGCCAGGCTTCAGACCATCAAGGACAATGACAAGGACTATGTCGCACCCGGTGACATGCTGGCCGAGCTGATGGAAGACAACAAGCAGGTGATCAAGCGCATGCGCGCCGCGCATGAGATCGCCGACCGCCACGAAGACGTGGCCACGGCGTCGATTTTGGAAAACTTCATCGACGCGGCCGAGAAACGCAACTGGTTCTTGTTTGAAGCCAGCCGCAGAGGCTGACCGCAACAGACACAGGCTTTCTTCCCCCGTAGCGCGAAGCGCCTAATACGGGGGAAGATGTTGCAGCGAGGTGTTTGCGGAGCAAACCCGAGCTGCGACAGATGGGGGAAACAAAAAAGTGGGCCCGGTGCAAAACACCGGGCCCTTTTGTTGCGAGGTTTGCTACCGGACTTGGGTGCGATTGCTGTCCCAAACGCCTGTGGACCGATCGAACTTGCCGAGGGTGCAGGTCTGTCCCGATTGCAGCACCTTGAACGTGTTCGCATTCTCACAGACTTTGGTATCGCCGGACTGCAGCTGCCAGGCAAAGCCGTTGAACTTCAGGTCGGAACAACGGCCTTGCAGATGATTCACCAAGGTGCGGCCGTCCTTCATTTGGAACACCATCGTCTGGCCGTCTTTGGACTTGCTGCTGGCGATGTCGCGCACGTCCAGGCACATTTTCGCCGCCAGGGCCGGAGTGGCCACAACCAAGCCCGCCAATGTCAAAGCCGTCATTATTGTCTTCATGACTTTCTCCAAGCGTTTGCCCCTCGCCTGGGCCCAGTATCTGCCTTTCCGCGTCAGTCCGCCAGTTCAACGACACTTGTCATAATAGAGCAAGGCAAGCCCCCGGCTCGGGCCTTGACGGGGCCCGCCGGGCGGGCCAAAGGTCTGCAACAATTGGCCATTTTAGGAGAATCCCCGTGTCCGCTGCCCCAGAACAGGTCACCGTAACCTTGCCCGACGGCAAGGCCCTGACCTTCGCCCGGGGCGTCACCGGGGGGGAAATCGCCGCCGCCATCGGGCCGGGCCTGGCCAAGGCGGCGCTGATCATTGTGGTCAATGGTCAGGAGTATGACCTGTTCCGTCCCATCGAACAGGACGCCAAAATTCGTATCGTCACCAAAAAGGATCCCGAGGCGCTGGAGCTGATCCGTCACGACATGGCGCATATCTTGGCCATGGCGGTGCAGTCGCTGTTTCCCGGCACCCAGGTCACCATCGGCCCCGCCATTGACGATGGCTTCTATTACGACTTCGCGCGGGCCGAACCTTTCACGCCCGAAGATCTGCCGAAAATCGAAGACCAAATGCGCAAGATCATCAAGGCGGCCCTGCCCACCCGCCGCGAAGTGTGGCCGCGCGACAAGGCGGTGGAGCATTTCAAGGGCATCGGCGAGACCTACAAGGCCGAATTGATCGCCAGCATTCCGGCCAATGAGGATGTCTCGATCTATTGGCATGGCGACTGGCATGACCTGTGCCGGGGCCCGCATTTTCGCACCACCGCCGAAGTGGGCGACGCTTTCAAGCTGACCAAGATCGCCGGCGCCTATTGGCGCGGCGATTCCAAGAACGCGCAGCTTCAGCGCATCTATGGCACCGCCTGGCGCGACAAGAAAGAATTGGACGAGTATCTGGCGCGGCTGGAGGAAGCCGAAAAGCGCGACCATCGCCGGTTGGGCCGCGAGCTGGAGCTTTTCACTTTCTCGCCCGATGTCGGGGCGGGCCTGCCCCTGTGGATGCCCAACGGCATGGTGATCCGCCAGGAGCTGGAATTTTTGGCGCTGCAGGAAGAACGCAAGGAAGGCTATCGCCGGGTGGCGACGCCCCATATCGCCAAGGAAGCGCTGTATTTCCGCTCGCGCCACCTGCCCTATTATGGCGAGGGCATGTATGCGCCGCTGGACATCGACGGCGAGAATTACCGCCTTAGGCCGATGAACTGCCCGCACCACCATCTGATCTATGGGGCGACGCGCCATTCCTATCGCGAACTGCCGCTGCGCATCGCCGAATATGGCCAGGACTATCGCTATGAAGCGTCAGGCGGTCTGTCGGGACTGATGCGGGTGCGCGGTTTTTGCATGAACGATGCGCATATCTATTGCCGCTACGACCAGGCCAAGGATGAGTTCATCCGGGTGATGAAGCTGCACGCCCGCTACTACGACCTGCTCAATATCCAAGATTACTATATGCGGCTGTCGCTGCCCGATCTCGACAAGCTGGACAAGTATGTCGACGAGCCGCAGAAATGGCTGGATGCTCTGGCCATCATCCGCCAGGCGATGGACGAGTCCGGCCTGAAATATGTCGAGGGCAAGGGCGAGGCCGCCTTCTACGGTCCCAAGATCGACTTTATGATCAAGTCGGCGATCGGCACCGAATATACCATCTCCACCAACCAGCTCGATTTCCTGGCGACCAACACCTTCGACCTGACATATATCGGCGAGGACGGGGCCGACCATCCGGTCTATGTCATCCATCGCGCGCCCTTGGGCACCCATGAGCGCTTTACCGCCTTCCTGATCGAGCATTATGCGGGCGCCTTCCCCACTTGGCTGGCGCCCATCCAGGCGCGGGTGATCCCGATCTCGGAAAAGGCGGCCGGCTATGCCCAGACAGTGGTGGACGCGCTGTTCGCCGTCCCGGTGGTCAACGGAACCGCCGGCCTGCGCGTGGATATCGACAGCAGCAACGAACGGATGCAGAAGCGTATCCGTGACGCCCAACTGCAGAAAATCCCCTATATGCTGGTGGTGGGCGAGCGGGAGGCGGCCGAAGGCAAGGTTGCCGTCCGGCTGCGCTCGGGGACGGACCTGGGCGCCATGCCACTGGAAACTTTCATCACCCGCATCAAAAACGAGGCCGAATCCCGCCAAGATGTGGCGGAATAGCTCTTTCCGAAGGGGCTATTACACCCTATCTTACAGCCAAGTCCGGCAAATCCGCCGGGCGCGCCAACCGGCGCATCCGCCGAAAGGTCCCCCGCTTGCGTCCATGATCGAACCACGTTTCGCCTGGGCCCCAACGGAACCAGCGAAGCGTGGATGTGCGCGGCTGTTTACAGGAGAGAGTCATAGTCCCCAGACGTTTTCAGGGTAACGCCCCCGCGCCCGCCAAGGATGGCCCGCGCATCAACGACGAAATCACCTCCAAAACCATTCTGCTGATCGGCGACGATGGCCATAAGTATGGCGAGATCGGGCTGGATGAGGCGCTCGCGCTTGGCGAGGAAAAAGGCTTCGACGTGGTGGAGGTCTCGCCCGACAACAAGCCGCCCGTCTGCAAGCTGATGGACTATGGCAAGTACAAATACGAGCAGCAAAAAAAGGCCAACGAGGCCCGCAAGAAGCAGAAGGTCATCGAGATCAAGGAGATCAAGATGCGCCCGACCATCGACGATCACGATTATGACGTGAAGATGCGGGCGATGAAGCGCTTCTTCGACGATGGCGACAAGGTCAAGGTCACTTTGCGCTTCCGGGGGCGCGAAATGGCGCACCAGCATCTGGGCATGGATCTGCTCAACCGCGTCCAAAAGGACACCGAAGTCTTCGCCAAGCTGGAACAGTATCCGAAGATGGAAGGCAAACAGATGATGATGGTTTTGGCGCCGCGATAAGCCTTCGGCTTATCGCGGGCCAAAAGCCCCGCGGTTCAGAATGAATCGCCGAACGGGCAAAACGTCGGTCGCGTCCTAGCGACCGACGGGGGCGGGGCCGGGACGGCAACAAGCTCGAATGCAAAAGGTGGCCTTAGCTGCCGCAGACCGCTTCCATCACGATAGTTGGAACTGCGGACTCAACGCCTAACGCAGCTCACGCAACTGCGCGACCCGGTACAGCGTCACATGTACTTCGCGGCCCCGCGAATAATTGATGCCTTTCAGTTCGCCCAACACTTCGGCGTCGGCTTGCAGTTCAGCCAACCGCGCCAAGAAATCGCCCCGGTCATTGTCTTCCACCAGCGCCAGACTGCCCGCGCGCGCGCTGGCTTCGGCGGCGCCCTTACCGTCCGCCAACACCACATCTTTTCCCAGCGCAAAAACCAGGCTGGGTTCCTGATAGCCGGCGAGCGCGGGCGGCGCATCGCCGGGCTGGCTGGCGGCTTCCACCATGGCTTTGAGATGCTCGCTCACCCAAAGCTGTTCCAGGCGCGGGCCGACGCCGGCCGTCAAACTGGGCGCAAAAACCAACAGCGCGGTGAACCCCAATAGGGCGGCCCAAAGATTTTTGCGCAGGATCGCCAGAACCAGCGCCGCCAGCGCCAAACTCGCGCCGACACCTGCCGCCGCCAGCAAGGGCCACCACCATTTTCCGTCACCCACATAGCGCGGCAGAAGCACAATAGCCGCTGTGAGCAACGCCGCGCCCAAAACAAATTGCGCGATTGCGATCCAGCGCGCGGGGGCAAGGAATTTTACCAGCCGGGGATCGAGCACAAACAAAGCCGCCAGGATCGCCAGGGGCGGATAGGCGTGGATCACATAATGCGGCAGCTTGGTGGGCACCAATTCCACCACCAGCCACCAACTGGCCGCCCATACCAGAAGATAGCGGATCGCCGGTTCGTTGCGGCGTGTGACGGCCAGCAGGATTCCCGGCAGAACAAACAGAATGGAGGGCCAGAAACTCAGCCCCGCGAGCAGCAGATAATAGCCGGGCCAGGCGCCATGGCTTTCCTGCCCGCCCGCCATCTTAGCGGCAAAATCCTCGCCCAGCGACTGTTCCAAAAACGCGCCCCGGCTTTGGATGGTGATGGCGATCAGCCATGGCAGGATCAAAAGCAGGACCAGGGCCACACCGCGCCAGGATTTCAGCGGCGCAAGCCAAGCCCATACCGGCGTTGGCGGCGGCGCGTCCAGGGTGCCCGCATCCGGTGTCTGCGCTTTTTGCGCGCGCCGCCGGTCCCAAAAATCCCACGCCATCAAACCCGCAATGGTGGCGGCCACGCCCAAGACCACCGGGCCTTTGATCAAAATACCGAACCCGAACGCCGCCCAACCCCACAGCAAGGTCCGCTTGGAGGGGCCGGGAAAATCCGGATCGCGCGCGGCGCGATAAAGCCTGAGCAACACGCCCTGCACGCCCAGCATGCAGGCCAGCAGCACCGCATCGGTGGTCGCGATGGAGGCTTCTGCTGTCAGTAGCACGGTCCCCAAGATCAAAAGCCCCGCCAGCAAGGCGCCTTCCGATCCCGCCACGGCCATCGCGCACCAAACCACCAGCCAACTGGCTGCTATGGCGCCCAAAAGCGACGGCAAGCGATAGGTCCAAATCCGGTCGGTGCGGCCCTGGTTGCCGGGGACAAGACTCATGATCTTGGTGGAGGCCGCCTGCAGCCAATAGATGCCGACGGGCTTTTTGTAGCGCGGCACATGGCCGAAGCGGATGTCCACCATATCGCCGGATTCCACCATCTGGCGGGAGGATTGGGCGAAGCGGCTTTCGTCCCGATCCAGCGCGGGCAGGTTCAGGACGCCCGGCAACCACAAAAGCAGCCCCAACAGCGCCAGAAGGGCGAAGGGACGCCGCGCCAGCCGGGTCAGCCAGGCCGGCGGGGCCGCGGCCGCGAGGATGGCGGCAGCGAGAACCGTTTCCTGAACCTTTTCCGCGCCTTGCGAGTCGGTCATGGGAAGGGACTATGTCGGTCCCGCCCCTATGTTGCAAAGAGGAGGGCCTGTATAAGGCGCCCATTCAGCTGGAGACTAAGGGTCATGTCAGGCGGCGTTGCCGTATCCGCGCCGATTTCCGTTGTCGTCCCGGTCAAGGACGAAGCGGGCAATGTCGCCCCCCTGGCGCGGGAAATCGCCGCCGCCCTGGCGGGAGAGGCCCATGAAATCCTGTTTGTGGACGACGGCTCGCGCGACGGCACAATGGACGCCCTGACGGCCCTGAAAAGCGAGCTGCCCCAGCTTCGGGTTCTCAGCCACAGCCGCAATCTGGGCCAGAGCCGGGGCATCCGCACGGGCGTACAGGCGGCGCGCGGGGAGATCGTGGTGACCCTGGATGGGGACGGCCAGAACGATCCTGCCGACATTCCCAAACTGTTGTCGGCGCTGCGCGCGCAGGCCGATGTGGCGATGGTGTCCGGCGTCAGGGTCAAGCGCCAGGATAAGGCCAGCCGCCGCCTGGCCTCGCGCCTGGGCAATTGCTTTCGCAGTGCGCTGTTAGGCGATAGCGCCACCGACACCGGCTGCGGCCTGAAGGCGTTCCGGCGGCAAATGTTTTTGGACCTGCCCTATTTCGATCATCTCCACCGTTTTTTGATCGCGCTGGTGCTGCGCGAGGGCGGGCAAGTGCGCTTTGTGCCGGTGAACCATCGCCCGCGGCTGACCGGCGCATCCAAATACACCAACTTCGGCCGGCTGTTGGTCAGCGGTCAGGATCTTTTGGGCGTGCGCTGGCTGCAGCGGCGTCATCGCGGCAAAGCCGAGATACGGGAGCTGTAAATGGGTTTCATGGCGCATTGGTACATGACCTTGATGCAACATCCCTACGACACTTTGTGGGGCCTGTTCGGCTTTGCGGGCCAGGCGGTGTTCGGGGTGCGCTTTTTGATTCAATGGCTGAAGAGCGAACAGGTGGGCCACAGCGTGGTTCCGATCGCCTTTTGGTATTGCAGCCTGGTGGGCGGACTGATTAGCTTTATCTATGTCATTCACGTTCAGGCTTGGCCGCTGGTGTTGGGTCAGGCCCTGCCCTTGCCGATCTATGCCCGCAACATCTGGATGATCTATCGCGACCGCAAGGCCGCCTCTACTTCGAGCTGATATGATACGCGCCTTTCCCCTGATCCTGATCGCGGTGATCGCCTATAATGTGCTGGTCTTGGGCGGCGGCGCGATGAGCCATGACGCCAATGCCGTGCTGGGTCAGAATTTTCCGCTGACGGTTTTCTCCGGCGATGTGTGGAAGATTTCGCTGGGCGACGGATTGGTGGCGCTGGCCTTGGTGCTGTTGTTCGTGGAGACGGTGAACGCCACCCGCACCAGCCCGCGCCAGATCCTCAATCACGGCCTGTCGCTTTTGACCTTCATGGTGGCGCTGGTGGAGTTCATCGTGCTCAAGGGCTTTGGCACCTCGCCCTTTTTCTTCATCACGGCGATGTGCCTGTTCGATGTGGTGGCGGGCTATACCATCTCGATCCTGACGGCCAAGCGCGATCTGAGCATGGCGCCGCAGGATGAGCCGTAAGGACGAAAAACCCTTTTTTCTGAAGACCTTGGCGGGGCCTTGCTAGGGCGGGCGGGGGCGTGTATCTCCCCTTCTCCCTGGCAGGACAGGTGGCCGAGTGGTTGAAGGCGCACGCCTGGAAAGTGTGTAACGGTGAAAGCCGTTCGAGGGTTCGAATCCCTCTCTGTCCGCCATCCTTTTGTCAGACCGCGCTTCTTCGGCGTCGACGACTCCTAAAAAATAGCCATTCTCGAAAGGATCAGCGGGAGAGCCGATGACCCTTTCATGTGTCCAATCTTTCAAAATTCCCCACCGCGTTGCATGACGGCCCGGACACAAGCTAAGATTTACCGAACGGGGGCGCATGCTGAAGCAGTTCCTGAATTCCCACGGGGCATTGTGGTTCGTGCTGGCATTGCCAGCGGTCGCCATTCTGTACCTCTATTGGCGTGACGCCTTCTCGTACGGCGAGGTCATTCATGCCAGCGGCGAATGGGCGGTCCGGTTCCTGATTTTGACCCTGGCGGTCACCCCCTTGCGCCTGGCTTTCGCGCGCGCCCGCTGGCCGTCTTGGCTGGTGCAGCGCCGCCGCGCGCTGGGTGTCGCCGTATTCGGATATGCCTTGCTGCACACGATTGTT
Source organism: Rhizomicrobium sp. (assembly GCA_035275465.1). Taxonomy (GTDB): domain Bacteria; phylum Pseudomonadota; class Alphaproteobacteria; order Micropepsales; family Micropepsaceae; genus Rhizomicrobium. The sequence goes on along the minus strand of DATEMS010000030.1, from coordinate 134,202 downwards.
TATGTCGCGCGCAAACAGGACGTCGCCCTCATGCTGGAAGAGGGTGCGCAATGGGATTTGTTGACCGGGTGGCTGGCGCTTGCCGTTTACCTGCCCCTTGCCCTCACCAGCAATGATCGGGCCGTCCGGTTTCTGAAACGCGTATGGAAGAAGTTGCACCGGCTGGTCTATCCCGCGGCGGTTCTGACCTTTCTGCATTGGATGCTGACCGCGTTCGACATGACGCCGGCGCTCATTTACGCGGGCATTCTTGGGCTGCTGGAAGCGCTGCGGCTCGTCTTGACATTTACGCGCGTCAGGCAGCGATCGGCTTCCGCCTGACGCGCGTCAATTCATTTCTGCACCGTCACATAGCTCCCCAGCCGGGCCAGTTCCGCCGCATCGACATATTTGCCGATTTCACGATTGAACTGCGCCATGTCCGCATAGGGACGATACTCCAGAAACTCCCCTATCATGCGCGGCGTCATGCCAGGTATCAGCGCGATATCCTCGCGCGACGCCGTGTTCAAATGGATCGGCACGAAAAGCGACGTATAGACCTTGCCGGCCTGATCGGCGCTCAATTTGCCGCGGATCACTTTGTTGAAAGCGCCCATGGTCGCATAGGGCTTGTGTTTCTGAATTTCGGCGATCAATTCCTCATTCAGGCCCGCAACGGATTTCAGCTGAGCCGGTGTTGCGCTATTGGGATTGAGCCGCTGTGCAGTCTGGGCGTTCTGAGCAACGGCCCCGGGGATCGTGGCGCAAACCAGAGGCGTCATCATCAGCAGCGCCGCCAATGAACCCGGGAGACTGAAATTCTTCATGGGTTTACTCCTGCTTTGGATTGTTATTGCTTCAGAATCCGGGGCGGCGACGCAACCAATAGTGCGGCAGCATACCCGCCCAGGGACCAACGATTACAAGTTGGTGTTCCGCACCTGAATTGAGTATGGCGGCTCGAGACGCTGGCCGCAAGCCGGTCCATGGATGGCGGGGCGGACCTTTGCGGGGCTGCCCTTGCCTTGCGGTTTCCCAGGCCAAAGTCAGCCCATGATGGGCCTCTTTTGTGGCCGGCTTTACCGCCAGGCTGCGGAAAGTTTGAGCGCGGCCTGTTTGTCCGGGAATGCCGTCCCGCTCGCCAACAAGGTCTTGAGCAAAGCCCGTGCCTCATGGCGTTTGGTATCGGCATCCAGGGCGACGATCAAGTGATAGGTGATGGAGGCGTCCTGCGGGCGCAGCGCATGCGCGCGGCGCAGATAGACCAGCCCGCCTGCGCTATCCTTTTGCTGCACTTTCAGCCATCCCAGACTGTCGTTCACATCCGGGGAGTTCGGCGCCAATTGCACAGCCTTGGTCAGCAGAACCGACGCCCGGCCGGAATCGCTGGCTTGCAGCAGACCGCCCAAATTGTTCAACGCCAGAACGTCGCCGGCTTCCTGCTTGAGGATCGCCTCATACTGCGCGCGCGCGCCGGGAAAATCCTTGTCGCCCATCAAAAACACGGCGAATTCATGCCGCACCCTTACATCGCCCGGATTGCGGTCAAGCCATTGCGACATCAGACCCTGGGCGGCATTCTTGTCTTTGGCCAACAGCTTGAGCTGCACGAGCCGCGAAAGCACGGTCCCATCCGGCTTGGCGGCAAGGCTCTTGGCAAGGACATCCGAGGCCTGATCGAACCGCTTGGCCTTGGTCAGCGTATCGGCGACCAGAATATCGGCCTGGGAACCGGGATAGGATGCCTGAAAGGCGCGCGCCTGCGACACGGCGGTATCGACATTTCCAAAGGCAAATTGAAGGTCTATCTGAGCCTGCTTAACATTGGCCGACTGCGGACTGAGCGCGGCCGCGGCATCCAGAGCGGCCATCGCGCCCCCGCGATCGCCGGCCGCGAAAAGCGCCTCGCCCAACATCATTTGCGCTTGCGCGGAATCCGGGGTCAAAGAAACAAGATGGCGGAAACTCGCCACCGCTTCGTTCTTCTGGTCCAACAGCGACTGAATCTGCCCGCGAAGGGCGACAGCGTCCGGGTTGGAAGGCTGCAAGCGAACAAGATCGTCTGCCCCCTTCAGTGCGGTCTTAAGATCGTTGCGCCCCACCTGATGCCGGATCAAAGCCAATCTGGGCAAAGCATCCTGGGGTGACAGCGCGATCGCTTCGCCCAGTATCTTGCGCGCCTCCTGATCCTTGCCTTGCCGCGCGGCGATATCGGCCAGCCTTGTCCGCGCGGCGGCGCCTTTGGGATCGGACGACAGAACCGCTTGCAAATCCTTGCCCGCCTCGCCGTATTTTTGGGTGGCGATGAAAAAATCCGCCCGGGACAACCGCACCGCCGGGTTTTTCGGTTCCAGCGCGACCGCTTTGTCGAACGCGATTTGCGCTTGCGGCAGATTGCGCTGGACCATGAGGATTTGACCGCGATACACAAGCGCGGTGGCGCGCTGTTTGGGATCCCGCCCAAGCCGGTCGGCAGCCTCCAAGGCTTCCGGAAGCCGGCGCGCCAGAACGAGCGTGTCGATGAGCTGCCGGGCAACCGCGCCATTGACGGGTTCCTTGGCGGCCACCTCTTTCAGTTCCGCGATAGCCGCGTCAGTGTGCCCCGCCCGCAATTCCAGAAGCGCATGTTCGCTTGTCGGACCCAGCCGTTTCAGCACGGCGCGCGCGTCCTCCTTGCGGTTCTGGACGGTATAGAGCCTGGCCAGCAGCCTTACTGTTGCGGGATCGGAAGAATTCTCGACCGGCGCCAAAAGATTGAGGGCGGATTTGATATCGCGCTGATCGAGATAAAGCGCGGCAAGCCGGCGCCGCGCCACCAGGTTGCTCGTATCGCTTCCCAATACCCTGCCCAGCGTATCGATGGCCGCATTCTGACGGCCCACATCGATCGCCATTTGCGCCACCATCAACCCGATATCGGGCGATGCGTCCAGGAATTCCTTCTGCAGGGTCAGCGCCAGGTCCCATGCGCCCCTGGCATCGCCGGCCCGTGACGCCAGCAAGGCCTTGTAATAAATCGGCATCTGCAGCCCCGGCCGTTTGGCGAGGATGGCATCGATTTCGGCTTTGGCCTTTGGATATTGCTTCTGCTCCAGCAACTGCTCGATATGCACGAATTGGACCTGGAGATTGCCGGGAAATTTGGCAAGCAACTGATCGGCGAATGCCAAGGCGCCCGCGTTATCCTTGCCGGCTTTCAGAACGCTGAGCCTGAAAACGGCAATATCGACACTGTCGGGCGCGCTCTTGATGGCTTCATCGGCGAATTTGCGGGCGGTTTTGATATCGCCCTGCTGAAACGAAACATTGGCCCTGGCCATCAGTCCCTCGCCATCGCGCTGCAGCTTGAGCGCGCGATCGGCGGCCTCCACTGCCTCCGGCCCACGCCCCAACCGTTGAAGCGCAAAGGCCCGCGCCTTCAGGAGATTGGGGGTCGGGGGCGAATTGGCACCGCCGGAGTCGGGAAACTCAGCCAGCAATTCCTGATATTCCCGGCGCGCCAGCATGATCTTGAACAGAACGGGCAAAACCGCCGCCTCGGGCGCGCCGCCCTTCCAGGCCGTGCGCACCTCCCGCTCCGCGCCCGCCGGATCGCCGGTCTGGAACAGCACCAGGCCCAACTGGATGCGTGCGTCATTGTTCGACGGCTGAACCTGGACCGCCTTCTTCAGAGCGATCAGGGCAAGACGCAAATTTCCGCTTTTGAGGGCCGATTGCGCCTCGGCCATGAGTTTTCTGGCCTCGGCAGCATTGCCCTGCACCGCAGCCGTCGGCTTGGGCACATCGGCCGAGGCGCTCGGCGCAGCCATCAGCAAACCGCCCATGGCGGTCCCCAGCAAAAGCCCTATCCACGCCTTGTGGCGGCCTTGGAAAGCTTGATTCACGCAAATCTCCAACTTGCCGCCCTGCCGACAAGGAGCCCACCAACGTTAGGCGAGAATTGCGGCAGGCACTAGCGCCCAGGCCCTGTTTGGTAAACCTAGAACACCGAACTGTCATGGCCTATGGGCAAACGAAAACGGCGGCCCCAGGGCCGCCGTTCTCATGCTCGATACGTTGTGGCTTAGGCTTTCTTCATGCGGCGGCGCATGGCAGCGGCTCCGGCCAGGCCCGCGCCAAACAGCGTCAGCGTCATGGGTTCCGGCACGCCGGTCAGCTCCTTGCTCAGTTTCGTCCTGATGGCCGCCTCGAAATCGGCGAAAGTGGCCGCGGCAAAGTCCGTACCCGTACCGTTCCAGGAGCAGTCGGCGGCTCCACCAATTCCCAGACAGTTCACGGTAATGCCGGACAAGTTCGCTGCGGCGGTAGCGGTAGCGGGGGCCACGCCGGTATTGTTGAACCCATCGGTGGACACGTCGATGATCTTGCTGCCGAAGCCGCCGACATGGGCGTTGATGCCGGCTGTTGCCGCCACGATGCTGTCGCCGATCGCGGTTAAGCCGCCCAGTTGCGTCATGCCGGAAATGGCAGCGATCAGGCTGGCTTTTGCAGCTGCCGAGTCGATCTTGGTGACAGCGAATACCGGTGACACACTGGCGGAGAACTGCCAAACGCCGATGCTGTTGGTGCCGTCGGTATTGAGCAACGCGGTCAAGGCGCTGACATAACCGCTCTTCTGAAGGCTGAAATCCGCGGCAGAAATGCTGCCGGAACCATCAATGGTGAGGCCGATGATATTGGCCTGGGCGCTGCTGGCCCCCGCAACCATCATGGGCAGCGCGATAAGGGCACCCAAAAGCTTCGAACGCGACATCGTCTATCTCCCCCAATCCAAAAAATATGGACCCTGAAGGGAACTCGCACAAAGCGTGCCAATTTGGGAAAATCAACTAACGTAATCAGTTAAATGTAGTCAATGAAAACATTGTTCCGTGAATTGGCAAAATCATTTACACATCGAACGCGCCCTGCCGCGCAGGCCGTTCTTCCCGTCCGGCGCCCGCTCTTACGGCTAGAACGGCTGCTCGCCTCTATAGTTGCCGGCTTCGGCATAGCGGCAGACCAAAATGTCTTCACGGACGCTGGCGGCTTGCGCGCACCCTACCTCTTTCGTCGCGCGCCAGACCACCTGGGTATAATGCCCGACATCTTCCACCCGGCCGGTGATGCTGTTGTCGGGAAAATTGCCCGGCCGGAAGAATTTCTTTTCCCGAATCCAGGCATCGACCCTGGCTTCGAGAGCATAATAGCCTTTGGTGCCGGCCCAAAGATTTTCCCCTTGCGGCGCGTAGCTGTTTTCCGGCGCATGCTCGAACCGGCCGGTGGCTGCGAGATAGTCGGCCCATTGCTGGGCCGACTGGGCCAGCGCGGGATTCCAACTGAGCGGTTCAAGGCCAAGCCCCAAGCGCTCGCGATTGTGGACTACAAGAATGCGCTGATCGAAAGTCGGTGGCATATCGGCCGCAGGCGGCTTGTCAGCTGCCTGCGGCATACTCAAAGCCAGCGGCGGATCTAAAACCAGCGGCGGATTTGTCGAACCCATCACAAGGGGCGTGACAAGAAGCACCGCGCTCGCCACGAGCGATGACTTCCAGCGGCTCGGCGTCATGGGACAAGGGGCTCCTGCGTTTCAGCAGAAGCATTCCCTGTGCGCGGTTTAGATCGCGTGGAGAGAGCTGGTTAATGAAGGCGTAAAGCCATCGATAGAATTGCGCGCAGCCTAATGAACATTGGATTTTTTCTGTTCGGGTTCCGCCGCAAGGATGATCACGGCATCACCTTTTTTTGCCGCGGCGAAAAGCAGGCGCGCAAAATCCAACGGAACGCCGATGCAGCCATGCGTCGCCCACCCCGGGCGCACATTGCTGCCGTGAATGGCAACGCCGTCGCTGGTCAGACGAAGCATATAGGGCATTGGGGCGTCGTAGCTGCGCGAATAATAGTCCTTGCGCTTTTCCAGGACGGTGAAATGCCCGGTGGGAGTGAATTTATGCGGCGTCCCATACAGAATGACGGCGGACCCGATCTCATGACCGGCGCGAAAAACCGACAACAACTGCCGGGTCAGATCGACGCGCACCCACACCGGCCCCTTGGGAATGCGGTCCTCGTTCCAGACAAAATTTCCGAACCGCATGGGATTGACGACGTTGAGCATGCTGCGCACAACTTCCCGCCGCCCATCGGGAAGTACAAGTTGGGGATAGTTGCCGGCGGGGTACCAAATCCGAACACCGCCGGGCGGCGCATGGACGACAACCGCTTTCGCGGCTTGCGGCTGCGCCCCACAGCTCAGGCACACCGCCAAAGCCAGTATTGAGGATCGCATAGAACCGGACATCTGAGTCTGCCGCTATCGGATGCGGCAAAGATCGGCGTGCCGCCCCTGCCATCGCACGCCCGCAGCAAAAGCGAGAATCCCCAGGATCATCATCCAAGTCGGGGGCTCGGGAATGGGCGTGGGCGGAGGAAGAGGCGGTAGGGGGGGCAAAGGCGGATTTGGTCCTGTGGGCGGCACCTCTGGAATAAAGCCGGGAGGGCCAAAGGGAGGCGGAAAGAAGGGCGGGCCGGTGAACGGATTGTCGAGCGGCGGAAAATCCCCGGGGCCGGGAATGAACGAAGGAATTTCGGGAGGCATGGCGAAAAGGGGATCGCCCGATGCTGGAATGCCCGGGGCGGGTTCACGCTCACGTATGGTGGGAAGCACGCGCTCCCGCGGTCCGGTCTTGGACTTTTTCAAAAGCAACGTCACCGAACCGCGCCGGCCGGGCGAGCGTTCGTCGTAGAGGCGCAAGGGATCCTTCAGTTCGGCAAGGATCTTGTCCTTGATCGCCATTCCGATGGCGCGCGGGTCCGGCTCGGCCACCGCCACCACAAACAGGCCGACCAACAAAGGCGCCAGCAAGAGAACGCGCTTCCATTTCATGCCGCGGCCCGCAGACATGACAAGACGTTGGCGCGATCACCCGCGCGCCGCGATGGCGGCCTCCGGGACAGAAAAAAAGCGTCGAAAATCTTCCCACCTCCACGCAAGGCACCCGACACCAAAACCCATGCTTATTTTTATCTTTGCAGTATATGCGCCTGTTGCGATTGGCCAGTGTTCGGAAAATCGCGATGACGCAGAAAAAGGACTAGCCATTGTTTCTTTATGCGGTCAACGGGAACCTGTGAGAACTTCGTGATTTGCATAGACCCAAAAAAGTTCCATGCACAGCAATTGCGCAGATGGCCCAATTTCTTGGGTGTTTAGAGCACCGCCTTCTGGAAAGGCGCTTCAAGCAACCGACATCTTGCCGCTCAACCGCACCCCCAAGCCTATCAGCGGGGGCACCGCCTGTAGCACGGCCAAGCTCGTCCGGCGGGCGGCATCGTTCATCGCCAGATGCGCGAACAAAGACGCGGCCCAAATGCGCGGCGCAAACCGGCGATGCCATTGCGCCGCATAACCGGCCTCGCGCCCAGCGACCAGGAGCTGTGCCAACAAGGCGGAAGACTGGATCGCCATGCTGATGCCTTCGGCGATCACCGGATGCGCCTCCCCCGCGATATTGCCGGTGAAAAATATCTTGCCGTCATAACGAGGCCGTATTCCCGGGCGTATCGGACCGGCGGAAAGAAAATCACCGTCCAACACCGCGCCGCTCAGCGCCTCGCGCGCGCCGCGTGTGGTGGCCAGGATATGGGCAAGGACCGCTTGCGCGGCCCTGCCGCCATGATCGCGGCGCGCTTTCGCCAAGGCATCGCGCCGGATGCAACAAGACAAGGAGGCGCGGCCCGCATCGCTCTGCACCAATCCGCCATAGCCCCCGGGAAAGGCCAGAAGCGGCATTCGGCCGGGCGGCAAGCGGCTATCCCGGAAATGCGCCTTGAAAGCCAACAGGTCGGACGGCGCATCTTTGCGCGCCAAGACAAAGACGCCTTTGGCATTCCAGGAACCGCAAGCGGCGATCACATGACGCGCCGCTATTTCGCGCCCATCCTTAAGGACGCAGAGACTGGTTTGCGGACCGTGGCGAACCGCAACCATCTGCGCCGGTTGCAACAGGTGCGCGCCGGCCGCAACCGCGGCATCGCGCAGCATCAGATCCAGATGCTCCCGCCCCAACGCCCTGCCCCAGAATTTTTCCTCGCCGCGCGCCATCAGCATGGTGTTGCCCGCATAGATGCCGATGCGTGTCACCGGCGGACCGGCGGCGGCGCGAAAAGCTCCCGCCACGCCGCACGCCTCAAGAACCGGCAGGGTGGGGGCGGACAGGAATTCGCCGCACACTTTGCGGCGGGGAAATTCGCTTTTTTCGATCAGCGCCACGACCCAGCCGGCCCCGGCCAACAACCGTGCCGCCGCCGATCCGGCGGGCCCAGCCCCGATGATGACCGCGTCAAACAGCATGGGCGCAAAACACATGGGTAAAGGCAAAGGCAGGATACTCCTTGAGCATCCACCCATTTTGCGGCCACAAGGCGGACAATTCGGCACCGCGAAATCCAGCGCGCACACTGGCAACAGCGTCATGCCGCGTCACATCATTGGCGCCCAGGACACCGACCAGCCGCGCCGCCGTCAACGCCAAAGCCGAACGGCGCGGCTCGCAGGCGACAAAGGCTTTGGCGCGCACCGCCGCCAGGGCCAGGAGTGCCCTTAGCGCCGCATCGTCCAGATGATGCAAAAACAGATTGGCGACGACGATATCGCAATCCAATTGCGGCAAGGTCCGGAAAATGTCGCCTTGCCGGGTTTCACAACGCCAACCCAAAGCGGCGAAATCGGCTTGGGTCTTCGCCGTAACGATATTCTGGCGGTCGAGAATGACTGCATGCACACCGGGCCAATGACGTGCCAGCCGCCGCGCCAGGCACAGCAGAAAACGCCCATCGCCGCCGCCAAGATCGGCCAGCACTTTGGGTGCGGCCCATCCTTTCACGGCCTTCGCCAGGATCGCGCTTTGCCGCATGACGCCATTGATCCGCGCCAAGTCACGGCGCGAGCGGATCGCACGGGGATCGTCTGGCGCCAGAAAATCCAGCCATTCCGGTGTCAGGGCGCGCCCAGGCATGAAAATCACGCCGCCATGCGAAACAGCATGGTCTCGGCCACCAGTCCCGGACCGAAGGACATGGCGCAGCCATTCTGTTCCGGTTCGGCGCCCCGCATCAGCCGGTCCAGCACAAACATCACCGTGCCCGAAGACATGTTGCCATAGTCGTTCAAGACGCCGCGCGAGGCGGCGAGCGCCGCGGGCGGCAAAGCAAAGGCCTGCTCCACCGCATCGAGCACCGTGCGCCCGCCGGGATGGATGGCCCACAGATCGATATCGTTGGCGCCCCCCAAAATCTCGTCGCGGGCATTGGTCAACGCGGCGCGAATGGCCCCCGGCACCGCGCCCGACAGCACCATGTCGAAGCCCTGCTGGCGGATATGCCAGCGGATCAATGCGCGCGTGTCCGGCACCAAGATAGCGCGAAAGTCGCGCATGTGAACGCCCACCGGATCGGCGCTGACCAAGGCCGCGGCACAACCGTCGGCAAACAGCAGGAAGGACAGGATTTCCTCCAGATCGTCGGTCTCGTGCAGATGCAGCGTGCAAAGCTCCAAATTCACCGCCAACACGCGCGCCGAAGGCTGGGAGCGCACGATATGGCGCGCCAGCTTCAGCGCGTTGATGGCGGCATAGCAACCCATGAAACCCACCATGGTGCGTTCCACCGAAGACGGCAGGCCACAACGCTCCACCAATTCCAGATCGATGCCGGGCGCGGAAAACCCGGTACAGCTGGTGACGATGACATGGCTGATCCGGGAACGGTCTTCGCCTTGCAGCAGCTTTTCCGCCGCCGCCGCCGCCAATCGCGGCGCACAGGCCTCGAATTTTTTCATGCGCGCCGCCGTGTCGGGGAATGCCCCCAGGCGATAAAAGCCTTCGCTGTCCGTTACCGCGCCCTTCGCGCCCGGCTCCAAGAAAGAATAGCGATGGGCGATGCCGCTGCGATCCGCCATGCGGTTGAACAGCGCCAAACGGCGATGGTCGTGTTGCAGCATCTGCTGGCCGAAGCGCAAAAACGTCTCATGCACGTCATGCGGCGGCGCGGCCGTGGCGATCCGGTTGATGAAAACATCGCGCATGACTGGCTCCGGCGCTTGGCGTGCCCAGCCTAGCCCAATCGCGCGGGCCGCGTCGCCTTTTTATGACGGCAGTAGGAGATCCCTATGGGACGTCACCACAGACGAACCCGATCGGCGGGCGGCAGATAGTATTTGTCGCCCGGTTTCACCTCGAAACCGTCGTACCAGGCGTCCATATTGCGGGTCGGGCCGATCACCCGGAACTCCGCGATCGCATGCGGGTCCGACAAGGTGCGGGTGCGAATGGCGCTCTCGCGCATCTTGGTGCGCCACACCTGCCCGAAGGACAAGAACAGCCGCTGGTCGCCCGTCAGTCCGTCGATCACCGGCGCCGGCTTGCCGTTGAGCGACAAGTGATAGGCCTTGAGCGCGATCGCCAGCCCCGCATTGTCGGCGATATTCTCGCCCAGGGTGTTCTGACCGTCGAGATGCAGCCCTGGCAGGGGCTCGTAAGCGCCATACTGCTTCACCAAGGTCCCGGACCGGGCATCGAAATTTTCCCGGTCTTCCTTGGTCCACCAATTCTGCAAGATGCCCTTGCCGTCATATTTGCTGCCCTGATCGTCAAAGCCGTGGCTGATCTCATGGCCGATGACCGCGCCGATGGCGCCGTAATTCACCGCATCGTCGGCGGCGGGATCGAAGAAGGGCGCCTGCAGAATGGCGGCGGGAAACACGATCTCGTTGAAGGACGGATTGTAATAGGCGTTGATGGTGGACGGCGTCATGCCCCACTCGCTCTTGTCCACCGGCTGGTTGATGCGCGCCAGATCGCGGTTCCACTCAAAGACGCCGGCGCGCTGGGCATTGCCGACCGGATCGCCGCGCACCACCGAGAAAGCCGAATAATCGCGCCATTTGCTGGGATAGCCGATCTTGGGGGTGAACAGATGCAATTTTTCCAGCGCTTTGGCGCGAGTCTGGGGACCCATCCAGTCCAGGGTCCGGATGTCGGCTTCATAGGCTTTCATCAGGTTCGACACCAAAAGATCGGCCTTGGCCTTGGCGTCGGGCGGGAAGTAACGCGCCACATACAGCTTGCCCAGGGCCTCGCCCATCTGCCGGTCCAACAAATGCACCGCGCGGGTGCGGCGGTCGAGCTGCTGGGTGCGCCCCTGCAAGACCGTGCCATAGAAAGAAAAGGCCAGATCGTCGAACCGCTGGGGCAGATAGGACGCGAAGCTGTGCAGATAATGCACGGTCAGATAATCGCGCCAGGTTGAAACCGGCGTATTCTTGAAGATAGTGGCCAGAGGTCCGAAGGCGGATTTTTCCGCCACGATCACATAACGTTCATGGCCGTCCGGTTTTTTCAGCGGGATCGCAACCTCGCCCAAAAACGCATCCCAGGCAAAATCGGGCGCCAGCGTCTTGAGCGCGGAGGCGGGCATGGGGTTGTAGATCTTGTCGGCATCGCGGCGGTCGGCGCGCGGCCAGGAGACTTTGGCGATTTCGGTTTCCAGCGCCAGCAAGCGATCAGCACGCGCTTGGGCGTCGTCCAAACCCGCCAGCGTCAGCATATCGGCGAGATATTTGCGATAGGCGGTGCGGGTCTTAAGGATGGCCTCGTCGCTGGAGAGATAATAGTCGCGGTCGGGCATGCCCAATCCGCTCTGGCCCAGATTGACCGAGTAATTGTCGGAATTTTTATCGTCCACCCCGATGCCGATATTGTAGATGCTCATGGTGGAAAGCCTCACCGACCCCATGGCGCGGGCGACATCGTCCAGCGTCTTGAGGCCGGCGAGATAGTTCAAATCCTTGCTCACCGCATCAAGCCCCTTGGCCTCAATGGCGGCGGTATCGACAAAACTGTCATGGAGGTCGCGCAGCTTACGTTCTTCCGCGCTCAATTGGCGGACCGGCTTTTTCTCCAGATCCGCGACAATGGTTTTCAGCCGCTGCTCGCTGAGAATTTGCAAATCCTGAAATGAACCGGCGGAGGCGCGGTCGGCGGGAATTTGCGCCGTCTTGAGCCAACCGCCATTCACATAGAGAAAGAAATTGTCGCCCGGCTTAACCGACTTGTCCAACGACGTCATATCCACGCCCCATTTTCCCAACTTCGGCTGGGCCAAGACAGGGGTCGCGGCCAGCACAGCGCCGCACAAGAAGGTCAGGAGGCGGGACATGGAATTTCTCCGAGGGGCAATTGAGATTAGGGGAGAGATTGCGGCTTTTCCACGGTAACGGGTTTTTCCACCACCAGGCCGGGCGTGACGTTCTTGTCATCCGGGCCTTTGGTCATGGTCACGGTCACCAGAGCGCCGGGCACCAGCAAGGACTTGTCGCCCACCGTCAAGACCGACACGGGCGTGGCGGTGGACACCGTTATGATCGCATCCCCTTCGCAAGCCAGGGCGCTGGCAAAAGCGGGGGGCGAGGCCCGGCCCTCGCACAGGGTGCGGCCGCGCCCCAGGCCGCTCAGCACCGCGCCGCGATAATGCAAGGTCATGGTACCGCCCTGCTTGGCATCGGCCTGCGCCGCGCTGACCGTGCCGTTCACCATCACCCGGCCGCTTTCCGGAAAACGGCCCTCGCCCGTGCCGCGCAAGGCATGGTCATAGAGAAACACGTCCTGCGCGCGTAACGCGCCACCGCGCGCTTCCGTTACCGCCGCTCCGGCATAGTCACCCGGCTTGATACGGTCCAAACCTGTTTTTTCGGACCCGACATAACGGGTCTGGGGAAGAACAAAGACCACAAAGGGAGCGCCCGCCGGAGCATTGGCAACCGGCAAGGGCTCCAATGTCATCATCGAACCGTCGAACGCCACCAGCCTGGCTTTCACCCGGATCATGGGCGAGGCCGCAAAAGACGGCGCCACGGCGAGCACCGCGGCGCAGGCAAAGAGGAAACCGAAAACAGTCTTCAACGCCGGGGCTTTTGGAATTTGAGCATGAACTGATTGGTCTTGCCGCGAATGTCGTTCTCGAACACCCGCTTGGTGCCATCATCGCCGGGATGATGCAGCGCATCGCCTTCCGCCACCAGACGAAAACCGGCGGCCTCAGCCTCCTTCTTGACGGTGGAGACTTTGATCCGATGCAGCTTCTCGGTGACATCGTCGCCGGCGCTTTCGGCGGCGGTGTGATCCAGGATCACATAAAAGCCGCCGGGCTTGAGCGACTTGAAGATCGCCTTGTTCACGTCATGGATGTCCATATTGTAGGACTTGTTGTGGATGTCGTGATAGTTGAGCGACGTCCACACCACATCCACCGGCTGGGGCGTGACAAATCCGGTCAAGGGCCCGTGAATGACGCCCAGATTTTTGTAGGTGCGTTTCAGATCCGCCATCAGATTGTCGGGATCGCGGCCCTGGCTTTTCAGGCGTTCGTCATACTGGGTGCCGAAATAGGCATAGACGCGGCCATTGGGTTCCACGGCTTTGGCGAAGATGCGGGTGAAATAGCCGCCGCCCGGCAGCAGATCCACCACCACCTTGCCTGGGGTAATGCCGGCAAAGGCCAGCATCTCGGCGGGTTTGCGATTTTCATCGCGCTTGGTGTCGGCTTCGGGACGGCCGCTATCGGCGACAGCCGCTTTCATGCTTTCGGTGACGGCCGGGGCGGCCGCCAGCACCGCCGATGACATCAGCAAACCGGCTCCCGCCAGCAACAGAGATGCGCGTTTCATGTTTCCCTCCCCAATTGTTCTGATCCCAAATTGTGACGCAAACTTGGCGCATGTGCCGCACGCCCCAGAAGCGTTTTAAGACGGCGCGGCGATCGGAAACCCTGGCTCATGCTTGGAGACATGAATGACCAGCGAACTCTTGACGCTGGCGACATTCTTTTCCGCCGTCACGGTGTTGGTGATGAAACTTTGGAAAGCCGAAAGATCGCGCGCCACGCATTTGAGGATGAAATCCACTTCGCCCGACAGCATGTGACAGTCCCGCACCTCGGGCCAGCGCCGCGCGCTTTCCTCGAAATGCTTGAGATCGCCGTCCTTCTGGCTGGCCAGACCGACAAACACAAAGCCGGTGACTTCGAAGCCAAGCGCCTTGCCGTCCAGTTCGGCGTGATAGCCTTTGATGAAACCTGCTTTTTCCAACGCACGGATGCGGCGCAGGCATGGCGGCGCGGTGATCTTGGCGCGGCGCGACAGCTCGACATTGGTGATGCGACCGTCCGTCTGAAGCTCGGACAGGATGCGCATGTCTATGGCGTCCAGCTTGCGGGTATCCACGGGATGTCCTGAAGGGCAGCCCGGTCTCATAACGTGCGGCTGGGCTTCAAGCAATAATATTTCTCGAATCGAGACTTGATGAGTAGAAGTTTGCGCCGGGAACGCCCCGCAATAACCTTATGCACTGGCTTGGCTTTTATCGCGTCTTGACGAGACGCCTTGCCATTACGATATGACATGGCCAGACCCGCGCGAACCGCAAAGCAGATTCAGAAAACCACCATGACCGCCAACACCCATTCCAAAGTCATCATTCTGGGCAGCGGCCCCGCCGGCTGCACCGCCGCCATATACGCGGCGCGCGCCATGTTGGAGCCGACCTTGATCGCCGGCCTTCAGCCGGGCGGCCAACTCACCATCACCACCGAGGTGGAGAATTATCCCGGTTACGCCGAAGCCATCCAAGGTCCTTGGCTGATGGACCAGATGCAGGAACAGGCACGCGCGCTGGGCACCAAATTCGTCAGCGACACCATCGCCAAGGTGGATCTGTCACGCCGTCCCTTCACGTTGATCGGCGACAGCGGCGATGTCTATACCGCCGACACGCTGATCATCGCCACCGGCGCCAGCGCCAACTGGTTGGGCCTGGAAAGCGAAGGCAAATTCCAAGGCTTTGGCGTGTCGGCCTGCGCCACTTGCGACGGCTTTTTCTTTCGCGGCAAAAAAGTCGCGGTGGTCGGCGGCGGCAACACGGCGGTGGAAGAGGCGCTGTTCCTGACCAATTTCGCCGATTCCGTCACCCTGGTGCATCGCCGCGATTTCCTGCGTGCTGACAAGACCAATCAGGCGCGGCTGGCCGCCAACAAAAAGATCACGGTGCTTTACGATACCGAAGTGGCGGAGGTGCTGGGCACCACCGAGCCCAAAGGCGTCACGGGCGTGCGTCTGCGCAACACCGTTACGGGTTCGCTGCACGATCAAGCGGTGGACGGCTTGTTCGTCGCCATCGGCCATTCCCCTGCCACCACCCTGTTCCGCGGCCAGGTGGAGATGGATGAGAGCGGCTATATCAAGACCGCGCCGGATTCCACCCATACCTCGGTGGCGGGCGTGTTCGCGGCTGGCGACGTCAAGGACAAGGTGTTCCGCCAGGCGGTCACCGCCGCCGGCATGGGCTGCATGGCGGCGCTGGAAGCCGAACGCTTCCTGGCGGCATCCCATGCGGGGGAGTTGCCGGTCGCGGTTTGAAGTGCCTCACCCTTCGCCCTTCGCACGCTCAGGAGGCTCAGGGTGAGGATAGGAGAAAAGACCTGATGCTGGGCTTGCCCAAGCATGAAGGAAGCGGGGGGACAAAATGGATTGGGACAAGCTTCGCATCTTCCACGCCGTGGCCAGCGCCGGCAGCTTCACCCATGCCGGCCAAAGCCTGGGCCTGTCGCAATCGGCGGTCAGCCGCCAGATCAGCGCTTTGGAAGAGGAAATCTCCACCCCGCTGTTTCAGCGTCACGCCCGGGGACTGACTTTGACCGATGAAGGCGAACTGTTGTTCACGGCGGTGACCGACGTGCTGGGCCGGCTGGCGGCGGCGGAAGAGGCGCTGAAGAATATCCACGATGCCCCGCGCGGGGCGCTGAAGATCACCGCCAGCCACGGCATCGGCGCCTATTGGCTGCTGCCCCGGCTGGGCGAGTTCCTGGCGCAATATCCCGAAGTGGATATCCATCTGGTGATGGACGACAAGGAGCTGGATTTGGCCCAGCGCGAGGCCGATCTGGCCATCCGCATGCGCGCGCCGGTGCAGGCGGATCTGATCCAGCGCAAGCTGTTTACGGTCCACTATCATATGTATGCCGCCAAGGCCTATTTGAAGACCCATCCCGCGCCCAAGGCGCTGGAGGAAATTCCCGACCACAATATCATCGTCTATGGCGAGACGGCGGTGCCGGAAATCCGCGACATCAATTGGCTGCTGGATGTTTTCAAGAAACAAGCCCGGCCCGGCTCAAAAGGCCATGTCATCCGCATCAACAACATCACCGGCATTCTGCAGGCGGTGGAAGCGGGATTGGGGATCGGCGTGGTGCCCGACTATGTCGCGGCCCAGCACCCGGCCCTGGAACGGGTGCTGCCGGATGTGGCGCCCCTGGGCTATGACGTGCATCTGGTCTATGCCGACGCCTTGCGCCAATCCAAGCGCGTGGCGGCATTCCGCGAATTCGCGGTCAAGAGCGCCAAGGACTGGCAGTACTGAATTTTGGCAGGAACGCCAAGTAACGATATATCGGCGAACGCAAAGCGCAGAAGGGCTTAAGCCATGTCTCAATCCGATGTCCGCAAGATTCTGGTCGCCCAAGGCGGCGGCCCCACCGCCGTCATCAACCAATCGCTGGCCGGGATCGCGCTGGAGGCGCGCAAATTTCCGCAGATCGGCGCGGTCTATGGCGCCTTTCATGGCGTGCGCGGCATCGTCAACCAGGATTTCGTCGATCTCAGCAAGGAGAGCGAAGAGAGTCTGAAAAAAGTGGCGGAAACCCCGGCCGCCGCCCTGGGCTCGACCCGCGACAAGCCCGATCAGAAATACTGTCAGGACATTTTCCGCGCCGTGCAGGCGCACGGCATCGGCTCCTTCTTCTATATCGGCGGCAATGACAGCGCCGACACGGTGCGCATCGTCTCGGAAGCCGCGCAAGCCGCCAACTACAAGCTGCGCTGCATCCATGTCCCCAAGACCATCGACAATGATTTGACCGTCAACGATCACACGCCGGGCTTTCCCTCGGCGGCGCGTTTCGTCACCCAGGCTTTCATGGGCGCCGATCTCGACAACCGGGCGCTGCCCGGCGTTTACATCGGCGCGGTGATGGGCCGCCATGCCGGATTTCTGACCGCCGCCGCCGCCATGGCCCAGACCGAAGCCGATAGCGGCCCGCATCTGATCTATCTGCCGGAGCGGGTGTTCAACCTGGACGGCTTTTTCGCCAGCGTGAAAAGCTGCATGGAGCGCTATGGCCGCTGCGTGGTGGCGGTCTCCGAAGGCATTGCCGACGAAAAAGGCGTGGCCATCGCCAACAAGCTGGCGGCGCATGTCGAAAAGGACGCCCATGGCAATGTCCAGCTGGGCGGCGGCGCGCTGGCCGATTATCTGACCCAGGCGCTCAAGGATTCCCTGGGGCTCAAGCGGGTGCGGGCCGACACTTTCGGTTATCTCCAGCGCAGTTTTGCCGGTTGCGTCTCCGACGTGGACCAGCGCGAAGCGCGCGAGGCGGGCGAACGCGCGGTGCAATTTGCCATGAACGGGGATCGTGACGGCACGGTCACCATTCATCGCGCGCCTTCGGGCCCCTATTCTGTTTCCTTCCAATTGAGCGGCTTGCAAGAGGTGGCGGGCAAAACCCGGCACATGCCCGACGAATTCATCTCTGTTGACGGGGCGCATGTGACCGATGCCTTCCGCCAGTATCTGAGGCCCTTGCTGGGCTCGAATTTGCCGGAAATCCGGCGGTTGCAGAAAAATCCGGTTGCCAAAATCCCTATCGGGAACTGATCTGGAAGCTGGCCTTGAAGGTGCTGTCCTAGTTAGGACACCGAAAAAGAAAACCAGGACACTGACGTTTTGTCGGTCCTGAGCAAAATCAAGCGTTTGCGGCCATGACTCGCAAGTCATGTTTTTCCCTCATACGATCCCAGTGGGATGGAGGGAATGCCCCATGGCTCAAGAAAAGCACATCGCGCTAGGTGTCATGCAAATCGCCGCGTCTCAAGCATCTGGAATTTGCAGTTTCCGGCGTGCCTACAATGAAATTCCAAATTATGTGAAGCTGTCTACCACCAATTCAGCCCCGTCGCAGACACGGCCCGGCGAGGTAATGTGGCAGCAAATTGTGCGGAACATTAAATCCCACGATAAAGCGAGCGGAAATTTCATATCTGATGGCTATTTGGTTCACGTTCCGAAAACCGGGTATGCTATTACCCCGTCTGGTCGCCGCTATCTCAAGGCAAAAGGGCTTCACCCGTAACGCGCTTTATACCCGGGCTTGAACCATTTTAGTTCGGTTCCACTGGGGGCGTCTTTATCCCACACAAACCAGGCATAGGCCGTGGTGCCCGATCCCGCTTGTTTAGCGCCCTTCATGTAAAAGGTAATGCGTTCGCTGAATACCCAAACGCGGGCGGGTGGCTTTTTTGCGAAAATCGTATTCGCCCGATGCCGCCCTTCAAGAAACGCCAACCGCAGCAGCAGCGCGAACTTACGATTTGCCAAATCCAGGCCGTTCGCAATAAACCCCTCAGCGCAGTTGTAGGGCGGGTTCGTGATGATGTTGTCGGCGGTGCGCGTCGCTTTCAAAAAATCATGCCCACCTTCGCCATAACCACGATCGTACAAGTCCGTACTACGGACTTTGCAACCAGTCTTAGAAAGTACTTCCGACATAGCACCATCGCCACACGCACATTCCCAGATGCTCCCCTTGAATTTTTCATTCTCTATCAGCGCGTGTGTCGCCCATTTCGGCGTTGGGAAAAAATCAGATCCACCAAGATCAGCAGAGCGCTTTGTTGTCGGCTTGAACCCGCCGTTGAGGTTGTATGTTGCATCCATGAAAAAACGAGTAGCAGAATCAGTGGCTTAGTAAAGCTCTCCTAAATCTGGGAATCTTTCGAGTCACTTAGCGCCACCATCAATTACCGTGAAGCGCCCGACTTTGCGTCCAACTGACTCTTGATTCGGATTGTTGAGCGCAGCCGACACCAATTCACCGATCGTCCAAATATAATCCATGACGCCAAGTTGCATCGCGGGCGTAATCCGCAAGGCTTCATGGACGCGGCACAGATTGTAGTGAGCGACATAAAGGCAGACCGCTGCACAATGGTTCAAATAGGTTTTGCTGAAGGCGTTGGTCAGGCGGGTGAACCGGCGTTGCGTCATACGGAGCGTCAGGTTTTGGCGCTCCACATAGCTGGTGCTGATATTTGGTGGGCGCCCTACCAATTAGACGACCGGGGACCATTGTCTTTTTTCAGAGTTCCGAATTATCGGAACCGGTAGTTCAAACTCTGCCGAGTAACGTATTGCCGTCATACATGAAAGTCATTGTAATAATATTGAATATTAACAAGTTGTTACGTGTTTATATTGCACTTTTTTGTATAAATATGCAATATAGGGCAGTTGATTTGTAGGTTCCGCATGAATCCAGAACAGTTCAAGAACTCGCCCTCTGGCCGCTTGGTCCCGACAATTGAGGGGCAGTCGGCTTTTGTCCCTAATCCATTGCCGCCGCCCAAGCTGGATTACGCACGGCTAGCAGCGCCCTTGGCGGCTGCATCGCGAGCAATTGGAGCATTGGATGGATTGGGGCAGGCGCTTCCTGATCCAAAACTTCTTGTCAGATCATTTTCCCGTGTCGAAGCCGTTGCGTCTTCAAAGATCGAAGGCACGGTCACATCAATTCCTGAGCTCTTGACGCTAGAAATTAGCCCCAATGCACCAAGGGTGAGAAACGACACGCGCGAAGTTCACAACTATTCGCGCGCGCTCAGGCACGGATTGCATTTGCTTCCCAATTTGCCCGTTTCAAATCGCTTCTTTTGCGAATTACATGGCGTTCTTATGGAAGGGGTGCGGGACGAGCGTGGGATGCCGGTTGTCCCGGGAAAACCGAAGACCAGACAAAATTGGATCGGAGGCAGGCTGATTCAAAATGCTCGGTTTGTGCCGCCGCCGCCAATCGAAGCGGTCGAGTGCACTAGTGATTTGGAAAAATACATCAACGCCGAGGATGGGGAGGACGACCCCTTCCTTCTGATAAAGCTTGCTCTAATTCACTATCAATTCGAAACCATACACCCCTTCCCCGACGGAAACGGGCGCGTGGGACGGCTCATCCTCCCCATAATGCTCTGTGGCCGCAAAGCCATGACACAACCCTTGCTCTATCTAAGTTCGTATTTTGAGCGGCATAACGATGAATATATTGATCGTATGTTTGAGGTGAGCAGATCGGGGGCGTGGGAAGAATGGATAGAATTTTTCCTGCGTGGCGTCGCTGCATCGGCAAAAAACGGCATTAATCGCGCGAATGCGCTTATAGCGCTGCATAAAAAATACATGGGTAGGATTCAATCTGCCCGATCTTCCGGTCTTTTGGCAAAATTGACCAACTCTTTGTTTACAGTCCCCGCGACCACCATTCCTTACGCGATGAAGGAAACCAAAATTTCCTACAACGCGGCCAAGAACAACATTCAGAAACTTGTGGAATTGGGAATAATTGTTCCAGAGATGGGGGATGATCGCCCGCAATGGTTTTTTGGGACTGAGATCATAGCCACCATGAACGCGAACGATATGTAATTGCTACGGCTTGTCTTTGTTTGCGTGATACACCGCCCAGCCAGGATGCTTCTGCCGGTTCCACTAGGTGTTGTAGTGAGCCTTCGGCAAATGGAGTCTTATCGAAAATTGTGCGGCGGCGTTCGATGGCCTGATCTTCAATCTTTTGCGTGCCTTTTTTGTAATTTTTGAACAACATATCTGCCTCGCGTTTTCTGCAACAAAACCGTGCTAGGCAAAGTAGGACAATCGTTCAAGGTACTTAGGACACTGGTGGAAAACCCGGACAGCCCCCTTGAAAGCCGCCCGATCCGCACTATTTCTTTAAGAGTACCGCCTTCCTCTCCCCCGGACGGCGGTTATGCTTCGCTTTCTCCCCCTTGAGCGAGGTCACAAGCTGGCGGGTGGCGCGCCCTCACAGGCAGCGCCACCCGCCTTTTTTTCTTTAAAGCAAATTGTACCGAGTGAATCGCAACTGGCGCTTTGGTTCTCCCCTCCCCTTGAGGGAGAGGGGGTCAGGCGGCTTTGCGGGTGGCGACAATGCTGTCCGCCAGCTTGCCGTCCAATTCCGACAGCCGGTCGAAGGCCATCTCGTAGGTCCCCACGCCCTGGGTCAGCGAGCGCAAATCCACGATCAGGTCCGAGACTTCCGACAAAGGCATCTCACATTGCACCGTGTCCCAGCCGCGCCAGCCGGCCCGCGCGTCAAAGCCGCAGAGCGTACCGCGCCGGCCGCTGACCAGGCTGTTGACCTTGGCGGTCGCCTCGCTGGGCACATGGACCCGGACCTGCATGATCGGCTCCAGCAGAACCGGGGCGCAGCCCGGCATGCCTTCGCTCATGGCCAGCCGTCCTGCCGTCTGGAACGCGGCGTCCGAAGAATCCACCGTGTGATAGGATCCGTCGATCAAGGCCACCACCACATCCACCACCGGAAAACCCAAGGGGCCTGCCTTCATATAATCCAGCACGCCCTTCTCCACCGAGCCGATCCATTGCTTGGGCACCACGCCGCCTTTGATGCGGTCGATGAAAGTGAACTTCGAACCGCGCGGCGCGGGCACGATCTCCAGCAGCACATCGCCGAACTGGCCATGCCCGCCGGTCTGGCGCTTGTGGCGGCCGCGCGCCGTGGCGGTCTTGCGAATGGTTTCGCGATAGGGCACGCGCGGCGCCTGGGTGGTGAGCGTCAGCCCGAAGCGGTTGCGCAATTTTTCCACCGCCACTTTCAAGTGAATCTCGCCTTGGCCCCCCAGGATCATGTCATGGGTTTCGCTGTTCTGCTCAAAGACCAAGGAAGGGTCTTCCTCGCACAATTTGGCGATGGCCCCGCTGAGCTTGACCTCATCCTTTCTGTCCGGCGCCGCCACCGCCAGGCGATAAACCGGCGGCAATTTTTCCAGAGCCGCGCGGCTGCCGCCGGTTTTGACGGTCGACAGGATTTCGCCGGTGACGAACGGCTCCAGCCGCGCCAGCGCCACCGTGTCACCCGCTTGCGCCGTGCCGCGCTTGATCTGTTTGTCGCCGGCCAGCGCGAAGATGCCGCCGATGCGCGCCTCGCGTCCGCCCATCCCGTGCAGAACCGCGCCATCCTTGAGTTGGCCGCGCAACAGTCGCGCCAGGCTGAGCTTGCCACCATGCCCGCCATGAAAGGTCTTGAGGATTTGCACCACCGCATCGCCGCCGCTTGCCATCCCGGCGCGCTTGGCGGCGGCCGTCACCTCCGGCGCGTCATGGCGCAGGCATTTCAAAAGCCGGCGTACGCCATTGTCGCCTTCCGCCGAGCCGATCAACACCGGCACCACCAGCCCCTCGCCCACCTCGCGCTTGAGATCGCCGAACACCTCCTCGGGCGGCGGCTCGACATCGCCCAGCAATTCCTCCATCAACTGCTCGTCATAATCGGCCAGCTTTTCCAGCATCTGGAAGCGGGCCTCCTTCTCACGCGCATAATCGGCGATATCCACCACCTCGCTGGCATCATGGGGACGATAGGAAAAGGCCCGTTCCAGGGCCAAATCCACAAAGCCGGTGGCGACGCCATTCTCCCAGATGGGAATCTGGCGCAGCAAAAGCGGCCGGTCGCTCACCGCTTGCAGCGCCGCCATAAAGGCGCGCAGCGGCCCGCGCGCCTTGTCTATTTTGTTGACGAACAAAAGATGCGGCACGGCCGCGTCCGACAGCCGCTTGAGGACCGGTTGCAGCATCATCACCTTGGCGGCGTCGGGCTCGCACACCACGATTGCCGCATCGATACCCGGCAGGATGTTCAGGGTATCGCCCAAAAATTCGATGGACCCCGGACAATCCAGAAAGACGAATTCCTCGCCCAGATAGTGCGCGGTCAGAACATTCATCTCCACGCTCATGCCGCGGGCGCGCGATTCCGGGGCATGGTCGCCCAGGCTGGAGCCGTCCGGCACCGAGCCTTTGCGCGCCGCCGCGCCGGTAACGATCGCGATACTTTCCAGCAAACTCGTTTTGCCGCCGCCATGCGGGCCAACCAGCGCGATGGCGCGCGGCGTCGCTTTTATTTTGGTGGATTTCTCCTTGGTGCTTCCCTGGGACATGCGCGCCTCCGCTTTCGAAACCGCCATTGCTTAAAAACAATGGCTTCGGGCGGTATCCCGCGAACGGGCTGACGCCCTTCCAGATCAGGAATGCTCGCGCCGTTGGAGGGGCAATGCAAGGGCGTGCCCAGGCCTGTCACAGAATTTGTTTTGGAATGCCGCAGCGCGGCAGGCCGGAAACCGCGCTGGGCCGAGCCTTAATCGGCTCGATACCCTGCCCTTAACGCAAGCTGTTGCAGAAAATCTGGATGCGCTTGCACGCTTCTTCCAACGCCTGGTTGGACGTGGCGTAGGAGATACGAAAGAGTGAGGAGCGGTTCGCCACAGGCGAACGAAATGGTCCAGTGGACCATTTCGAGCGACGAACGCCGCGAGCTTGGGCGAGCGGCGGCGGCTACCTAAGACTGTTGCAGAAGCTCTGGATGCGCTTGCACGCTTCTTCCAACGCCTGGTTGGACGTGGCGTAGGAGATGCGGAAGAAAGGCGACAGGCCGAACGCCGCGCCATGCACCACCGCCACCCCGGTCGCCTCCAACAGCTCGCCGGCGAAATCGCCGTCGGTGGTGATCACCTTGCCGGCTGGCGTCTTCTTGCCGATCAGTTTTTTGATGGACGGATAGACATAGAAGGCGCCTTCCGGCTTGGGGCATTCGATGCCGGTGGCCTGGTTGAGCATGGACACCACCAGATCGCGGCGTTCCTCGAAAACTTTCTGGAAACCGGGAATGAAATCCTGGGTGCCGTTCAAGGCTTCCACCGCCGCCCATTGCGAGATGGAGGTGGCATTGGTGGCCGACTGGCTTTGCAGCTTGGCCATCGCCTTGATCAGCTCTTCCGGCCCGGCGCAATAGCCGATGCGCCAGCCGGTCATGGCATAGGCCTTGGACACCCCGTTCATGGTGAGAGTGCGCTCGTACAGCCCGGGCTCGGCTTCCAGGACAGTGGTGAACTTGAACCCGCCATAGACCAGATGCTCATACATGTCGTCGGTCAAAACCCAGACATGGGGATGCTTCATCAAGACATCGGTCAAGGCCTTGATCTGCTCCCGCGTGTAGCAAGCGCCGGTGGGGTTGGAAGGCTGGTTGAAGATCAGCCATTTGGTCTTGGGCGTGATGGCTTTTTCCAGCGCCTCCGCCGTCAGGCGGAAGCCCTGCTCCAGGCTGCATTCCACGATCACCGGCTTGCCGCCGCCCAGCATCACAATGTCGGGATAGCTGACCCAATAAGGCGCAGGGACGATGACTTCATCGCCCGGATTGATGGTGGCCATCAGCGCGTTGAACAGGATGGTCTTGCCGCCGGGCGAAACGAAGGTCTGCGACGGCTTGTAGTCCAGATTGTTCTCGCGCTTGAACTTGGCGGCGATGGCCGCGCGCAGTTCGGGAATACCTTCCACCGCGGTGTATTTGGTCTGGCCGGCATTGATCGCCGCAATCGCCGCGTCCTTGATGTTCTGCGGGGTGTCGAAATCCGGCTCGCCCGCGCCCAGCCCGATCACGTCGCGGCCCGCGGCCTTTAATTCGCGCGCCTTGCTGGTCACCGCGATGGTGGGCGAGGGCTGGATGCGGCCAAGCGATTCGGCCAAAAAGCCTTTGGGTAGCGGCATGACAAAAACCTTTGCGGAACAGCGGCGAACCGTCCCGAAGGGACGGCCTCGCCCGTGCGGCCATTAAGAAAGCGGGGGTTCCTAGCAACCCCCGCCCCGCCCCGGCAAGGGGATTTGGCGCCTTGCTGGTCGCGGGCCCCTGCATATCGAGTGCATAACGGCCTAATATGAGGCGGGAGCGTCTCTGAGTCGGGGAATCTATGAGATTTGCCGCGTCTTTTGCCGGGCTGCTGCTTGCGGTGTTCGCCCTCACGGCCTGTTCCAAACCCCAACCGCCGGTCGGCAAATGGGAAGGCGGTTATGACTCGGGCGGCGATCTGGTGGTGGCGCGGGTGGAGATTCTGCCCAGCGGTCAGGTGCGGATCATGGCGCCCGACATCACCAATGTCTCCGGGCCGGGCGAACACAGGGCTGAGCTTCGGGCGCGGATGGCGGCCGATCTGGTGAATGGCTGGAGCGACGTGGCGCCGCGCGATTTTGATTTCGACGGCAAGATTTTCCGCAAGCCCGGCGGGGTGGCGCCGCAGATGGTGTGGGACAAGGCGAGC
This sequence comes from Rhizomicrobium sp., assembly GCA_035275465.1. Lineage (GTDB taxonomy): Bacteria > Pseudomonadota > Alphaproteobacteria > Micropepsales > Micropepsaceae > Rhizomicrobium. The sequence continues at coordinate 108,953 of DATEMS010000030.1, read as the reverse complement.
AATCATCTGACGCTGCAACTTTACATCGGCACCCGCCCGGCAATGCCGGTGCCGCTCAGGCCGGTGGATGATTTCCATGACAACCCGTTCGGGAGCAGTTGAGGAAATCAACGCAGCGGTCCAGCGGACCGTTGCCAGCTGGCGAACGCGCCGAGCACGAGCGAGGCGCCGGGCGAAATCTCAGACTGAGCGACAAAATTTATGGCAAATTGTCAGTGCCTAAAATTTTTGGCTGAACCTGAGCGACAGCGCTGTTGGCGACACTCCGTTACAATTTGGAAGGCCCCGAACGCTTCACCTGGGATCGGGGTGGGAGGAGACTGATTGCCGGCCAGTTGTCCATTCGGCGCTCCACCTTAGGGATATGGCCATTTATGGACGGTCGGACCGGTTTAGGTGCCCCCCACGTTAAGCCACAAGTCCGGCCGTCCTTTTCTCCTCCGGCGCGTTTTTTCGGCCCGGCGCGACAAAGCTTTACCGCCCAGGCCCTTGCCACCTGCCTTTCGAACGCCATATTGGCGGGGCGGAACCGGATGTCCTAATTTTGGCCCGGATCGCATAGGATATTCTGCGGCGCGGGGCCGCCCTCATTTGGCAAAGAGAGTTCGATGAAATCCTTGTTTCCTGGCGCCTTTCTTCGTGGCGCGAGCGTCGGCGCCTTGGTCATCGCTATGGCCGCCTGCACCGCCAACCCGCAAGCCCTGGACCGTCCGGGCGATGTGCCCCAAACCTTTACCGCCCCCGCCGATAAGAGCGCGCCGCTCTGGCCGCAAACCGACTGGTGGGCCAAGTTTGGCTCCGACGAATTGGCGCCGCTGCAGACCGCCGCCCAGAAAGAAAATCTGGATATCGCCCAGGCCGCGGCCCGGGTGCTGCAGGCCGAAGCCAGTAACGGCATCGCCTTGTCGGCGCTTTTTCCCACCCTGGGTATCGATTTTGACGCCACCCGCAGCGGCGGCAATTCCTCCATCCCGCGCGCCCGCAACGCTTTCAGCGCCGGCCTGACCGCCAGTTATCAGCAAGGCTTCTTCGGCACCGAATATCTGCGGCTGCAGGCGGCGCGCGAAGATCTGCGCGCCTCGCGCTATTTCGCCGCGGTGGTTGGCATCTCAGTCCAGGCACAGGTGGCAGACGCGTATTTCCGCATCCTGAATTTCCGCGAGCGCATCACCATCGCCAACGCCAACATCGCCGCCGCCAAGCGCATCCTGGCCATCACCCAGGCCAAGGTGTCGAGCGGCGTGTCGTCCAACCTGGACTTGGCGGAACAACAGGCGATCCTGGCGCAACAGGAATCCATTTTGCCGGGTCTGATCCAGTCCGAAAAAGAAGCGCGCTATTCCCTGGCCATTCTGCTCGGCCTGCCGCCCGAAGGCTATGACGTCAAGGCGCAGAATCTGGACGGCATCGATGCGCCATCCATCCAGCCGGGCCTGCCCTCCGAATTGCTGTTGCGCAACCCCTCGGTGGCCCAAGCGGAAGCCCAGCTCTATGCCGCCCATGCCAATGTCGATGCGGCGCGGACTTTGTATTTCCCGTCGCTGAACCTGTCGGGCAGCGCGGGCTATGGCCCGGTTGCCGCGCTCTCCAACCTGTTCGGACCGGCGGGTTTTGCCTGGAGCATCGGCGCCTCGGTGGTGCAGACCATTTTTGACGGCGGCCGCATCCATGCCCAGAACGATCTGGCCAAGGCACAGCAGCAGGAACTGATCGCCAACTACCGCAAGACCGTCTTTACCGCCTTCCGTGACGTGGAAACCGCGCTGGACCTGATCAAGAGCACTGCCGATCAACTGGCGCTGGTCCAGGTTCAGGTCAAGGCCAATGCGGAAGCCTTCCGCATCTCCGAACTCCAATATCGCGAGGGCACGATCGACATTCTGTCGTTACTGAACAACCAGCAAAATCTCTTCCTGTCCCAGCAGAGACTGGTGGATACCAAGCTACAGCGGCTGCAAGCCAGCCTGCAGCTCTACAATGCACTGGGCGGCGGCTGGGAACAGAAAACCGACGACGCCAGTTATAAGAACCAGCTCGACTGGTGGCCGCTGTAACACAAAAATCCCTCTCCCCCGAGGGAGAGGCGGCCTAAAAGCCAAACAGCGGCGCGACGATCTTTTGCGCCCAGCGCTCAAATTTCAGCCGTCCGGTGGTGACCGCCAGATTGATGCAATCCTCGCCTGGATCGGCGATGGGATTGTGGCGCATATCGCCTTCCATTACCTGCAGGTCGCCGGGCCCATAGCTGCCCGTCACATCGCGAAAACCGCCTTGCAGCACTAGGGTATATTCCAACCCATGATGGCTATGCGGCCCGCTTTGCGCGCCCGGCGCACCACGCAACAACCGCACCGCGACCGGGCCACGGCGGAACAGCGGCGCATAGGCAAGCTCAGGTCCCATCCGCCGCCAGCGCACGGTGCTCAGATCGCCGCCGATATATTGGCGCAGCACATCGGGGGTGCCGTCGCGCGCGGGCGCGCGCGGGCGGCGTTCGAAAGGCACAGCTTGGTCCAGTCGGGACAGGGTTCTTTCCAGCGCGTCACGGGCCAATGGCGCCGGCGCCAAATCCTGCAACAGCGTGCCGCCGATCGCTTCCAACTGGGCGCTTCGGATGCGGCAGGCTTCGCAATAAGCCATATGAACGGCGACGATCAGGCTGGCGGCCTCGTCCGCCGCGCCCCCGGCATAGGCCAGCAGCAATTCCTCGCTGGGATGATGCCGGATCATGCGGCGTCTCCCATCGCGCGCTTGAGGCGGCCCATCGCCAGCCTGAGCCGCGATTTCACCGTGCCCAGCGGAATGCCCAATTCCCGGGCGATCTGGCTGTGCGGCTTGTCGGCAAAGAAAGCCAATTCGATCACCTGGATTTGATCGGCCGGCAAATCCTTCAAGGCGGCGCGCAAACAATCTTCGTCATCGGCCAAGGCCAATCCTTCATCGGCGGCGCGCGGATCCGGCGGCAGAAAATCCCCCGGATCCAATTCGGGGCGCTTTTCGCGCCTTATCGTGTCGATGCGCAGATTGCGGGCGATGGTGAACAGCCAGGTCGCGGCGGACGCCTTAGTGGGATCGAACAGATGCGCCTTGCGCCAAAGAGTGAGCAAGGCTTCCTGCGCCAAATCTTCCGCCAGGGCGGACGGCGCGCCCAGACGCAGCAGATAGGCCTTCACCCGGGGCGCGAAATGGGTGAACAAGGCGGCGAAGGCGGCGCGATCCCGGTCCCGGGCGACGCGGGCCAGAGCTGCGTTCATTTCCCGCGCATCGGCTGTCATGGGCGGACAAAGGACCAAGCCAGTCCGGCGAAAAGCCGGGCCCAAGCCGGAAAAAACGGGGGATGAGGCATAGGCCAACATATGCGGATTTACGCAGCTTGCCGTCAATTGGATCAACCGCTTGATCCACAAGGCCCAAAAGGGCGTAGATAGACGATGGCTTTTCCCTCGACACGCGCGCAGGCCAGCCCCGACCGGAGGGGATCATCCATTTACGAAGGCTGGGTGATGCACCGCAGGCTCCGCCCCCGGCATCACCGCTTCAAATATCGCGTCTTCGCCATGCTGCTGCAGCTGGACGAGCTTGCGGCGCTCGACCGCCGCCTTTGCCTTTTCAAACATAATCGCTGGGGTCTGTTTGGCTTTCACGACAAGGACCATGGCGACGGCCGGGACTTGAATGTGTGGCTGGACGATCTTTTGGCCCAACAGGGAATCGTGGCCAAGGGCGCGCGCCGGGTTCTCTGCTATCCGCGCATCCTGGGTTATGTCTTTAATCCGCTCAGCGTCTGGTTCTGCGATGATGAGACGGGCGCGCTCCAAGCGATCGTTTACGAAGTCCACAACACTTACGAAGAGCGTCATGCCTATGTCCTGCCGGTGGGCGAAGACACAAGGCTGGTGCGCCATGGCTGCTCCAAGGCCTTCTATGTTTCGCCCTTTCTGTCGCGCGATTGCCGCTACAATTTCCGCGTCCGCCCGCCGGGAAAGGATGTCGCTGTCGTCATCCAGGAAGAAGAAGCGGGGGCACCTATCCTCAATGCCAGCTTCGCGGGCGAACAGCGCATTCTGGCGGACGGCGTGCTGCTGCGGATGTTGCTGCGCTATCCCCTGATGACCCTCAAAGTGGTCGCCGCCATCCATTTCGAGGCCGTGCGGTTGATGCTCAAGGGTATCCGCCGTCATCCCCACGCACCAAAGCCGCTCTACGCTCCTGAGTAGCCGCGCCTTTGCGGGAACTCGTGGAACTTTACCGGCTTCTGCGGCATTGTTCCTGGGCCATTTCCGGCACGCAGGATCATGCTTCTCCATGGCCTCCCGCAAAAGCGCTTCGGTTGAGCCGCAAGCCTGGTTCAAGCTGGACCGGGAAGGCAGGACGCTGGCCATGGGCGGAGCCTGGACCATCGCTGAAAGCGCCAGGCTGGACCGGGAATTGAACGCCCTGGACTTGAAGGGGCGGGGTGACATCGCCATGGACGCCTCACAGGTCAGCCGTCTGGACAGTGCCGGCGCCTGGCTGTTGCTGCGCACCCGGCGGAGCTTGGAAGGCGCGGGCGCGCACATCTCCCATTTTCAGCTTCCAGAACGCTACCAGCCGCTGCTGGAAAATCTGGACCAGCCCCGCAAAAGCGCGCCGCGCAAATCGCGCATCCCTACCGGCTTTCGCGGACATCTTTACAGAATCGGCCGCGCCACGATTCACGTCTATACCCAGGCGGTGGAGATGCTGGCCTATCTGGGGCGCGTGACGGTGGAAACCGGCGAGGCCATCGTCAGGCCCAGGGGCAATCTGCGCGCCGCCGCCCTGTTCCATCAGATCGAAGAGACCGGCATCAATGCCTTGCCCATCGTGGGCCTGTTGGCCTTCCTGATCGGGATCGTACTGGCCTATCAAGGGGCCGATCAATTGAAACAGTTCGGCGCGGAAATCTTCACCATCAACCTTCTGGGGGTCGGAGTATTGCGCGAGATCGGCGGTCTGATCACCGCCATCATCGTGGCGGGACGCAGCGGCAGCGCCTTCACCGCCCATATCGGCACCATGCGGGTCAATGAAGAGATCGACGCCATGCAAACCATGGGGCTGAACACCGTGGATAGTCTGGTGCTGCCGCGCATCATCGGATTGGTGATCGCCCTGCCGTTGCTGACCTTCTATGCCGACATCATGGCCCTGATCGGCGGCGCCTTCATGTGCTACTTCCAGCTGGGCATCACCATCCCGGTTTTCCTGCGCCAACTCAACGAGGCGGTGAGCGTCAACACCATGATGGTGGGCCTGATCAAGGCGCCGGTCTTCGCCTTCGTGATTGCGCTGGTCGGTTGCTATGAAGGCTTTCAGGTCCAGCGCAACGCCGCCAGCGTCGGCCTGCTCACCACCCGCTCGGTGGTGGAAGGCATTTTCCTGGTGATCGTCTTGGACGCCGCCTTCTCCGTCATGTTTTCGGTGCTGGGGATCTGATGACAGGCGAGGAAAAAAACGGCGCCATCTTCCGCGAGGTTCTGGACGCCGGGAATTTGGGGACGCCGGAAGAACAGGACCGCATCATCCAACTGCGCGGGCTGGTCAATGGCTTCGGCGACAAGGTGATCCACGACCATATCGACCTGGATGTCCGCCGCGGCGAGGTCCTGGGCGTGGTGGGCGGTTCCGGCGCCGGCAAATCGGTGTTGCTGCGTTCCATCATCGGCCTGATCCGCCCCAAGGGCGGCAAGGTGGAGGTCTTCGGCCGGCCGATCAGCGGGGAAATCGAAGGCACCGCCATGCGGCAGCTGGAGATGCGCTGGGGCGTTCTGTTTCAAGCAGGCGCGTTGTTCTCGTCCCAGACCGTCGCCGAGAATATCCAGGTCCCCTTGCGCGAATATACCGACATGAGCCAAGGCCTGATGGACGAGATCGCCGAGATGAAGCTGACCATGGTCGGCCTGCCGCCCGATGCCGGCGGCCTGTATCCCGCCGAACTGTCCGGCGGCATGAAGAAACGCGCCGCCCTGGCGCGCGCGCTGGCGCTGGACCCCGAACTTCTTTTCCTGGACGAGCCCACCGCCGGACTGGACCCGATTTCAGCCAATCAGTTCGACGAGCTGATCAAGCGCCTGCAAAAAGCACTGGGTCTCACGGTGTTCCTGGTGACCCACGACATCGACACCTTGCGCGCGGTCACCGACCGCATTGCGGTTCTGGTGAACAAGAAGCTGGTGATCGGCACCATCGACGAACTGCGCCAGCAAGACGATCCCTGGATCAAGGACTACTTCTCGGGGGTGCGCGGCCGCGCCGCCCTTTCTTCGACGAATTCGGCGTCACGGGAGGCACATTGATGGAAACCAAAGCCAATTATGTGGCGGTGGGCGCTTTTGTCCTGGCCTGCGTCATCGGACTGGTGGTGACGATCATGTGGCTGGCGGGGGCCCAGTACAGCCAGGAATACGCCTATTACCAAGCCCATTTCAGAGGTTCGGTCACCGGCTTGGGCAAAGGCACCGTCACCCGCTACAACGGCATCGAGGTGGGGCGCATCACCGACTTGGCCTTTGACCCCAACGATCCGCGGCGCGTGATCGTCACCATGCAGGTTCAGTCCAATCTCAATATCCGCGAGGACAGCGTCGCCTCCATCGACAGCCAGGGCTTGACCGGCGGTACCTTTGTCGAGATCACCGGCGGCACCCCCAAGTCGCCCCTGCTGGTGGCGCATGGCGATCAACGCTATCCGGTGATCCGTACCAAAGAGTCGACTCTTGCCCAGCTGCGGCAGTCGGCGCCGGAAGTCGTCGCCAAGCTGAACGTGGCGGCATCGCGCCTGAACGATTTGCTCAATGACAACAACCGGCGCGCCATCGCGCATATCCTGGCCAATCTGGACGAAACCAGCCAAGTGATCGCGCGCCGCAGCGCCGACATCGACGCCACCATCGCCAACGCCAACAAGACCATGGCCAAGCTTCACGAAACTTCTGACAGTCTTCAGCCCACCCTCGACCAAGTGGATCTCACGGTCCGCAAATACGGCAAGGTCGCGGACGATGCCGATGCCTTCATCACCGGCGACGGCTTGGCGCAATTCTCCGACCTGATCGGCGAGATGCGGCGGCTGGTGGCCAATCTCACCCAAGTCTCCGATCAACTGAACCGCACGCCGACCAAGCTTTTGTTCGGCGACCGGCGCAAAGGGTATGAGCCCAAATGACAAAACCGATCCCCACGCTTTCGCGGCGCCTGTTTCTGGCTTGCGCCTCTTGGCTGCCCCTTTCGGCCTGTGCGAGCGATTTGATCGGGCCGCCCGAAGCCGGCGCCCTCTATCCCGTGCGCCCGGCCTTTCCCGCGCAAAATGGCGCGAAGGTGGCTTGGGCCCTGAATATCTTGCGCCCCGAAGTGGGCAGCGGGTTGGACAGCGACCGCATCGCCCTGCTGCAGCCCGATGGCAGCATGGACTTTTACGCCAAGGCCACCTATCCCGCGCCGCTGCCGCAGATCGTGCAACAGACATTGTTGGACGCGTTCGAAGCCTCAGGCCGGATAGACGCGGTGGCGCTGGAACAGGCCGCGCTCAAGGCCGACTATACGCTTGCCACCGATGTGAAGGACTTCGCCGCCCATTACGCTCAGCGCGACGGCGTCCCCAGCGTGACGGTCGCGATCACCGCCAAGCTCGCCACCGCGCGGGGCCGTGTCATTGTGGCCAATTTCTCCACCACCCAGACCGGCACGGCGGCCGCAAACAGCGCGGCAGCAGCGGCGCAAGCCCTGCAACAGGCCTTGGGCAAAGCGGTCAGCCAGATCGTCGCATGGGCCCTCACCGCGCCCATGCCCGTGACGCAGCAGCCCGCCAGCACAGGAGTCTCCACCCGGCCCGCCGAGCAATTGCTGCATGATGTCACGCGCAGCTCCGACCGGCTGCGCTGAACGCACAATAGGTTCCGTTCGCGCGCAAAAATAGTTGCGGGAACCTTCGCCATCGATTCCGCATTGTCGATTCCGTAGGATTTCGCAATTAAGGAGTCGCGCATGCTGAAATGGGCGGTGATTTTCCTGGTGATCGGATTGATCGCGGGCCTGTTGGGCTTCACCGGCATCGCCGGCACCTCGGTCGCCATCGCCAAGACGCTGTTCTTCATTTTCCTGGTGATCTTCCTGGTGTTCCTGATTGCCGGCCTCACCGTGGCAAGGCGCGTTGGATAGGAACGCAAAGGCGGATGCGATTTTCCCGATTGCGTTTTAGGGCAACGCCTTGACCGCGCTGGCCAGCGCTCGCCACGGCGCGATATCCCAGTGATTGGCGGCCAGCGGCGATGGCGAGGGCAAAAGGAAGACCCGCGTTTGGTCCAGGCCTTCGCGCTGTTCGCCCGCCACGGCTTTTGCACCCATTACCCGGCGTCCGCCATTCAGGCTGGTGAAAGCCAGAATGCGCGGCCTGGCTTTGAGAATACGCGCCTTGAGCGCGGCGACGGCATCGGCGCCCAGCGCTTCCTTGGGCAGTTGATGATCCATGCCATAGACATGCTTTGCGATGTCGGTCAGGCCGATACCCAGGTCCCAAAGCTTTTCATACTCTTGCGGGGAAAAAAGACAGGGCGTCAGCCCAATCTGATGCAACGTCTTCCAGAACTTGTTCTGGCCATGGGCATAATAGGCCTGCTGCAAGGCCGACTGGCGTCCCGCCGCGGTGCCGCAGAACACCAGTTTCAGTCCCGGCTTCAGCCGGTCGGGCAGGATGTGCTTCTTACTGGGCACGAATACTCATCCATGCGAATGAATAAATTCCAGCATGTCTTTGCGCAAGCTGGTCATGCCGCGAAAGCCAGGCACCAGGGACAGAATGAGGCCAACATGGCCGATGCCGGTATAGTGAACCTCTTGGACCGGACTGCCGACCGATCGCAGCTTGGCCGCCATGCTTGCGGTGTTGCGCGGATAGACCGTTCCATCGCTATCGCCGGTTGCCAGCAGCATCGCAGGACGCACCCCATTCACGTGATGGATGGGCATGGAATCCAAATTGTTCCGGCCGTGGAACATGTCGATATAGGCGGGCTCCTGCATCGGCAGGAAATCATAGGGGCCCGCAAGTCCGATCACGCCTCGTATCCAATCCGGCTTGCCGCCGTGGCGGGCAAGGAATTTCGGTTCTGCCGCCAGCATGACCGCGTTGTAGGCGCCCGCCGAATGGCCGCTGACAAAGATGCGATTGGAATCGCCGCCATAGTCCGCCGCATGGGCATAGAGCCAGGCCAAAGCTGCGGCGGCGTCTTCGACAAAGGCGGGATATTTTACCTGCGAATAGAGCCGATAGTCCGCCACGGCGGTGACTATTCCGGCGCTGGCGAAAGCCTGACCGAAGGCCAGATAGTCGGTACGGCTGCCCGCCTGCCAGGCGCCGCCATAGAAAAACAGCAGCACCGGCGCCGGTCCCTTCAGGCCCTGCGGCACATAGATATCCAACCTTTGGCGCGGATCCGCGCCAAAGGCCAAGTTGCGGTGCACCGCATAACCGTCGCGGGGCACCAGCAGATCGATCGCCCTAAACGGCGAACAGGCCGGCAGCAGCGCGATGCCCGCCGCCAGCAGAGCTTTGAATTTGGCCATGCGGCTTTTGCCGGAGAAATTTCGCTCTTCATACGTAGAAAAAGCCCGGCCGGTTCATGGGGCCGGAAAATGCCGCCATCTGGCGGGGCAAGGTTTCGAGCCACCCCTGCTGAAATGCTGCGCTGCATGATTTTTTGGCAAACGGCTGAGATAGGTCATCCCGACGCGATATTTGTTGGGCCTTTCCAAGGTGACGGAATGGTGGCTTAATGGTGCGGTGCAGCAATTTGGGGTGAAGCCATGGGTCATCAGGAGCCGAACAGCACCTTCTTCAGCCATGTCAAACCCGGCGATACGCCTTACCAAGCCGGTGGCCTGCGCGATTTCTTCCTCTACCGCGATCTGGGGATCGCGGACGCCACCAAGGGCAAGGTGATCGCCCATCTGGTAAAGGCCAACATGCCCCCCATCGACGGCACCGGCTGGCACTATCATGTTTGCGATTTTCAGATCGTGATCATGATGAAGGGCTGGGCCAGATTCATGTACGAGGACAAAGTCACGCTGGTGGAAGCCGGCGATGTGGTGCATCAGCGGCCCGGCATGGTGCATTACCTGTTCGACTACTCGCCCGACATGGAATATCTGGAGATCGTGTCGCCGGCGGCTTTCGGCTCGGTGGATGCCCCGCCTGCCACCGACAAGGTCCCGCCCGTGACCCCGTGGAAATAGGCCGCTCCATCGATGGTTTGGATTTTATGCGCGCGGTATGCGGCGGCGCGCAAACAAAATTTGATTCCGTCATGGGATGTTCGGATCCTCGCCGGAATGGGCGCGCCGGATCGCGGTTTTCAGCTTGGCGTCCAGCTTGCCAAAATCCAGGAGAACCTTTCCGTCTTGCGCATCCTTGATTGCCGCAAAAGGGATTTCAAAGTCCCCCGCATTTTCGACATAGACCACCAATTCGTGGCGGCGCACCTGGCGCACCGCGCCGAAACTCTTGCCGCCATCGTGCAAGAACACGTCAAACCCGTCGCGGATGGTCTCATGCATGGCGGCGCCTTTCGGCCAAGTCTTCGCCCCCGGCCTAGCCTAGCAAAGACAAGGAACCGCTGATAGGTGCCGCTAATGCCGGATCAGTCCCGCCGCTTTCAAGGCGCGCCGAATAATGCTTTCCGCCTGGGCATTGGCGGGTTCCGGCCGCGCCAAAATAGCCGCTTCAATCTGCGGTAAGGCGGATGGCCGCTGTGCCGGGGCCGCGATTTGTGACAGGCCCCAGAACGCGGCGATATGACGGGTCGATGAAATGCCGGCTTCCAAAATGAAGGGACCAGGCCGTCCCAGATCGGCGGAATCGATCGGCGTGCCGTGACCCAGCAGAGGAAGCGTATAGACCTCCAATTTGTCGCTCCAACGCAGACGCATCGCGCCCTGCACGTTTTCCTGTCTGGCGTCGGCCAAGGAAAGCCCGTGCAGATCGGCCCATTGCGCCACGCTGGCTTGGGCATTGTTGAGATTCACGCTGGTGTCCAGCGCGCCATGCCAGATCGAAATTTTCGGCCAGGGGCCTTTGTGATCGCCGGCAGCGCGCACGGCATCACCCCATTGCCGGGGCGTATGCAAGGGCGCGCTGCGCATGGCTTCCAAGGCATCGCGCACATTCTGGGCCGCGCCGAAAGCAACGCCCGCGATGATGGCCCCGCCCGCGAACAATTCCGGATAGGTGGCCAGCATCACCGCCGTCATGGCGCCGCCCGCCGACAGGCCGGTGATGAAGACGCGGGCGCTATCCAATCGGTGCGCCTCCACCAGAGTTTGAATCATCGCCGCGATCGACCCGGCTTCGCCTTGGCCGCGCGCCATGTCCTCGGGATTAAACCAATCAAAGCAGGTGTGCGGATTGTTGACCGCCTTTTGCTCCGCCGCCAGGACCGCAAAACCCACCTCATCGGCGAGTTGGCACCAACCGGCGCCCATATCATAGCCAGCGGCGGTCTGCCCGCAGCCATGCAGGATCACCACCAGCGGCGCTTTTGGCCTCAGATCCGGCGGCGCATAAGAGAACATGCGCAGATTGCCGGGATTGGGGGAAAAAGCGCCCTCCGCCAGCGGCGAGCCTTCCGGCGCCGGACGGGCTTTCAGGGGAGCCGTTTTCGGCCACGGCCCAAATCCGTCCAATCGCATAATGCTCACCAATTTCCGCCACATGCACGGTCCTCACAATACTATGTTGCAGCGCAACAAATACAAGCCCCAGTCAGCCTTTTGTAACGATTGTATGCAAGCCTTCTTCACCAGACTGGCATGGATCGGAGTGAGAATAGCCAGCATGTTCTTTCGGATCGCAGCGGTCGCATCCTTGTTGCTGGTGTCCCCTGCCTTGGCACAAGAGCAAGCGGCACCGCGTCCAGCCTATGACCAAGACACGCCCATCGAGACGCTGGCCGCCGATCCCGCTGCCGCCGAGATCCTCAACAAAGACCTGCCCGGCCTTTTGACGGATTCGCAATATCCCCTGTTCAAGCGGATGAGCCTTAAGACCATCCAACGGGCCTCCGGCGGCGACCTCAGCGCGGCCGATGTCGACAAGACGGTAGCGGATTTGCAGGCGCTGCCGCCGCGTTAGACGCGCGTACCATGGCGCGCCAAATACTTGCCGCCTGTTGCAAACGGCCCTCCCAGGCGAAATGATCCCTAGTGTCGTGGTTTCGAAGTTCGCCATATCATCGATATCAGGCTCTTGGCGAACTTCGAAACCAAAACGACACTAGGAATCAATAAGTTGCTAGTGTCCTTGCGATTCCGAAATTCGCTAGAACCCGATATAGGGATCACGCGAATTTCGGAATCGGGACACTAGAGCATGATTCATCCTGTGCGATCGGGCCTTGCGCGCGCCCTCCTGGCTTTTTCCATTCTTTTCTGCGGGTCATGGGCCCATGGGCAGGAGACCGGAGCGGGCAAAATTTTGACCGTGGGTCCGGGAAAAACCTATGCGCTGCCCAGCCAGGCGATCCGCGCCGCCAATCCCGGCGACACGGTACGTATATTTCCGGGCACCTATGCCGACTGCGCTAGGCTGGACTGGGACCGTCTGGTGGTGGAAGGGGTCGGCGGCGAGGTGGTGATCACCGGCAAAGTGTGTGATGACAAGGCATTCTTCGTCGTACGGGCCAGCAGCATCACCGTCCGCGGCCTTACTTTTTCATCGGCCCGTTCCAGCAGTTACAACGGCGCCGGCATTCGCGTGGAGGGCGCCGATCTCACGGTGGAGAACAGCCGCTTCCTGGACAATGAAGACGGCATACTGGCGGCCGACAACCTTCCCAGCACCATCCTGATCCGGAACAGCATCTTCAAAGGCAATGGAAGCTGCACGGGACCTTGTGCGCATGGCATCTATATCGGCCACATCGCCCGCTTGCGGGTGGAGAATTCCGAATTTTCGGAGCAGCATGTCGGCCATCACATCAAGTCCCGCGCCGAGGTGACCGAAGTCCTCAACAATATGGTGCAAGACGGCGCCGGCGGATCGTCGAGCTATCTGGTGGATCTGCCCAATGGCGGTTCGGCCGTCATTGCCGGCAACATATTTGAAAAAGGCCCGTATTCGCAAAACAAGCAGGTCGCGATCTCTATCGGTGCGGAAAGAGACAAAATTCAAAATCCCGCCGGCCTCATCCGCGTGCAAGACAATATGTTCTCCAACAATACAGGTGGCGCGACCGTCTTTGTGAAGAACTATACGGGCGGCAGCACGGTCTCGCTTGCCGCAAATCGTTTCTCGGGCGAGGTCACACCGCTCGAGATCGCAGACGCTTCCAGCATCGCCGCCAAAGCCCCGCCGCAACAACCATAGCCCAAACGCCGGCTTGGATTGCGCGCGGAAAGCCTGCTCACTATCATGCGCGCAATTTCGGGGGGCGCATGCAGACCTGCAATCTTAATCGTACCGGCTCGACGCTGGAATTGCTGCTCAGCCGGCGCTCCTGCGCGGCCAGGACCATGACGGCGCCCGGACCCACCCAGGATCAACTCGCCGACATTTTACAAGCCGGCGCGCGCGTTCCCGATCACGGCAAACTCTTTCCCTGGCGCTATATCCTGTTCGAAGGCGAAGCGCGCGAGCGTTTTGCCGGCATCCTGACGCATGTGCTGACCGAGGACGGCGCCGACCCCACGCTTATCGAGGAATGGCGCGGCCGCGTCACCCAGGCGCCGGTGATCGTCGCGGTGGTTTCCAGCGCCCGGGAATCGATCAAAATTCCGGTCTGGGAGCAGGAATTGTCGGCGGGCGCGGTCTGTCAGAATTTGTTGATCGCCGCCCACGCCCTGGGCTTTGTCGGAAACTGGCTAACCGAATGGTATGCCTATCATCCCGTGGTGAAACAAGAGATCGGGCTGAAGGCGGGCGAACGGATGGCGGGCTTTGTCTATATCGGCTCGCCCAAGGAAGAGCTGCAAGAACGCCCCCGTCCCGAGATGAGCAAGATCGTCACCCGTTTTTAGGTGGCCTAGTTCCAGGATTCAGAAAGGCGTACCGCTTGCGGCCGGCTAGTGAATTTGGCATCGCTCGCCAGCAACGTCTTGAGCAGCGTGCGCGCCGCCGCGCGACTGGAATTGGCATCCAGCGCAACCGCCAGATGGTAGGTGATCTCTCCATCATCCGGCAGCAACCGGTGCGCCCGGTCGAGCTGCTGCAGGCCGCCCGCAATATCCTTTTTCTGCTGGATCTTGATCCAACCAAGCGTATCCGCGATGGCGGGTGAATCGGGCGACAATTGCATGGCGCGCGTGAGGAGCGAAATCGCCCGGTTCGGATCGCTGGTTTGAAGCAGCCAAGCCAGATTGTTCATCGCAAGGCTGTTGCGCGGCTCTTGTTTCAGGATGATCTCATATTGGGCGATCGCCTGCGCGTTGCGTTCCACCTTGAGCAGGAACGCCGCATATTCCAGCCGGGCTGCGATATCGTTGCGATGACCGGCGAGCCATTTGGAGGCCAATTCTTCCGCGCGTTTGTTGTCGTTGGCGCGCACCGCCATCCGGAAAAGCCGCGAAAAAACCTCGGTGCTGGGCCGGGCCGCGAGGCTTTGCGACAGGACTTTCGAGGCTTCGTCAACCCGGTTTGCCCGCAAAAGTGTGTCCGCCAGCAGCAAGTCCGCAGCCGATCCCGGATTGGCGTCTTGGAAATTCCGGGCCAAAGCCAGGGCCGCATCCCTATTGCCGGAATCAAATTGCAAATTGACTTGCGTGGCTTTGATATTCGTATCCGCCGGCCTTAACTTCACCGCGGCATCCATCATCCGTGCGGCGCCGGCGCGGTCGCCGGTTTCAAACAGCGCCAGGCTCAAATAGAGCTTTGGTTCCGGAGCAGACGGCGCCAGACTCTCCAGGCGGCGGAAACTCGCTACGGCTTCCTTTTTTTGTCCCAACGCCGACAGAATCTGGCCCTGGAAGACCAAGCCGTCGCCATTGCCGGGCTGCGCGCGGATCATGTCATTTGCCGCGGCCAGCGCGGCTTTGAAATCCTTGCGGGCGATGAGATAGCGTATCAACACGCCCCGGGGCGCGGGGCTTTGCGGTCCGTTGGCAATGGCCTTGGCCAAGGTCTGCCGGACGTTCCGGTCGTCACCTTCGCGCGCGGAAATCTCAGCCAGCCGCAGCAAAGACGGTTCGTCCTTGGCGTCAAGCGCCAGAATGGCGTTGAGATCGCGCCGGGCTTCGGGATGCCGCCGCAGCCGTATCAGATAGCCGGCCCGGGCGGACAGAACGGTTTTATTGCGGGGCTCCAATGTCACGGCCTGGTTGAAAGCCGCCTGCGCGCCCTGCATATCACCCTGCAGCAACAGGATGCTGCCGCGATACGAGAGCGCCGTGGCGCGTTGTTTGGGATCAGAGCCAAGAGCGTCAACCGCCGCCAGCGCTTCCTTATACCGGCCGGTCTGCGTCAAAGCCCTCACATATGGCATCACAACCACCGGATCGGTGGACTGTCCCGAAGCGGTCCGCGCCAGATCCTGGATTGTTGGCGCGGGGCTTGCTGCTTGCGGCGATGGCGGCGCTTTCTTGCGCGCCGCGTTCAATTTTTCGCGCATGGCGGCTGCATCTTCTTTCCGGTACAGGTCGGAATAGGTGCGCGCCAGCAATTCCATAACGGCCGGGTCGGACGAATCCTTGATCGGCTCAAGAAGAGTCAGAGCGCTATTGGCGCTGTCTTGATCCAGACGAAGAGCCGCCAACTGTATTCTGGCGGCAAGAAGACCGGGATTCCTGGCCACCGTCCGGCTCAGAATAGAGTCGGCGCTGGAAATCCTGCCGGCTTTTTGCGCCATTTGCGCGATCATGATGGCGGTATTGGGCATCGCATCCATGGGATCCTGCGGCAAGGTCTGCGCCAAATCCCAGGCCCCCTTGGCGTCACCCGCCCGCGCCATCAACAAGGCGCGATAATAAACACCCAGAAAGGCATTCGGTGCTTTGGCCAAAACCGCATCAACCTCGGCCTTCGCCTTGGCATCCTGCTTCAGGTCCAAATAGACATCGATACGGCTGAATTGAGCCTGGAGATTGGAGGGAAATTTCGCAACCAACTGGTTGGCCAAATCCAAGGCGGCCGCATGCTGACGGGCCGTCAGCAGAAGCCGCACTTTAAAGATCATGGCGTCGGGCTTGTCCGGCGCCAAGCGGATCGATTCATCGGCGAAACCGGTCGCGGCGCGCCCGTCGCCCTGCTGCATGGCAATGCGCGCCCGAATGAGCAGCCCCCGCGCATCGCGCCGCAATTTCAGCGCACGATCCATCGCGTCCGCGGCATCCGCCGATCTGCCCAAAAACTGGAACGCCAGGGCCCGCGCCGCCAGGATATCCGGCGCGGTGGCGCTGCCGGGGCTGGCGCTGGAAGCCGGAAATTCATCCAACAGGGTCTGATTTTCGCCGCGCGAAAGCATCACTTGAAACAAAGGCGGCAAGACCAGCGTGTCCGCCGCGCCCTCTTTGCGCGCCTGCCGCAGCTCACGTTCCGCCGATGCAGTGTCACCCGCCTGATACAACATCATCCCCAGCCGGGCGCGCACGGCGCCATTGCCGGGGGCGGCCCTGACGGCATTCTTGAGATGAATGACGGCGAGCCCGATATCGCCTTTTTTCAGCGCCGTCTGCGCATCGGCCAGAAATTTCTGCTCCGATCCTTTTGCGGGCTGCGGCGCCTGGGCAGACGCGGGTTGAAACACCGCCATGCCAACCGTGATCGCGGCCGCAAAGCATATCCGGACCCACGATTTGGCATCTGAGTGGAAACGCACGCCATACCCCGATTTAGACTGCGCCGGAATTTGGCAGCTAGCGCGGCATTTGGGAAGTTCCAGGTGGCAAGCAAACCGCCCAACATCCAAAGAGCGTAAATGTTATCTTCGCAGTCGCAGCGTGGGGATACCCCAAAAAGAATTTCCCAGCCTCCGGCTTTTGCCAAAGGCTGGGAAATCAGAACAGTCCTGTCAGACGAAAACTGTTAGGCCTTCGCCTTCTTGAGACGGCGGCGCATCGCAGCCGCGCCGACCAGACCGGCGCTGAACAGCGACAGGGTCAGAGGCTCCGGAACGCCGGTCGGGGGCAAGGTGCCGCCGCGGATGCTCGCGAAGTGGATGGTGCCGCCGGCGACCAGGAACTCGCCATAGCCGTCACCCCAGAAATTCACGGAGGTGAAGGTGCTGGAGTCGTCGAACGCGGCCACGAACACGCCGGCACCGCCATTGGTCAGGAACTGGTCGCCGCCCACGGTCGAGGAGCCCACCAGGATCGGCGCACCGCCGCCAAAGGAGATATAGATGTTCGAAACCTGGCAGCAGGTCGACCAGTCGCCCACCTCAAAACCAATGGCATTCACGCCGGAGGTGAAAGAGAACTGGATACCGCTATCGCGCGAGTCATTCGCATTACCGGCACCATGGCCGGGAGCGCCGGGGGCTCCGGCATTCGCGGCGGGATTGATGTTGAAGGCGCCGCCGCTCATATCGCGCGAAGGAGCCGAGCCGGACAGAGTATAGGAGCTGGTGCTGAAGCTAACACCGGTCGGCTTGGTGACCGTATAGCCAGCGCCGGCATAAGAGGTGCCGGAGAAACCGAACGAAACGACGTCATGGGTGGCGATCGCGGTCGGGTCGAGCGCAACATTGGCGTTGAAGTTGGTCAGACCACCGTCAAAATCGTCAAACACGGTCGCGATGGTCGCGTTCGCGGCGGTAGGAATGGCGGCCATCAAGGCCACGGCGAGCAAGGAACTCTTGATACGCATCAGGCTTCTCCCAGATAAGGTCGTATTGAAATACTGGGAAATTTTAAGCAATCCCCATGCCATGACAAAATATCTTTTTATATCAACGCCTTATATTTTTAACCATTGCCGACTGTAAATGCTCGTTACAACGAATGGCCTTTTGAGCGCCTGCTTTTGCAACTGTCACACGATAATCGCATCCAATGGGCCTGGCCGACAGCAAGAGCGAACCTCACCCGATCCACGCTGAAACCGACAGTTCTCCGAGCGACAAGATGGGCGCCTAAATCCCTGGCGCCGCCGCAGATGTTCAATATATTCGGCCAGCAGCACATTCTTAATACCGGTCGTTATCGCGCTGGCCGTGGTGGGACCCAAGGACTTACCGCGCCCAATGCAGAACAATCCGCTTGATGGCCTTGAAGGTTCAAAAACAGCCTTTGACGCCAAGGGGCAAGCGTCCCGTGGTTAAGCCGACCCCCGAAGACGAAGCCGCCCTTGACGCCACCAAGGCGCCGCTGATGGAGCATCTGCTGGAACTGCGCACCCGGCTGATCTGGGCGGTGGTATCTTTCGCGATCTGCTTTGCCATCTGCTTTGCCTTCGCCACGCCGATCTACAATTTCCTGACCAGGCCGCTGCATGAAGCCTTGGCGGGGCGCGCCAACGATCATCTTATCTATACCGCCCTGACGGAGGTGTTTTTCACTCACGTCAAGATCGGCATGTTCGGCGGGCTTTGCTTGGGTTTTCCGGCCATCGCCGCACAGATTTGGATTTTCGTCGCCCCAGGCCTGTACCGCCATGAAAAACAGGCTTTTTGGCCGTTCCTGCTGGGAACGCCCGTCATGTTCCTGATAGGCGCAGCCTTCGTTTATTATTTGATGCTGCCGCTCTCGATCAAATTCTTCCTGGGCTTCGAAACCATGGGGACTGCGGACACGATGGGCATTCAGCTTCAAGCCAAAGTCAGCGAATATCTGGATCTGGTGATGACCCTGATTTTCGCCTTCGGCCTCACCTTCCAACTGCCGGTGCTGCTGACCTTGTTGGCCAAGGTGGGCATTGTGACGTCCAAGGCCCTGCGGGAGATGCGCCGCTATGCCATTGTCGGGTTGTTCGGCGTAGCCGCCATCGTCACTCCGCCCGATGCCTTCTCGATGTTGAGCCTGGCGGTGCCGCTGGTGGGGCTGTACGAGATTTCGATCCTTTGCGTCCTGCTGATGGAGCGCAGCCGGGCCAAGGAGGACGCCAAGAGGGCGCAGGAAAACGCCGCCTAGACAACGCCGGTCCAGCCCCACCAGACTTGTTTTCCGGGGCCTTTTTAGCCGAACCCGTCCGGCAGTGGGTCCAGGGCATTGGCGGTGGCTAAAGCCTCTTAAGTGACGGGTGGCCGCAGAACTGACAAATCGTCCAGGAAAACCGCCCAAAAATTGTAAGCCGGCTTTACAATTTGCTGGCTAGAATCATACGGTAAACGGACAACATATTGAATTATATGTTATATTTTTATTGGCACGGCTTCTGCATATTTCTGCCCAACGTAGAACCGGAGATTTCACATGCGTATGCCTTCCATCCTCAAGTCCACTATTTTCGCTGCTGCCGCCACCCTGCTGGCCACCAGCGCTGCGGTTGCCGGTCCTTTCGGCAGCGGCGGCACAATCGTCACGACCGAAACCAGCTTTGAAAACCTGGTTACCAAGCCAACCGATGTCCTGAACGGTGTTTTCCGCGTTTCCGAAATCAACGGCATCGGCGGCACCACCTATGTGTATGGCGACGCTGGCCTGTATCTGGTCGGCCGTTTCACCGGCTTCACCCTCGACACCGTGACCCCGGTCGGATCGGATTTTAAGCTCGCCTTCACGGGTGGATCGCTGCAGTACTACTCCTTCGCCAGCAACCCCTTCGCGGGCGGTGCCTTGACGTCCGGCTCGGCGACCCTGGCCAACCAGGCGGCCGCTCTTGCCGCCATCGGAGCCGGTACGCTTGAGTTGGATCTGACTCCCCAGTTGATCGACGCGACGCACACGTTGATCATTACTGTCCCTAGCAGCCTGACCAGCTTCACCGGTGCTTCGACCTCGACGGTTTGGCTCGACATCATCGGTGGTGCTTCGGCCGGTCTGTTCTACCAGGACACCCTCACCAACTCCTCCACGCTGGCGCTGGCGGATGTAGCTTTCCAGGGTTCGGCCAACACGCAAAACTGCTCGATCAGCCCGCGCTGGCAGGTTTGCGGAAGCAATACCGCCACTCTGAGCGTGATCCCGGAGCCCATCACCGTGTCGCTGTTCGGCGCCGGTCTGGCCGGTGCGGCCGTCCTGCGCCGCCGCAAGGCCAAGAAGGCCTAAGCGATCCTTTATCGACTACGGAAACGGCGCCTTCGGGCGCCGTTTTTGTTTGTGCCCGCCGCATTGTCCACGGCATTGCCTGACTGCGTTGCGAGACCGTTTTGGCGGGCCCCTTGTCCGGCCGCACGGACCGACAGAGCCATCTGTCACGCTCATGGTTACCGCTTTCCAGCGGCGCCCTAGTTCCACAAGACAATCCCCCAGAATTTTTTTCCGGCAGGATCCGGATGCAGCAGGAACTTCCTGTCTCTTCGCATAACAAACGTACCATCGTGTTTACCATATCGTCCAAAGACGCGTTTGACAGGCTTCAGGAAAAGCGAAAGAGTTCCTTCACAGCGATGGCTGCTGTTACAAAAATAAAGCCAATTTTACGCATGGGTGGGGGGCTGCCCGACAAGAGCATCGAGACAAATTTGGGGCTGTGTTTAGCGCCAAAGTAAGAGATTTCAGCTCAAATAGCGTGACGCTGGCTCAAGACCGGCGCGCGGTTCGGAAGGGTAAATCATGGGCGCGATCGACAAGAGATTCTCCGCAGACGATGCCGTCACAGGTTCTGAAACTTGGCCGGCAGACCTCAGCCTTCTGGCGCGTCACGACATCTATTTCGACACCCGCATCGCCGATCAGCCCGCACTGATCGAAGCCGCGCACGCCTTGCGCTATCAGGTCTATTGCCTGGAGCGGAAATTCGAAAATGCGGAACAACATAATCGCGGAATGGAGATGGATCAGTTCGACAGCCACGCAATACAAGGCGTGCTGTTCCATCGTCCGACGGACCGGGCCATCGGCACCGTCCGAATGATTCTGCCTGACACCTATCTGGATGGCGGCCTGCCCATCCAGCATCTGCTGCGGGAGAACAATATCGATCTCGCCAAATTCGTCAGGGTCGAGGATGCGGTCGAAGTTTCCCGATTCGCCATCTCAAAGGACTTCCGCCGCCGCTGGACCGACGATCCAGCCGGTCCGGCTGGCACCCTGTCGCGCCAGGAAGCCTCGCGCCAGGCCAATCTGGCATGTCTGAGCCTGATCCAATTCCTGCTGCGCCAGAGCGTGGAACGGGGCGTGCTCTATTGGACCGCCGTGATGGAAGCGACGTTCCTGCGCATGCTGGCCCGCATGGGCATCCACTTCACCTCTATCGGACCGGTGGTCTTCCACCACGGCTTCCGTCAGCCTTGCTATTGCTATCTTCCTACCATGCTGGAAGAGCTGCATTACGAACATCCCGACTATTGGGATGTCATCACCAACGCCGGAGAGCTGAGCCAGAGGCTTGAGTTTCTTTCCGGCGGCCGGCCTGCGGTCAGAACCCGCGCCTAAACCGTTCCATATTCGTTCAAGCCAGTGGCAACATCACGCTTTGCGCGCTGGCCCAGCAAATAGGAGCTGAGAAAACCTCAGTTTCGCATTTGCCGCGAACGGCACCTCGTCCCGTGCTAAGATTATGGTAAACACCGCTGGACTCCCGCGCAGGGAATTCTTAAGCCGGATGGCGTCCAATTGCTTGGATCACCGCGGAAAGGCCGTTGGAAGGGCAAAGGATGGTTTCGCGCTTCTCCTATGCTGATGCGTTCGACCGCAATATCGGCTGGCTTACCGAAGGCGAGCAGCAAGCCCTGAAGGGAAAGACCGTCGCCATCGCAGGCATGGGCGGTGTGGGCGGTGTGCATCTTTTGACCCTGGTCCGGCTGGGGGTCAGCAAATTCCACATCGCCGATTTGGATTGCTTTGAGGTCGCCAATTTCAACCGCCAGGTCGGCGCCATGATGTCGACCCTGGATCAGCCCAAGGTGGATGTCCTGGCCAAGATGGCCAAGGACATCAATCCGGAAGCCGAAATCACCGTCTTTCCTTCCGGGGTTACGCCGCAAAATCTGGATACGTTCCTGGAAGGCGTGGACCTGTTCATTGACGGCTTTGATTTCTTTGTTCTGGACATAAGACGGGCGACCTTTGCGCGATGCCGCGAATTGGGAATCCCGGCCATGACCGCGGCGCCGGTGGGCATGGGGGTGGCGTTCTTGCTCTTCACCCAGGACAGCATGTCCTTCGAGGACTATTTCCGCTTGGAGGGAAAGTCCGAACTGCGCCAATACATCAATTTCCTGATGGGCCTTGCGCCCAGCGGCATGCACCGTTCCTATCTGGCCGATCCGGCGCGGCTGGATATTGCCAAGCGCAAGGCGCCTTCGACCATGGTGGGGGTGGGCCTCTGCGCCGCTTATACCGGCGCGCAAGCGGTGAAATGCCTGCTCCATCGTGGCGCGGTGAAGCCGGCGCCGTTCCATTATCATTTCGACGCCTATTTGAACAAATTCAAGCTTGGCTTTCGCTCCGGCAATGGCGGCTGGTTGCAGCGCCTCAAGGGCAATGCCGCGGAACGCCTGTTGAGAAAACAATTGGGGATCGGCCATGCTGAGTTATTCCCGTCTACCACAAGCCGTTGAACGCATCCTGGATGCGGCCCATTGGGCGCCCAGCGGCGACAATGCGCAACCTTGGACCTTCGAGGTTCAAGACGAAAATCGTTTCGACGTCTTGGTGCATATCGAGGCCGGCAATGTCTATGAATACCGCCAGGGCGAACCCACCCTGATTTCGGCGGGGACATTGCTGGAGAATATCGCGGTCACCGCGCCCTCTTTTGGAAAACGCGCGGCCTGGGACTATCTGGGCTTTGATGCGGGCACCCACCGCATCAAGGTGGATTTGTCCGCCGCGCCCGCCGGGGAACATCCTCTGTCCAGCCAGATCGAACGACGCTCGGTGGACCGCCGGCCGTATCGCATGCGCCGCCTCGGCATCGACGACAAAGGGGCCCTGGCGGAAGCGGTGGGCGGCGAATTTGCGCTCGAATGGCATGAAGCTTTGGCGGATCGCCGCAAGGTCGCCGCTCTGACCCGGCTGGCGACGGACATCCGGCTGCGGATTCCCGAGACATTCGATATTCACAGCCGCATCGTGGATTGGAAACGCGCCTATAGTCCTGACGCCATTCCCTCCCGCGCCCTGGGGGTGGATGCCATGACCCAGAAAATGATGCGCTGGACCCTGGCCGACCGGGGACGCACCCAAATGGCCAACCGCATGGGCTCGCCCTTTTTCGCGGGGCTGCAAATGGATTTTTTGCCGGGTCTGTTCAGCGCCGCGTATTTCGCCTTTCGTCTCAAGGAACAGCCGCCGGATGCCCAGGGCAAGATTCGCCAGGCCCTGCGCGTGGGACAGGCCGTGCAGCGGTTCTGGCTGACCGCCGCCAAGCGCGGTCTGGTATTGCAGCCCTGCCTGGCGACCCTGGCCTTTGCCCATTACGGGCGCAGCGGTGAAGCCTTCACCGTCAGCCAGCCCGAACGCCGCAAAGCGGCGCGCCTCGCCCGCCAGGCCGATCAGAATCTACATGACGCCACGACGATCGCTTTTATCGGCCGCATCGGCTTTCCGCAAAAGGCAAAGCTGGAAAGCCGGTCCTTGCGCGTGCCTTTGGCGCAATTGGTCCGGGAAACACCGGCCGGCTAGCAGGTCAACGGGTGGCGGATTTGGGCATCAGCCAGATGCCGGCGGCGGTGGCGGCAATGACCAACCCCAGCCATACAAATACATGATTGGTCGCCAGCATGACGCTTTGGCCCTGTACCAGCGCATCCAAGGAGCCCAGCGCCTGATTGGCGGCAAGTCCCCTATCCTCCAACCGCGCCAGAAAATCCTGGGACCGCTCCAGATCGTTCACCAGATGGACGCGCGAGGCCACAATATCGGAGCTCCATAGCGAGATGACCACCGCCGTGGCGATGGCGCCCGCAATGGTGCGCAGAAAATTGATCAGTCCTGAAGCCGCGGCGGTTTCCTCCGGATTCACCGAGGTCATGGATAGGGTCATCAACGGCACGAAAAAAAGCGGAATGCCGATCCCCATCGCCAGCTGCGGCAGGATCATCTTGTCGAAACTGATATTGGGAGCATAGCCGCCGCGATACAGAATCGCCGCCGCCAAGATCGCCAGTCCCGCCGACATGAGGGCGCGCGGATCGATCCTTGTCATCAAGATGGCGGCCAAGGGGGCCACGAGCACGCCAAATATAGCCTGAAACGCCAGGACATAGCCCGATAGCGTAGAAGTGTAGCCCAGATTGACTTGCAGCCAGAGCGGCAACAGCACAATGGAGGCGAAAAACGCGCCGAAGGTGAAAGACATGGCGGCGGCCGACACCCAAAAGCCGCGATGCCGAAAGACCCGCAGATCCACCACCGGATGATCGTCGGTCAATTCCCAAACGATGAAAGCGGCAAATCCCAGGACCGCGGTAACACACAAGCCGATGATCCAAGGCGAGGCGAACCAATCCCAATTTTGTCCATTGTCCAGCATGATTTGCAGCGCTCCTACCCAGACGGCCAGCAAGACAAGGCCGACGAAATCGATCGGCTGGATGGAGGTTTTGCTTTCCCGGCCGCGAAAAAGCGCCCAGGCGCCAAAAGCGCACAGCATGGCGATGGGGATATTGATGTAGAACGCCCAGCGCCAGCCGATGGTGTCGGCAAGCGTGCCGCCCAGAATGGGGCCCGCAATCGGCGCCAGAATGGTGGTCATCATCCACAAGCCCATCGCCAATTCGACCCGGGGAGACGGGGTGACCCGCATGATCAGGGTTTGCGAGGCCGGCATCAGCGGCCCGCCGCACAGGCCTTGAAACACGCGAAACACGACCAGCATTTCCAGCGATGAGGCCATGCCGCACAGCATGGAAAAGATCGCAAAACCGACAATCGAAACCATAAAGGTGCGCACCACCCCGAACCGGGCGACCAGCCAGCCGGACAAGGGCACCGTAAAAGCCTCGGCCACGGCATAAGAGGTTATCGCCCAGGTGCCTTCGTGCGTTGCGGCCGCGTAAGCGCCGGCGATATGGGGGATGGCGACATTGATGATGGTGGTGTCCAAGATCACGATGAAGGTCGCCAGCGACAGCACAAAGATCGCGGCTGCAAGGCTTGCGCCTTGCATCTTCAGCGGTTCGGCTTCCGGATCGGCGGAAGCGGTCGCGATTGCCTGGGCCACGAGAAGCGCTTCGCAAAGAGATGCTCTGCTAGGATTACTCTATCCCACCCCATCCCCTCTACGCCTTTGCTATGGCAGAGATTGCGCCGTGCTAGGCCGCAAAAACCGTAGTAGCTTTCAAGAAAGTGATTCGGTCCGGACTTCGGTTCCGGCGGCGCGGGCTGTTTGGTATTGGCGCCGGAAATCGGCCGGATGGAAAAGCGGATTGGGGCTGGGACCGCCGGCACCGCCAAACACGGGTGCGGGCATCGTGTTCTGAGGTTTTTCGCATGGCTTACGCCGAGTCTGCCAAAATGCCCGGCGGCTCTTTGTCCAAGCCCTTCGCTTCCGGGAACAGCCGCGCGCTTTGGCGCAGGCGCCTTTTGACCGGCCTTTTGCTGGGCACGGTTGCCGTGGCGGCCGCCTATGGCGCCCGCTGGTATGTTCAAAGCACCCGCATCGTTTCCACCGACGATGCCTATGTCGATGCCCCATTGGCGCAGATCACGCCCCAAGTGGACGGCACGATCGCGCAGGTTCTGGTCAACGACACCCAGCCCGTCAAACGCGGTGATCTTCTGGTGCGGCTCGATCCGGCGGACGCCGATCTTGCGGTCCAGCAGGCGCGCGCCAATTACGAGCAAGCTGCCCGCCGGGTGACGCAGTATGAAGCGAATGTGAGCGCGGCCCTTGCCAATGTCGCGGGCAAGGAAGCCAATGTGAAACGCGCGCAGCTTGACCTGCGCCGCCGTGCCGGTATTTCGCAAGCCGGAGCCGTATCGGCCGAAGAAATCTCCACCGCGACCCATGCCCTGGAGACGGCGCAATCGGAGCTTTCCGTTGCCCAGCAGCAATTGGCCGCGCAGCGGACCCTGACCCAGGACAATGACGCCGCGCGCAATCCCGAAGTCCTGGCGGCAAAGGCCGCGCTGGACAAAGCCCTGCTGGATAGGACGCGGACCGAAATCCGGGCTCCGGTGGATGGGGTGGTGGCCCAGCGGCATGCCCAAATCGGCCAGCGTGTGCGGGTCGGCGCCAGCTTGATGAGCGTGGTGCCCCTGATGGACGCGCATGTCGATGCCAACTTCAAGGAAGTCCAGTTGCAAAACATCAGGCCGGGTCAGAAGGTCACGCTGATCTCTGACCTGTATGGATCGGATGTGGTTTTCCACGGCCAGGTCGCGGGCCTGGGGGGCGGCACCGGATCCGCTTTCGCCGTCATTCCGGCACAGAATGCGACAGGCAACTGGATCAAGGTGGTTCAGCGGCTGCCGGTGCGCATACTGCTCGATCCGCAGGAATTGCGCCGCCATCCCTTGCGCGTCGGCGTCTCCATGACCGCCAGGGTCGAGATCGATCAAAGCGCCGATCGGACCCGTCCACCGATACTCAGGACGGCGGCGTCACATACGTCCTACTAATTTTGCAGAGAATACAACTATTGGTTGCATTCGTTCGCACACCGGACCGTTGCCATTTCGCCAAACGGCGTGGTTATGATGGCGCAGCCGACAGCTTTGCATTGCACTGTTTCTTAGGATTCAATAGCTTATCAGAAAATCGGGCCTAGGCTCATCCGCAGCCATTCAAGGGGGTAATCATGCGATCGATTTCAGCATTGGGTCGTAGCTGGGCCAAGCTGGCCGCTGCCGCCGTCACGCTCGCTTTTGTGACTTTGTGCGGGGCATCTGCCGGCTGGGCGCAAAGCGCCGATACGGCCAAATACATCATCGGACCGGGAGACATGCTTCAGGTGTCGGTGTGGCACAACCCTGAGCTGTCCACCAGCGTGCCAGTGAGGCCGGATGGCCGTATCTCCACCCCGCTGGTCGCCGATGTGATGGCCGCCGGGCGGACCCCCGAAGAGCTGGGCCGCGATATCGAGGCGCGGCTGAAAAAATACGTCGCCGACCCCTTGGTGACCGTGATTGTTTCCAGTTTTGTGGGTCCCCTCAGCCAGCAAGTCCGCATCGTCGGCGAGGCCGCCTCACCCAAGGCCCTTTCCTACCAGGCCAATATGACTGTCCTGGACGCGATGATCGCGGTGGGTGGCCTGACCCCCTATGCCTCGGGCAACCGCGCCAAGCTGGTCCGCAAGATCGGCGGCAAGGAAGTCAGCACGACCCTGCGGCTATCGGACCTGCTCAAGGGCGGCGATATGAGCGCCAACACCGAATTGCAGCCGGGCGATATTATCATTATTCCCCAATCCTTCTTCTGATATGCCGTTGAACGATTGGTTTTCATTGCGAACTGGGGAAGCGTTCTTTGCGACACAAGACAAACGAGCCGGCTAGGCTGCGCCGTAACCTGCGCAACAATAGCGCTGTCTTTGCGGCGTTGGCAGCCTCGCTGCTGGCCGCCCCATGGGCCCAAGCGCAGGACGCGCCGGCGTCCGGTGGCGGCGCTTCTCAGCCAGTGCGGACGGCGCAGGCTTCCACCACGGTGTCCCAATCCGCCAGCCAGACAGCCGGTTCCACCTTGGTCGATACCCTGATCCCGGGGCTTACATTCGACGCCGGCGTCCATTTGTCGGAATCCTATGTGTCCAACGCCAGAGGCCTCGCCAACAATAGCCAAGCGGATTATGTCACGCAGTTCGGTGTCGATCTGGGCCTGCACGAACACACCCGCCGCGTGAGCATTGACGCCACCTATGCCGGGTCCATCGATTATTATGCCCAGGACAGCCAGTCGACCCAGTTCACCAACTACCTGCAGGCGATCGCCAACATCACGGCGGTTGAGGACTATGTGAACATCTTTGGGCGCGCCTTTGCCCAACCGGTGGTGATCAACAATGTGGGCATCGTGACGGCCGGTGGCGGCGTGTCACCGGACGGATATCGCAATTCCTACGGCTTTTCAGTGGGCCCGGACATTCATTTCCGCCTGGGCAATTTCGCGACGTCCCAGACCATAGCGACCTACGGCGCCACCTACTTCACCAATCTGGCCGGCGCTTCCGCCTTCGCGCCCATTCCCGGGATTCGCGGTCCCCAGGACATGACCATGCGCAGCATCACGGAAAAAATTTCCAGCGGCACCGATTTCAGCCGCCTGAACTGGGGCATCGTTGGGCTGTTCAGCGAGATTGACCGGCCTCAGGGCCTGTTCTCCGAAAAAGCGGGAGCCGGACAGTTTCGCTATGCGATTGCGCCGGGAATCTCCTTGCTGGCGACAGGCGGCTATGACTCCATCTCCAACTCCACGCCGCTTTTCCGCAACATTTCGGGGCCCGTCGGGATGGGGGGTATTTCGCTTGCGTTCGGGGAGGATTTTTTCTTCGAATTTCAGGTTGGCCAAAAATACAACAGCACCAGCTATCAGGGCTCGTTACGCTGGAATCTGGGGCCCACGTCCGTCCTGGCGGGCTCGGCCACCGACGAGGTCACCACGCCGGAAGGCCAGCTCCTCAACAGTCTCAACGACCTGACGGCGACGCCGGGCGGCACCCTCACCTCCGCCGCGAATGTCTATGCCAACGGCTCGGCGGCGACGCTGGGCTCCTTCAATGCCCAGTCCCTGGGCAGCACGTCCCTCAATCAGAATATCTCGCGGTATCAGCGGGTGAATCTGAGCTTTTCGCAGGACTTTGAGCGCGATCATGCCAATGTCTCGGTATATGCCACGCGCCAGACTTATCTGGATGGTCTCTTCATCGGACCGTCCAGCGTCAATTCCTGGGGAATGCAGGGAAGCTTTTCCCACAATTTCACCCGGTTGTTCACCGGCACCATCGGCGCCGGCTATGCCAGCTATGAGCAATTTGGCGGCGATGCCAACACCTTCAACCTCAACGGTCAGTTGAGCTATTCCCTGTCGCCCCAGACCAACGTCTATCTGCGTTCGGATTATATGAACCGGGATTCTTCGCCCGCGCTTCAGACTTTGTCGCCCTTTACCGGCAGCCTGGACGATGTACGGGTCATGGTGGGAATTAGCCACAGGCTATAGGGCATCTTGTGCAACCTGGGTCCCACCAGCCAGCGGCGCAGCAGCTTGACGGTAAGTCCAACGCTTCGCTGAGCGTGCGCCCCTTTGCGCCTCAGGACATGTCTCGCTGGGATGGCTTTGTGCAGTCCCATCCGGAAGGAACGTTTTTCCATCGCAGCGGCTGGCAAGGGATTTTCCGGGACATTTTCGGTCTAAGCCCGCGCTATCTGGTGGCGGAACGCGGCGGCGCAATCGCCGGCGTCCTGCCCCTGGTTTTCCAGAACAGTCTGTTGTTCGGCAAAGCGCTGGTGGCCGCGCCCTTTTGCGTCGAAGGTGGGCCGTTGGCCGCCGACAGCGAGACGCAGGCCGCCCTGGTGCAGGCAGCCCTTGCGATACAGCAAGAGACCCAGGCGCCCTATATCGAATTGCGCGGCCGCCAGGCGCGCCAGACAGGCTGGAGCGTTCGCAAAGATCTGTACGCCACCTTCTCCCGCGCCTTGAGCGCCGACGACAAGGAGAACCTCCTGGCCATACCGCGCAAGCAACGCGCGGTGGTCCGCAAAACACTGGACAGCAGCCTGGTCAGCGAGACCCCGGACGGCATCGACGACGTATTTGCGGTTTACGCGGAAAGCGTGCGCAACCTGGGCACGCCGGTTTTTCCCAAACGCTATTTTTCGGCGCTGCGCCAGACCTTCGGCGCCGATTGCGACGCTGTCGTGATCATGGATGGCGGCGTGCCGGTCAGCGCGGTGCTGAATTTCTATCACCAGGATACGGTGCTGCCTTATTATGGTGGGGGAACCGCGGGGGCCCGGCGCAATGGCGCGAATGATTTCCTTTATTGGGAGGTCATGCGCCGCGCCGCCCTGAAGGGATATCGCCGGTTCGATTTCGGGCGCAGCAAGGCAGGCACCGGGGCCTTTGCTTTCAAGAAGAATTGGGGTTTTGAGCCGCAATGGCTGGAATATGAGTATCATTTCCTGCCGGGCCAGACCATGCCGGATAAGAACCCGCTCAATCCCAAATACAGCCTCTTCATCGAAATCTGGAAGAAGCTTCCTTTGCCTATCGCCAATTTCATCGGTCCATGGATCATTCGTGGGCTTGGCTAACGCCTGGGTCCGACATTGATGGAAGTCACGCTTCACCGCTCCTATGCGCTTTCCGAGCTGGCGACGCGCTGGACGGAGCTGGAGGGGCGCGCCAGCGGCGGCTTTTTTCTGTCCTGGCGCTGGATCGGAAGCTGGCTTCGCACCACGGACATCCGGCCCTTGCTGGTCACGGCAATGCAAGGCGATACGGTCCTTGCTTTGGGTTTGCTGACATTGCGCACCAAGCAGCGTCATTTCATTCCGGTTCGCCAACTGTGCCTGCATGAAAGCGGCTCCGCCGACCTTGATGCCGTGATGATCGAGCACAATAATTTCCTGATAGCGGACGACGCGCCCGCCGGTCTCATCACCGATATCGTGCGCTCCTTGCAAGCGGCCAACGCTGGGTGGGATGAAATCGTGCTCAGCGGCGTTTCGCCGGACATCGCTGGCGCCATGGCGGATTGCGGGCTTCGCATCGAAATAGACCGCAGTTCGCCCAATTACGGCGTCGATCTCAGCGGCAATTGGGAAGAAAAATTATCGGAAAACCAGCGCGCGCAGATCCGCCAATCCCGCACCCATGCGGAACGCATCGGCCATTTGCGTCTGGAGCGCGCCGGCGGCACGCAGCAGGCGCTGGCCTTCTTCGACAAAATGCTTGAAATGCACAACCGCTATTGGCAAGCACGCGGCAAGCCTGGCGCCTTTGCTTCGCAACAGGCGCAAAGCTTTCATCGCGCGCTGATCGCGGCCCCGTCCGACCGGGCCGATATAGAACTGCTCGCGCTGACAGCGGGGACTGAGGTCTTGGGTTATCTCTACAATTTCCGCTATGGCGAGCGCATCTACAGCTACCAGAGCGGCTTTTCCTATAGCGACGACAATCGCCACCGGCCGGGACTGATCGCCCATACCATGGCGATGGCCGATGCCAAGGCGCGCGGTCTGCGCCTCTATGACTTTCTAGCGGGTGACGCGCTTTACAAGGCCCGGTTGGGCCAATTGATGGGCACCATGCTGTGGTGCCGGGCGCAAAAAAACCACCCCCTGTTGGCGCTGGAACGCGTCGCCCAGGCCTTTTACCGCAGGCTCCGCGGCGCGTAAGCGGCCTGCGCCTATTTCCAGGCCGCGGCCAGCTTCTGCGCTTGCGGCAGATCCTGGAATTTCACGCCGCTTGCCAGAAGGGCCCTGAGCGTCTCTCGCGCCTCGGCCCGCTTGGCATTGGCATCCAACGCGACAGCCAAATGATAGGTGATCTGGCCATTGCGCGGATCGCGTTTGTGCGCGTGATCGAGCAATGCCAGGGCTTCGGCAGCATCCTTCTGCTGCAGCTTCATCCAACCCAAGGTGTCGGCGACATCCGCCGAGTCCGGCGCCAATTTGCGGGCAAGGGTCAGCATCGAGAGCGCCCGCTTGGGATCGCTTTTCTGCAGCATCCAGCCCAAATTGTTCAGGGCCACCACATTGTTGGGCGCTTCCTTCAGAACCACCTGATACTGGGCGGTGGCGCCGGCATTGTCGTTTTGCTGCATCAGATGCGTGGCATATTCCAACCGCACGGCATGGTCGGCCGGATTCTTGGAAAGCCAGCCCGACATCAAGGCGCCCGCGCGCTTTGTGTCATTGGCCTGCAGCGCAAAGCGCACCAGCCGCAAAAGCGCGGCATTGCTGGGGGTATCGGAATAGCTCTTGTTGAGCACCCCCGCCGCCTGATCCCGGCGTCCGGCCCTGTCGAGCGTGTCTGCCAGAAGGAGATCGGCCCCGACACCCGGGTTGGCGGCTTGGAAGGCCTGCGCGGTCGCCACAGCGGCGCCCACATTTCCCTGCGCGATTTGCAGGCCGATCTGGGCACCCCTGACTTCCGGGGATTTGGGGTTCAACTTCACGGCGGTTTCCAAAGCGCGCGTTGCGCCCGTCCGGTCACCCGCGACCGCCAGCGCATTGCCCAGCAAAACCTGCGGCGCGGCGGAGGTCGGCGCCATGGCCGTGAGACGGCGATAGGTCGCCCCCGCTTCTTTCTTTTGGCCCAAAGCGAGCTGAACCTGACCCAGCAGCGTAACTCCGTCGGTATTTTTCGGATGGGCGCGAACCAATTCGTTCACCGCCGTCAAAGCCTCCTTGAAATTGCGCTGGGCGATCAAATAGCGGACCCAAGCCGTTTTGGGCGCGGGATTTTGCGGCGCCGCATCTATGGCTTGGCGCATCAAGGCCCGCACATTCTTTTGGCCGCCTTGCTGGATATTGACATAGGCCAGTTGCATGAGCGCCGCGACATTCTTGCTGTCCATCGCCAAAATGGCGCGCAGATCCCGCATCGCATCCGCCGGACGCCATTGCGAACTGAGAAAATTGGCGCGGGCATAGAGCGCCGGAATGCTTTTGGGATCGGCCTTGACCGCGCCATCATAGGCCGCCAGCGCGCCAGGGATATTGTTCTGCGCCAAAAGAATCCCGCCACGGTAAACCAGGGCTGTGGCGCGTTGCGGGGGATGCGATCCCAGCCGGCCGGCCACGGCCAAGGCTTCCGGATAACGGCGCTGCTGACTCAGCGCATTGATCAGCGGTGCTGCAAGAGACAAATTCTGCGGGTTTTTGGCCGCGAGCTGGGTTAAATCGCGTATCCCCTGATCGACGCGTCCCATCTGGATCTCCAGCAGCGCAATACTGCGCTTGACCTCCACCCGGCCTTTTGTCGCGACATCGAGCCGTTTGAGGGCCGCCAGCCCATCGTCATAACGGCGCAGCGCCACATAAGTGGTGCCCAGCAGCTCGATCGCGCGAATATCTCCGGAGTCCTTGATCGGAGTCAGCAGCTCCAAGGCATTGGCGGGATTGTTCTGCCTGAGCCGAATGGCCGCTAGGCGCATCCGGACCGCGTTCATCTGCGGATTTCTCAGCAATACGCGGTTGAGTATCGAGGCGGATGTCTCCATGTTGCCGACATTGGCGGCAATCTGCGCGATCGCGACCGCTATGCGCGGCTGGGTGTCCCGCATATCCGCGGGAAGATTCTGCGCAAGGCGCCAAGCTTCCTTGGCATTGCCGGCGCGGTCCAAGAGCAGAGCCCTGTAATAGATCCCAAAATAATCGGCGGGATTCTTGGCCAGAATATCGTCCACTTCCGCCTTCGCCTTGGCGTCCTGATTGACGGCCAGATAGACTTCGATGCGCGAAAGGCGCGCCTGCAGATTGCCGGGAAATTTGGCCACCATCTGATTGGCCAATTCCAACGCCGGCTGGTTCTGGTTGCCGGCCAGAAGCACACCGACCTTGAACAGCATGGTTTCCGGACTTGCCGACTTGCCGATGGCTTCGTCGGCATAGCGGAGCGCGTCGGCGCGGCTTCCTTGCATCAGCGACAAACGCGCCCGCGTGAGCAAGCCATGACCGTCGCGGCGATACGCAAGCGAGCGATCCATCGCGTCGTTGGCTTCCGCGTCTTTTTTCTGGCCCTGCAACGCCAGCGCGCGCGCCTTGAGAATATCGGCCGCGACCGGGCTTTTCGAATCGGAACCAGGGTCGAGGAACTGATTCAGCAATTGCGGAAATTCGTTTCGGATCAGCATGACCTGAAACAAAGCGGGCAGCACCTCGGCTTCGGGCGCGCCGTCCCGCAAGGCTTGACGCAACTCGCGCTCCGCCGGCCCATGGTCCCCGATGCGAAGCAGCAACATTCCCAACTGCATGCGCGCCGGACCGTTTCTGGGGGCGCTGTTCACCGCATTTTTGAGGGCAATGAGCGCAAGCCGCAGATTTCCGTTCCGGATGGCGGTCTGCGCCTCGTCGAGGTGTTTTTTGACCGCCGCGTCTCCACCCGTGGCTGGACGGGCCTGGCTGTAGGATTGGGGCGGCACATCCGCCAAGGCCGGCAGGCCGGCAAGAAAAATTCCCGCCACCACGCTCGAAAGGGCCACGCGCCAAGCCTTGGAATGCAGCACGATAGGATTGTTCACTGGGGACCCCCGAAGGATTTAGCTATGACCGATCAGACTGTAAAAATGTGGCCGGCTGACGCCCAAAAGCTTGGCCGCTTTGGAAATGTTGCCGTCCGAAAGCGCCAGGGCTTCCGCGGCTAGCCGCTTTTCCACCCGTGCCACCTCTTTGCGCAGATTCAGATCGCGCTCACCTGCCTTGACATCGCCCAAGTCCAGGTCCTGTGCGGTGATCCGCTTGCTCTCCGCCATGATCACCGCGCGTTTCACGCGATTTTCCAGTTCCCGGACATTGCCCGGCCAGGAATGCGCCGCAAGCGCGCCCAACGCATCCTCGGTGAAGCCGGAAATATGCTTGGCATAGATCTTGTTGAACCCATTCAGGAAATACTGCGCCAACAGCACCGCATCTCCGTCACGGTCCTTGAGGGCCGGCAGGTCGATGCGAACGTCATTGATGCGGTAATAGAGATCCTCGCGGAAACGTCCTTCGGCAATCAGCTTTTCGAGTTTCTGGTTGGTCGCCGTCACCAGCCGCACATTGACGGTGATGGATTCGCGCCCGCCCACCCGTTCCAGGCGCCGCTCCTGCAGGAAACGCAACAGCTTGGCCTGAAGCGCAAGCGGCATGTCGCCGATTTCATCCAAAAACAGCGTGCCGTTATCGGCCATTTCGAATTTGCCGTGGGTGCGCTTCACGGCGCCGGTGAAAGCGCCCTTTTCGTGGCCGAACAATTCGCTTTCCAGAAGATTCTCCGGAATGGAGGCGCAGTTGATGGCGACAAAGGGCTGCGCATTGCGCGGCGACAGGCGGTGCAGCGCCCGCGCCATGACCTCCTTGCCGGTTCCGGTTTCGCCGATCAGCATGACGCTGACATCCATCGGTCCCACCCGGTCGAGGACCTGCGCGATCTGGCCCATCCGTTCCGAGCCGAAAATAAGCCCGTCGGCGCCGCGCGTGGACATTTCCCGTAAATTCTTATTTTCCTCTTCCAGCTCGTGCATGCGCACGGCACGATCGATGATGATCTTGAGAACATCGCTGTCGACCGGTTTTGCAATGAAGTCGAAAGCGCCTTGCGCCACCGCCCGGATCGCGTTGGCGCGATCGACATTGCCGCTGGCGACAATGACCTTGGTCCGCGGCGCGGCGTTCAATATCTCGTCCAACGCCTTAAGGCCTTCGCTGGCGCCATTCTCATCGGGCGGCAGGCCCAGGTCCAAAACCACCACATGGAATGGTTTTGAGGTCGAAATCCTCGCCAAGGCCTCGGCGCGGCTGCCCGCCACCTCGACGGCATGCGGCGACAATGCCCAGCGCATTTGCTTCTGAAGCCCCACATCGTCCTCCACCAACAGGACGCGATGCTCGACCTGTTGCGCTGCGGGTGCGGATTCGGCGGAAGACTTTTTCATGATGCCGCTAATGGGATGCGAGTGGTAAGGAAAGCGTGACGTTGGTTCCCACACCGACCGTGCTTTCCACCGTAACGTCGCCGCCCAAATCGCGCATCAGTTCGCGGACCTGATAGCCCCCGATACCGAAGCCTCCGCGCTTGGTGGTCTTTAGCGGCCTGAAAAGCTCCTCGGTAATGAACTGCTGAGTCATGCCCGACCCTTTATCTGAGATTACGATATGAATCATGTCCTTGGCGGTCGTCACATGAATGGTGACGGCGGTTTCCTCGGCACTGGCTTCAAGCGCGTTGGAAACAACATGTTCGAGGACGCGATGCAAAATGTCGAAATCGGTTTGTACCGGTGAAGTATTTGAAAGGCTTACATTTAAAGCAACATTGTGCCCCAGAACGCATTTCTCTTTGGTAAATTTCTCAAGAAAGTCAACTAATTCAACGACTTGATGTTCGGCGCCGCGGATCGGCCGCTGCGAACCGACCGCCGTCAGGCCTTTGAGCATGCCCTCCAAACGTTCCACGGAGTTCCCCAGGGTGACCACCATATCGTCGCGGAACTCTTTGACGTCCCCGAATTTGGTGATGTTGGTCACCAGAAGGCGCAACTGACCGATGGTGTTCTTGATGTCATGCACCACAAAGGCAAACCGCTTGTTGAAATCCTCCAGCTGTCGGGCGTCGGCCAAAGATTGTGCGGTTTCTTCCTGCACCAGATAGGCCGCCAATTGCATGGCCACCAGCCGCAGCAAGTTTTGATCTTCCCAATCCAAGGTTTGCGGCGCGCGCGGCTTGTTGAGAATGGCAAAACCCGCCACCGCCGAACGGTGCCGCAGGGGCACGACGATCCAGGCATGCTCAACAAATTTCCGCCAGGGCGCAAAAATGGCGCCCAATTTCTCGTCGTCCTCAAAACGGACGAAAGAGTCTTCTCCCGAACGCAAGGCCTCGATCCGCGGATCATCTTCCGGCACGGGCGAAATCACCGAGGAACCGCCCAACTTCGCAAGAGGCATATATTGGCGCCAGCTTTCCCGGAACAACCAGATGGCGCCGCCTGACGTATCCATCAAATCGCACAGGATGCGCAGCACCCGCGCGGGCGTATCCTGGCTTTGATTGCCGGCCAGCTCGCGGATCGCTTTTTCCCATTCTACCCGATAGTCGTATTTGAGGCTGAAGAAGTTCTCGTTGATGAAATGGCGCAGGCGGGACCGAATGCCTTCGGACACCAAAACGGCCGCGACCGCGGCAACGCCGCCAAACCCCACCAGAACCGCCAGCGCGGTGCCGTTCGATCCGCCATAGGTGCGCACATACCAGGCTGCCAGGGCGATGCCTTGCAACATGATTCCGACCGCGATCAAGGTTGCGGAATGAAAGACAAAGGTCCGCGAGGAATGAACCCGGACCTTCAATTGCGGCAGCCGCGTCGAACTGACGACAAAGAATGGCAGGGCAATCAGATAGACCAAGGGACTGGCGACGGCCAAGCTGACTTCGGGGCGGTGAGTCAGGAATTCGGGAACGCGCGACATCAACTGCAGCACCAGCACGGCCGCAAAGCCGATCGCCCAGTGCTTCAGCGCCCACACTTCGCCCCGGGAGGCGTTGCGCATCACATTTTCCACGGCGATAAAGCCCAGGATCGTGACCGCTATGCGAACCAACGTCGCGTCAATGCGCACCCCGGCGACCACGCCGAACATCAGATAGTCCATGGCCAGGACCAGTTGCGCCGTCACCAGAATGGCGGCGGCGGCGGCAAGGATGCGCAGATAGCCGGTATCGCTGGCATGCCGCCGCATCAGGACCAAAGCCAGCGCCAGCCACGCGGCGTCGCGAACCGTGCTGGCCACCCCGTCCAGCCATACCGGCGCGTAACCCAGATAGACCGCCACGAAGGACTGCGCCCAGACCGCGGTGGCCACCATCACGGCCAGGAAAAGCGCGGCATGCACGGTGCGCGAACTGCGGATGGCAACGACGATCGCAAATAGGGCATAAGCGGCGAACGCCGCTTCATGTCCCCAGATCAGAAACGGTGTCGTCATGCTGCACGATCGCTGTTGATACGGGCCTCGCCGGTGCGGCGGAGAAATCTGCCCAGCTTGGACGGCAGAATGTCAAAGACTATGGTCAGAAATCCCCTAACAGATCGTGGATTGGCTGCCAGGATGCCCAGCCGGTCCCGGCAATGATGCAGCCACTCCCGCTTGTAAACATCGTCGCCTCTGCCGAAATCCACATGACGTATGCCGTCTTTTTCGTGAAGCTCGCGCAAAAACCAATGCGTCAGCAGCGTGCCGGGCGATTGCCGGTCGAATTTGGGATCGTGGGCCAGCTTGAAGATGGTCGCGACCGTATCCCGCACCATCCAGATTTGCGCCGCGACGGGTTTGCCATCGATGCTGGCAATCGCAAGCTTGGCCGTCCCGCCGGGACCAAGCCTTTCCAGCAGCGTGTCCACAAAATGCGGATGCGGTTCCGCCGGTTTCCAGCTCTTGGCGTAAATGCCGTTATAAATTTCAGCCCCTCTCCGCCAGTCGGTGATCAGATTTACCTGCTCGAATTCCAAAGCGGATGCACGTTGCAGCGCCGCGCCCTTTCTTTTGACCGTCGCCTTCAACCGGGAGCCCCGACCGTTCCAATAGCGCGAAAAATCGCCGATCTCTTCGAACCAATTGGCGAAATGCCGAAAGCGCGCCGTGACCATTCCGCCCGCCGCCAAGCCTTCCTGCAACGCCTGGGCCGCGCCGCCGCCCAAGCCATCCAAACGCAACAGACCGCCGGCTTTTGCCGCCAAAAACCGTCCCAACATCCGTGCCGTGTCATCGCCGCCCAAAGGCGGTAAAAAAAGGGTGGTAAAGGGTGAGGTGAGACCCCGAATCACCCGGCCGCCCATGCTGACAACGGGAATCGCCGCCACGGCCCGCCCTTCGCCGTCCATCAGCGCCAGAATGACAGCTTCTTCCCCTTCCGCCAAAGTGGTGGCAGTCAGAATTTCGAACCAATCCCAGCTCCCTTCTGGGTGGTCCGGGCTCTCAAACAGCAAACGAATGCCGGGGGGCGCAGCCGCAATTGCGTAGCTTTCCAGCCTCACACTATGTCCCCAGCCTGTTTCCCAAACCTATGCCTAAGGTTATATAAAAATTGGTTTTTTTATAGAGGCCCCAGCAGTATTGGGGCGCCGGATTAGGCTTTGACGGGGTCGTAGACTGAGTGACAAAGAATCAGAATGCCGTCGGACCAGCGGAACGTCTTCCTTAACCCGGTTAATAGTATGCCAGCCATGAAGTACGGGCCAAAGCCCGGCGGGGAGCCACATGATACTGGCCATTGAGCCGACTTGGACGGGCAGGATTCACGCGCCTGGCAACGCCATTCTGTTGAACATCGTCAAAGCGGCATTTCCCGAGCAGCCCCTGCATATTTTCGCGGAAGCGGCGCATCTCAAGGAATTGCAGACCATTCTGAGCCCGCAAACCAATGCCACGGCGCAATTTCATCCCATCCAACTGAGCCCGCATTATCTGCACCGGCCCCACATCGTATCCCCCAGCCGGCTGTTTTCGGAAATGGGGATCATCCGCCGGGCCTTTGCGCAGACATCGTCATCGCAAGCGTGCCTCCTTATTCTCCTCTCCGCGACGTCCACCGCCATCTTCGCGGCCGATTTGCTGTCGCGCTTGCGGCGCGGCAAGACCTTCATCCAGGCGCAATTGCACGGCAACCTGAATGAAGTCACGGCCTGGCGGCACGGCGATCCCATCCGGCGCGCACTGGATCTGAAATCGGCCCTGGCCAAAAACTATCATGGCCGCCTGCGCTACCTGGTTCTGGAGCAATTCATCCGGGACAGGCTGGCCGAGCTGAGCCCCGCAACAGCGCAAGCGACAGACGTCCTGCCGCATCCGATTGCGATGCAGGGCCACGCCCCGGCCGATGTCACCTTGGAATTGCCCTTGCGCGTCGGTTTGGTGGGACTGGGCAGCGATGAAAAAGGCATGGGTTCGTTCCTGGAGATCGCCAAGCGCGTGAAGCAGGACTTGGGCGATGCGGTCCGCTTTCATCACATCGGCAGCGCCCGGCCGGGGGCCGATCTTTCCCTATACAGCCTTCTGGAAGAGCCCCCGTCCATGCAGCAATTGACGCGGCCGGATTTCTTGGCCCGCCTGAGCCGCCTGCACTATGTCATCTTCCCGCTCAAGGAGCGCTATTATGGCCTTTCGGCCAGCGGCACCTTTTTGGACGCGGTCGCTGCTTTAAAGCCTGTCATTGCGACACGGATACCTCTGACCCAGCAATTTTTTCGCGAGTTCGGCGATATAGGGTATCTCTGCCAGGACGATGAGGACATCATTGCGACCATAAAAACCATTGCGTCAAAGCCGGATCGGGACATCTATCAGGCGCAAGTCAGCACCTTACGGGCGTCGCGCGCCGCGCGGCTTCCCGACGCACTTGTCCCCACCTATCGCGGATTCATAACCAGCGCCCTACCCAGTTTCGCCCCTTAAGCACCAAGATACCAATTGCCATGAGCCGGATACGCATCGCCCATCTTTATCGCCGCTTTCGCCCCGACTTCACGGGCGACGGCATTTTTTATGAGCGGCTGATCCCTTTGATGGCGCAATTGGGCACGGACCATACGGTTGTCGTGTTCGAAACCCCGACGCCGCCCCAGACCGCCGCCGATTTTCCGGTCCACTATCTGACCGGCAGCAACGGTGAACGGCAGGGCTTTTCCTTGGCCCGCTGGCTTTTGAAAAATGCCGCCAACTTCGATGTTCTGCATATCCATTCCCATGTCGATCGGACCTTCCTGAGCTATTGGCTCGCCCGTTTTCTGGGACTGAAAGTGCTGTATTCCTCCACCTTGGAGGACAGCGCCGACGAGATGTTGTCGCGTTATCGTCCTTCCTTCCGCCTTTTGGCGCAGCGGCTTTTGCGGGGGATAGACCATTTCGTGGGCATCAGCCCGCGCCTCTATTCGGGGAAAAGCCGGTGGGTCGGCGAGGACAAAGCCACGGTCATCCCGCAAGGCGTGACCCTGCCCGCGCTTTGCGGCACTCAAGACAAGGAGCGCCTGCGGCGCGAACTCGGCATTCCCCCGAACGAAACGGTGATTTTGTACGTCGGATCGATTTCCGCGCGAAAAGGCGTTCTCCCCCTGGTGAAAAGTTTCGCCGAACTGGCCTGCGGCAATCCCAACCTGCGCCTGATGATGGTGGGACCGGCCATCGAGCCGGAATATGGCGACGAGGTTTTCCAGTATATCGACGAGAAGGCCTTGCGCGGCCGCATCACCCATATTCCCTATACCGACGATCCGGGGCGCTATTATCTGGCGGCGGACCTGTTCGCCTTCGCCTCCTACAGCGAGGGGTTCGGCAATGTGCTGCTTGAGGCCATGTCCTTCGGACTGCCGGTGGTTTCCCGCTATATCGACGATGTCACCGACACGTTCATCGAGCATGGCGCTTCGGGCTATTTGTTTACCCGCGACGGGGATTTTGTCTCGTGCCTAAAGGCGCTCATCGCCAGCCCGGCGCTGCGCCAAGAGATGGGCTCGCGGGCGAGAAAGCGGGTGGAGGAGGGTTTTCAGCTGCCCGATCTGGCCAAGCGCTATGTCTCGCTTTACGAGTCCCTGACGTCCTTCGCACCCTCATCCGGCGCCACGCACGATCCCACCCTGATGACGGGGTGCAGCACCCTTGCGCCGGGCCCGACGCGGGCCGGCATGCGCTTGATCGATCAATCGGCGCCCAAGCCGACATTGATTGCCGTCATCGATACCGAGTCGGAATTTTTGTGGTCCGCCGGCGTGGGGGCCGATGAAGGCTCTGTCCATTCCATTGAACAATTGGAGCGGGCGCAAACCATTTTCGAGCGCCACGGCTTGCGACCCTGTTATGTTGTGGACTTCCCTGTCGTTTCCAATCCGGAAAGCGCCGCGACGATCAAGGGGTTCATCGCGAGGGGCGCCGAAGTCGGCGTCCACCTTCAACCCTGGACAACCCCGCCCTTGGTCGAACCCAAAGACGGTTGGCATGCTTTCCCGGGCAATCTTTCGGCCAATCTCGAGAGACAGAAACTGGAGCATCTGCTGGGTGCGGTGAAGCGCACCTTTGGCATCGAACCGCGCGCCTATAAGGCGGGCCGCTATGGCATAAGCCGCGCCAGTCTGCGTCTGATAGAGGAAGCGGGCTTTGACGTGGATCTCAGCGTGGCGCCAACCTTCAATTATGGCGGTGAAGGCGGGCCGGATTTTTCCTCCTACGGCGCATCGCCCTATTGGTTCGGGCATTCCCGCAAACTGTTGGAGCTTCCCACCACCAGCGGCTTCGTCGGCCTGCTGCGCGCCATCGGCACGCCGCTGTGGCGGCTATCGGAAACCCCCTGGCTGGAGAAAACCCACTACCGCGGCGCGCTGCACAAGCTGGGACTGTTGGCGCGCATCCGGCTTTCTCCCGAGGCCTATTCGGCTTCCGAAATGATCGGGCTAACCCGCGTTCTTTTGGCAAAAGGTTGCCGCTATTTCACCCTCAGCTTTCACAGCTCCTCTCTGCAGCCCGGATTCACGCCCTATTCCAACACCCGTGCGGATACCGACAGGATTTTGGCCGACCTCGACAAGTATCTCGACTTCTTCACCAACCAGTTGCACGGCAAGATGTCGACGCCGTCGGCCATCTATGACGCCGAAATCGAAAACCTGAAAAAAACAGGCGGGTCAAAAGACCGCCCGGATAGCGCCTTTGCCGCCCCATAACGCCCCCTCGGCAAAAATAGCTTTAGAGTTCCTTTAAAGGTCCGATATAGCTTCGCCAGGCAAACACACGTGGCGCAGCTTTGGACCAGCCGGCCGGCGATTCGATCGATCTATCCACCGTAAGGCGGGGCGTTATCACGGGCGCCTCCTTCATGGTGCTTTTGCGGCTGTGCTTCCGGCTGGTCGGTATCGTCAGCACGCTCATCCTGGTCCGGCTGCTTTCGCCCAGCGATTTCGGCCTGTTCGGCCTTGTCACCGGCGCTTCGGCGGTGCTGGAGACGCTCAGCCAGCTTTCGCTTCAAATCGCCCTGTTGCGCATGCCCAAGCCAACCAAAGCGCATTTCGACACCGCTTGGACGTTGGGCATTCTGCGCGCGCTCGTCTTTGCCTTGATCCTGGCCGCCAGCGCGCCCTTTCTTTCGGACTTCGTTCATGACCAGCGGCTGATCGCCGTGGTTCTGGCGCTTTCTGTCATCATATTCCTGCAGAGTTTCGAGAATATCGCGCTGGTCGAGTATCAGCGGGAATTCCGCTATGACCGCGTCTTCATCTATCAGCTGGCGGGCAAGCTGTCCGGCTTCGTCATCG
Source organism: Rhizomicrobium sp. (assembly GCA_035275465.1). GTDB lineage: Bacteria > Pseudomonadota > Alphaproteobacteria > Micropepsales > Micropepsaceae > Rhizomicrobium. The sequence goes on along the minus strand of DATEMS010000030.1, from coordinate 66,018 downwards.
GCCTGACGGCGGCCTATCTGCTGCGTAACTATTGGGCGTTGGTGATTGGGACCGCGGCGGCGCGGCTTCTGATGCTTCCCTTGGGTTACAGGATGCGTCCGTACCGGCCGCGCTTCGACCTTTCCGAATGGAGAGTGTTCTTCCATTTCTCCAAATGGCTGATCGTCACCAACACGCTTTGGGTGGTGGACGGCTCCATGATCATGTTTGTGCTGGGACGCATTGCGGGGCCTTCGGGCATCGGCCTTTATCAGATTGCCAACCAGATAGGTTCCTTGCCTGCCAGCGAGATCAGCGCGCCCATACGCGAGCCCGCCGCCGCGGGCTATGCCCGCGTCAGCCATTCGCCGGCGCTGATGCGCCAAAGTTATCTGGAGAATTTGGGGCTGCTGGCGGCCATTGTCACGCCGCTGTCGGTGGGGATCGCGGTCCTTTCCCAACCGGTCACCGATATTTTCCTGGGCGCCAAATGGGCCGCGGCCGCGCCCCTGATGACCTATTGCGCGTTATACGCGCTATTCGACTCTATCGCCCATTTCCCCGGCGCGCTTTACATGATTTTGGACCGTCAAAAGTCCCTTATCCTGGTCCTGGCAGTCACGCTCGCCATTCGCATCCCAGCCGTGATCGTGGCGGGGCGCTGGGGCGGGATGGAAGCGGCCTGCGCGGCTTTGATGGCATCCGCTTTCCTCAACATGTTCGTTTGGAACGGTTTCGTTCCGGCCGCCATTAATCTGCGGTCAGCCGACATTTTGCGCGTCACATGGCGCACCATCTTGTCCAGTATCGTCATGGCGGGCGCGGTCGCATGGCTATGGCCGCATTCCGTCTCCCTGCATCTTCCGGCGCTGGCGCGATTCGTCGGCGTATCGTTGACGGGCGGCGCCTTGTTGATTGCGGTGCAGTTCGCACTTTGGTTCGCTTGCGGACGGCCGCAAGCGCCCGAAAGCATGGTCTTGAGCCTCAGCCGGAAAATTCTGCGCCGCCTGACATCCCCACACCAGTCCGGCACGGTGCCAAGCGCGTAAACGCGCCCTGCGCGTGCGCCAGCTTAACCGCCGACCCCGCCATACATGTTCATGCTCGACAGATTCAGTTCGTGGGCCTTGGCGGCGGCTGCCGCCGCGGCCATATCCCGCTGCCCGGGGCTCATGTGATAGCTGTAAGACGGACTGACCTGACTCATGCCGCCCACCATCTCGCGCTTTTGATCCACGCAAACCCGCGTCACATAAGTGAAGAACATGTCGCCGGTTCCCCATTTGCGCAAGTTGGTGCGTTCGGTGCAGTCCGGCACCTTCCGCGCCGGTGTGCATTTCAGCATGCCGTTCTTGAAATGGCTGACGGCCTGGCCGGGGGCGCAGGACAGCACATGCGCATCATTGAGCGAAACCGCCAAACTCTTATCGCTCATCATCACCGAGCCGACCATAACCTTCAACGCCGAACCCGGCAGGCAGCGGGCGATCTCGCCCTGATAGCCGCTGTTGATCCAGGTGTCGCCGGTCATGTGGGCTGCCGGAAATTGGCGGCCCTCGGCGTTGACACAAATCGCATGGATCGCCTTCACCACGGTGGTGTCGATGACGCGGCATGGACCGCCGGACCCCGCATTGGCGGGAAAGGCCGGACGCGCATAGCCATAGGCGCCATCGGGACCGCCCGGTTGGAAATAGCCATAGGATCCGCCCGGGCCGGAGCTGTAGCCCGGAACCACCGGCGGGGCAGAGTTGGCGTTGTTCTGGACGGTATTTTGCGCCTGATTTTGACTTTGGCTCTGATTGGCGCCTGTATTGGAGTTACCGCCAGCCGATCCACCCCCGGTGTTCGCATTGCTGCTGGACACGGTGACAGTGTTGTTCGCGGTATTGTTGTTGACGGCATTGCCACCCGTGGCGGTCACCGAGCCCGAATTGTTGGCGCTTGCATTGCTGCCATTGACGGTCACGTCCACATCGCTGGAGCCGCCCGCCCCGCCATAACCGACGCCGCCGGCGCCGCCTGCACCGCCTTCGGCGCTGGCATTGCCGCCCGTGGCGGTGGCGCCGATCACCGTGATGTTGGTGGTGCCGCCCGTGGCGGTGGCGTTGCCGCCTTGGGAATTGTTGGTGTTCTGGATCGTCGAATTCAGGGTCGCGATCGCCGCGGCCAGCGCCAGCGCCGTCGCATCCGACGTGGACGTGTTGTTGTTTGTCGTGGTGTTGTTGTTGGTTGTGTTGTTCGTGGTCGTGTTGTTGTTGCTGTTGTTATTGCTGTTGGTGTTATTGTTGTTGTTGCTATTGGTGTTGTTGTTGCTGTTGTTATTGTTGTTATTGTTGTTGCCGCCTCCGCCATGGCCGCCAAAATTGAAGATGTTGGTCTTGTCGATGTCGATCGATTTGGTGATATGAATGGTCTTGGAGGCGTCGATATTTTTGGTGATGGCGATGGTCTTTGACGCATCGATGGTCTTGTTGATCGTGATCGGCTTATAAATGTTGATCGTCTTGGAGGCATCGATGACATGGGTGACCGTCACCGGCTTGTTGATGGCGATGGTCTTGTTGGCATAGATCGTTTTGGAATTGTCGATAGTGTAGGTCCCGCCATATCCTGGACCCGTATCGGAAGAAGGCGCTTGCGCTCCTTGAGCGGCCACCGGCGGATTGCCACCCGCGGCCTGATTGCCGGTCACGGTCAGCGGACGGCTGCCGAACGCCCCACGATAGCTGAAGGTGCGGCCGGCATCGAAGCTACGATTCAGAACATTGAGAGGCTTGCTGAAAGTCCCGGAGACACCGGGGGTTGGCGTACCCCCCATGTTCGGACGGCTGATGCTGCCCATACCGGGCGTGCTGGAAAGCGCGGATGGCCGCACACTGCCCACCCCGGGCACGCTCTGGCACGTCAGGTTTGACACAGGCCGGTCCATGGCGGCCGGCCGGTGCCATGTGCCAAAACGGCTCAAGCCCGCGGCGTTGGCCGCCAGCGGTTCGATCACCAAACCGGCTGTCACCAGCGCGGAGGTGAGAAACATCAGGGACTTGACAGGCATACCAGGCTTCCTTCGCCACCCCAGGCACGGATGGCCGGATGCCACGCTTCATGATCCGTGCCAGCAAGGGCGGCCCTTGCGTGGTATGCCGGCTAGGCCGGTCAGGAAATCCGGATTTTCTTTTTGGCCGCCAGGAATTCGCGATTCATCCGCGCGCGCTGCTCGTCCGAGAAATTCTCCCGTACCTGCGCCCAAATATTGCGCTCTTCTTCCTGGACATGATGCGCGATCAGCTCTTTGAGAACCTTGGCGGCGGCGTTGAATTCAGGGCTGTTGGCCATAAGCTTGCCCAACGTCTTCAAGGTCTGATCCGCCAGGCCGTGTTCGATATAACCCTCATGGCCGTCCATCTTGGCGTCCTTGCCGCGCAGCGCGAGCACGGCGTCATAGACCGCTTTCTCCTCGGCCTTGGTATGGGGAACCAGCGCGCGCCTGATCTGCGCCAGCAATTGCTTCTGTTCGCGGCCATTGTCGCTTTCCACCAGCTTTTCCAGAAGCTCCTGCACTTCGTCGTGCTCGGCTTGCAGCGTATCCAGAATATCGCCGGCGCCGTCCGTCCGGGAAACGAGCGCCCCCATCACGGACTTTGTGGCCTGTTCCAGGGTGTTTCTGATGGTCATGGCAAATCCTCCGAAATCTCCAGTCCGGAACGTATGCGGAGGAACTCGGTTGCGTGCGCAATCGTGATTTTCGGTGCGAAATGGCGCGGCACGCTGTTGGGAGAGGAAATTCCCCAAGTTCCTGCAACAAGAGGAAAAATCTTGCGTTACCACCCGACATCTCATGGAGGAACGCATGACGACCACCAGCGGTCACACCACCGCCATTCTCGCATCCAAAGTCCGCGGCACCGCGGTTTACAACGACAGCGGCGACAAGATCGGCACTGTCGAGGACATCGTACTGGACAAGCAATCCAACCAGATCATGTTCGCCGCTCTGGGGTTTGGCGGCGTGCTTGGCGTGGGCGAAAAATACTATCCCGTTCCTTGGGCGCTTCTGGACTATGATGAAGACAAAGGCGGTTATATCGTGCCGCTGACCAAGGACCGGCTGAAAAATGCGCCGGCCTATGATCTCAAGGATCTAACCAAGCATGACGGCAGCCTGGGCAATATCCGGGAAAAGAGCTACAGCTACTATAACGTCAGCCGCGATTGGCATTGACCGGTGAGCCGCTGCCCTTTGGGCGGCGGCGCCACCCTCTCACAGGGCTTCATTTGGCCAGCCGCCGGCGGATTGCCTGCAGTTCCCGCTTCCGTTCGGGACTGGCTACGGGATATTGCATCTCAAGCGCCTCCAACGTCTCCACGATGATCTGCGAAACAATCAGCCGGGCGTTCTGCTTGTCATCGGCGGGCACCACATACCAGGGCGCCTGCCTCGTGCTGGTGGCGGCCAGGCAGGCCTCATAAGCGCGCTTATAGTCGTTCCAGAATCTCCGTTCCTCGATATCGGCGGCGTTGAATTTCCAATTTTTGTCGGGCTCGTCAATCCGGGCCAGGAAACGCTTGCGCTGCTCTTCCTTTGACAAATGCAGGAAGAATTTGACCACCCGCGTGCCGTTGGCGTGCAGGTGGCGCTCGAAGTCGGTGATGGAACGGAAGCGCCGGTCCCAGACATGCTTGCCGCTGCCGGGCAGGTTTTCGCCGCGCAAGATTTCCGGATGCACCCGCACGATCAGAACTTCTTCATAATAGGACCGATTGAAGATGCCGATCTTGCCGCGCTCGGGCAGGTTGCCGATGGCGCGCCATAGAAAATCATGCGCCAGTTCGGCGGGAGTGGGATGCTTGAAGCTGAAAACCTGGCAGCCTTGCGGATTTATCCCCGACATCACATGGCGGATCACGCCATCCTTGCCGGCGGCATCCATCGCCTGGAAGATCACCAGCAGGGCATATTGGTTGGAGGCGTAAAGCAGCTGCTGCAACGCATCCAGCCGCCCGACCTGGGCCTGTAGCATCTCTTGATAGTGATCCTCGGATTTATAGACGCGCTTGGTCCTGGTTGGCCACTTGTCCAGGCGCAGCGCCTTGCCTTCCGGGACGCGGAAATCTTCGGGCTGAATTTTCATGGCATCCTCCCCGATCAGTTTGCGCGGAGATCCGGCAATAAAAAAGACCCCATGGGGGCCTTTTGGCGGACAGGGTGGGATTGCGAAAAACATGCCCCGGGCATGTTTTTCGTCCTCGCTATGCTCGGATCGCTCGCTTCGCTCGCGCCCAAAATTGCCTGTCGGCAATTTTGTCGAACATGGGTCCGTTCACCAAACCCGATCCGCCAACAAAAAGGGGGGCACAAGGCCCCTTTTTGTTGGCGGACAGGGTGGGATTCGAACCCACGGAGCCCTTGCAGGCTCGCCGCATTTCGAGTGCGGTGCCATCGACCACTCGACCACCTGTCCGCCGGCGGTGATAAGGGAGTGCCATCCTTAAGGCAAGCACCTCCGAACCGACCAAATGGATGATTCAAAAAGGGGCGCCTGTGACCTCGGCCGCTCGCCCAAGCTCGCGGCGTTCGTCACTCAAAACGGTCCACTGGACCGTTTTGTTTGCCTTCGGCATACCGCGCCTCACTGTTTTAAACGCGCAATTTCCAAGGGTTATTCGCTGCCGGCGATCCAGCGTGTCGCAATTTCCGCCTCCAGCCGCGGCGCCACCAGCCGCGCCATCTCGCGCATGACCCCATCAAAGCCATAGGGCGGATTGATGACCAACAGCCCTGCCTGGGCCAGTTTGCCCGCCGGCGCGGGAACGCGGATGGTGATCGCCATCGCCTTGGCGACACCGCCCGCCAAAACCTCACCCAAGAAGGCATCGGCTTCGGCCTGCGACTTGGTCGGGAACCAGACCAGATAAATGCCGGTGGCGAATTTTCGCACCATCGCTATCACGCTCTGCGCCAAGCTATGGAATTCATCAGCCGCCTCGAAGGGCGGATCGATCAGCACCATTCCCCGCCGCGACGGCGGCGGCAGCAATTTGAGGACGCGCGCATAGCCGTCCGCCTGTTCCGCCACGGCATTGCGATAAGGCGCCAACACATCTTTCAGCACGGCGAATTCTTCCGGATGTTTTTCGATCGCTGTCAGCCGGTCTTGCGGCCGCAGCAACTTGGCGGCGATCAGCGGCGAGCCCGGATAGGCGCCATCACCGCCTTGCACCAGCGACAGATAGGTTGATAACGCTTCCGGCATGTCGCCCGACAGGCTCAAAAGCCGCGCGATCCCATTTTGCGCCTCTCCGGTCTTGGCCGCCTCGCCGCCCGCCAAATCGTAAGCGCCGCGGCCGGCATGACTGTCCAGCACCGAAAAGCCCGCATCTTTCTTGCGCAGATGCAGCAGGATCGCGGCCAGCGCGATGTGCTTGATCACATCGGCGAAGTTGCCCGCATGATAGCCGTGCCGGTAATTCATCGCCTTGCAATAGAAGCCCGGCCTTCAGGGGGCAAGATCAGCGGCCTTCATTTTCGCGGTGCACGTCGTGGGTGATGACGCCGATATCCTTGGGCGGCATTTTCAGCCAGTCCTTGCGCTTCATGGTGCTGACCGTGTCTTCATGCCCGTTCTTCCAATGCTCGTGCATGGAATCGGCGCTGAATTCATAGTCGCGCGCATTGCCCTCATAGGATTTCTGCTGATAGATCAATTGCAGGATGGTGGCCCGCGGCAGACTGGAAAGCTTGTCGCGCATGGCGCGCTGTTCATCCGTCAAATCCGCGTCCGGCACCTTGATCAGCGCCTCATAGGCACGGGTCTTCCAGCGCTGCAGCCGCGCGAAATTGTCGGTCACCTGGCGGGTGCGCGAAGAATACATGATGTCTTTGTGGCGGCCCAAAACATCGGACATGGTGCGGGGCAGATCGCCCCGGGCGCTGAACAGATCCACCTGAAAGACCAGCGAGTTGAGATCGTCGTCCTGCGCCAACAGATGCTGCAAGGGGGTGTTGGAGACGATGCCGCCGTCCCAGAAATAATCGGTTCCGATCTTGGCCATGGGAAAAGCCGGCGGCAGCGCGCCGCTGGCCAGCACATGTTCCAGGCGGATTTCTTCCTGGCGGTTGTCGAAGAAAACGAAATTCCCGGTCATTACATTCACGGCACCGACCGAGAAATGCATGTCGCCATGGTTGAGGCGCTCGAAGTCCACCAATTCTTCCAGCGTCTTTTTCAAGGGCAGATTGTCGTAAAAGCTGGTGGCGTCCTTGGCGCCGGGCGGCAAAAACCAGGGATTGAGTTTGTGCGGATTGAACAGGCCGGGCTGGCCGAACAAGGCGGTGGTCAGGGCCGACAAGGTGTTGCGGGTCTGGCGGTAAATGTCGCCGTCGGGCGTGTAAGGCCAGATGGCGCGGTCGGTAACCCGGTCCCAAAATTCGCACAGCGCCGCCAGCCGCCGCTCCGGCGCATTGCCCGCGATCAGGGCCGAATTGATCGCCCCGATGCTGACGCCGGAAACCCATTCCGGTTCCAGCCCCGCCTCATGCAGAGCTTGATAGACGCCGCCCTGATAGGCGCCCAAGGCGCCGCCGCCTTGCAGCACCAAGGCGATGCGGCCGCAATGCTCCGGCCGCGGCACCGGCGCATAGCGATGGCCCGTTGATTGAGGCGGAGGGATCGGTTTGGCGTCCACGGCCCGAATCATAGCCGAATTTGCGCCCTTTTCCGACCCTCTGCGGCGCTGCGCCTCTTTTGAAAGGTTAAAGCTGTGCCATTCTTAGGGGCCGACTTTCGGAGAAATGCCATGTCCCTCAAAGGCAAAGTTGCCCTCGTCACCGGCTCGACCTCAGGCATAGGGCTGGCCATTGCCCGCGCCTATGCCGCCCAAGGCGCCGACATTTGCCTTAACGGTTTCGGCGACGCGGTCGCAATCGAAAAAGAGCGGTGCGGCATCGAGAAGGCATTCGGCGTCAAAGCGATCTATAGCGGCGCCGACATGAGCAAGGGCCCTGAGACCGAGGCCATGGTGACCGACGCCATCCGGCAATTGGGGTCGGTGGACATATTGGTCAACAATGCCGGCATCCAGTTCGTCTCACCGGTGGAGGAATTTCCGCCGGAAAAATGGGATCAGGTCCTCGCCATCAACCTGTCCAGCGCCTTTCACACCAGCCGCGCCGCGGTGCCCGGCATGAAAGCCAAAAAATGGGGCCGCATCATCAACACCGCCAGCGCCCATGCCTTGGTCGCTTCGCCGTTCAAATCGGCCTATGTCGCCGCCAAGCATGGCATCGCCGGCTTGACCAAGACGATTGCCTTGGAGACCGCGACCTTCGGCATCACCGCCAACGCCATCTGCCCCGGCTATGTCTGGACGCCGCTGGTGGAAAAGCAAATCCCCGACACCATGGCGGCGCGCGGCCTGACGCGCGAGCAGGTGATCAACGATGTGCTGCTGCATGCCCAGCCGACCAAGCAGTTCGTGACGGTCGAGGAAGTGGCGGCGCTGGCGGTCTATCTGGCGGGCGACATGGCGCGCTCCATCACCGGCGCGATCATTGCTATGGATGGGGGATGGACAGCCGCTTAACCCGGGCCGGCAATCGTCCATCCACCGCCAAAAGACCCAGTGCGATGATCGCCATGCCGATCAGGGCATGCAGCGTGATGCTTTCCTGCAGGAACACAGCGCCCAACAACAGCGCGACCGGCGGGATCAAAAACGTCACCAGGGATATATAAGTGACCCCGGTGGTCGCCAACATCTTGTAATAGACCCAATAGGCCGCCGCCGTGTTCATCAAGGCGATGAACAACAGCGAAGCCCAAATATCCGCACCCGGCATGGCCAAGGTCCAGGGCCGGTCAAACAAAAGCGACAGCGGCAGCAAAATTGCGGTGGCGCCGGTGACCTGGCCGGTGGCCGCCACCAGCGCGGGCATTGCGGTAAAGCGGCGGCTATAGACGGCCGCAAAAGCATAAAGACAGGACGCCGCGATCACCGCCAACTCACCCAGCAATTCGCCGCCGCCGGCCAGCGCATCCGGCCCGACCAAGACCAGCGTACCGGCAAAACCGAACAGGATGCCGGTCACTTTGTTGACCGACATTCTGTCGTCATGGGTGAGCCAGTGCGCCACCAAAACCATGAAGATCGGCGTGGTGCCATTGAGAATCGAGGCCATGCCCGAGGTAATGCGGGTTTCGCTCCAGGCGATCAGCACAAAGCAAACCACATTGTTGAGAAAGCCCAGCCAGAGAAACCGCAGCCACATGCCGTCCTTCAGCGGCAACGCCTGGCCTTGCGCCCAAAGCCAAAGATTGAGCGCGATGGCGGCAATGCCGACGCGCCCCAGCACCACCGTCACCGGCGGCAAGACCGCAATCAGCACCTTGTAAAAATAGAACGAACTGCCCCATAGCAGCGCCAGCAACACCAGCAGTCCCCAGTTGCGCGCGCTCATCCTGGCCTCGAATCCGGCCTGGATCAGATCACATGTGCGATCCTCTCACCGCCTGATTTGCGGCTGCGAATCGGCAGGGCTGCCGTGCGGAAAAAACATGCCGCATTGCTGGGCCAGTTCAGAGTAAATTCAATTCCGCGCAATCGTCACAGCATCTTTCCCAGACAGATCAATCCCGGATAGGGATGACTGCCATAGGGCGGGATGGGCGCGAAGCCGTGGCTCTTATACAGCGCTATCGCGCCCTCCATCTCAGACAAAGTATCCAGCTTGATTTCCCGATAGCCGAGCCGTTCGGCCGCAGCCACCGCTGCCGCGACCAACGCTTTGCCCACGCCAATCCTGCGCGCCTGCGGCCGCACGAACAGGCGCTTGATCTCGGCCACACGCAGCGGCTCCAAAGGCTTGAGTGCGATGCAGCCCAGGACATGATCGCCGCGCTTGGCCAGCAGCAATTCGCCGCCCGGCAGACCATAGACGCCCGGCAAAGACGCAAGCTCCTGCGAAAAGCCTTGCGGGGACAAATCCACCGGCAAGTCCGCCGCATAGGCGCGAAACAAAGCCGCGGTGGAAATCAGCTCGGTCGCCGACCGCGCCGGGCCGATCGTGAATCCCTCACTTGCGCTGGTCGGCCACAGCATCCGTGCCCGCTTGCGAGCAAAGCTCGCCCTTGTCGCCGCCCGCCATTGCGGCCACGCCTTGCATGTTGATCATGGGCGAACCGCTGGCGCGCAGGCCGCTTGGCATTGGTTTGCGCCCGAGTCGGGCACAAACCAATGGTGCCCCAGGCCCCGTCCGCCCGCAGCACGCAACGCGTGCGAGGACGGACAAATCAAACCAAATAGGCCTGGGGCACCACGAGCGGAGCGCGCCTCGCGGCCCTCAAGTCGCTGTCGCTTGGCATTGGTTTGCGTCCGGGTCGGGCGCAAACCAATGGTGCCCCAGGCCGGACTTGAACCAGCACGCCTTGCGGCAACAGATTTTGAGTCTGCCGCGTCTACCATTCCACCACTGGGGCTCCAGCGAGAAGGCGCTTGTTAGCCTTTTGGCCCGGTCCCGTCCACCCCAACTCCGCCCCAAGTCCATCCGCCAAACCGCGGGCGGCGCGCCCTATTCCCGGCGGAAGGCGCGGCGGAAAGCGGCTTCCGATTCATACCCATATCATAGCCGGCGCTGGCGATGGTGGCCCAGCGTCCCACGCTCCAGCCCTGCCTGATTCGCACCGCATTTGACCGGTTTTGTACGAAAAGCCGCGGCCTGGCCCGCCGTTTGAAACAGGATGGCGGGACAGGTTAATGTGGCGCCATGAATGCGCCTGCCAGAGATCTCCTCACCGTCCCCCGTTCCGATTGGACGCGCGACGAAATTGCAAATCTGTTCGCCCTGCCCTTCCCGGAATTGATGTTCCGCGCGGCAAGCGTCCACCGCGCCCATTTCGATCCCACCCAGGTGCAGACCTCCACCCTGCTGTCCATCAAGACCGGCGGCTGTCCGGAAGATTGCGGCTATTGCAGCCAGTCTTCGAAGTATGAGACCGGGGTCAAGGCCACCAAACTAATGGAGGTGGAAACGGTCTTGGCTGAGGCGCGCGCCGCCAAAGAAGCGGGCGCTTCGCGCTTCTGCATGGGGGCGGCCTGGCGCAACCCCAAGGACAAGGATCTGGATCAGGTCTGCGCCATGGTCGAAGGCGTCAAGGCGCTGGGCATGGAAACCTGCGTTACCCTGGGCATGCTGACGGCGCCGCAAGCGGTCCGGCTGAAGCAAGCCGGGCTGGACTACTACAATCACAATCTGGATACCTCGCCGGAATACTACCGCCATATCATCAGCACACGGACCTATCAGGACCGCCTGGAGACCCTCGGCCATGTGCGCGAGGCAGGCATTCATGTGTGCTGCGGCGGCATTGTCGGCATGGGCGAAAGCGCGCAAGACCGCGTCGGACTGATCCATGCGCTCGCCACCTTGCCCGTTCACCCGCAAAGCGTGCCGATCAACGCTCTGGTGCAGATCGAAGGCACGCCGCAGGGGCTTGCCACGCCGCTGGACCCAATCGACTTCGTGCGCATGATCGCGGTGGCGCGCATCACCATGCCCAAGTCCATGGTGCGCCTGTCGGCGGGCCGCCAGGAGATGAGCGAGGAAACCCAGGCTTTGTGTTTCCTGGCCGGCGCCAATTCCATCTTTTACGGGCCCAAGCTGCTCACCACCCCCAATCCGGTGGCCGATTCCGATCGGACCTTGTTCGCAAAATTGGGCCTGAGCCCGATACCACTGCCGTGAAAACATCGGTCCGCAAATTCATCCTGATTGTGCTGATGCTGATCGCGGGCGCGGCGGTCTTGGCGCCGATTGTGATCGCCTTCGGTCCGGAACGCTGGCCGGGCGATTTCGTCATGACCTGGGGCAAGGAGAATTATCTGATTCCCGTCTTCTGGTCGCTGTGTGCAAGTGGGGTTCTCGGTCTTTTATATTTGTTTTACAGGCGCTAAGAGCGGCGGGCGTTTCGTCCAGAGTCCGTCATGACCACCCGCAAAATCACCCGCGCTTTGCTGTCCGTCTCCGATAAGACCGGACTGATAGAGTTCGCCAAAGGACTGGCGGGCCATGGCGTGATGCTGATTTCCACCGGCGGCACCGCCAAGGCGCTGCGCGATGCGGGCCTTGCCGTCAGCGATGTGTCTGAGATCACCCACTTTCCCGAAATGATGGACGGACGGGTCAAGACCCTGCATCCGAACGTGCATGGCGGGCTGTTGTCCTTGCGCGACAAACCCGATCATGCCGCCGCCATGAAGGAACATGGCATCGCCGGCATCGATCTTCTGGTGTGTAATCTTTATCCCTTCGAAGCCGCCGTGGCGCGCGGCGCCGACTTCGACACAACAATAGAGAATATCGACATTGGCGGCCCCGCCATGACGCGCTCGGCCGCCAAGAACCACGATTGGGTGACGGTGGTGGTGGATGTGGAGGACTATCAAGCGGTGCTGGATGAGATGGCCGCCCATGACGGCGGCACCGGCCTGGCCTTGCGCAAAAAACTGGCCCAACGGGCCTTTGCCCGCACCGCCGCCTATGACGCGGCCGTCTCCAACTGGTTCGCGGCGGAACTGGCAAAGGACGGCGACAAGGAACCGCCGCGCCGCCGCGCCTTTGGCGGCTTGCTGCGCCAGGGCCTGCGCTATGGCGAAAATCCGCACCAGGAAGCGGCTTTTTATGCGGACGGCAGCGCGCGCCCCGGCGTCGCCACCGCCCGGCAGCTTCAGGGCAAAGAGCTTTCCTACAACAACATCAACGATACCGACGCGGCCTATGAATTGGTGGCGGAGCTCGATTCCGCGCCCGCCTGCGCCATCATCAAGCATGCCAATCCCTGCGGCGTCGCCTTGGGCAAGAGCTTGAAAGACGCCTATCTGGCGGCTTTGGCCTGCGACACTGTTTCAGCTTTCGGCGGCGTGCTCGCCTTCAACCGGACGCTGGACGGCGCCACGGCGGAGGAAATCGCCAAAATCTTCACCGAAGTGATCATCGCGCCCGATGCCGATGAGGAGGCGCGAAAAATCTTGGCGGCGAAAAAGAATTTGCGCTTGCTGATCGCGGGCGGCCTGCCAGATCCGCTGGCGCCGACGCTCACCTATCGTTCGGTTGCGGGCGGCTTTCTGGTCCAGACCCGCGACAATGGCCGCGTCACCCGCGCCGGACTGAACGTGGTGACCAAGCGCCAGCCGACCGAACAGGAAATCACCGACATGCTGCTCGCCTTCACCATCGGCAAACATGTCAAGTCCAACGCCATCGTCTATGTGAAGGACGGCAGCACGGCGGGGATCGGCGCCGGCCAGATGTCCCGCGTGGATTCCGCGCGCATCGCCGGCATCAAGGCCCAGGACGCCGCGCGGCTGGCGGGCTGGGATCACCTGCGCACCATCGGCTCGGCGGCGGCGTCGGAAGCCTTCTTTCCCTTCCCCGATGGCTTAATGGCGGTGGCGGAAGCCGGCGCCACGGCGGTGATCCAGCCCGGCGGTTCGGTCAACGATCAGAAAGTGATCGACGCGGCGGATGAAAAGGGCTTGACGATGGTGTTTACGGGCATGAGGCACTTTAGACATTGAATTAGAGTCTACCGCGCGAGGGATTTTGCGACCTGAACAGGAGCGGCGCGCGGAGCGTGCTTAACGCACGTGAGCACGCGCGACGAACTCAGGGCGCAAAAGACCCGCGCCCCTATTTGCTGAACACCTCATTTTGGCCGACACCCCAGATGCGGGATTTGGGAATCCAGCCCTCCACATCCTTGCCGCTGATGCGGCAGGCCTGGCGGGTGCAGGCGCTCAAGCCCGCGATCGCGCCCGGATCGGCCAACGCCATAACCTTGCCGCCGCCCTCATCGGCGGTGATGTTAACGCGGGTCTTGCCCGTGATCAGCACCGTGCGCTTCTCGCTCAACATGGCGTGGCTCATCCAGCCCGTGGTTCCGTCGGGCGCGCGCACCCGCCGCCAAATATCGAACTCGGCAATCACGGCAAAGGGATAGCCGCGATGCCGATACACCCATAACACGCGATGGGCGTAACTGGGGCCTTCGCGCAAATAGGCCTTGTCCGGACGCTGGCTGACATAGCGCAAGATTTTGGCCGGCGCCGCTGCGGCCGCCACAACCGACAAAATCCATAAAATTGCGGCAAACCGTATCATGACGATTATGTTTGAAGGACCTGTCACATTTAGCGCAAGCTGGCGCTTCCGTCACCACGCCCCTTGCGCTTAAATGACCGCCGCAGGAGTTTGCCCATGCCCACCAAAAAGCCGCTGGTCGTCGTTACACGCAAGCTGCCGGAAGCGGTGGAAACGCGCATGCGCGAATTGTTCGATGCGCGGCTGAATCTGGACGATGCGCCCATGATGGCCGTGGAACTGGCCGGTGCCATGGCGACGGCCGAGGTTCTGGTTCCCACCATCACCGACCGCATCGATGCCGGTCTGATCGCAAAAGCCGGCCCGAACCTGAAGCTGATCGCCAATTTCGGCGCCGGCGTGGACAATATCGACGTCAAGGCGGCTACCGATCGCGGCATCACCGTCACCAACACGCCCGGCGTTTTGACCGAGGATACCGCCGACATGACCATGGCGCTGATCCTGGCGGTGCCGCGCCGCCTGGTCGAAGGCGTGACCGCTATGCAGGACGCGACGTTCACCGGCTGGGCGCCCAGCTGGATGCTGGGCAACCGGCTGCAGGGCAAGCGGCTGGGCATTGTCGGCATGGGCCGCATCGGCCAAGCGGTAGCGCGGCGGGCGCGCGCCTTCGGGCTTCAGATTCACTACCACAACAGAAAACAGGTGGCACCGGAGATCGAACAGGAACTGGAAGCGACCTATTGGGACAGTCTGGACCAGATGCTGGCGCGGATGGACATCGTCTCGGTCAATTGCCCGCACACGCCCGCCACCTTCCATCTTTTGTCGGCGCGGCGGCTGAAATTGATGAAGCCGTCCGCCTATGTGGTCAACACCGCGCGCGGCGAGGTGATCGACGAAAACACCTTGGCGATGATGCTGGAAAAAGGCCAACTGTCCGGCGCGGGACTGGACGTGTTTGAGAATGAACCCGCCGTCAATCCCAAGCTGCTCAAGGCCAAGAATGTGGTGCTGTTGCCCCATATGGGCTCGGCCACCATCGAGGGGCGCATCGACATGGGCGAAAAGGTGATCGTGAACATCAAGACCTTTGTCGATGGGCATAGCCCGCCGGATCGAGTCATTCCGGCGATGCTCTAGCGAGCAGGGCTTTATTTCAACGTCGCATTGAACAATTCGACTTCCTTTTCAAACGCCCGTTCCGCCTGCAATTGGTTGTAAACAGGCCTTCCGGGCGTCGTCCAACCATGCGATGCGCCGTCATAGACTTCGCTCTCAAACGCGCCGCGCCAGTCGCGCAAGGCCGCTTCAAGCCGCGCGATCCATTCCGCCGGCATCAGGGGATCCTGGTCGGCATGGGCAAAATAAAGCCGGGCCTTGATCCTGGGCAGCAGCAGATGCGGACTATCGGAACTGTCGGTGGCCAGCCATCCGCCATGAAAGGATGCCGCCGCCGCGACCCTGTCCGGCGCGGCTGCCGCCATGCGCAGCGCCATCTGGCCGGTATAGCAATGACCGACAACACCGACTTTTCCGGGTTTCACACCTTTCTGCGCCGACAGGAAATCCATATAGGCCTTGCCGTCGCTTTCCATCTGGACCGGGGTGAGCGCCGCGAACAGAGTCTGCAGGGTTTTATTCATCTGCCTTTCATCCTCGGGCTCGAAGCCGTCCGGTTTGATCCGCGAATGGCGATGCATCACATTGGGCAGCAGCACCGCAAAGCCTTTGTCAGCCAGGCGCTTGGCCATGCCGATGGCGGCGGGGCGGATGCCCCAAATGTCGGTTAGGAACACGACACCGGGAAAATCGGCGCCATCGTCCGGGCGATAGAGGAAAGTTTCCGCGGCGATAGCGGGAATTTCAAACTTTGCTTCGATCATCTCTGCTCTCATAAATCACGGTGTTCCAGTAACGCGCCTGATGGGTTCCGGTACGCTGAAAACCGCGCCGCGCCAACTGGCGGCCGATCATCCAGTTGAAATAGCCGTGCGCCACCAGCGCGGTGACGCCCGTCTTGCGCGCGCGCGCGATCAGCGTGTCGGCCGCCCGCGCGGCGCGTCCGGCGGCGCCGCGCGGATTTTCAATATGCGGATGAAAACCGGCATGCCAAAGGATACGCGACACCACCGCCCATTTGGGCACCGCCATTTTGAGCAGCGGAATGGGGGGACTGGCCAAGGGCGCTTCGGCGAACAACGGGTCGGCGATCAATTCGGCATGGGGCGCAAGCTTGGCTGCGCTCTGATGGCTGCGGGGAAAGCCGCTGGTGAACACATGATCGAGTTCCCGCGCCAGAGTGCGCAACTCTTCCGGCGGCAAGTTGGCCGGTGACAGACCTGCTTTTTCGTACGCGCCGATATAGTCGGCAAAGCCCGCATGATGGGTACGCGGGCTGAGCGCAATGTGCGGCTGGCCGTGCCGGATCAGCAGGATTCGCATCGTTACGGGCACTTTAGAGGGCGGAGCAAAGTGAGTCCTTTCCGGCGGCGCTCAAAGATTAACCTCTGGGCCTGACAGTTCAGAAACGCTTAACTTCCGCCCGATTTTGCCCATCGAAAGGGCCCGTCGCCCAAAAATTAGGCAACAAACTGTTGCATCGCAACAACGCTTTTCCAAATCACGCTTCCGGCCCCGGAAACTAGGCCAAAAAGACAAGTCGCCATATTGAGATTGGGCCCGCGAAACAGAACTGTCACCCCGACCGGGGGAGCCCCGTGACGCATGCGCGATCCGCGCTGGCAACGAGAGGACTTGAAATGAAAAATTTGACCAAACTGTTTTTGGGCGCGATTGGCATGGCTGGCGTTGTGACCGCCGCTGCACCCGCTTTCGCCCAGGATGCTCCGGCATGGGCGCTGGCGGGCTCGCTGGCCGTGACCAGTGACTACCGCTTCCGCGGCATCAGCCAGAACGACCGCGAATTCACGCCACAAGGCTCGCTGACCCTTACCGGTCCGGAAGGCTTCTATGCGAGCATCTGGATGTCACAGGTGGACTTCAACCCCCTGCCCGGCGCCGATGACCATGCGCCGGATTTCGAAATCGACCTTTATGGCGGCAAGCACACCGATCTGTGGGGCGTGGATTGGAATTTCATGCCCTACTACTATGCCTATACTAACGACCTCATTCCCGGCATGACTTTCAACTATTTCGAACTGATCAATCAGTTCTCCAAGAGCTTCGGTCCGGTGAGCTTCACCGGCAGCTGGGCCTGGTCCGATAACCTGCCCCTCAATGGCGGCACCGGCAATGCGCTGTGGGGCACCGTGTCCTACCCCATCCTGGATTGGCTGAGCATCAGCGGCACTATCGGCCATCAATGGGCTCAGAACGCCAAATATGCCGGTTCGCGCGACTACACCTATGGCGATGTCGGCCTGAGCGCTTCCTGGAAGGGTTTTGTGCTGGACGCCCGGTATGTCGGCAACGATCTGACCAACGCGCAGTGCGGCGCCTTCTACATGGCCACCAACAATGCCTGCGGCGACACCTTTGTCGCCACGCTGACTTACAATATCAGCATCCTGCCCTAATCCGGCAGGACCTAGAGACAAAAGCCCGCAAGGCGAAAGCCTTGCGGGCTTTTTCTTTGCCGTTCAAGAACCCAACAGCTCTTGCAGAACCCGCCGCAATTGCTGCATGTCGAAAGGCTTGGCGAGATAGGCGACGCTCCCGGATGGACTTGCGCCCTCCGGCGTGGAATAGCCGGAGGCGACGATCACCTTTAGGGCGGGGTTGCGCTTTAGCGCTTCCTCCATCAACTGGCGCCCGCTCATGCCCGGCAAGCCCAGATCGGTCAGCAAGACATCGACCTGCTCTTGTTCCAGAATGGTCAGCGCTTGCGCCGCATCCGCGGCCTGGACGGCGGCAAAGCCGATCTGCTCCAGCATATCCACGATGGTGATGCGGATCAGCGCCACATCCTCCACCACCAGAACCGTGCCGCGCGGCGGCGCAGATATCTCAGCCATGGCAGGGCAATGTAGGGGCGCGCGCCGAAAAAGATAGGCCGATAGCGGACGGAAGGAATGAGAAATCACCGCAAAAGACTTGTTCTTTGGCGCGGGGGCGACGGGCCATGTTGGCGCGTCCGCCTTTCACAAGCCGGCCCCCTACGCACGTATGTATGGATTGGAAGTCCCAGACAATGTGAGTCAGTGCTGATTTCAGCAACGCTAACGCGTTGCGTAATTGGTCGGAGAGAGAGGATTGGCGAAAACACGCCTTCGGCCTGTTTTCGTCCTCGCTTTCGCTCGGATCGGCTTACGCCGCCCCAAAGGTCCTGGCGGACCTTTGTCGAACCTCTAAATTGGTATGAGCAGTAGAGAATTGGTCGGAGAGAGAGGATTCGAACCTCCGGCCCCTACGTCCCGAAAAAGCTGATCTATCAATAACTTACTGAAAACATTAAGCTGGGAAAGTTGCAAACGGGCAGAACGAGACCCGACCCACAAGGAATTTCGCTTACACATCCGCTAACGCCAGTTTGCTAACTCGCCTTAGAGAATCTCATAAGAAGCCCAGACCGAAAGTCGGAAGGGCCGACAATTTCTCGCCCCAAAGCTGTGATCACTTCTCTAGCGAGCTCCATTCGAGCACGTTTCAGCTGCCCTCCGGTTGCCCCATCAGGAACCAAGGGGCCGCACATAAGATCCGCGTGGAACGGCTTGTGCTCCATACCCGTATCGTAAACACAGAGAAATCGGTCAGACGCGCAATATCGAACCGCGTGCACTGGGAAGCGCAAGACCCCTAAGCACCAACGGTGTTTGCCTCTCTCCTTTGAGCGCGATACCAGCTCAGCCATAGTATTTTCGAATTCGTTGTCAGCGGCAGCTTCCCGAAGAACACTCTGCCCGGATGTATCGAAATTGGCCAACTTGGAGGGATGAAGCCAGCCATCGACAATCATTTGAGGATCGCTGACCAACAAACATAGCACTTCGTCGTCTGTCACTGGACCAGGCGAATGAGGCGAAACCCTGTATTTCTCGCATCCACAAGGGCGAGGAGCCGCTTCGTCAAATTTTCGCGCCCTCTCATCATCGTTGGCGTGAGCGAATGCTGCGCGACAATTTTCACAGCTCATTTTAGATCGACGAGTTTACTCAACTCTGGCGGAAGTGAGGTGCCATAGAAGGGCACACTTTCTTCGAAGATATTTTCGCCATCTTTAATTGCATACCAAGTGAGATGCGCAACACAATTGCTAGGGTGATTGCGAGGCTCGACAACAAGGTGGAGATAAAAATCTCTAAGATTCCTCGCAAACGAAGGAAGGCCGTCTGATCCAACATTTATGGCTGGACGACGATCAGCGGGCGCATTCCTGAAGTAAGCTAGCAGCATTTCCGCCGCATCAAGCGTCTCTGCGGCGGGAGCTCGACTGTTTTCGCCGTCCCAGCCTGCTTCAACATTGCGAAACGATCTAATTGTCGCCAACATTTCTGCGAGCCAAGCATCTGAGGTAAACCAATTCGCGGCTGCCTGCGCGCCCTCCCCACTCCAAGCGGAGCTCTGCGTCAGCTGAGTAGGCCGCAACCCGCCAACAAGTGCGGCAAGTTGAAATGGCGTGGACAAATCGGTGAGACCTTTCGCGCCAGTAGGCGCGGGCGGCGTAACAGCAAGAACACCCTTGACGCCAGACACGGCTGTTGGGTTTGCGATTGCAGTCATGCTGTAAGGCCGATTTTTTGCGCCATTGCTGGCACTATTATGTCTGTTAAGAGCTTCTTCAGACCTTGATGAAGGTCTTCCAATCGATCGACGATGAATTCTCTATTCAGTTCGTCCGATGAGGTGTTGCCAAAACCAGCAACATTAGTCTCATCTTGCATCATAGTGAGTATGCCGACTGTTGGCGTAAGCGGCCCGACAAGATCAGCGACCTCAACTGCGACGTTGGTGAGCCTTCTGAACGGCTCCACCTTTTCAAACCATCCACAATGCGTATGCCATTGGCGATCACTTGCTCGCGCACGCGGCGCAACATAAGGAGAGTTGGCCTTAATTAGGGTATTCACATCAAAATTGGTCCAGTCTCCCGCCCAATTGAACCGATCGGCATATTCGAGGCGGACGCTTTGAGGAGAGACAGAGCCGAGAATTCCTTCCAAGACCGATCCAAAAAACTCATCCAATTGACCTAAGAACGGCTTCCACCGAACGTATCTTTGGGTATTCCAAGAAATAAAGTTCGGCGCGAAAGCGAATTGGGTAAGTCCATCGGCAGCTTTAAAGGTTGCGGGTATTTCACCAATATCACCTTCCGTGGTGACGACTCCGGTGGCTACATCGAACTTGAAAGCTTTGGTGGCAGCTCGACTAACTCCCTTTGGCAAAGCCTTCGACAGATCAGCGACGAGAGTCCGCGCTAATTTTTCGGGAATGTTTTCGGAAAAGGTAATAGTTGCCGCACACCGTTCAATCGAATGCGGCGAGCTGATTGGATCAAATGTCAATGGAATCTCACGAGACTGATTGGTGAATGTTACCGAGTGATCCTCGGAGAATGATCCCAAGCTTAATCGACAAACACTGCCACCGACTCGCTATTCTGGCGCATCGCTCGTTAAGAAAATGGCTCCGAACTTCCGGCCCCTACGTGTCACACGTAATGACCAAAAATCCGCTTACAAGAGTCGCTTACAACAGGCGCCGAAGTCAATCTCAATACCCCTAAGGTATTGAAAATATGGTCGGAGAGAGAGGATTCGAACCTCCGGCCCCTACGTCCCGAACGTAGTGCTCTACCAGGCTGAGCTACTCTCCGAACCAGTGCAAAAGGTTGCCCCTTCGCCTCGGGAGGCGCCCTTATAACGATGCCCCCCCGCCCCCGCAACCGGAGCGCAAATCCCTGTCGGCGCGGTGATTTGGCGGTTTGCGGAGCGCCCCGGCTGCTTTATAGGAGGGCCCTTGCCGGGGGGCACCCCCCGCTCCTGCTGGGGCGTCGCCAAGTGGTAAGGCACTGGATTTTGATTCCAGCATTCGGAGGTTCGATCCCTCCCGCCCCAGCCATCTAGCTTTTCTTAGCGAGCAGTAGCGAGCTTAGAAAAGCTGATGTCCTCCGGCCGCGAAGCGGACCGGGGGACCCATCTTGTCATGGTCGGGATCCCCTGCCGCTCGCCCAAGCTCGCGGCGTTCGCCGCGCAAAACGGTCCACTGGACCGTTTTGTAAGACGCGGCTCACCCCTCCCGCCCCAGCCACCTAGCTTTTCTTGCGCGCTTCGCGCGCTTAGAAAAGCTGGTGTCCCCCGGCTTGTCCGGGGGACCCAGACAGCATCATCGGGATCCCGGCCCGTCGCTGACTCTCCGGACATTCACCTTCGACGAACCGCGCCTCTCAATGCAGCTTCAATTTGGGACGGACAATGCGATTGACGCGACCCACCAGGATCAGCGCCGCGCCCTTGAGCCAGCCATGAATGGCGATCAGATGCATACGATAGAGCGAGACATAGACAAAGCGCGCCAGCCGCCCTTCGATCGCCATGCGGCCGCCGATCAGATTGCCCATCAGCGAGCCCACGGTGGAAAAATGGCTGAGCGACACCAGCGAGCCATGGTCGCGATAGATGAAATGCTGGAGCGGCTTGCCCGCGATCATGGCGGCGATATTGCGAAAGGCCGTCGCCGCCATTTGATGCGCCGCTTGGGCGCGCGGCGGGACGGCGCGGTTTTCGCCGGCGGGCACGAAATACGCGCAATCGCCGATGGCGAAGATGCGCTCGTCCTGGCTGGTTTGCAGCGTGGGTTTCACAACAAGCTGGTTGTTGCGGGTGGTTTCCAGTCCCAGCCCGGCCAGCATATCCGGCCCCTTCACGCCCGCGGCCCACACCCGCAAATCCGCTTTGATCAGCTCGCCGGACTTGGTGATCATGCCTTCGGCGGTGGCTTCCACCACCTGTTCGCCGGTAATCACCCGCACGCCCAGGGCTTCCAATTCCTTATGCGCGGCATGCGCCAAATCTTCCGGCAGCGCCGGCAGGAGGCGTGGCCCTGCTTCGATCAGCGTCACCTTCAAGCGGCTTTCGTCGAACACTTCCAACCCGTAATGGCGCAGTTCGGACGCCGCATTGTAAAGCTCCGCCGCCAATTCGACCCCGGTGGCGCCGCCGCCCACGATATCCACCCGCACCACCGCATCGGCATTGGGGTCCGCTTGCAGGGTGCGCGAGACCCGCAAGCAATGATTGAGCAGTTGGGACCGGAAGCGGTCGGCCTGTAGCCGGCTGTCCAGGAAGATGCAGTACTGGTTCACGCCTTTGGTGCCGAAATCATTGCTGACCGAGCCCACCGCCAACACCAGATAGTCGTAGCGGATCTGGTGGCGTCCCATGATCTCGCGGCCGTCTTCGTCCAGAATGGGGGCGATCACCACATGGCGGTTGTCGCGGTCGATGCCCTCAAGGGTGCCGTAAAAGAAACGATAGCCCCAGGCATGGCCATGGCTGCGATAACCCACTTCATCGAGATTGGCGTCCAACGAGCCCGCCGCCACCTCATGCAGCAGGGGCTTCCAGATATGGGTCCGGTTCTTTTCCACCAGGATGATGTCGAAAGACCTGCGGCCGAAGCGGGCGCCCAGCCGGGTCGCCAGCTCCAGCCCCGCCGCGCCGCCGCCCGCCACCACGATTTGGGTTTTGCGGGGCTTGTTTGCCGGCTCAATCGCCTTGGGGCTCATAGGGCGACAGATACCATGGCTGGCGCCTGATTCCGAAATTCGCATAATTTCTATATCGGGTTGTGGCGAATTTCGGAATCGAAAGGCGCCAGCAATTTATTGATTTCTAGTGTCGTGGTTTCGAAGTTCGCCCAGAGCCTGATATCGATATTTTAGCGAACTTCGAAACCACGACACTAGCCCCTTTTCCCGATCCGCTTTTTGGATCAGGGGGCCGCCGCATTCAGGGTCTTCTCCATGCTGTACGGCAAAGAACTCAATGCCAGATGAACCCCTGTGGCGACAAAAGTCCCTGGTCGAATGGCACCTTCGGCTGGATACAGGCCTTGACCCGCGGAGGCTTGAGGCTGAGCTTGGTCAGGTCGTTTTGCCAGCATTCGTCGAAAATAGAGCAATAGCAGACGTTCAGGTGCAGGTCGCGGCTGACCATAACCCGTTGCAGCGCGGCGAATACCGCCGGATCGATGGATTCCTTGAACTTCAGGAAAGTGACGTCCACACCGGCGCGAAAAACCAGGTTCGGCACGAGATTGGAGTCGAAACGCTCACCCAATGCGGGATCGAATCCGCAGCAGGCCTGGAGGAAGTCCCAGTTGCTGCGATAGGCGACGCCCTTCCAAACCAGCTCCGCCGTTTCGACCTTGGCCGGACCCGCACCGGAATTGTACACCCGCATGCTGGCATGGCGGACACCATCCTCCGTGTTGACCCCCGCAGCATAGGCCATGAACGGCCAGGAGTTGGCCGCCACCAGCCGGGCATTGGCTTGGGCCATCTCTTCCATGGTGTGGCCATGCAAAATGGCAACGCCCAAAGACACAACCGAAATGAACAGGGCCGAGAAGGCAACCACCATGTCCACCCAGCTGTGGCCGGTCTTGTGGGCGTGGGATCCGGTGTGGGCTTCGACGTCCAGGCTCATGCTTTGCGCCTCTGTTTCCGGCTCTGTCATGGTTCACCGCTTCCGCGGACCTCTACCACGATTCAGCCCGACCAGTAAGCGTCCGGCAGAACCGCACCAGCGACAATGACGAAGCCGCCGCCTTGGCAGGCTGCAGCGGAAATGAATCCACTTTAAGCGGTTACCTGTTCGGGCACATGCAGACGTCGATCCGGGTTCACGAAGAACCAGGGAAACGCGCAGACGAAGGCGACGCCAGACGCAATATAGAAGGCCGCCGACCAACCATACTCCCTGGCGAGCCAGGGAGTTGCCGAAGCGGTGACGGCGCCCGCGATCTGAGCGCCCATGTTGAGCAGGCCCGAAACGATACCGCTATACGGCCCGCCGAAATCCGCGCCCACCGCCCAGTATGTCGCCTGCCCCAAATAAAGTGCACCTGCTGCGCAAGTCAGAATCGCGATAGCAACATAGGGGTCGGTCGCCCTGCCGCCCAACAACATCAGGACGCAGGTCAAAAACATCGTGAAGGCGCCAAACAGGCTGCGGCCGACATACTGGCCCTTATGCTTTACCAGCCAGTCGCTGATCACGCCCCCCAACAGGCAACACAAGGTCATTGCGATGAACGGCAGCACGCTGAAGAAAATACTCTTCTTCATATCGAAATTCAGGCCGCCCTTCAGGTAAGGGAAAAACCAAGTGTGAAACAGGAAGGCGACATAGCCAAAGGCGACATAGGCCAGAGTCACGCACCACATATCGACGCTGGTAAAGATCTTCTGCCAGGGCACCGGCGGCATAGGACCTTCCATCTTGACCGGCAGTCCGGCCTTGATATGCGCCAGCTCGCCCGGAGTTACACTGGGATGCTCGGCCGGCGTATCGCGCCCGGCCCAATACCAGATGACGCAGACCACTAGGCCGATAAGGGCGGAGACATAGAAGGCCGCGTGCCAGCCGTAGAGGACGACAAGACCGCCGATGGCAAAGGGCGCCGCACCCGAGCCAAAGCCGACGCCGCCAAACACCCAGCCATTGGCCTTGCCGCGCTCGTGCGAGGGAAACCAAGCGGCGATGAACTGGTTGGAAGACGGATAAGCTACTGCCTCACCCAGCCCCAGGATGAAACGCACGGCGATCAATGCAAAAAGTGCTCCGGCCATTTGTGACGGCACCA
This sequence comes from Rhizomicrobium sp., assembly GCA_035275465.1. GTDB lineage: Bacteria > Pseudomonadota > Alphaproteobacteria > Micropepsales > Micropepsaceae > Rhizomicrobium. The sequence continues at coordinate 41,171 of DATEMS010000030.1, read as the reverse complement.
GGGCGGTAGCAGCGCTGAGCACGCTCCACCAGATCAAGCCATAGGTCAGGGTTTTGCGCGGACCCAGCTTGCCCACCACCCAGCCGGCGGGAATCTGGAAGGCGGCATAACCCAGCAGGAAAGCGCTTTGCAGCCAGCCCAGTTGGACGGTTGTGAAGCCATAGGTTTTGATCAACTCAAGACCGGCAATCGACATGTTGCTACGGTCGATATAGACGACCGCGCTGACCACGAAGAGCAGCATAATCAACTGATAGCGGACCCTGTTTGTCATCGATGCTCCCCCTGCCATCACCGGCAGCTGTGTTTTGCGAGGCGGCGTCCGTCGCGCGCTCACCATTTGAACGCAGCAAAGCCTAGTCCAGGGCTTTCGTCAAAGGCTCGGCGTGTAACCTCCTTATCGGCGCCATGGACTGTGGCGATGTCGGCGGCGGATAGCGGCAAAGCGCCCGGCCTGGGCGCACTGGAATTGGGCCGGCCGATGCCCCATTATGGCCTCCGCCCCGAACGCCGTGCCGCTGGGGTCAATCCATACGTTGCAGTCAGGGAAACGCATGTCCAAGAAGCTTGACGGAAAAACCGCGCTGATCACCGGCGCGGCTGCCGGTATCGGCCGCTCCACCGCCCTTTTGTTCGCCGCCGAAGGCGCCCATGTCATCGCCACCGACCGCGATGTGAAGGGGTTGGACGGCCTTAGCGCCGATAAGCATCAACTGGATGTGACCGATGGCGCCGCCATTGCCGCCCTGGCCAAGAAGGTTGGCAAACTGGATGTGCTGTTTAATTGCGCCGGTTTTGTCGAGAACGGCTCCATCCTGGAGAATGACGACGCCCAATGGGAGAAGTCGTTCAACATAAATGTTTTTGCCATGGCGCGGATGATCAAGGCGTTTCTGCCCGGCATGATCGAAAATGGCGGCGGCTCGATCATCAATGTCGCCTCGGTGGTGAGTTCGATCAAAGGCCTGCCCAATCGCTGCATCTATGGCGCCAGCAAGGCGGCGGTGATCGGCCTGACCAAGTCGGTGGCCGCCGATTTTGTCACCAAGGGCATCCGCTGCAACACGGTGTGCCCCGGCACGGTGGATTCGCCCTCGCTGCAGCAGCGCTTGAAGGACACCGGCGATTACGAGGCCGCCCGCAAGGCCTTCATCGCCCGCCAGCCCATGGGGCGGCTGGGCACCGCCGAAGAGATCGCGTCCATCGTTTTGTGGCTGGCGGGCGATGATTCCGCCTTTACCACGGGGCAGAATTTCATCGTGGACGGCGGCATCACCATCTAGATCTTGAAAATCGCGCCATCTGACGCATTGACCCTAAGACGGGGCGGCGCGAAAACCTCGCCATGCAGGAGCTTTTCCGCCACGCACGGCATCTGGCGTTTATCGCCCTGGTGGCGCGCGCCGTGATGCCGATGGGCTGGATGCCTGCCGCGCAAGGCCTGACTATTTGCTCGGTGGACGGCCCCCACCGGGAAATTCCCGCCCAAGACGGACAAGCCCAGCACGACGTCCAGAAAGACGCCTGCCCCTTTGCCGCCGCGCCGCCACTGGCAGCCACGCCGGATGCGCCGTCGCTGGCTTTGCCGGTCTTCCACGCCTTCGCCGCCGCCACGGACCGCCTCTATGCCGCCTCCGTCGCCGCGCGTTTTAGCCCCGCCTCTCCCCGTGCCCCGCCGCTGAACGCCTGAACGCCTCCAAACCAACCGCGCCGGATATCGGCGCGGGCGTTCCGTTTCAGCTTTTCGGGGAATCCCATGCTCACCTTCTTGCGCTTGCGCACATCCGCTCTGACGCTTCCTTTGGCGCTCCCTTTGGCGCTTTGCGCCGCCACCGCCGCCCAGGCGCAATCTGCAGGTTCAGCCATCGGCGCCAGCCTGCAATCGGAATATGTGATCGTCAGCGCCGATCGCCAAGCCGGTGATCCCGGCGATCCGGATGTGCGCATCACCGCCGCCAAGGCGCGCGAACAGATCAACGCCGTCAACACCGAGGACATGCTGAAATACGCGCCTTCGCTGCTGGTGCGCAAACGCCACTATGGCGATACCCAGGACCCGGTCGCCACCCGCACCTCCGGCGTCGGCGCTTCGGCGCGCAACCTGATCTTTGTCGATGGGATCATGATCAATTCGCCCATCGGCAACAACAACAGCGCCGCCTCGCCCCATTTCGGCGTCGCCGCGCCGCACGATGTCAGCCGTATCGATGTTCTTTATGGGCCCTTCTCGGCCCGCTATGCCGGCAATTCCATCGGCGCCACCATCAACATCACCACCCGCATGCCGGAAAAATTCGAGCTCTATGCCGACGCGACCGGCGCGATCCAGGATTTCGGCCAGTATGCCACCGACATGTCGCCCGGCACCTGGCAGTTGGCCGGCGGCATCGGCGACCGGCTTGGCGCTTTGCGCTGGCGGCTGTCGGTCAATCACCTCGACAGCCATGGCCAGCCGCTGGGTTACGCCACCTTGGTTCGGCCCGTCTCCACCAGCGGCGCGGGCACGGTCCTGACCGGCGCCTTCGCCGATTTCAACCGCAGCGGCGCGCCCATTGCGGTGATCGGCGCCACGGGGCTGGAGCATCAGATACAGGACACCGCGACCGTGAAGCTGGCTTACGATTTCAGGGATGGCATGCGGCTAACCTATACCGCCAGCTTGTTCCATCAGGATAACGATTCCGCAGGTGAGAGTTATTTGCGCAACGGCGCGGGCGCGGCGGTTTATGCCGGCAACAGCAATATCGGCGGCTACAATTACAACATCGCTGCCAGCGCCTTTTCCAACAATCTTTACAACGTCCAGCAAACCCAGTTGGCGCAAGGCTTGTCGCTGGCGTCGGCGCGCGAGGGCAATTTCGCCTGGGAAATCATTTTCAGCGACTATGCCTATCTAGGCGACAAGCAACGCACGCCTGCGACGGCGCTTCCGGCCGCGCTTGGCGGCGCGGCCGGAACCGTCAACCGCATGAACGGCACCGGCTGGTACACGCTGGATGCCAATGCGGTGTGGCGCGGCATTGCGGATCACGAAATCTCCTTCGGCGCCCATCGCGACGCGGAAAGTTTCGCGCAACGACGCAATAACCTGACCGATTGGATCGCCGGCGGAACGGGCAGTACGGTGAATGCCGCCAAAGGCCGCACCGCCACCAATGCGGTCTGGTTGCAGGATATCTGGAGTCTGATGCCGGATTTCAAAGCCTCCTTGGGCCTGCGTTATGAAGACTGGCGCGCCTATGGCGGCAGCAATTTTTCCGCTTCGCCTGCGCTGAATGTCAGCCAGCCGCGCATTTCCGCAAGCACCCTGTCGCCCAAGGCCGCGATGTCTTGGCAAATGTCGGACGCTTGGAAAGTGTCAGGCTCCTGGGGCATCGCCTACCGTATGCCGACGGTGACCGAGCTGTATCAGGCCGTCACCACCGGCGCGAGTTTGACCGTGCCCAATCCCCATTTGAAACCCGAACGCGCCAGCGCCTATGAACTGGCGGCGGAGCGGCGCACCGAGAGCGGATTCTTGCGCGTCTCCCTATTCCAGGAAGACATCGCCAACACGCTTTTGTCTCAGTCGGCGCCGCTGGTGCCGGGCTCCACCGCCCTGTTCAGCTTTGTGCAGAATGTGGACCGCACCCGGGCGCGCGGTATCGAGCTGGTGGCCAACCAGTACGATATTTTCATTCCCGGCCTGGAATTGATGGCCAGCCTGACGGCGGTGGAAGCCAAGGGGGTTCGCAACAGCACCTTCGCGGCGGCGGTGGGCAAGTTTTTGCCACAGGTGCCAAAACTGCGCGCGAATGCGGTGGCGACCTATCGCCCGGACGATCAATGGTCCTTCACAGCCGGTGCGCGTTACAGCGACCGCAGTTTCGGCACCATCGACAATAGCGACCCCATCTCACAGACCTATCAGGGCTTTGCCGGTTACTGGGTGGTGGATGCCCGCATCCGGTACAAATGGGATGAGAATTGGAGCATTTCCGCGGGCGTGGACAATCTCAACAATGACAAATACTTTCTGTTCCACCCTTTTCCGCAGCGTACCGTGCTGATGGAGATTCACTATGCGCAATGAACGCCGTCCGGCTGCGCCTACGTCTTTTTTTTATGGTCGCTCAGGCTCGCGCCTACGCTCCTGCGCGGAAACGGCTGTCCAGCCGCGCAAGGATTTCTTCGGGCGCAAAGCCCAAGGCTTCCAGACGGCCCGAGCGCGCCAGCAAGGCCAGGCCCGTCAGCGCCGACGCCACCAGAACCACGTCGCATTGACTTTCGCGGTTGTTGGACGGCAACCCGCTGGCATCGGATAACGCCTTCAACGCCGCGATCAGCCGGCCATTGAACAATCGCTCGGCATCGCCGAGTTTGTTGTCTTGCTTGCTTTCCGGCTTGCCATCTTGGGACGTGCCAGCCAGCGCCGCCGACGCGGCCGCCATGGTTTCGGCGCCGCGCAGCAAATTCAGCGCCACCGCGCCCGCGCCCGCCAGACCGCCGACGCCCCGCATGGCGCGCGCCAAGGAGGTCAGATCATCGGCCGCCAGCGCCAGCAGCAGCTCGTCCTTGTTGCAAAAATAGCCGTAAAGCGCTGCCGGCGCGAAGCCAGCTTCCGCGGCCACGCCGCGCAGGCTCAGATCGCGCGCGCCCTCGCGGGCGGCCACCCGCCGCGCTGCATCCAGAATCGCCGTCCGCGACGCCGCGCGCGACACATCGCGCTGTCGCCGTTCCTTGGGGGGTCGAACCGCCGCCTCAGCCATGGACGGCATGATACGTGATTCGCTGCCCATGCAGGCAACTGCCGTTAAGATTTGCCCGCGCGCGGGGCGCGGCAAAAGGAATCAGATATTCTAATTGGGGTGAGCGTTCTTGAAAGCCGCCATCGCACTGTTGGCCGTGTTGCCCACCCGCTCCTGCGCCTTCCTGCTCATATCCACCTTGTAGCGGGCGCTGGTCTCCACCATCGGTTCGAAAGACTGTCCTGCCGCGATGGCCTGGGTCTTGGCGGCATCCACGGTTTTCAAAAGGCAGTCCTGATAGACAGCGGATTGGGCGATGAAATTGCGCGCGTCGGCCATGGCAGTGCGCATCTGGTCAGCGGTGGCGGCAGCGCCATCCACCGGGATCGGCATGGCCGGCTCAACGCAAAGACTCTGTGCCATGGCCGGACCAGCGCCCAGCAATAGGACGGCTATGAGAAGAACGGAACGCACCTGAAACCCTTTCGACCTGGCAATTGTCGCATATCCTAGGGAACCCGCGCTAGGCGGATGCGCTGCTCAGTTTGGGACAGGTGCGCGCCGCAAATTTGACAACATCGTGTCAAACTCGGGTCTGTTATCGGATAAGCGGGTCAGATAAGGGCGGGATTCGCCGATCGCGAAAGGCTTTTGGGCGCCAGTTGGTTGCAAAACCAGCGATCGGCGTAACGAACAAGCAAGCCTAGGATCATCAAGCAAAGGCTGATGTCGTAAAAGGGGTCCGGCCGGTGCGGACCGGAAATCCGCGCCAAAGCCATCAAGGAATAGCAAAGCCAGAAATAAGCGGCCGCGGTGCCAAGCAGCACGCGGCGAATCTGTTCGGGGATCAGCGGCTTGCCCCCCAAGCGTTTCAGTGGCGCGGCGGTCAGCGCCATCACCAACACCACAAGGCTGGCGAACAGCGTCATCAAGGTCGCGCCGGCCGAAAGCCGGATCACATTGGGCAAAAAAACCGACAACAGATAGACGCCAAAGCTGGCGCAAAATCCCCAGACCATTTTGCGGCCCAAATTTTCCGGCGGCGTCAGGCCGGTGAAGACGCGTGCCGTCAGGCGGCAGAGCGGCCCGCCCACCAAGGCGGCAAAGAAAACCAAAGACGTATAACGCCAGGCCAACTGACTGCCCAACCGGAAACCATTTTCGCTGAAGCCGCGAAACAGGATCGCGCCCATCACCAGCAGCACCGCCATCAAGGCAATGCCGCCCACCAAAGGACTGAGGCTGAATTGGAAGCGCGCCAATCTGCGATGGCCGAAAAATACCGTGTTAGCCAGCGCAGCCATGATACGGAAATTCCATCCAAGCTCTGAGGATGGAACGCGCATGGCCGCGAAAAGATGCGGTTACGACCGGCACAGGGCCACGGCAAATCCCTTTACCGGTTGGTTTGCTTCCCGGCGTGGCGTGGCGGCCACAAGCCCGGCGACCTCAAATCCGGCCCCTTCGGCAAGGCCGCGCAAATAGGCCTCGCTGTGCCGCCAGCGGCGTTTGGGCCCCAACTCGAAACCCGGCCCTTCCCCCGCTTCGACGGTGAAGAGAAAATAACCATCCGGCTTCAGGCGGGCATGTGCGGTTTCGAACACCCGCTGCAGATCTCCCAGGTACACCAGCGTATCCGCCGCCAGGATCAGATCGTAGGACACCCCCGAGGCCGCCAGTGCCGTTTCCAGATCCGCGACGTCCAGAGAATCGTAAATGCCGCGCACCCGCGCCTTTTCGATCATGGCGGGCGAAAGGTCCACGCCCTCCAGCCGCGCCGCCAGCGGTTTGAACACCGCCCCGGCCAAGCCGGTGCCACAGCCCAGATCGAAAATCGTAAGGCTCTTTTTAGTGGTCGCTCCGGCTCTCGCCGACGCTCCTATGCGTCCCGGCATCACCAGGGCCGCCAGGTCGAACAGAATCTGCGGACCGGCATAGGCCAGTTGCCCGATCATGCGCTGGTCGTAATCGGCGGAGAATTGATCGAACAGATGCCGCACATAGCCGGGATCGGAACGCGGTGCGGCTTTGATGGCCTGGCAAGCCGCGATCATTTCGGAAGGCGGGTTCTCCAAGAGGCGCAAACTCTCCAGCGCCTTGTCGGCCTCCCCGGCTTTCAGCCAAGCGGCGGCGATCAATTCGCGCGCGCGCCCCAAGCCGGGGTCCAGCCGCAGCGCCCTTTGCAGCTCCGCGATGGCGGCCGGCAGGGCATCCGCCGCCAGCAAAGCTTCGCCCAACGCCACGATCGCCACGGCGACATCGGGATTCAGCGACACCGCCTCACGCGCCTCTGCCAAAGCGCCTTGGCGATCGCCGGCGGTCAGAAGCGCCCTGACCAATGTCAAGCGCGCCAGCAACCCGCCGCGTCCGGCGGCCAATCGCCCGCGCAACGCCCGCGCGGCCTCCTCCGCCCGGCCCGAAGCGATCCATGCCTCGGCGGTTTGAATCGGATCGCCGGCCTCTTCCAAAAGATCAATCGGCAAGCTGGCAAAGACCGTTGTTGAGGACGATGGTGCCGGGGCGCTCCTTCACCGATGCGCGCCAGGAAATCACCGCCCCGTCCCGCCACATCTCCACCACCAGCGTCTCGCCCGGAAATACCGGCTTGGAGAAGCGCACATCGAATTGCCCGATCCGCTCGGACTGATACTGCGCCACGGTCGAAAGCACCGCGCGGCAGGCGGTGCCGTAAGAACAGAGGCCATGCAGGATGGGACGCGGGAAGCCGACCATTTTGGCGAAGGCCGGATCGCGGTGCAGCGGATTGCGGTCGCCGCAAAGCGCATACAAAAAAGCCTGATCGGGTCTGGTGTCGCATTCCTGGATCAGATCGGGCGCGCGCGCCGGAATTTCGTGCAGCGGCGGACCGCCATCGGGGCTGCCGCCGAAGCCGCCATCGCCGCGCGCGAAAATGGACGACACGATGGTGAAGAGCTTGTCGCCGCTCGCCGCCTCGCGCGTCACCCGTTCTTGAACCAAGACCGCGCCCTTGCCTTCCCCCTTGTCCAAGACGGCCAGCATCCGCTCATCCGACACCACCTCGCATTTGGGCGGCAAAGGCTTGTGGATGGTGATGCGCCGCTCGCCGTCCACCACCAGCGCGAAATTGATGCTGGATTTTTGCGGCATGCGTTGCCGCTCAGGCGGCGCCTCGCCGCGGTTGATGACGCTGGCGAAAGTGGGAACCACTTTCAGCCCGTTATTCTCATAGACAAACGCAAGCTCTTTCTCGTCCAGCGGATCGCGCCCCATTCCCACGCCCAAGGCATAGAGCATCACGTCCTTTTCGTCATAACGCGCGGTCAAACCGCTGGCGCCGGACTGCATCATATCGTCATAGTCTATGGGCATGCTTTTTCATCCCGTTTCTCGTCCACCGCGCTAAGCCACCACGATGTGCGGCAAAGGCATGCCAGGTCCTTCCGACATGATATGGGTCAAAGGAACGCCGTTTTTCTCGATGCAGGCGCGGGCGGTATCGTACCCTTCCTGAACGGCCTGATCGAACTTTTTCCAGTCGCGCAGTTGGATGTCGGGCATGGGCGGCTCGATCAGATAATCGCACTGCTCGCGCACAATGCGGCGCTGGGCTTCCGAGCCCACCGTGCCGGAACGCATCAGAATGGAAATGATCGAGGGGTTACCCCGCATATTCTGGCCCATCAGCCACCACCAGGGCCGTTCGCCATAGCGGCTGTCCTGGGCCTGCAGGTCCACCTCGCCGGTGATATCGCAGGCGATGATGGGGCCGGCGCCGTGCGCCTGTTCGCGCATCACATCCACCGGCAGGTTGTTCATCACCCCGCCATCCACCAGCAAATGGCCATGATGGGTGACGGGCGGCAGGATGCCGGGCAAGGCCACGCTGGCGCGCAGCGCCCGCCACAGCTTGCCGTCGCGGTGGATATGGATGCGCCCGGTAGTGAGATCGGAGGACACCGCGAAATAAGGCAGCGGCAATTCCTCGATGCAGACTTCGTCGAAATGCTCGCGCAAACGGGCGCTGACTTTCTTGCCGCGCACCAGCGCGATCAGGGGCAGCGTGAAATCCGACAAGGGGTTGTCGTCCACGAACACCGCGCGCATGCGGTCGCGCATCTCTTCCAGGCTCCATTCCCGCGCCAAGCCCCCCGCGATGATCGCCCCCATCGAGGTGCCGCCCAACTGATCGAAAGGCACACCCGCTTCCTTCAAGGCCTTGATGATGCCGATATGCGCAAAACCGCGCGCCCCGCCGCCGGCCAGCACCAGCCCCACCGCCTTGCCGGCAATAAAGCGCGCTATCCGGTCCACATCCGCATGATGTCCGGCGCGCAGATGATGATGGGCGCTGAACAGGCCGCTGCGGACCGAAAAATGATCCGGCAGCACGGCGCTGGCGCCATCGGGATGCAGCAGCAAAAGGTCCGGCGGGCCGGAGGCGCGCGCCTTGAACGCCGGAAGGCTCAAGGGCGCCAGCGGCAACGACTGATTGGCTCGGGCCAGCAAGAAAATGCGGTCTGCCTGGCGCAGGCACAATTGCGTCCAGGGACTGTCCGGCGCATCGCCGCGATAGAACACGATATCGTGGGACTGCTCGAAGCTGTTGAACCATTCCGCCGTCTGGTCCCCGGCGCCAGCATCGAGCACCGCCGCTCTGTAGCCCATGCCCGCCAGCGCATTGGCCAGGCGATGTGCAATGGGAACCTCGGACAATCCGTCTTGCAGCGGCACAATGGCGAAGGTCTTGGGCCGGGACTTGGCGGAACGGCCGCGATTGGCGTCCTTCAGCCGCTTGATCAGCATCTGCATCAAATTCATCATCACCCGGGGATGACGGGACACGAGCGCTTCGAAACCGTCCGGACTGATGCGCAGCAATTCGGTGTCGCGCAGCGCCACCAGCTGAGCAGAGTGATTGGTGGAACCGGAGATCAGCGACATCTCGCCCACCGTCTCGCCGGCCTGGATATGCGCCACTTGGTGCCGCGCGCCTTGCGCGTCGGAGACGAACACGCCCAGACTGCCGGTCACCACCAGGAACAAAGCCGCGTTGTTTTCGCCGTCCCGTTCCAGCAGGGTGCCGCCGGGCAGGCCGAACCAGTTGGCTTCCGCCAGCAAGTTGCGCAAGGCGGTATCGCCGACATTGTCCAGCAGCGCGAAGCCCTTCAGCCGCTCCTGCAGCTGTTCGGGATAGACGGTCTGCTGGCCGATGCGAAAGGAGGACAGGAACGCCATGTGCATCCTTACCCCAAGCTGTTTTAACTCACCATGCGGTCCAGCCCGCATCCGCGTTCAGACAGCTGCCCGTCACATAGGACGAAGCCGGCGCCGCCAAAAACACCAAGGGCCCCCCGATCTCTTCGGCCCGCCCGATCCGGTTCAGCATGGTGCATTCCGCCAGGCGCGCTTCCAGCCCCGGCGGCATCTTTCCGGGCTGGGGAAACGGACCCGGCACCAGCGCATTGACGCGAATCCCTTCGGGCCCCAGTTCGGCTGCCAAATGCCGCGTGAGCTGTTCAAGGCCCGCCTTTGCGGGACCATAATGGAAAGGACTTTGCCGGGCGCGATCGTCATACAGCCGCCCATCCGGGGAAACCTGGCCATAGATGGAGGAGATGTTGACCACGCTGGCGTCGCCGGAGGCCGCGACCGCCGCGCGCAAGGCGGGCAGAGCCGCACGTGTGGATTCAAAGGCGGTCGTCACAGTCGCGGCATAGGTGGCGGCGAAATCTTCCGGCGCCAGTTGGGCGAAGGATCTGTTCCCCATCGCCCCGATATTGTTGACCAGCACATCCAGGCGTTTCAAGCGGCCGAAAAAGCCGCGAATCACGGGGACGTCATGGGCATCGAAAGCCGCCGTTTCGACGGAAAAACCCTCACGCATGAGATCGGCGGCGAAACCCTCCAAAGCCGCGGCGTCACGGCCATTGACGATGACATGGGCCCCAGCCTGGCAAAGGGCGCGTGTCATGGCCGCACCCAGATGGCCGCGGCTGCCGGATACGAAGGCGATTTTGCCGTCCAAACGGAAAAGACTTTGCGCCATGGCCATCGCCTGAAACCCAACGGGCAACGTGCCAGCGCAGGGTAAACAACTGTTTACGACGTTGGCGATCGGCCTGCCAAACGGGAGAGAGCGCATTGCTGCGACGCAACATGGGCGGCCCAGACCGCCTTATTGGAAACAGCGCTTCGCCACAGTAAAGTTGCAAACCGGCTCACAATAGGACACCCAACAGGGGTTTTTCGCCGGCCGTGCCGGCCGCTTACAAAAGGACGCTTTTTCCATGATCAGCAAATTTCTTGTCGCCGCACTGACGGCGTGCTTCCTGCTTGGTGCTGTGCCCGGCGCCTTTGCCGCCGATGCCAAGCTCGAGCCTTCTTCTGCCGTCCGCAAAAATCTGGTGGCGGCGCAAACCGCGAACAGCAAGAAGGATTTTCCCGCGGCGCTGGCTGCGATTGAAGCGGCCAAGCAGGTGGCGGATCGCACACCTCACGACAACTATCTGATCAATCGTTTCGCGGCGAGCGTTTATGTCGGCATGAAGGATCTCGACGCCGCAACGCCGGCAGCGGAAGCCGCGGCGGACACCGATCCCGCCGCCATTCCGGACACCGAAAAGGCGGCGATCTACAATCTGGCGATGCAGTTGGCGATGAACGCCAAGCACTTTGACAAAGCCGCCAAATACGGCAAGGCCTTGATGGCGCTTACCCCGCCGCCCAGCAGCACCGATATGTCGTTGATCGCACGGGCGAATTTTTTCAACCAGGATTATCCTGGCGCCATTGAGGTCTCGCAGAAGAACATCGACGCCGCGATCGCCGCGGGCCAAAAGCCGCAGCGCGGCGACTTCCAGGTCCTGATGAGCGCCCAGGCTCAGATGAAGGACGATGCCGGCGCCCAAAAAACGTTGGAACAGGCGGTTGCCACCTTCAACCAGCCGGAGGACTGGGACCGGATCGTCCCGATCGCCTTCACCACGCCGGGCATGCGCGAGATCGACTATATTCATATGGGCAGGCTGATGTTCCAGCTGGGCGGCAAGATCAGGCCGGAAGATGCGTCCTTGATCGGTGCCACCGCCAACAAGCTCGGTCTTTTGGGCGACACGCAGCAGGCGGAAAAGGCGGGCGGCACGGGCTTTACGCCAGTCGGCACACGCGCGGACGCCGACAAAAAAACCATCCCGGCCCAGATCGCGGCCGGCGCCAAGGAAAATGGCACCTACAATGTGAAGCTGGCGGAAGCGCTATACGGCTATGGCATGTATCCGCAAGCCATTGCCGCCGCGCAACTGGGCAAGAGCAAGGGCGGCGCCGCCGACCCCACCGAGGCCGATATGGTGATCGGAATGTCGCAAGCGGCTTCGGGCAAATATTCCGAAGCGGTGGCCACCTTCGGCGCCATCAATGCGCCCAAACCGGCCGCGGCCCGGGTGGTGCGCTTGTGGATTGTCTTCGCCAAGTCCAAGGCCAATCCCACCACGGCCGCCAACTGATTGGTTGCTAGAAACGGGGCGTGGCTGCAATCCGCGTCCCGTTTCTTTGACACACTGACGAGATTGGGGCGGGCATGAATTTAATCATGGGCTTCGCGCCGTTTATCCTGTTCACGGCGCTTTCGCGGCTATCCGTCGATCTGGCCTTATGGGTGGCGTTCGCCGCCGCTTTTGTCGTCACCATCCGCGATTTCGTCGAAAGCCCCAGCCTGCGCCTGCTGGATGCCGGCAGCCTGGCCTTGTTCGCGCTTCTGGCCCTGGGCCGCAGCTTCTTGGATTTGCCCTTGGCTTCGGTGCATTTCATCGCGGCCTTATCGCTGTTCCTGCTTTTGGGACTGCCGCTGATCCTCAAGCGGCCTTTTTCGGTGGAGTATGCGCGGCTGGACCCGCGGGAAGCCGATTGGCCGCCGGATCAGTTCCTGAGAGTGAATTATCTGGTCTCCAGCGCATGGGCAGCGGCGCTGGCGGTGATGGCGGCCGCCGACGGCGCGGTGACGTTCGAAACCGGATTGCCGCTCTATGGCAGCATTGCGGTGAGCTTGATCGCCTTGACCGCCGCCGTCACCTTCACCCTGCGCTATCCCGCCCATATCGCCAGGAAGAGCGCCTTGTAAGCGCTGGCAGCAAGCTCTGCGAACCGCTAGGTTGGCGCCGATTTCAGGGAACATGTCCATGAACCGAGCCGTGATCGTTTCCACTGCCCGGACCGGCTTGGCCAAGTCGATCCGGGGCGGCTTCAATGAAACCCATGGCGCGGTGATGGCGGGTCATGCCATCAAGCACGCCATTGCCCGGGCCGGCATCGCGGCGGGCGAGGTCGAGGACATCTATATCGGCTGCGGCTTTCCCGAAGGCGCCACCGGCAACAATATCGCCCGCGAAAGCGCGATCTGGGCGGGATGCCCGGCGTCCACCGCGGGCGTCACCATCAACCGTTATTGCTCGTCCGGCCTCAACGCCATCGCCTGCGCCGCCGGGCAGATCATGACCGGCGGCACCGAGGTCGCGGTGGGCGGCGGTGTCGAGTCCATCTCCCTGGTGCAGATGGGCGGCATCAACCTCAAGCATTTCACCGAGGAACATCTGCTTCAGATCAAGCCGGCGCTATGGATGACCATGATCGAGACCGCCGAAATCGTCGCGGAGCGTTATGGCGTCAGCCGGGAGCGGCAGGACCAATATGCGCTGCAAAGCCAGCAACGCACCGCCGCGGCGCAAGCGAGCGGGCGCTACCAGGACGAGATCGTCGCGCTGGCCACCAAAATGAAGAAAGTGGACAAGGCCACGGGCGCTGAAAGCATGGCCGAGGTGACGGTGGACCGCGACGAGTGCAATCGCCCCGACACAAGCTTGGAAGGACTGGCGGCGCTCAAGCCGGTCCATGCCGGCGGCCAGCAAGTGGCGCAGGGTAAAACCATCACCGCCGGTAACGCCTCGCAATTCGCCGATGGCGCCTCAGCCTGTGTGCTGATGAGCGAGGAAACCGCGGCCAAAAAGAACATCAAGCCGCTGGGCAGCTTCAAGGGATTCGCCGTGGCGGGGGTGGAGCCCGATGAAATGGGCATCGGCCCGGTGCTGGCGGTGCCGCGCCTGCTGTCGCGTCATGGCCTCAAGGTCGAAGACATCGATCTGTGGGAATTGAACGAGGCCTTTGCCAGCCAGACCCTCTATTGCATGGATAGACTGGGATTGGATCCCGCCAAGACCAATGTGAATGGCGGCGCCATCTCGATCGGCCATCCCTATGGCATGACCGGATCGCGGCTGACCGGGCATTTGCTGCTGGAGGGCAGACGGCGCGGCGCCAAGCTGGGCGTGGTGACCATGTGCATCGGCGGCGGCATGGGTGCCGCCGGCCTGTTCGAGATTTTTCCGGCCTGACATGACCAAGATTGTCAGTTTTCTGTTGGCCGCAATGACGCTTGCCGCTTGCAGCATCTTTCAACCCCAACCGCCGCCGGGGCCGCCGCCGCCACCGGATCCCAAAACACAGATGAGCGCCTTGGAAACCCGCATCGCCCTATTGGTGGAAGAACAACGCCGCAGGCTGGAACCCAAGGCCCGCCCTTTGGCGATCGATCCCGAGCTTTCCAAGATCGCGCGGGCGCGGGCCAGCGACATGGCCGCCAAGAATTATCTCGCCCATGCCGCGCCCAATGGCGACACTTCCGCCACCTTGCTGATGAAGCAGGACGAGAAATGGCAAGGTCTGCTGGGAGAAAATCTCGCGGCCCAGCATTACACCAAGGAAAGCGGCGTGGCGGTGGATGACTTTGCCCGGCGCTTTCTCGACGAATGGCTGAAGAGCCCGCCGCACCGGGAAAACATGATCTTCGCCAATTACGATCATGCCGGGGTGGGCGCGGCGGTGAATGGCGATACCGTCTATGTCGCGCTGCTTTTTTCCACCGACATGGGCCTGAAGCCCCGGGGCGACAATGGTCCGGCCAATGCCGTCACCAATTGGGATAGCCCCGCCGCCGCCAGCGCGCCGCCCCCGCGCCCCGAGCCGCGACGCCTGCGGGGGGCAGCGGGTGTGAATTAGGGGTCAACCAGCCGCATCCGCGCCCGACACAAGCACCCGACTCAAGTACCCGACTCAAGTATCTGTGCATGACTGCCAGTGGGAATCGCCCGCTGCAGCTCGCAGCTTCAACATTCCTTTACACTATATCTGGCCCCCGGTACCTTCCATAGCGGGTGCGCGGACCAGTGATTCGAAATGCGGGCAGAGCTTCCCTGGAATGTTGCTGGCATCCCGCCTGAAGCGCGGGAAGCTGCCCGGGCGGCCGCCCGCCGGGAAGGCCTGTCGGTCGGCGAGTGGCTGACGCGCCGCATTTTGCACAGCTTTTCCGCCATGGACGAAGAGAGCGCCGCTGCATCCTACGAGCACCGCGCGCCGCCCAGCCCGCCTCTGGACAGCTGGGGCCTGCCCTTATCGGCTGCCAGCCACCGCGACACCGAAGAAATGATGGCCCGCGTCGGGCGCAGCGAAAGCGAATCAAACGAGGCCTGGCGGCGTATCGAGGACCAGTTGCGCGGGCTGGGCCGCCGCTTGGATTCCAACGAGCGCAGCCACAGCGAAAGCAACCGCGTGCTGTCGCGCACCGCCCATGAAATGAACATCAATGCCCGCGAGCAGGCCCACGCCTTCCAGCAGTTGGGGCAGAATGTGGTGTCCCTGAGCCAGCGGCTGGAGCGGCTGGAACGCGGCGCCAACAATGAGAGCATCAAAGACGCGATCAGGGCCCTGCATCAGGGCCTGTCGCGGCTGGCGGATCAGATCCGGTCCACCGCCACCAACTCCGCCACGCAGGTGGTGCAGTTCACTGACAATCTGGAGAAATTGGCGGGCCGGCTGGGCGAAGTCCGGGCGGATAGCGAGTATGCCGATCAAGTCCTGGAAGAACGGATCGACAGCACAGGGCGGGCGCTGGACCAGCGCATCGGCGCCATGGAGCGCAGCGTGGAAACACGGCTTGCGGCAGCGGAAAAGACCACGCAGTTCAATACCAATGCGCTGGATCACGCCTTGGAGAAGATCGAGGTCATCACCAATCAGCGCACCAGCGATCAGGCCGAAAGCAAGCAGCGCACCGCCCAGCAGGAAGAAGATATCCGCAAGCTGGAGAATTCCTTCGCGCAGATGCAATCCCAACTGCCGGACCCCGAGCATCGGCTGGACACCATCGAACGCGCGCTGAGCGGCGTTGTGGCGCGACTGGAGCAGCCCGGCCTGGACACCGCGCTCAAGGCTTTATCGCAGCGCCTGGAAATGTTGGAGAAAGATCACGCCGCGCTGCTGGCCGAACTGCAAGCCGCGGAATTGCAGGACAAAGCGCCAGAGCCCGCGCAGCCGCCGGCGCCACAAACCGCGTTCTCCCCAGCGCCTGACATGGCCATCGATCCGCCGGCCCAGCCGCAACAGGATGATGTCACGCCCGCGCCGGATACGGAATTGGAATCCGAGCCTGCCCCCGCATTCGACGATATCTTCACGGACAAGCCGGCGGATAGCGATGCCGACACAGGAGAAGAAAATTTCCTGGTCAAGGCGCGCCGCTCGGCCCGCGAGGCCCAGCAGGCGGCGGAAGAAGAAGGCCGCGGCCGCCTCAACGATTTCCGCCGGACTCAGAATGTAGTGGAAAATGCCGAAACCAACCGGCCGCGGTACCTGATTCCCCTCATCGTCGCGCTGATTGTCGTGCTGGCGGCCGCCGCCGCCCTGTTTTTCAGCCAGCAGGCCCAGGTGCCTGCGCCCCTGCCGGAAAAGTCCGCCGCCGCCGTCAACCATCCGGTTGCCATTCCCGTGCCGCCGCCGAAACCACAAGCCGTGGACAATCAGCAACAAGCTTTGCCGCCCGCCGACAGCCAGGCCGACATTGTGTCCGGCGGCACGGAGGATTTCAGCACCTTGCGCTCCGAGCCTGGCGCCACCGATCTGCCGCCGGCCGCGTCCTCTGCATCGTCCGTTGCAGCCGCCGCCAAACCTGTGCTCGTCACACCGCCCGCGCCCCCGCCTTCTGTCTCAACCTCGTCCGCATCTGCCGTGCAGCACAACACAGCCAACGCCATGGCCAAGCCCGTTGTTGCCCCGCCCTCCCCGGCCCCGGCAAAACCCGCGTCACCGGCCAAGGCCTCCAGCGCTCCTGGCCCGGCAGACCGCGTGACGGTGTTGGCCAATGCCGGCAATCCCGTCGCACAGACCATCCTGGGCCTGCGGGCATTGGAGGGCAGTAACGGCGCGGCGGTGAATTTGCCCGATGCCGTCAAGTTCCTCACCCAGGCGGCAGAAAAAGGCCAGGCGGTCGCTCAGTATCGGTTAGGCACGCTTTACGAACGTGGCCAGGGCGTTGCCACCGACCCCGCCAAAGCGATGCATTGGTATGGACTGGCCGCCAACCAGGGCAACCGCAAAGCCATGCACAATCTGGCGGTAGCCTTTGCCGGCGGCGCGGCGGGAAAGAAAAACATGACAGAGGCGGCACGCTGGTTCGCCAAGGCCGCGGCGCTGGGCCTGACGGATTCTCAATTCAATCTGGCGGTGCTGTACGAGCGCGGCGACGGCGTGCCGCAAAGCCTGGCGGAAGCGTATAAATGGTACGCCATTGCAGCCGGCGGCGGAGACGGCGAATCCAAGGCGCGCGCCGGCATATTGCAGACACAACTCAGCGAAGCCGACCGGACCGTTGCTGTCAAAGCGGTCGCCGGCTTCCGCGCCGTACCCCTCAGCCGCAGCGCCAATGTCCCGCCCGAACCGGCAGACCTGGGCATCTGATTCATCCGCGATTTTGGGCGCGATTTGTGAAGGTTATTTTGGGTTGACCCTGCCAGGCGGGGCGCGCATGGTCGGTTGCAACCTGCCGCACTGTGTTTCAACGGCTTTCTGAGTTGCCCCATGGAGATTTACCTTCCCATCGCAGAGATGTCGGTCAACTGGCTGTTCATCATCGCGCTGGGCACGGGGGTTGGTTTTCTGTCGGGCATGTTCGGGGTAGGCGGCGGCTTCCTGATGACGCCGCTTCTGGTGTTCACCGGCATCCCCTCGACCGTGGCGGTGGCCACCACCCTGTCGCATGTCACCGCCTCCTCCATGTCGGGGGCATTGGCGCAATGGCGCAAAAACGCCATCGATTTCACCATGGCCGGGGTGATGCTGGGCGGCGGGATCGCCGGCACGCTGTTTGGGGTATGGCTGTTCGCCCTGATGCGCCGCCAAGGCCAGATGGACCTGATCGTGGGGCTGAGCTATGTGCTGCTGCTGGGCAGCATCGGCATCATCATGCTGCGCGAAAGCCTGGCGGCGCTCAAAGCCTATCGCGGCGGCGCCTCCGCCAGCCATCGCCTGGTCAATCGCGGCTGGATCCAGAACCTGCCTTTCAAGATGCGCTTCCGCCAGTCGCGCCTCTATATCAGCGTGCTGCCGCCCATCGGTATTGGATTCGGCGTCGGCACGCTCAGCGCCATCATGGGGATCGGCGGCGGTTTCATCATCGTGCCCGCCATGATCTATCTGCTGCGCATGCCCACCAAGGTGGTGATGGGCACCTCCTTGGTGCAGATCATCGCCGTCACCGCCATCACCACCGTGCTGCAGGCCACCAGCAATTATGCGGTGGACATTGTGCTGGCCTTGCTTTTGGTATGCGGCGGCGTGATCGGCGCGCAAATGGGCGTGCGGGCCGGCGCCAAACTGCGCGGCGAGCAGTTGCGGCTGCTGCTGGCCCTTCTGGTGCTGGTGGTGGCCGCTGGGTTGGCCTGGCAACTGGTGGCCCCACCCTTAGATGTCTATTCCCTGTCGGAAGGCGCGCCATGAGGTGGGCGCTGCCGGCCTTGCTGTTGGCGATGGCGCTGCCCGCGCGCGCCGAGGATCTGGTGTCCGGCATCAGCCAGGACATCATCCAGATCACGTCCAACTATACCGGCACCGACATTGTGGTGTTTGGCGCCATCGAACGTCCGCAAGGCGCGCAGGGGCGCGATATTGTGGTGGTGGTGCGAGGCCCCGAAGAAACCATGACCGTGCGCCGGCGCGACCGGATCGCCGGAATTTGGGTCAATCGCGACGCCGCCCGCTTCGAGGGTCTGCCCGCCTATTATTATCTGGCCTCTACGGGACCGATTGGGCGTATCGCGCCGCGAGAGGCGCTGACCCGTTATGGCATCGGCTTGCAAGCCTTAAGGCCGTCGGCGATCGGCAGCCACCACGATCCGGAACCCTTCCGCCAAGCCGCGATCCGCCAGCATCGGCGCATGGGACTTTATGCCGAAAGTCCCGGCAGCATCGATTTCCTCAGCGAATCCTTGTTCCGCACCCGGGTGCCGGTGCCCGCCAGCGTCACCCGCGGCCAATACAATGTCGAGGTCTATCTGTTCCGCGACGGCGAGGTGGTGAGCGCTCAGTCCACACCCTTGTTTGTGGATGCCACGGGGCTGGAGCGGCGGCTGTTCAACATGGCGCAGAATGCGCCGCTGACCTATGGCCTGACCTGCGTCTTCATGGCGATGCTGCTGGGCTGGATCTCGTCGGTGCTGTTCCGCCGGCAGGAATAACCGGTTCTAGACCGCGACGCGCCGGGCCATCGCATAGACGCGCTTGCTACCCAGCATATAAGCGTGGAACGGGCCGGCGAAAAGTCCACCGATGGCGGCATCGTCCACATCCAATCCGCCCGTGAAGGCGCCAAAGGACGGCAATACCAGCCGCAAGCCGTCAGACACAAAACACCGGCGGCGCACATTGCGCCCCCATTTGGAAACGCTGGCGCAAGGATGCAAATGTCCGGCGACTTCGCCGGGCTCGAACGCCTTGCGCGGTTCATGCCGGAAGGTCAGCCCGCCCAGGCGCACACTCTGGGCCACGTCGCCATTCAGCCAGGCTGGCGGGTGGGGATCGTGGTTGCCGGTGATCCAGGTGAAATGCGCCGTTTTTCCCAAACTCTGCAACAATCCGCGCGCATGCACCCCCAAACGGTCGCCCGCGTCGCGGTCATGAAAGGAATCGCCCAGCGCGATCACCCGCGCCGGATTGTGGCGGGCGATCGCCCGCGTCATCCGCATCAAGGTATTGGCCGTGTCATAAGGCGGCAGGAACTGGCCGCCCCGGGCATAGGCGCTGCCCTTTTCGAAATGCAGATCGGCGAAGACCAGGGTGGCATGCGCCGGACTGAAGACCGCGCCGCCTGTGTCCAGCAGCAACGTCTCGCCATTCACCGTGATCAAGGATTCGCCCGTTTCAGTCCGCACGCATGGCATCCCGTATCAGCGCGTCTTCAGTCTCACGCAGAATAACCTCGTCCGCCTCGCCCGCAACCATCTCGCGGGCGATCTCCAGCAAGGCCGGCACCGCCAGCGGCGACACCCTGTCCAGCCGCCGGGTCACGATCCTTTTTTTCACCCGGGCCAGCATGTCGCCCAGCCGGGTAATGTCCAAAAGACCGGTTCCCGCGTCCTGGTAGGTAGCGCGCAACAGCACATGGTCGGGCTCATGCTCCCTGAGAACGTCGTAAATAAGGTCTGAAGAAAACGTCACTTGTCGTCCGGATTTTTCTTTGCCGGGAAAACGGCGCTGGATCAATCCGGCGATGATGGCGCAGTTGCGGAAGCTGCGCTTGTAGAGATTGGATTCGGCCAGCCAGGCATCCAGATCGTCACCCAGCATGTCCTGGTCGAACAAGGCATCCATGCCGGCGCCGCCCATGTCCTTGGCGGCCCAAACCGCCAGGGCATATTCATTGGCGACAAACCCCACCGGGTGATAGCGGGCGCGCTCCAGGCGGCGGGTGAGCAGCATGCCCAGGGTTTGATGCGCCAGACGCCCCTCAAAAGGGTAGCAAACCAGATAGTGACGGTTGCCGCGTGGAAATGTCTCGACCAGCAACTGGCCGGACTTTGGGATCACGCTGCGCCATTCCTGGATTTTCAGCCATTCCTGCACCGCTTGCGGCAAGCGATGCCAATGCTGCGGTGAAGAAACCATTTCCCGCACCCGCTGCGCCAGGAATGTGGAAAGCGGAAACTTGCCGCCATTGTAGCTGGGGATCTGAGCCTGGGGATCGCGCGTGCGCGTCACATAAGCACCGGCCTCGCGCAGCCCTTCGAAACGCAGCACCTCACCGGAAAAAATGAAGGTATCGCCCACGCGCAATTGCTCGATGAAATATTCCTCCAACGCGCCCAGCTTGCGTCCGCCCGCGCCCGCCGGCCTGCCCTTGCTTTGCAGCCTGATCTCCACCATCGGGTCTTCGACGATCACGCCCGCATTCAGCCGGTAGTCCTGCGCCAAGCGTGGATGGGCCAGGCGCAACCGGCCATCCTCGGTCTTGCGCAGCCGGGCATAACGGTCATAGGCGCGCAGCGCATAACCGCCGGTGGCCACGAAATCCACCACCGCGTCGAAATCCGCGGGCGCTAGGTGGGCATAAGGCGAAGCGGAGCGCACCTCCTCGAACAGACGGTCCGGCGCAAAAGGCCCGGCACATGCCGTGCCCAGGACATGCTGCGCCAACACATCCAGGGCGCCCGCTTTCAACCGCTCGCCGTCCAGCTCACCCGCCAGCACTGCATCGCGGGCGGCATGGCATTCCAGCACCTCGAAACGGTTGGCCGGCACCAGAAGCGCGGCACTGGGCTCATCCAGCCGATGATTGGCTCGGCCGATGCGCTGCACCAGCCTTGCAGCGCCTTTGGGCGCGCCGATGCAGATCACCTTATCCACCGCACCCCAGTCGATGCCCAGATCCAAGGTTGAGGTGCAGACCACGGCGCGCAAGCTGCCCTTGGCCATGGCCGCTTCCACCTTGCGCCGCTGTTCCTGCGCCAAGGAGCCGTGATGCAAGGCAATGGGCAGATTGGCGTCGTTGATCGCCCACAATTCCTGAAAGGTGCGTTCCGCCTGGCTGCGGGTATTGACGAACACCAGCGCGGTTTTGGCGGTTTGGATCGCCGCCATCACGTCCATCATGGCGTGACGGGCCAGATGCCCGGCCCATGGCACATAGGAATCGGAGGCGCTAATCGCGATCTGCGGCTTGGCGCCGCCCTTGGCCATCACAAGCTGAGACAAAGTCTCGCCGCCGGCGGGTTGCGGCACCAAGAACCGCCGCAGCGGCGCGGGCTCTTTCACGGTCGCAGAAAGACCCACCCGGCGATGTTGCGGCGCCAAGCTTTGCAAACGCGCCAGCGCCAAGGCGAGAAGATCGCCGCGTTTGGAATTGTAGAGCGCGTGCAGCTCGTCCAGTACGACCGTCTGCAAATTGCCGAACATTTGGGCGGCACGCGGATGCGCCAAAAGCAGGCTCAACTGCTCCGGCGTGGTGAGCAGAATATCGGGCGGGCTATGGCGCTGGCGTTGCCGCCGGGCGGCCGATGTGTCGCCGGTGCGCGTTTCCACCGTGACCGGCAGTCCCATGTCGGCGATCGGCGCTTCCAGATTGCGCGCCACATCCACCGCCAGGGCTTTCAAGGGTGAAATATAGAGCGTGTGCAAGCCCGGTCTTCGCGCGCCTTTGGGCTTGGCGCAAAGCGCGATCAAGCTGGGCAAAAAACCGGCCAAGGTCTTGCCGCCGCCGGTGGGGGCCACCAGCAAAACGCTTTCGCCCTTTGCCGCATGATCCACCAGCGCCAACTGATGGGCGCGCGGCCGCCAACCGCGCGCCGCGAACCAAGCCTGAAATTGCGAGGGCAGCATGGCGGGAACAAACCATGTACATCGTCCGCGCGCAATAGAACGGATATCGCCAAGGCCGGTGGCTATTTGTCTGCGAAGAGACGCTTCAATTCCGCTTCCGGCGTGCCATAGAAACTGCCCGCGATCTGCTCGATTCCGGCGCGGTTGACCAGCGTGAGCTGACCACGCCGCGTCGTCACAAGCCCGCGCCGCTCAAAGCCGTGAATCGCCACGGTAACGCCGGCGCGCCGCACGCCCAGCATCACCGCCAGGAATTCATGGGTCAACGGCACCGCATCCGTCGTCATGCGGTCATGCGCCATCAACAGCCAGCGCGCCAGCCTTTGCTCCAGCTTGGCGCGGCCATTGGCCAAGGCGGTATGGGCCGTCTGAATCATGAATCCTTGCGCCGATTTCAACATCAGCGCGCGCAGTCCTTCGCTTTTGGCGAGCCCCTCGCACAGAGCTTTGGCGGAAATACGGTGTCCGCCGCCGCCGATCTGCATATAGGTGGAATGCTGGGCGCGATTGTCGCCCATGATCAAGGGCACCCCCGTTACTCCCTCATAACCGATGACGCCGACTTCGATCCTATGGTCCTGCGCATCCACCGCCACAACGGATGCGACACCCATATCCAAAAAATAGGCATGCGTGATCGGCTTGGTGGGAACTTCGATGATCTGCCGATCCTTCAAGGTAACGGCTTCCAGATGGGGACCCACCAGATCCCAATCCTCGAGACCTATTTTTTGCAGAAGCCGGTTGCGAATTCCGGCGCGTGCATGCGCTTCTAGCATCTCGCCAGCCCAAACAGGATGCGCGGACAGCCCCTCCATCCGCCACGGCCACTGCGCAGAAACGAGTCGCGCGTCACGGCCTTGTCGAAAATAGCGGTAAGCCGCGGAAATCCTACGCTTTTTTCAGTACCAAAACGTACCGCTGATACCCGCTTTCCAAATGCGCACAGCATTGGTGTTCCTTTCCAATGCCCCCAAATTGATTTTGCTCAGTACACGGATAATTATGCGAACCGCGGCGAAAATACGGCATCAGGACTCAACCGCGTCCTTCAGGAAACGAATGTACGCAGGGCTGGGTTCCCTAGAGCAAGCTTGCCGCGCAAGTCTTAAAAAAAGTCGATCACGGCTTGGCGCGTATGCTTGTCGCCCACCGCCGACATATGATCGCGTCCGGGAACCGTAACGGCGCGGCCCTGGGCGAACACCGCCGCCAGCGGTTCGGGCCTGCCGGCGGTTGCGTCTTCACCGCCATTCACCACCAGAATCGGCCGCCGCAATTGCGCCAGAGTCTCCAAGGGAAGATGCGGCGACATCGCCCGCATACAGGCCGCCAAGGCGAAGCGGTCCTTGCCGGGCTGGTCGGCGAAGGCGCGAAACATCTTGGCGCGCGGATCGGTGATGCTGTCTTTATCGGCAGTCAACAGCGCATCCGCCAACGCGGCGCGCGCCTGGGGTGCGGTGATGCGGTCCTGCAAATAGGTTTCACCCACCCCCGC
Organism: Rhizomicrobium sp.; assembly: GCA_035275465.1. Lineage (GTDB taxonomy): Bacteria > Pseudomonadota > Alphaproteobacteria > Micropepsales > Micropepsaceae > Rhizomicrobium. Next base: position 17,273 of record DATEMS010000030.1, on the reverse strand, counting down.
AATCGCCAATTTCACCACCCGCTCGGGATGCGCCGCCAGCAAGCGCAAACCGATAAACCCGCCCATGGAATAGCCTAAGATCCTGGCCTGCGGCAGGGCACAAGCATCCATGACGGCGAGAATGTCTTGCGCCATGCGGTCATGGCCATAGAGATTTTCATCGTGCGGCTTGCCGCTATCGCCATGGCCGCGGCAATCCATGGCGACGATGGAAAAACCCGCCGCGGTCAATCCGCCATACCAGCCGGTGGACTTCCAGTTCTGCATCCGGCTGGAGCCAAAGCCATGAACCAGCACGATGGCAGGGCCTTCGCCCTGCCGCTCATAAGCCAATGTGATGCCGTCATCGGCGATTGCAAATTCCGGCATCGTCTTTCCCTAGTGTCCCGATTCTGAAATTCGCATGATCTCTATATCGCCCTCCAGGTGAATTTCAGAATCGAAGGACACTAGCAACTTATCGATCCTCGTGTCGTTTGGTTTCGAAGGTCGCCTCAGAGGCCCATATCGATGATATGGCGAACTTCGAAACCACGACACGAGCGCAAATTCGCAAAGCCAAGCGGCTATGTCCATGCCGCAGTCAGAAATTATTGCCGGGTCGCTGGCGTGGACCCGGATGGAAGCTTTGGCAGGCTGAGGGTGACATCGGTGAAATCGAGCGCTTGCGCGGAGGGATTTTTCTTGTCCTGCTGCACCAGAGCTTTTAAGAAACGGTCGCCCCATTTGCCGATATCGTTTCGCAACAAGGCGGCATACAGCGCGGCGTGCCGCTTTTTGCGTTCTTCCTTGGGCATCGCCACGGCCAGGGCAATCGCGGCCCCCACCGCATCCGGATCGTAGGGATTGACCAGCAGAGCGGCGCGGCATTCATCCGCCGCCCCGGCAAAGCGCGACAAGATCAACACGCCCGGATCCTCGGGGTCTTGGGCGGCGATATATTCCTTGGCCACCAGATTCATGCCATCGCGCATGGGCGTCACCAGCCCCACCCGCGCAGCCGCAAACAGTCCGGCCAAGGCGGTGCGGTTGTAGGGCCGGTTGACATATCGCACCGGAGACCAACTCGCCTGGCTATAGGCGCCATTGATGCGCCCCGCGGCGCTGTTCACCGCCGCTTCCATTTCGGAATACTCCTTGATGGCGCTGCGGCTCTTGGGCGTGATTTGCAGATAGGTGATCTTGCCGTGCCATTGCGGATAGGCCGCCAAGAAGCGCTCATAGGCCTCCAAGCGCAAGGTTATGCCTTTGGAATAATCCAGCCGGTCCACGCCGATCATCAAGGCTCCGGGAATGGAGCGAACCACCTCCTCCACAAACTTGGTCTTGACCGCGCGCCGCGCCAAACGCGTGAATTCGTGGGTCTCTATTCCCACCGCAAAGGTGCCGATGCGCATGGCGCGCCCGCCGCTGCCCAGCCGCAGGGACATATGAGACGGCGTGCCCAACTCCTTGGCCAGATAACGCGCGAAATTGGCGGCGTCGCCATCGGTCTGAAATCCCACCAGATCGTACCCGCCCAAGGACGGGATCAGGGTTTCATGATTGGGCATGGCGGTGAGGATTTCCGGCGGCGGCAGCGGAATATGCAGGAAGAAGCCGATGCGGTTGTTCAGCCCGCGCGCCCGAAGCGCCTTGGCCAGGGGAATCAAATGATAGTCATGCACCCAGACGATATCGTCGGGCTTGAGCACCTTGGCCAATTCGTCGCCAAAATGTTCATTGACGCGCAGATAGCCGGACAGATCGCGGCGGGAAAACTCCGCCAGATCCAGGCGGTAGTGAAAAATCGGCCACAACACCCGGTTGGCGAAGCCGTTATAATATTCGTCGAAATCCTCGGGCTTGAGATCGGTGACGATATAGCTGTTGCGGCCATGCATAACGGTCCTGGTGCGCGGCTTTGCCTGCACGTCCCCGCTCCATCCCAGCCACACGCAAGGATGCTTGCGCAAGGTGGCCTTGAGCACCACTTCCAAGCCGCCGGGCTGACTGGCCGCGCCGGGAATGGCGACGCGGTTGGAAATTATGAAGAGGCGTGCCAATAGCGGTCCTCCCAGCTCTGGCTCAGCCGCATCGCGCTGAGAACGACCCCCGCCATGGAATAGGTCTGGGGGAAATTGCCCCATAGGGCGCCGGTTTGCGGGTGGATATCTTCCGCCAGCAGCCCATAGGTATTGCGCAGCGCCAGCGCGTCCTGATACCGCTCGCGCGCTTCCTCGCGGCGGCCCAGCGCCGCCAGCGCATCAATCAGCCAAAAGCGGCAAACCAGAAATTCGGTTTCCGGCAGGCCGAAATCGTCTTCCGCCGCATAGCGCATCACATGGCGGCCGCGCACCAGGTCTTGCTCGATCGCGGCGACGGTGGAAGCAAAGCGCGGGTCGCCCGCGTCAATCAGCCCCAGTTCCGGCAGCAGCAGCACGCTGGCATCCATGTCATCCACGCCTTCGGCGGCGGAAAACGCATTGCGCTTGGGATTCCATACCCGCCGTAGAAGTTCGCCGCCGACCGAATCCGCCAGATCCTGCCAATGACGGGCGCGATCCTGAAGGCCCAGGCGCGCCGCGATCGCCGCGGTGCGGCTGAGGCCCGCCCAGCACATGGCGCCCGAATGGGTATGGATACGCTTGCGGCCGCGAAATTCCCAGATGCCCGCATCGGGCTCCAGCGCCAGATGGGCGCATTGCCGGGCCAGCTTCTCCAACAGGCGAAACAGGCTCTCGTCGCCGGGATAAGGCAGGCGCCTGTCGAAGAACATCGGCGTCGCCGCCAGAATGACGCTGCCATAGGCGTCGTGCTGCACCTGTTCCACCGCGGCATTGCCGATGCGTACCGGGCCATGGCCTTCAAAGCCTTTGAGGTCGGGGGCGATCCATTCGGTGAGATCCTCCGAAGGCACGATGCCGTAACACGGCGCCAAGGTTTCCACATTGCCGGCGATGGAAAGGATATAGGCGATATACTGCTCCATGGAGCGGGTGGCGCCGATGGCATTGAGCGCTTTCACCACAAAATAGGCATCCCGGAGCCAACAATAGCGATAGTCCCAGGTGCGCCCGGAATGCGGCGCCTCCGGCAGCGAGGTGGTGAGGGCCGCGACAATGCCGCCGGTCTCCTCGAAAGTCGTAAGTTTGAGGGTGATGGCGGCGCGTATGCTGGCTTCCTGCCATTCATAGGCGATCGACAGACGGCGCACCCATTCGCGCCAATGATCGCGGGTGCGCTCATAAAAATCGCGCACCGTGGAGGAGATGTCGCCCATGAAAGGCTCGTCCGGCCCGAACACCAGATGCAGCGGCCGCGTCAGGGCGAAAGGCGTCTCATGCTGGATATAGGACAGGGACGCATCGGTGGTCAGCCGGATCAGGGGCGGCTCGCCATAGGTCACATGGCTGGAGCCCGCCACCTTGCGCTTCATGGGATTGCCGTAAAACTGGGTGGGACGCACCCGGATGGCGATGCGCGGCAGGCCCGCCACCGGCTCGATGATCCGCATCAGTTGGGGGGGGCGCAGCAAACGGTCGAAATTGCCCAGGCGCGGGGCGAAATCGGTGATCTTGACCTGGGCGCCATCGTCAGAAGTCAGCACCGTGATGACGGTGGCGGTGTTGCGCTCATACTGAGATTCGGCCTTGACCTGACGATCCAGCGCCACGTCCGAGAAACCTTTTTCCTCGTCACCCGCGATCAGGCGGCTGAAGACGGGATCGCTGTCGAAGCGGGGAAAGCACCACCACACCAGGCGCCCCGTGCTGTCGATCAGGGCGGCGATGCGGCCATTGCCGATGACGGCGAGATCAACCGGTCCGGTCATCGCAGCTCTGCCTCGGCGATTTTTGTCAACCATTGCCGCACCGCCCGCGGCGACTCAAAGACATGCTCGGCACCGGGAAAATTCTGGCCAACCGAAAACCCGCGCCCGCCCAACTGCGGCAGAATGCGAAACACATCCAGATCGGTGGTGTCGTCGCCGCCGAACAGGATGGCGCGCCCGGCAAACGGCTTCTGTTTGGCCAGCACCGCAACCGCCGTGCCCTTGTCGATGCCCAAGGGCCGCGCTTCAATCACCGACTTGCCGTGCAGGATATGCACCTTTTCGCTTTCAAAAAGCTTGGCGTGCTTTTCCATCGCCGCGTTGAGAACCGGCCGCGCTTCCGGCGCCAGACGATAGTGCAAGGCCAAGGCGCAGCGTTTGTCTTCCAAGAGCAGACCGGGAATGTTCTGCGCCAGGCCGAAAAACACCTCCAACACCTTTTCGGACAAGGGCTGGCTGCGCGACACCGCCCCATCGATGCCGCGAATTTCTCCGCCATGCGCGCCAATGGCGGCAGGGCGAAAAGGCGCAAAAAGTTTGTCGATTCCCTCCAGCGAGCGGCCGCTGACAAAAGCCAGCGCGCCGGACAGCCGATGCGTCAGACGCTCCAAGGCGCGCGACAGATCGTGCGGCACCTTAACCCGGTCCGGCGTCCGCGCCAGGTCCAGAAGAGTTCCATCGATGTCCAAAAAAAGGGCCGTGCTTCCACTGACCGGCGGCATCATCCAGGTTTCCCAACAGCTTTCAGCGCCCGTATTTCACAACGGCAAAATAAAATGGGCTTCAATCAATGGGATTGAAACGCCCAACCAGCGCAAGGAGTTCCCGGACTGCTTGCTAGCTTTTGAAGCGGGACCAGGCGAAAGCTCCGCCTTCCATGCCCGCATCATTGGAAACCAATGTTACATTGGCGGGCAGCTTGATGTTAACGCAGCGCGAATTGCCGCCGCCCAGATAAAGACGGTCATAGGAAAACACCGTTTCCAGCACGCCGACCAATTTCTTAATGCGCCTGTTCCAGCGGCGATCGCCGATCTTGCGGCGGGTTTTGTCGCCCAAATAAACATCGAAATCATCCTTGCCGCGCATCACCAAATGCGCCAAGTCCATGTGCGGCATCAATTCGCCGTCACGAAACCAGGCCGTGCCAAAACCTGTGCCCAGGGTGCAGACCAGTTCCAGCCCCTTGCCACGGATAGCCGCCAGTCCCTGCACATCGGCGTCGTTGAGCACCTTGACCGGCACGCCCAGCTTCTTGCTCAGCACCGCGGCCAGAGAAAAATTCTTCCAATCCTGTGTGCCGAAAGACGGCGTGCTGATCACCTTGCCGTTCTTGATCACGCCGGGAAAACCGATCGTGACATGATCGAAGGCGCCCAAAGTCGCCGCCAGTCCGGTCAAGACTTTGACCATTTGCGCGGGCTTGCGCTGGTCGGGCGTCTTAATCCGCACCCGTTCCGCCAGATATTTTCCGCGCGGCGAAATCACCGCCGCCTTCACGCCGGTGCCGCCCACATCGATGCAGAGAATGCGCTTAAGCACGGCCAAGGTTGGAAGCCTTTCTTTTGATCTTGTCTTTCATCATCAGAGCCAACGCGGTGTTGATCAAGGCAACATGCGAAAAGGCTTGCGGAAAATTGCCCACCATGCGCCTTTCTGCCGCGTCATACTCCTCGGCATAGAGACCCACGTCATTGGCCAGACCACGCAGCCGGTTGAACAACCGTAGAGCCTGGGCGCGGCGTCCCATCAGGATATAGGTGTCGGCCAGCCAGAAACTGCAAGCCAGAAAAGCCCCTTCGCCCGGCGGCAGACCGTCCACGCCGCTGTCATTCTCGTAGCGTTGCACCAGGCCTTTGTGGATCAGCCGTTTTTCGATCTCGCGCACCGTCTTTTTGATCCGCCGGTCGGTTGGCGGCAGGAAACCCACCAGCGGCAAAAGCAGCAGGCTGGCATCCAACTGCTGCGAACCATAGGCCTGCACGAAACAACCGCGCTTTTTGTCCAAACCTTGCTTGCAGATATCGGCATGGATCTTGCGCGCCATTCTTTTCCAGTGAGCCTTCTGCCGCGCCGTGGAATCGGGCGCCTTGGAGGCGCGGTCGAACGCCACCCACGTCATCACTTTGGAATGAACGAAATGCTGCGACCCTCCGCGGATTTCCCAAATTCCCTCATCGGGCCGGCGCCAATTCTTCTCCAGATGCGCCATGAAAACATGGCGCAATTCTGCCCCGCGGGGGCTGGGCGGCAGGCCGCCGGCCTGCGCCTGGGCCATCACATCCGCCAGTTCGCCATAAATATCGAGCTGCAACTGGATATGGGCGGCATTGCCGATCCGCACGGGCCGGGAATTTTCATAGCCCGGCAAATGCGGCAGCTCCAGCTCGTCCAACCGCTTCTCGCCCATCACACTGTACATGGTCTGAAGCTGTTGCGGCGCCCCGGCGATCACCCGCATCAACCAATGCTGCCAGACAGTGGCCTCTTCGGTATAACCCGCATTCAGAAAGGCCAGGAGCGTGAAGGTGGCATCCCGGAGCCAGCAATAGCGATAGTCCCAATTGCGGGTGCCGCCGATTTTTTCCGGCAACGAGGTGGTCGCCGCCGCCACAATGCCGCCGGTGGGCGCATAGGACAGACCCTTCAAGGTCAGAAGCGAACGCATGATGACCGTGCGCCATTTGCCTTTCACCTTGCAAACTCCCGACCATCGCCGCCAATAGCGTTCGGTTTCATCCAGCGCGATGGCCGCATCGATGGAAAGCGGCACGGGGCGGAAAGATTCACCATAGGCGAGCACAAAGGGCATGGCCTCACCCTTTCTGAGCCGGAATTCCGCCACCGAATGCATATTTTCCCCACGCACCTGAGCGGGCGTGCGGAAGGTGAGCAGATGCGGCCCCGCCACCGCCGTCATGGTACGGCTGTCGCGCCGCGACACCCAGGGAATGGTCACGCCATAGTCGAAGCGGATGGCCAATTCGGTGCGCATATCCACGCGCCCTTCCAGACATTCCACAATGCGCACGATGCAGCAATCCGGCGTGTCGGGGGCCATGAAGTCGATCAGCTTGGCCTTGCCGGTGGCGGTGGTGAAAAACGTCTCCAGAATCAGGCTGTCGCCGCGATAGCGCCGGCGGGTGGTGAATTTCTTCGCCGCCGGGGCGATCAGCCAGCGGCCATTGTCTTTGGTGCCCAACAGGGCGGCAAAACAGGCCGCGGAATCAAAACGCGGCACGCAAAACCAGTCGATGGAGCCGTCACGGCACACGATCGCCGCCGTGCGGCAATCGCCGATCATGGCATAATCCTCAATACGCGCCATCAGAACCCTTAGAACCCGTAGACTTGGTCTTCCTCTCCCGCCGCTTCCCTATCCACCAACCACAACACTTCGCCTTGCGGTTTGATCCCGCCCGCGGGCCCGATGCCTGCGCGCGCTTGGGCCAGGGCATCGCGCTTGCCCGCGCCGCTGACCAGAAACAGGATCAATGCACTGGATTCCAGCGCGGGATAGGTCAGGGTGATGCGAGGCTCGGAACGTCCTTTGGGCACCGCAGCCGCCCAGCGTTCACGTTCCTGAAGCACCGGCTGGCCGGGCAGCAAGGACGCGGTATGGCCGTCATCGCCCAGGCCCAGCAAGGTCAGATGAAACAACGGCACCCCGAACTCCAAAGTGCCCGCGCCATATTGCTGGCGCAGGGTCTCATCATAGCGGTCGGCGGCGCTCTGTGGCGTGCCGTCGGTGGGAATGGCCAGTACTTTGCGCGGATTGACAAAATGGGAGGCCAGCAGCGTCTCGCGCACCATCCGATAATTGGAATCTTTGTGGTCGGGCGGCACGAAACGTTCGTCGCTGAAGAAAAGCTCGGCGCAGTCCCAGTCCAGCGCTTGGCGGGCCAGCAGCTGATAGGTGGCGCGCGGCGTGGAGCCGCCGGACAATACCAAGCGGAATGGATACTGCGCCACGCGCAGCCGCCCTGCGATGATCTCAGCCGCCCGCGCCGCCAGGGCGCCGGCGTCCTTGACCACTTCCAGCCTGCCGGCAATGTCCGTCACTTGATGCCCCGCCAGGACCGGCCGTCGCGCGCCAACAGGTCGTTGGCGGCGCTGGGACCTTCGCTGCCGGCGGCATAGTTGGGGAAATGCCGGGGCGTGGTGCTGGCCCAGCCGGTCAGCACCGGTTCGACCAGGGCCCAGGCCGCTTCCACCTGATCGGCGCGCTGAAACAAGGTCGCGTCACCGATCAGACAATCATAGATCAACGTCTCGTAACCGACGGCGGGCGCCTGCTTGAAATAGTCCTTATACTTGAATTCCATCGCCACGCTTTCCAGCGCCATGGCGGGACCGGGACGCTTGGCGTTGAAGCGCAGGCGGATGCCTTCCTCGGGCTGAATGCGCAGGATCAGCCAGTCGGCATCCAGCTCGTCCACCGGGGTTTCGCGAAACAGCGCCAGGGGCGCGCTTTTGAAGCGGATAGCGATCTCGGTATAGCGCTTGGTCAGCCGCTTGCCGGTGCGCAGATAAAAAGGCACCCCCGCCCAGCGCCAATTGTCGATCATCAGCCGCATCGCGGTATAGGTTTCCACCGTGGAATCCGGCGAGACATTGCCTTCCGCGCGATAGGCCTTGGCTTTTTCATCGCCGACGATGCCGCTGTCATACTGGCCGCGCACCACATCGCCCAAGGTGAGCGGGTGGATCGCCTTGAACATTTCCGCTTTTTTGGCGCGGATATCCTCGGCATCGAAGGAAACCGGCGGCTCCATCGCCGTCATCGCCACCAACTGGAAGAGATGGTTGGGAATCATGTCGCGCAACGCGCCGGTGGCCTCATAAAACTTGCCGCGTGTCTCCACGCCGATCGATTCCGCCACCGTGATCTGGACATGGTCGATGCGGTCGCGGTTCCAGATCGGCTCGAACAAACCGTTGGCGAAGCGCAGCGCCATGATGTTCTGCACCGTTTCCTTGCCCAGAAAGTGATCGATGCGGTAGATTTGCTCTTCCTTCAGCCATTTCAGCAGACAGGCATTGAGGGCGCGTGCCGAAGCCAGATCGTGACCGAACGGCTTTTCCACGATCAGGCGGCGAAAGCCTTTATCGTCGGGCTTGACCAACTGGGCTTCGCCCAGCTTGGCGGCGATGGTGGCAAAAAAGCGGTCGGCCACCGCCATGTAGAACAGCACATTGCCGGACAAGGCATGCTGCGCGTCCAGCTTCGCCAAAAGATCCTTCAGGCGCTGATAGGTATCGGGCGCCTCGAAATCGCCGCTGAGAAAGGTCATGCTGCGGGCGACCTGCTGCCACAGCGTTTCGTCTATCGCCTCATTGTTCTTGGCCAGGACCTGGGCCAGAAAATCCTTGAGCTGCTGCGCCCATTCCTCGCTGGTCTTTTTGTTATGGTCCACGCCCACCAGGGCCAGGCCGCGCGGCAACAGCCCGGTGCGCGCCAGATTGTACAGCGCCGGGACGATCAGCCGCTTGGTCAGATCGCCATTGGCGCCGAAGATCACGATGGCGCAGGGCGGCGGCGGGGATTTGTGGGCCTGCATGCTCATTTGTCTTCATCCTTTGCCTTGTGCGAGGGAACGACGCTTTCAATGTGACCGCCGAACTCCTTGCGCATGGCGGAGAGCAGCTTTTCCCCAAACGTGTTGTCGATGCGCGAGCGGAAGCGGGCATACAAGGCCGCCGTGATCACCGGCGCGGCCACCGCCTCGTCCACAGCCGCCTGAATGGTCCAGCGTCCCTCCCCGCTATCGTCCACCTTGCCGCTGAATTCCTCCAGCCTTTCCGATTTGACCAACGCGATGGCGGTCAGATCCAGCAGCCAGGACGCCACCACACTGCCGCGCCGCCACACTTCCGCGACATCGGCAACATTGATGTCGAAACGCTCGTCTTCGGGAAGCTTGTCGCTGCTTCGCCCCCGCATGATGTCAAAGCCTTCGGCAAAGGCCTGCATCAATCCATACTCAATGCCGTTATGCACCATCTTGACGAAATGCCCGGAGCCTGCGGGACCCACATGCATGTAACCTTCGGTCACGCGCGGGTCGCATTTTTCGCGATTGGGCGTCTGGGCAATGGTGCCCATGCCAGGCGCTAGAGTCTTGAAAATCGGGTCCAAGCGATCCACGGCTTTCTTATCGCCGCCGATCATCATGCAATAGCCGCGTTCCAAGCCCCACACGCCGCCCGACGTTCCGACATCCAGATAGGCGATGCCGCGTTCGGCCAAGGCCTGGGCGCGGCGGATATCGTCTTTAAAAAAGGCGTTGCCGCCATCGATGATGCAATCGCCCGGGGACAGCAGGCCGCCCAGCGCCACGATGGTCTCTTCCGTGACCCGGCCTGCCGGCAGCATCACCCACACGGTGCGCGGCACATCCAATTTTTTCACCAGCTCTTCCAGCGAGGCGGCGCCAACGGCCCCTTCCAATGCCTGCACCGCATCCGCGCTGGCGTCAAAGCCCACAATGAAGTGACCGGCCCGCATCAACCGGCGGCCGATATTGGCCCCCATGCGGCCCAGCCCAACAATCCCCAACTGCATGACATCTCCCTAAGGTCTCAAAGCCTGTATGCGCGGAATATGCCCTGAACTATGCCTTGGCGGGAGTGTTTCTGGAACGCCGGCTCCGAACCTGCACATCCGTTTCGCGGTCGCTCCCGGGGCCGCTCGCCCAAGCTCGCGGCTTTTGTCGCTTTCGCAGGTCCACTGGACCTGCTCATCCGCTTCGCGGTCGCTCCAAAAGGATTGATTTTGCCCTCCCTTACCTGCCAATTACCCTCCCACAGATCACAGGCCGGTTATGGACGACGATTTTCGCAAAAGCGCCCTCGCCTATCACCGCTCCCCGCGCCCCGGCAAATTGTCGGTGGAGGCGACCAAACGGATGGCGAATCAGCGCGACCTGGCGCTGGCCTATTCCCCGGGCGTCGCCGCCCCTTGCGAAGCCATCGCGGCCGACCCGGCTTGCGCCCGCGAATACACCGCCCGCGGCAATCTGGTGGCGGTCATCACCAATGGCACCGCCGTGCTGGGGTTGGGCAATATCGGCGCGCTGGCCTCCAAACCGGTGATGGAGGGCAAGGCCGTCCTGTTCAAGAAATTCGCCGGCATCGATGTGTTCGATCTGGAAGTGGACGAGACCGACATAGACCGTTTCGTGGATATCGTGGCGTCGCTGGAGCCGACCTTCGGCGGCATCAACTTGGAAGACATCAAGGCGCCCGAGTGCTTCGTCATCGAGAAGAAACTGCGCGAGCTCATGAAGATTCCGGTCTTTCATGACGATCAGCATGGCACCGCCATCGTCTGCGCCGCGGCCATCCGCAATGGCTTGGTGCTGCAGGGCAAGACACTATCCGATGTGAAGCTGGTCACCAGCGGCGCGGGCGCAGCGGCCTTGGCCTGTGTGGACTTGCTGGTGGCGATGGGCCTGCCGGTGGACAATATCACCCTCACCGACATTAAGGGCGTGGTGCACAAGGATCGCGGTGATTCGATGCCGCCCAACATGGCGCGCTATGCCCGCAAGACAGATGCGCGCACGTTGGGCGACGTCCTGGTCGGCGCCGACGTTTTTCTGGGCCTGTCCGCGCCCAATGTGCTCAAACCCGAATGGCTGCCGCAGATGGCCGGGAAGCCATTGATCCTGGCGCTCGCCAATCCCGATCCGGAGATCCTGCCGGAGGTGGCCAAGGCGGCGCGCCCCGACGCCATCATCGCCACCGGCCGGTCCGACTATGTCAACCAGGTCAACAATGTCCTGTGCTTTCCCTTTGTGTTCCGGGGGGCGCTGGACGTGGATGCCACCACCATCAACGAGCCGATGAAAGTCGCCGCCGTCGAAGCCATTGCGGCCCTGGCCCGCGCCGAGGCCAGCGATGTGGTGGCCAATGCCTATGGCGGCTCGCTGAGCGGCTTTGGCCCCGAAAGCATCATCCCAAAACCGTTCGATCCGCGCCTGATCCTTTCCATCGCCCCCGCCGTGGCGCGCGCCGCCATGGACTCAGGCGTGGCGCGGCGGCCGATCGCCGATTTCCACGCCTACGAAAACGAGCTGGAGAAATTCGTCTATCGCTCAGGCCAATTGATGCGCCCGGTGTTCGATGTGGCGCGCCAAAATCCAAAGCGCGTGGTCTATGCCGAGGGAGAAGAAGACCGCATCCTGCGCGCGGTTCAGAATGTGGTGGACGAAGGCCTGGCCCAACCAACCTTGATCGGCCGCCGCCAGATCATTCTGGAAAAGACCGAGCGGCTGGGTCTCAGGCTGGATTTCACCAAGCAAGTGCGCATCCTGGACCCGCAACAGGACCGCGAATTTTTCGCGCCTTTGACAGAGCGCTATCAGCGGCTGGTGGAACGGCGCGGGGTGCAGCCGGACTCGGCGGCGCGTTGGCTGGCCACCCGTCATGGCATCGCCGCCGCCATGCTGCTGGAAGCCGGCGAAGCGGATGCCGCGCTCTGCGGCGGCTTGGGCGACTGGACGCGCCAGCTTACCAACATCCTGCCCATCATTCCGCGCCAGCCCGGCGTCAGCCGGCTTTATTCGCTGGCGGCGTTGATCTTGCCCAATGGCGCGCTGTTTTTCTGCGACACCCATGTCAATGTCGATCCCAGCGCCGAACAGATCGCGGAAATGACTCAATTGGCGGCCAAGACGGTGCGCCGCTTTGGTCTGGCGCCCAAGGCGGCGCTCTTGTCCCATTCCAGCTTCGGCACCTCCCACTCCCCCAGCGCCATAAAGATGCGCAAGGCGCTGGAATTGCTGCGCGCCGCCCGCCCCGATTTTGAGATCGACGGGGAAATGCATGCCGACGCGGCGCTCAGCGAAAGCCTGCGCTCCCGCATCGTGTCCAACAGCAGCCTGACCGGCTCGGCCAATCTCCTGGTGATGCCCACCTTGGATGCCGCCAACATCGCACTGACGCTTTTGTCGGCGGCCACCGAAGGCCTGCTGGTGGGGCCGCTTTTGTTGGGCGTCTCCAAGCCGGTGCATGTGATGGTGCCGTCGGTCACCGCGCGCGGGATTGTGAACATGACCGCGCTCGCAGTGGCGCAGGCCTCCGCATCATCCGCGCAAGACAAATAAGGCCGGCAACGCGGGAAGCTTATGGCTCGCGCAAACTTTCGTCCGCCGTGCGCAAAATGGGATGGAGAATATAGGAAGCAATGGACCGTTTTCCGGTTTTGATCTCGGCGCTTGCAACCAATCCCGGGCGAATTTGCATGTCCCGTTCGGCAATGCTGCTGAGCGGGTCGGCTATCCGTACCTGCACCCGATAGACCAACTGCGATTCCACATCGTCCCGCTTCTGGGGAATCGAGTCGGCGCTGATGACATCCAAAATGCCGTTGATGGTGCCAAAACGTTGAAAAGGATAAGTCTCCAACTTGATCCGCACGCTGTCGCCGACCTTTACATAGCTGACATCGCGCGAAGGAACATTGGCCTCGACATACAGGGCGGCATCATCCGGAACCAGCGTCACCAGGGTTTCCGCCTCCCGCAATACCGAACCAACCGACCGGTCGGCGACTTCCAGGACCGTGCCATCGACGGGTGAGACGATCTCGGAAAAATCCCTCATGCGATTGGCTTTGTTGAGCGTCTCCGCGGACTCGGCCAACTCCTGGCGGGCCCGCACCAGCTGCTGATTGTGGTCGCTGCGCCATTTGTCGATATAAGCGCGGCGTTCCTGAAGCGTTTCGGCGCGCTGGCCGCCGAGCTTGGCAATCTCCCCCAGCGTGTTCTTGAGCTTAAGGTCGGAATCGATCGCGCCGCTTTCGGCTCGCATCACGTCCAGTTCCGCGGCCGCTTTCTGCGCCCGCAGGCTTTGCTGGATCGTCACCATGCGGTTCGCCATTTCCAATTGCGACCGGATCCCCGGAAGGATTCCTTCATTCATCCGTATCTGGGAATCGATTTGCCTCAGCCGGCTGTCACGCTGATCGACCTCCGCCTTATAGTCCGATGTTTCCTGATCGAAGATTTGCACCTGGGTCAGGCGTTCCACACTGTCGCCCGCGCGCGCGGCAAAGGGGGTTCCCGCCAACTGCGCTTCAAGCCGCTCGGTTTGAACCGTCAAGGTCGCAACTTTTTGCTGCAACGACGCGACATCGGCCTGCGCGAACGCCGGGTCGAATTTCACCAAGACCTGCCCCTTGCGCACATGATCACCTGCCTTGATTCCGATCTGAAGGATGCGGGAGGTGGTGAAAGGCTGCATCACGATCATCGGCGTCCGGGTGGCGACCTTGCCGGGCGCAACCACGATCCGGTCCACATATCCAAAGATCGACCATAAGATAGCCACCACCAGTAGAGTCAGCGCAGTATAGAGCGCGACATTCGCGGACAGGGACACCGGCGCTTCCTCGATCGCGACCGCATCCGGCTTAAACCCTTGTGAGACCGGATCGAGCCGCGCGAATTCCTCACGACCCAAACGCTCGTCCACCCAACGGCCAAGCGCCTGCCAGCGCCGCCGCGCACCGCCGCCCAGCCTGTCCAGATGATCGCGAAGATGGGAGATCGTAATCATGCGGGCTTGGCGTGTTGCTGCGACCACAATTGGCGATAGACGAAATTGCGCTCCAACAACTGGGCGTGCGTCCCCGTATCGATAACCGTCCCGCTGTCGAGCACGATGATGGCGTCGGCGTCGCGCACGGTTTGCAATCTATGGGAGATGACGATGGTGGTGCGGCCCTTGGCAATTTGCCTGAGATTGCGAACCACCACCGCTTCGCTTTCCGGGTCCAGTGCGCTGGTGGCTTCGTCGAATATGATGATGCGAGGGTGGCGCAACAGCGCCCGCGCAATCGACAAACGCTGTTTCTGGCCACCTGACAGATTGACCGCGCCTTCCTCCAACTCCGTGTCGTAGCGCTGCGGCAAGTCTTGAATGAATTCATCGGCGCCGGCGAGCCGGGCCGCACGGACCACCTCTTCGAAACTCGCCGTTGGCAGACCCATGCGGATATTGTCTTTGACCGAGCCCCGGAACAAGAACGGCTCTTGCGGCACCACGCCGCTTTGGCTGCGCAGATAAGGCAAATCGATATCGCGCAGATTATGGCCATCGATGCGGATATTACCTTCGCCAGCATAATACAGGCCTTGCAGGAGCGCGGACAGTGTCGTCTTACCCGAACCGCTGCGACCGACAACCCCCACCATGCCGCCGGCGACTATCCGCAGCGAAACATCGCGCAACGCCGGCTTCTCCGTTCCGGGATAACGGAATGTCACATGGTCGAACTCTATATCCCCGGACAGAGGCGGGGTCAGGCCGCGCCGGCCGTTATTCTCGGCGGGCCGGTTCATCACCTCGCCGAGCATTTCGACCGACATCATGGTTTCCTGATAACTGTTCAGCAACCCGATCATTTGAAGCACGGGGCTTACCACCCGCGACGACAGCATATTGAATGCAACCAGCCCCCCGACGCTCAATTTTCCTTCGAACACCAGAAAGGCGCCTACGATCACGATGCTGACCGACAAAACCTTTTCGATGAATTGCGAGAAGGTTGTTGCCGCCAGCGATATCTTGCCCACCTGGACATAGGTGCGCACCGCTTCCGCGGCCGCGTTATCCCAGGTTTCCTCGCGCCGCGGCTCGAGGTTGAGGGACTTGACGGTGCGCATGCCATGCACGCTTTCCACCAGCAGCGACTGGCGCTGGGCCTCGGCGCGATAAAGATCGCGCAGGCGGCGGCGATAGGGCCCCAACATCACCGCAATGACACCCCCCAGCAGCAACGTCACCATGATAACAACCAGGGTGAGCGTGGCGCTGTACCAGGCCATGAACGGCAAGAACACGATCAATGCGGGGAAATCGAGCAGTGTCGTGAGCAGGCGGCCGGTGAGGAATTCCCGGATTGTGGTGCCCTGCTGCATATGCTTGGTCACGACGCCGGCGCGCGAGGTTTCGAAGAAACTGATCGGCAAAGACATCAGATGGCGGAATGTGGTGCGCACCAGCCGGATATCGATCCGGCTGGCCGTGCGCAGCACGAAATAGCCGCGCAGCCAGTTGAAGACAGCGTCAAACAGGATGGCCAGCACCACGCCTATGCTGATCACCACCAAAGTCGAGATGCTCAGATAGATCAAGACACGATCTATGACGATCTGAAAGAAGATGGGAACCGCTAGCGCCAAAACATGCATGGCAAGAGCGGCGATCGCGACATTGCGCAACAATGCCCGCTGACGCCAGATTTCCGGCACAAACCAGCCCAATCCGAAGGGACGGTTCGCATCGTCGAGTTTATAGCTGCGCTTGAGCAGTATGACTTCGCCGGTCCAATGACTGAGAAAATCCTGCCGCGAGACGGGAAACAGATTGGCTTCCGGCACGCGCGGGTTGAACAGAACGATCTGCTCGCTGCCATTCGTGTCTTGCGGGGCGGCGCCGACCTTGAGAACCACGAAATAACCGCCGTTATCCAGCCGCACCAAAAAGGGCGTCAGTTTCTGGAAACGCTCCAGCCGGGCCCAATCGGTATGTTGAATGCTGGCCTTCAGGCCTTCGGCTTGTGCGATGCGCACCAGTTCGGCGGCATCAGGCTCGCGCTCCTTGCCATACACATGCAGCAGGCGCACCAGGCTCCAATCCAGGCCCATATACCGTGCCACGGCGGCAAGCGCCTTGATGCCGGTCTGTTCGCAATTTGAGACGGTGCCTGCCTCCCCGGTCTCGGCGGCGTTTGCCTGATCGGCGGCGGCATCCAATGGACTGTCTGTCCCGGCCGACATTCAGGGAAACAATTGCTTGGGCGGCACAGACTCAGCCGCCACATTGACCGGCATTGCGGACGCGACGGATGGCTTCTCGCGGGACTGTTGCGCCAATTTTGTAATGGCCTGCGCGGCTTCCTGGATTTTCGCGGCGGAGTTCATGAAGCCGTCCAAGCTCATGATGACGCGCTGCGCAAAAACAGCCGCCGGCTGTCCTTTGGCGTCCTTCTCCGTGGCGGAGTAGGTCACAAAATCCAGCCTCACCGCGCCGCCGATCACTGTGATTTGGCCGACACCGTCGGAGAAGAGTTGTTGGTCTGTCATGCTGCCCTCAATGCCCCGTTCGCATTTCTACCGCGCTCGCGCTCGATAGAACAGAGCGCGCAGCCGATTTTGTGCAGGATATTATATACTTTTCAGGAGGTTAGGTAAATTCGGCGGAAGCCAACATCCTTTGCCTGGAACCTGCGGGTTCCTCGTCTCCTTAGACGCGCACTCGCGCCCCGCTACACATTGACATGGAAGGGCGCCCAGGGGGCGGTGTCGGAGGCGGTCCAGGAGAGGCCGTCAAAGGCGCGCACTTGCAGATCGTCGCCGAGGGTTCCGGTGACGAAGCTGGTGGTGCCCAGTTGGGCGGCGGTGATCTCCACCACCGTGCCCGGCGCCTGGGTGACGCCATCCACCACCCA
>DATEMS010000029.1:0-6232 GCA_035275465.1 Rhizomicrobium sp. | reverse complement strand
CGACATGGGCATCAACCCGGAAAAGCACCATCACGAAGTCGCCAGCGCGCAGCATGAACTTGGTTTCAAGTTCAACACCCTGACCAAGTGCGGCGATTACATGCAGATCTACAAGTATGTGATCCACCAGGTCGCCCAGGCCTATGGCAAGACCGCGACCTTCATGCCCAAGCCGGTCTATGGCGACAATGGCTCAGGCATGCATGTGCACCAGTCGATCTGGAAGGGCGGCAAGCCCCTGTTCGCCGGTTCGGGCTATGCCGACCTGTCGGACACCTGCCTCTATTACATCGGCGGCATTATCAAGCACGCCAAGGCGATCAACGCTTTCACCAACCCGCTGACCAACAGCTACAAGCGCCTGATCCCGGGCTTTGAAGCGCCGGTGCTGCTGGCCTATTCGGCCCGCAACCGTTCGGCCTCCTGCCGTATTCCCTTCTCGCCTTCGCCCAAGGGCAAGCGCGTCGAGGTCCGCTTCCCCGATCCGGGCGCGAACCCCTATCTCGCCTATGCCGCGATGCTGATGGCGGGTCTGGACGGGATCGAGAACAAGATCCATCCGGGCGGCCCGATGGACAAGGATCTCTATGCCCTGCCGCCGGAAGAACTGGCCAAGGTTCCCCAGGTCTGCGGCAGCTTGCGCGAAGCCCTGGACAGCCTGAAGGCCGACCACGACTTCCTCAAGAAGGGCGGCGTGTTCAGCCAGGACTTCATCGACAGCTATATCGAGCTCAAGATGGAAGAAGTGTATGCCTTCGAGCACACGCCTCACCCGGTCGAGTTCAAGATGTACTATTCGGTCTGAGACAAAGACCGTCGAAAACAGAAAGGCCGGGCGAAAGCCCGGCCTTTTTCTTTGGTAACCACTTCCTCTCCCCTTGAGGGAGAGGAAGAAAAATCATTGGGTTAGCGGAGCGATAGCGACGCTCAACCCATTGATTTTTCAGGTGAGGGGGTGAGTTGAGCGCATGAACGCACCCCTCACCAGCAAAATCTAAGCACTTGGCTTCGCTTGCGCTTCGCCAAGTGCAAGATTTTGCGTCCTCTCCCTCAAGGGGAGAGGTAATTTGTGAGCAGATTTGAGCGCGGGCGGATTTATTAGACACGATCCAGAATGATCGCGTCTATCCTTTGCAAGTCACCGAAATGAAGAAGTGCTACGACCGGCAACAGCACATCGATTTTGATCGTCTGCTTTCGCTTTCGGCGTGCCATATCCAGTGTCCTCGACCCTTTAGGCCTTAAGCCGCTTCGACGGCCGCTTGCTGCTTGACTGGCAAGGTCACGAACACCGAACAACCCTTGCCATATTCGCTTTCCATCCAGGCCGCGCCGCCATGCAGTTCAGCCAAGCCGCGCACCAGCGCCAAACCCAGACCGGTGCCGCCCGCTTGACGGTCGAAGCGATTATCCACCTGGCTGAAGGGTTTGAAAACCATATCCATCTTTTCCGGCGGGATGCCTGGGCCGTTGTCGCGCACCATGATTTGGAAATCGCCGTTTTTGGCGCGCCCGCCCACCACATCGATGCGTCCGCCCATGGGGGTGAATTTCACGGCATTGGAAACCAGGTTGATCAGGATTTGCTTAACCGCCCGCTCATCGGCCCATAGCGGCGGCGCCGACGGCTCGACCTTGATCGACAGGACCTGGTCTTTTTCGCGCGCCTTGGTGTTGATCAGCTTCAGCGCGATGTCGAACACCCGGCCCGCCTCCAGCGGATAGGGCGCGATATCCATGCGCCCGGCTTCGATCTTGGCCACGTCCAGCAGATCATTGATCAGGGACAGGAGATGCGCGCCCGAGGAATGGATGTCCTTGGCATAATCGCGATAGCGGTCGGAGCCTACGGGGCCGAAACATTCCTGGGAGATGATTTCCGAAAATCCCAGGATGGCGTTGAGCGGCGTGCGCAGCTCATGGCTCATATTGGCCAGGAAGGCGGTCTTGGAGGCATTGGCGGTCTCCGCCTCGAATCGCTTCTTGAGGGCTTCGTCGCGGGCATCCTTGAGTTCGCCGGCCAGATCCTCGACCTCGAAACGCAGGCGGGCGTCCTCGCCCATGCGCAGCACCAGCGGCCGGCCGGTGTACCACATCTGGAACGCAACGAACGGTGCCAGCCCTCCCATCACCATATCGGTGACGGAATCGCCCAGTAGGAAGCGCGCCGAGGTCATCAGCGCCAACGGCAACAGGTTGGCGACATACATCTTGATGTTGCTGCCGCGCGCCACCACCAGGCTGGCGATCACGGCCATCACGCAGGCCGCCAGGAACATGTGGTTGAGGGCATTGCCTGGTTCCCAGCACAGCCAGGCCATCAAGCCCCAGGCGGCGCTGCTCAAAGCCTGGATCGCGACAAAACCGTGCAGCCAGGAATTCGTCTCCTCTTCGTTGTCGCTGTAATTTTGATACGCCGTCGCCATCAGGGCGCTGGCGCCCATGGCTGCGGCCACCATCAAAGGTAGAAACAGCGTGGACGCAAAGCTGACATTACCGAAAGTTCCGGTGGAGCAGAGAATGGCGGCGGCGGCGGCCCAGATCGGCGCGATCACGCAGGTATTGCGCGCCGTGGCAGCGGCCAAGGAGAGCTGCGCCTTCAAGACGCGCGGCTCGCTTTCCTGGCCTTCCGCGAGAATCCGAAAAATCGACACGCAAGAAAACCTTTTCCTTTACCGGGCCATTATGGCGGGCGGCTCTTAACAAAGGCTTGGGGCCCGTATTTTCACTTGCCCTCCTTTGGGCTCGCTTTTCATGGTTGAGGAAAAGTAAAACAGGGGTGAAAAACGCCCGATTCGCGCTTTTCGCCGGATATTCCGTTCACCCTGAAATGTCATCAATTCCGCCATGGCCAAAAACAACCCCGACCTGTTCGACAACTCTTCCTCCTCATCCAAGGCCTATACCGCCAAGGACATCGAGGTACTGGAGGGGCTGGAACCCGTGCGCCGCCGCCCCGGCATGTATATCGGCGGCACCGACGTTAACGCGCTGCACCATCTGGCGGCGGAAATCATCGACAATTCCATGGACGAAGCGGTGGCCGGACATGCCACCCGCATCGAGCTGGAACTCAAGGCGGGCAATGTCCTGTCGGTGCGCGACAATGGCCGCGGCATCCCGGTGGACCCGCATCCAAAATTCAAGAACAAATCGGCGCTGGAAGTGATCATGACCACCCTGCATGCCGGCGGAAAGTTCGACGGCAAGGCCTATGACACCAGCGGCGGCCTGCATGGCGTGGGCGCCTCGGTGGTCAATGCCTTGTCGGAATGGATGGACGTGGAAGTGGCGCGCGACAAGCACGCGCATAAGATGCGGTTCGAACGCGGCCATGCGATCGGAAAATTGAAGGATCTGGGCGCGGTCAACCGCCGCGGCACCATCACCACCTTCAAGCCCGATGTGAAGATTTTCGCGGACGCCCAATTCTCGCCCGCCCGCTTGCACCGCATGGCCAAGTCCAAGGCCTATCTGTTCCGGGGGGTGGAGATCCGCTGGTCCTGCGATCCTTCTCTGATCCAGGACGAAACCCCGGCCGAAGATGTGCTGAAATTCCCCGGCGGCTTGCTGGATTTCCTGAAGAGCGAAGTCGGCAAGGCCCAGACCGTGACGCCGCGCGATTTTTCGGGGCGCACCGAGAACAAAGATGGCCGCGGCGCGGTGGAATGGGCGGTCACCTGGGCGCCGTCGCGCGACGCTTTCACCCGCACCTATTGCAACACCATTCCCACACCTGCGGGCGGCACCCATGAACAAGGTTTGCGCAATGCCCTGACCAAGGCGCTGCGCGCCCATGGCGAGCGGGCGAACAACCGCAAGACAGCCCTCATCACCGCCGAGGATGTGATGGATGCCGCCTGCGCGGTGCTGTCGGTCTTTATCCGCGAGCCGGAATTTCAAGGCCAGACCAAGGACAAGCTGTCCTCGCCCGATGCCCAGCGCCTGGTGGAAAATGTCGTGCGCGATCACTTCGACCATTGGCTGGCGGAAAGCCCGGCGGAAGCCGACAGGCTGCTGGGCTTTGTGATCGACTGTGCCGAAGACCGGCTGAAACGCCGCCAGGAAAAGGAAGTCAGCCGCAAGGCGGCGACCCGCAAGCTGCGGCTGCCCGGCAAACTCTCCGACTGTAGCCGCGACGAAGCCATAGGCACCGAAATTTTCCTGGTGGAAGGCGACAGCGCCGGCGGCAGCGCCAAGCAGGCGCGCGACCGCGCCACCCAGGCCATCCTGCCCCTGCGCGGCAAAATCCTGAACGTGGCCGCCGCCGCCGCGGGCAAGCTGCAACAGAATCAGGAACTCAGCGACCTGGTGCAGGCGTTGGGCTGCGGCACCGGCGCCAAATACAGCGAAGAGCAATTGCGCTATGAGCGGGTGATCGTGATGACCGACGCCGATGTCGACGGCGCCCATATCGCCTCGCTGCTGCTGACGTTTTTCTATCGCGAAATGCCGGAGCTGATCGCCGGCGGGCATCTCTATCTCGCCATGCCGCCGCTCTATCGCCTCACCCAGGGCGGCAAGACCATCTATGCCCGCGACGATGCCGACCGCGAGCGGATTCTCAAAAAGGAATTCCGCGCCGGCGCCAAGGTGGAAGTCTCCCGCTTCAAGGGCCTGGGCGAAATGATGCCGGCACAGCTCAAGGAAACCACCATGCGGCCGGGTCATCGCACCCTGTTGCAGGTTCACATTCCCAGCGACGACATTAAGCAGACCGAGAGCCTGTTCGAGCGGCTGATGGGCAAGAAGCCGGAACTACGCTTCCAGTTTATCCAAGAGAATGCCGAGTTTGCACGCGAGGCGGTAGACGTTTGAAATCGGAGCAGCGACCGCTTATTTTGGTCGCTCCGGCTTGCGCCTACGCTCCTGCAGAATTTGCGCGGGAAGCGGTAGACGTTTGACGCCGGCAGATAAAGCAGGAGGCCAATCTCGAGCGCCGCACATCGCGGCGCGACCATCCGCTGCCGAAAGATCCCTTCCCCCTTCGTGCGAAGCACAAGAAGGGGAAGGTGTCACAACGAGGTGTTTGCGGAGCAAACCCGAGTTGTGACGGATGGGGGTCAAATAATAGGAGGCACTATGAATAACCAGACCAAGGAATCGCTGGAAGCGGCCGTGTTCCGCCGGTTGGTGGCGCACTTACGCCAACGCACCGATGTGCAGAATATCGACATGATGATTACCGCCGGTTTCTGCCGCAACTGCCTGGGCGACTGGTTTGGCGAGGCGGCGGCTGAAAAAGGCATCAGCCTCGACAAAGAACAGGCCCGCCAACAGGTCTATGGCATGCCGACCGAAGAATGGAAGGCAAAATACCAGAAGGAAGCGACGCCGGAGCAGAAGACCGCTTTCGCCGCTTCGCAAAAGCACGATTAGAGCCTTTTGGAATTGAAATGAACCTTTACACTCACCATGGGCGGGCTTGACCCGCCCATCCAGGACAACAAATACCGTGTTTGCGGCTCTGTATGGCGCGCATACGCTGTCGCTATGCGCCGGAGGCCGGCCATGGTGAGGATGAGGGAAGCATCCGCATCATCTCAATCCAAAACGGCTCTAACGCGCCGGTATCGCGATCTGGGCCGCCAGCACGGTGCGGTCGCCGCCCTGAGACGGCACCGCGAGAGGAGCACGCGCCGCAAGCAGCTTTGCCCCCTCCGGCGGCAAGCCGGAGCGATAGGCCCGCACGTCCAGCGTGACCGGCCGCGACGAACCCAACCGCAGGATCATGCGCGTAGTGCCGCAATCGGGCGTGCCGCAGACGATGGCGGTGCGCTTTTCATTTTCCAGAAGCGTGATGCCGCCCACCGTGGCGGCCCGCAGCTTGGCATCCGCCGGAACATCCAAGACCACGCCGTCACCTTCCGCCTTGAGATCCAGGGTCACGATATCGCCCAGCCGCGTTACAGAGGCCGATGGCGCGGGATATCGCGCCACGCCTGCCGGGGCGACATAGCCGGTCTCCACCATGCGCTGTGGCGCCGGTGAAAATTGCGCGGCGACCCGCAGGCTTTGCGGAAGCCGCGGCACCGGGTCTGCCAGCCACCAGGCTTTTCCCGCGCTTTCGACATAGCGAAGATTGAGCCGTTGCGGTGCTTTTTCGCTGTAAGCGGGCTGCAGGCCTGCCGCCACGGCCAGCCCGATAGCCAGAACCAGCGACAGTAACGCCGCAGGGCCTTTGCCTTTCGCCGCCGCCAGCAAAGGCAATAGCGGCAGAAGCGCGAAAGCC